>DASUXA010000030.1:0-98614 GCA_036378155.1 Micromonosporaceae bacterium | reverse complement strand
TGACCAGGACCAGCGACCTGTACGGTACGACGCTCGACGCAGAGCGACTCAGGGACCGACTCCACGAGGTGCTGGACGTCGAGTTCGTCGCCCGCGAAAGCTCCTTCAAGGGTGACTACTACCTGGCGGGCAGCCGCAGTGGCGAACACTTCGAGATCCAGCCCAACCAGATCCCCGGAGACTGGGGCGAATGGGACCTCATGGAGGAAGACTTCGCCGAGTACCCGATGCTGCTGTACGTGTACCGGACCGAACGTGCCGACGAGCTGCGGAACCGACTGCGCGAAGTTCCGGAACTGGTACACCTGCGCCGGCGCGTGCGCGAGTGAGCAGCAGCCGCTACGCCACGTCAGCGGGAAAGGCGGTTCGCGGCGGCGACGACGCGTTCGTCGGTGGCGGTGAGCGCGACGCGTACGTGCTGCTCGCCGGTCGGACCGTAGAACGTGCCGGGAGCGACCAGAATGCCGCGTTCGGCGAGCCAGTCCACGGTAGACCAGCAGTCCTCGTCGCGGGTCGCCCACAGGTACAGACCCGCCTGCGAGTGGTCGATGCGGAACCGGGCGGCTTCCAGCGCGGTACGCAGTGCCGCACGCCGCGCCGCGTATACGGCGCGCTGGCTGTCGACGTGCGACTCGTCGGACAGGGCGGCGACCATCGCGGCCTGTACCGGCGCCGGCACGATCAGCCCCGCGTGCTTGCGTACCGCGAGCAGCTCGGCGACCAGCGCGGAGTCACCCGCGACGAATCCGGCACGGTAGCCGGCGAGGTTGGAGCGCTTCGACAGCGAATGCACGGCGAGCACGTTGTCGTACGAGTCGTCGCAGACCGACAGGATCGACACCGGCTCGGCGTCGCCGGGCAGCGACAGGTAGCACTCGTCGCTCGCCACCACAGCGCCGCGTTCCCGTGCCCAGTCGACCACCTTGCGCAGGTGCTCGCGCGGCAGCACCTTGCCGTGCGGGTTCGCGGGCGAGTTGAGCCAGACCAGCTTGACCCGTGCCGGACCGAGGGCGGTCAGCGAGTCGGACCGGACCACCGTCGCGCCCGCCAGTCGCGCGCCCACCTCGTACGTCGGATAGCAGATCGACGGGATCACGACCACGTCGCCCGGCCCGAGTCCGAGCATCCGGGGCAGGCTGGCGACCAGTTCCTTGGAGCCGATGGTGGGCAGGACCCCGAAGTCGGGACGGGGTGCGGCGCACTGCCGCGTCACCCAGTCGCCGATCGCCGCGCGCAGCGCGGCAGTACCGGCGGTCAGCGGATAGCCGGGGGCGTCGGAGGCAGCCTCCAGCGCGGCACGGATGAACGGCGGCACCGGGTCGACCGGGGTACCGACGGACAGGTCGACCAGACCGTCAGGGTGCGCGGCAGCCCGCTTCTTCGCGGGTTCGAGCAGGTCCCACGGAAAGTCGGGCAGCGTCGCGGCGATCCCGGGGCGCGTCACAGCCGACCCGGGATCCCCGCTGCGCGACTGGGAGATGCTTGTCGGGCTCAGTGCTCCGCCTCACGCGGCGGCTGAGCGGAGACGAACGCGGCGTCCTTGGCGATCTTGCCGATCTTCGACGCGCCGCCAGGCGACCCGAGGTCCTCGAAGAACTCGTAGTTCGCGCCGACGTAGTCCTTCCACTGCGCGGGCACGTCGTCCTCGTAGAAGATCGCCTCGACCGGGCAGACCGGCTCGCACGCGCCACAGTCAACGCACTCATCCGGGTGGATGTAAAGCATCCGGTTGCCTTCGTAGATGCAGTCGACCGGGCATTCCTCGACGCATGCCTTGTCGAGCACATCCACGCACGGCTCGGCGATGATGTAGGTCACTGCTCGTCCTCTCCGCACCAGCACTGGTCCGCGCTCACCGCGGTGCCTAAAGCCTAGTATCCCGACGGGGAGGGAGTGCAGAGTGCTGGGGCCACAGGATGTAGGCCACCGGGTGGTGGTCCGTCGGATAATCGGACATCGGGCGGATGGTCGCCCGCTGTTCTCGGACGCGCTCGGCACGCTCGTCACATTCGACGCGGACGCGCTGACCGTCGACACCGGCAAGGGACCGGTACGGATCCCGCACGACCAGACCGTCGCCGGCAAACGCGTCCCCGACCGACCCCCGCCGAGGCAGCCGAGGTGACCCGTCGGCGCGGACGACCCGACGCGTACCCGACCGCTCGGCGCGGCCGGTCGCTAGCGCCGCACCACGCGTCGCGGCTTGGACCGCGCGGTCTCGGCGTACCGCTTGAGCGCCTGCGACTTCCAGTCCTGCCCCGCGGCGATGGCGACCATGATGCCCAGCGCCACGCCGATCGCGGCGAGGCCCAGGTAGTGCCAGATCTCGGAGTACACGAACGCCGCGCCCTCCTTGAACGGAACCGAGCCGCCGGCGAACGGGCCGACCACCACCGACAGCAGATCGCCGAGGATCGCGGCGACCGCCAGGTCGGCGAGCACCCTGGGCACCGGGTGCCGCCGCGCCCACCAGTACCCCGCGCCGACCAGCACGACCGCGACGACGGCCATCGCCACCAGCCCGATCCGGGTCTGGCTGCGTTCGCTGTCGGCTCCTCCCTGCCATACCAGGAACCGCGCGATCGCATTGACGATAAACAATACAGCGGTCAGGATCGCCACCGGCTGCCAGCGCGCTTTCATCGCCGCCCCTCCATTGCCAACGCTTCGGCAACAGATATAGCGCGACCGGTACCGCCCGCGCCAGCCATCGGCGGCGAATCAAACCGCCCCGGAGGGCGACGCACCGGGGCGACTACCGGACGCCGGTACCCGGAGGGCGGCGCGGGGGAACCCGCATCGCGGTCGTGATCAGCCGATAGGCGGCGACGACCCAGGCGGCGGTACCGACACCGATCGTGACCAGCGCCATCCAGTCGTCCCCGGTGAACAGCAGGTCGCCTTCGGTGGTACGGGTAGCCGCCGCGATCATGACGGCGAACCAGGCGAGACCGGGCAGCAACGCGAGGCCCCGCCGCCGGGTCACCCGGTACGTGAACCAGATGATCAGAATGTTGAACACCGCCGCGAGTACCGGCGACAGCGGCACCCGCACGGTGCCGATGCGCAGCGGGGCGTACAACGCCTCGACGACCCCGGTGACCACGGCGGCGAGCAGCCCGACCACGGTGCCGCCGAGTCCGAGCAGCCACTCCGGCGGCTCGCGCGGCTCAGGCTCGCGCGGCTCCGGCTCGCGGGGCGACGGCTCGCTGCGCTCAACCTCGGGGTCGACCACGGGACCGGTCACCGTGCGGTTGTCGCGCCGGATGCCGAGATCTCGGACCCTGGAACGGCAGAGCGCGACACCGCGGACGCCGACCCGTCCGACTCACCCAGCCCGTCCGACTCACCGAGGTCGAGCCCCGCGAACAGGTCGTCCTCCCAGCCGTACTCCCCCGAACCCGGACCCTTGCCGCCCGCCGCCAGGCGGTAGTGCTCGATGCCCATGAACTCCGCGCCCACGTTCCCGGCGAGCGTGTACAGCCAGTTGTCGACGGGGATCTGGGTGGCGTGGGCACGCACCGCGCCCATCTTGGCGTCGGCGTACGCGTGGGCGTCGATCCGCGCGGCGATCTCGTCGTCGGGGGTGCCGAACGGCAGGTCCTCGACGCGCCGCACGTCGCCGAAGGGGTTGTCGCTGGACCCGGCGAACGCCTCCAGCCCAGCCGCGAGCACGCTCCTCGGCATCGCCGTCCAGTAGATCTTGGCAGGTCCGAAGCCCTCGGCAGCGGCCAGTTCCGCCGCACGCATCGCCACCCGGTGCGCCTGGATGTGGTCCGGGTGACCGTAGAACCCGTTCTCGTCGTAGGTGACCAGCACCTGCGGCCGCACCTCGCGCATGATCTCCAGCAGCAGCCGAGCCGCCTCGTCGACGTCGGCGCCCCAGAACGCGCGCGGATGGTTGTTCGCCGGGGTGCCCATCATGCCGGAGTCCCGGTACCGTCCGGCGCCGCCGAGGAACCGGTGGTCCGACACGCCCAGCGCCCGGCACGCGGCAGCCAGTTCGGCGATGCGGTACCCGCCGAGCTGGTCCGCCTGGTCGGCGGCGAGCTGCGCCAGCGCCGGTACGTGGATCTCGCCCTCCTCGCCGAGCGTGCAGGTCACCAGCGTGACGTGAGCACCGGTCGCGGCGTAGTACGCCATCGTGGCGCCGGTGCCGACGGTCTCGTCGTCGGGGTGCGCGTGCACGAACATGACGCGACGGGCGGGAAGGTCACTCACGCGTGCCACTGTACGCACCCGCCCGTCGCGCAGCCGCCGATGGGCGGCGGCGGCATCATGGGCGCATGGACTATCCCGAGCTGGCCGCTCGCACCCGCCGGTTCTCCCGTGGCGCCCCGCGTGCCGTGACCGTCTCCCCCGACGGCTCCCGCGTGGTCTTCCTGCGCTCCGCCGGACCCGAGGACCCGGTCGACCGGCTGTACGTGTTCGACGTCGGCACCCGGACCGAGCGCCTGATCGCCGATCCCGCGGCGCTGACCGCCGACGATCCGGCGACGCTGCCGCCGGACGAGGCAGCGCTGCGCGAACGGTTGCGGCTGAGCGCGAGCGGCATCGGCTCGTACACGACGGACGCGGCGGTCCGCCTCGCCGCGTTCGCGCTCGCCGGACGGCTGTTCCGCGCCGACCTGACCAGCGGCGACGTGACCGAGGTGCGGACCGCCGGGCCGGTGCTCGACCCCCGTGTGGACCCGACCGGTACCCGGATCGGCTACGTGACGCGGGGCGAGCTGCGGGTCGCCGGCCCCGGGGACACGGACGTGCTGCTCGCCGGCGAAGCCGGGGTGAGCTGGGGTACCGCCGACTTCATCGCGGCGGAGGAGTTCGGTCGGTTCCGTGGGTACTGGTGGGCGCCCGACGGACAGTCGGTGCTCGCCGCGCGCGTCGACGACGCCGGTGTGCCGCGCTGGCACCTGCACGACCCGGCGCTGCCGGACAGCGAGCCGCGCGAGGTCGCGTACCCGTACGCCGGCTCCCGCAACGCCGACGTCAGCCTGCACCTGCTCGATCTGGACGGCGGCTGGGTCGACGTGCACTGGGACCGGGAGACGTACCCGTACGTGACGGCGGTCTCGTGGGGCGAGGTCGGCGGTCCGCTGATCACCGTGCTGCGCCGGCTGCAGCAGCACGGTCTGGTCCTGGCGATCGACCCGCGTACCGGCGAGACCCAGGTGCACGCGGAACTCGCCGATCCGCGCTGGGTGGAGCCGGTCGCCGGCACCCCGCGGTACCTGGCGGACGGGCGGGTGCTGGTCGGCGGCGAACTGGCGCACGACGGGTACGACTCGCGGTGCCTGTTCGCCGACGGCACCCTGCTCACCCCGGCGAGCCTGTACGTGCGACGGGTGTGCGGGCCGATCGGGGCGTCGGAGCGCGGCTCCGGGTACGGCACGGACCTGCTGGTCGAGGCGAGCGACGGTGAGCCGAGCGAGCAGCACCTGTTCCGGGTGCGGGCGCACGCCAGTTCGTCGGCGGTGGACGTGCGTCGCCTGACGCCCGAGCCGGGCTGGCACACCGGGGTCGCGGGCGGTGACATCCTGGTCGTCGGTCGGCGCAGCCTGGACGAGCCGGGCATCACCTGGACCGTGTACCGGGGTGACGAGCGGGTCGGCGAGCTGACCTCGCTCGCCGCGAACCCGCCGTACGCGCCACGACCGGCGCTGCAACGGGTCACCGACCGGCGGCTGCCGACCGGGGTGGTGTACCCGCGCTCGTACGTGGCGGGGCGGAAGTTACCGGTACTGGTGGACATCTACGGCGGTCCGGGTCACCAGGAGGTGGTCGCCGCCCGATCGCTGTGGCTGGCCCGGCAGTGGTGGGCGGACCAGGGGTTCGCCGTGGTGGTGGTGGACAACCGGGGTACTCCCGGCGTGGCGCCGAGCTTCGAGAAGGTGGTCCACCGGCGGCTCGCCGACCTGGTGCTCGCCGACCAGGTCGACGCGTTGTACGCGTTGACCGACAAACACCCTGATCTCGACCTGAACCGGGTGGCGATCCGGGGCTGGTCGTTCGGCGGCTGGCTGGCGGGGTTGGCGGCGCTGCGCCGACCCGACGTGTACCGCGCGGCGATCGCCGGGGCGCCGGTCACCGACTGGGCGCTGTACGACACCGCGTACACCGAGCGCTATCTCGGGCTGCCGGCGGACAGTCCGGAGGTGTACCTGCGGCACTCGCTGGTCGAGATGGCCGCCGAGCCGCCCGCCGACCCGGCGGAGGCGCGACCGATCCTGCTGGTACACGGTCTGGTCGACGACAACGTGGTAGCCGCGCACACGCTTCGGCTGTCCGCCGCGCTGCTCCAGTCGGGTCGCCCGCACGCGGTGATCCCGCTGACCGGGGCGACCCACATGGCGGCGGGTGGGCTGTCGGAGCGACTGCTGCGGCTGGAACTGGACTTCCTGCGCCGGTACCTGCCCTGAGCCCGTCGTCGGCGCATCGCGCCGGCGACCGCCGAACGCGCGCGGCGCCGGCCCTGGAAAGGGCCGGCGCCGCTACCACGCGGACGGGAAGGACACCGACACCGGGCGCCGTTGACCAGCGTCGGTATCCTTCCCGCCGTCGATGGCGTCGTGCCCGCCCGCCGAACCGGGCGGGCACGACGACCAGTCAGGACTTGACGTACGCGTTCACGAACGCCGGCTGCCCGAAGATGCTGTCGATGAACAGCCCGCCAGCCTTCGAGCCGTGCAGGTAGAAGGCGACGTCGACGTACAGCGGTACGACCGGCGCGTCCTTCTCCATGATCTTCTTGTCTTCCTTCGCCCACTCCGCCGCCTGCTGGTCGGTCGGCAGCGCGAGGATGCGGTCGAAGTCGGCGTTGATCTCCGGGTCGTTCAGGTACGACGTGCCGTTGTTGCTGCCGTCAGCCTTGATCGCCCGACCGTCGTAGAGCACCGGCAGGATCGCCGCCCCGCTCGGCCAGTCCGCCGCCCACGAGCCCAGGTACAGGTCGTACGGGTTGTCCTTCTTCTTGGTTTCGTCGAGGTACGAGTCGGCGGGGACGGTCTTCACGGTGATCTTGAAGCCGGCCTTCTCCAGGTTGTTCTTCAGCTGGGTGCCGACCTCCTGACCCTGGCTGCCGTTGTCGTCGCGGATCGCGAGCACCAACTCCGGGGTCTTGCCGCCGAGCAACTCCTTCGCCTTGTCGATGTTGCCGCTCTTGCCGGCGGGGTACGCGTCGTAGTTCTGCCAGCCGATCGTCGACGGAGGCATCAGCGTGGTGACCGGCTGGGCGACCGTCTCGCCGCCCAACGTCTTGATCAGACCGTCCCGGTCGATCGCGTAGTTGAGCGCCTGCCGCACCTTCAGGTCGGTGACCCGCTGCGTGTTGATGGTCAGCGTGTTGTGGCTCGGGGTGGGTTCGAGGATCGTCCGGCTCTTCAACGACGCGTCGTTCATGACCTTGGCGACCAGCGAGGAGTCGATGCCGTTCCAGCCGAGCGCGCTCTGGTCCGCGCCGTTGTCGGCGATCATCCGGTTGGTCTGGGCCGAGGCGTCCGGGCCGAACTGCCAGACGAACTTGTCCGGGTACTGGTGCCGGACCGGGTCGGTCTTCGGGTCCCAGTAGGTGTTGCGCTCCATGTCGATCTCGACACCGAGCTGGTTCTTGACGATCTTGTACGGTCCGGACGACACCGGCTGCTTGTCGTAGTCGACGCCGGTGTCCTTCGCGGCCGGTACCGGCGCCGTCGCCGGCAGCGACGCCGCGAACGGCAGGTCGCAGTGCGGCTTGGCGAACTCGAACCGGATCGTCTTGTCGTCCGGGGTGGACAGACCCGGCGGCAGCGCGGTCTTGTTCTTCTTGAAGTCGAACTTGGTGTCGTACTGCGGGGTGTCCGCCAGCCATTCCTGGATGTAGGTCGGGCCGCCGGTCAGGTCGAGGTCGAACGACCTCGCGATGCCGTACGCCACGTCCTTCGACGTGATCGGGCTGCCGTCCTCGAACTTCAGCCCGTCCTTGAGCTTGAACTCCCAGGTCTTGCAGTCCTTGTTGACGTCCGTACCGGGAGTGACGGCGAGGTCGCCGACGAGCGTGACGTGACCCTTGCCGTCGTCCTTGAACGTGGTCAGCCGACGCTCGATCAGCTGCGAGTTCGCCAGCCCGGCGAACGAGTAGGTGCGCTGCGGGTCGATGTGCGAGATCTTCGTCCTGCTGATGATGGTGAAGGTGCCGCCCTTGGTCGCGCCGGGGACGTCCGGAGCGGGGCCCATCGAGTCCTTGGGGTCCGTCGCGATGGAGCCGGTAGCCTGCCGGTTGAGGTTCGTGCTCTGGTCGTCGCCGCGCTTGTTGTTACTGCAGGCGCCGAGCGCCACCGTCACCGCGAGCAGGCCGGTGACGGCCGCGGCTGTTCTTGGTCGTCGCATCTCATCCTTCCTTCATGACTTTGCCGAAAGCCCGCCTCACCGCAGCCGGACCCGCGGATCGATGAGCGCGTAGAGCACGTCCACCAGGACGTTGGCGACCACGATGAAGGTCGCCGAGATGAGCACCGTTGCCATGATCGTCGGCATGTCGCCTTCGCGAACCGCGTCGATCGCGGTACGTCCGAGCCCACGCAGCCCGAACGTCGTCTCGGTGATGACTGTGCCGCCCAGCGCCCCGCCGATGTCCAGCCCGGCGATGGTCACCAGCGGCGTGATCGCGGCGCGCAGCGCGTGCCGCCCGTACACCGTGCGCTTGGGCAGCCCCTTCGCCCGCGCGGTGCGCACGAAATCCTCGGACAGCGTCTCCAGCATCTGGGCGCGGGACAGCCGCGCGTAGATCGCCGAGAACAGGAACGCCAACGCGATCCACGGCAGGACCAGGGTCGTCGCCCACTCCCACGGGTTGTCGAAGATGGACACGTACCTGGGCGTCGGCAGGATCTTCAGGTCGTACACGAACACGATCAGCAGGACCGCGCCGACGAAGTACAACTGCAGCGACGCGCCGGTCAGCGAGAAGCCGATCGCCAACCGGTCGAACACGGTGCCGCGTCTCAGGGCGGACAGCATGCCCAGACCGATACCGAGCCCGAGCCACAGCACCGCGGCCGGGATCACGATGCTCAGGGTCACCGGCAGCACCCGAGCGAACGTGGTCGTCACGTCCTCGCCGTTGACGTACGAATACCCGAGGCACGGCGCGGGACAGCGCCCGCCCTGGGCTTCGCCGAGGTTGCGACCGACGAAGATGCCCTTCATGTAGTTGGCGTACTGCGTCGTCTTCGGGTCGCTGAGGCCCAGCTCCTTGCGGACCTTCTCCAGCCGCTCGGCGTTGCAGTTCTTCGGGCACATCGCGGTGACCGGGTCGCGGGGCAGCGCGAAGAACATCATGAAGGTGAGCACGCTGACCGCGAACAGCGTCAGGACCGCCAGCAGGACCCGCCGGATCAGGAATCGCAGCATCTCACCCTCCTACCGGGTCGACTTCGGGTCGAGCGCGTCGCGCAGCGCGTCGCCGAACAGGTTGAACGCGAGCACGAGGATGAAGATCGTGATACCCGGGAAGAAGACGTACGCGGGGTCGGTCTGCAGGTAGTCGAGGCTGCGGAAGATCATCCGCCCGAAGTCGGGGATCGGTTCGACGACACCGACGCCGAGGAACGACAGCGCCGCCTCGCCGGTGATGTACGCGGGGACCGCCAGCGAGAACGACACCAGGATGGGCGCCCAGATGTTCGGCAGCAGTTGCTGGAACAGCATGTGTCCCAGTCCCGCGCCGGCGGCGCGGGCAGCCTCGACGAACTCCCGTTCGCGCAGCGAGATCACCTGACCGCGAACCAGTCGCGCGGTACCGGTCCAGCCGAACACCGCGAACAGTGCGATCAGCACGACGATCCGGAACCAACTGGGCACCGCGTCGCGCGGTCCGTAGAAGTGCAGTTCGAGCGGGCGTACCAGGGTCAGCGTGAAGATCAGGAAGGGCAGGGCGAGGAACAGGTCGGTGACCCAGCCGAGCGCGGCGTCGACCCAACCGCCCAGGTATCCGGCGACGATGCCCATCACCACCCCGATCACGGCGGTGATCACGGCGGCGGCGAACGCGATCAGCAGCGACGTGCGCATCCCGTACACGAGGTTGATGAAGATGTCGCTGCCCTTGCCCGGTTCGAGACCGAACCAGTGGGTGCCGGAGATGCCGCCGGAGATCCCGTACGGCATGCCGTACCCGTCGAGGTCGTCCTTGAAGAACTCGTACGGTCCGACGCCGTACAGCTTCTCGATGAGCGGCGCGGCGAGCGCGACCACGACCAGTACCACCATGACGGCGCCGCTGACCACGGCGACCCGGTCGCGACGCAGCCGCGCCCAGGCGAGTTGTCCGGGCGAGCGACCGACGAATCCGCTCTCCGTCCGGGTCGCCTCGGGCATCCCCAACGGCTCGGCAGCCTCGGCGACGACCGTCCCGTCCACGGGCGTCAAGCTCATCGAAGCCACCTCCTCGGTACCCCGGCTCGCCCCGCCCGAGCGGGGCGGCACGTCGCGCTGTGTGAAGGGAATTTACGGCTGTGCGTCACGAGCGAAAATAAGCTACTGGTCGCGGCGAAGGCAGCGGCCTGGGATAACGACTCTGCATCGCCGGTCACGCCGCGGTCCCGTCCACTTCGGAGACGTGCGGCGCGGCTGCGTCGACTTCCGGGAAATGGCAGGCGGCGAGCCTGCCGTCGGTACCGATCGGCGCCAGCGGCGGCTCCTGGGTGGCGCACACGTCCCGCGCCTTCCAGCAGCGGGTACGGAAGCGGCAGCCGGACGGCGGGTTGAGCGGGGTCGGGACGTCTCCCTCCAGCCGGATCCGGCTGGACTCGGCGCCCACCGTCGTCACGTCCGGTACCGCCGACAGCAGGGCACGGGTGTACGGATGCGCCGGGTTGTCGTAGATCGTGTCGCGGGGCCCTACCTCGACGATCCGCCCCAGGTACATGACCGCGACCCGCTGGCAGAAGTGCCGCACCACAGCGAGGTCGTGCGCGATGAACACGAACGCCAGCCCGAACTCGCGTTGCAGCTCGCGCAGCAGGTTGACGATCTGCGCCTGGATCGACACGTCCAACGCGGACACCGGCTCGTCGGCAACGATCAGTTTCGGGCGCAGGGCCAGCGCGCGGGCGATGCCGATGCGCTGCCGCTGACCGCCGGAGAACTCGTGCGGGTACCGGTTGTAGTGCTCCGGGTTGAGACCGACGGTCTCCAGCAGTTCCTGTACCCGCTTCTTCACGCCGCCCGGCGGATTCACGCCGTTCACCACCAGCGGCATCGCGATGATCTTGCCGACCGTGTGCCGGGGGTTCAACGACGAGTACGGGTCCTGGAAGATGATCTGCAAGTCCTGGCGCAGCGCCCGCAGCGCCCCGCCGCGTACCCGGGTGATGTCCCGACCCGCGAAGGTGATCGTGCCGGCGGTCGGTTCGAGCAGCCGGACCAGCATCCGACCCGTGGTCGTCTTGCCGCAGCCCGACTCGCCCACCAGACCCAGCGTCTCGCCGGGCGCGACGTCGAAGTCGACACCGTCCACGGCGCGTACCAGTCCGGCGGTGCCCAGCAGTCCGCTGCGTACCGGAAAGTGCTTGGTCAGACCCTGCACCCGCAGTAGCGGCTCGCACCGGTCCGCAGACGTGGCGGGTGCGGCGCGCTCGGCAGTCAACTCGGTCACCGCGACTTCCCCTCACTCACGCTCGCCGCGGCGGCGCCCGCCCGCGACCGCACCTCGTCCTCGTAGGTTCGGCGGCGCACGTCCTCCGGCAGATGACAGGCGACCCGGTGGGCGGCGCCCGGCGAGACCGGCAGCAGTTCCGGCACCCGGGTACGGCAGGCGCTGCCCTCGCCCAATTCGAACCGGCAGCGCGGATGGAAGGCGCAGCCGGACGGGAGATTGATCAGGCTGGGCGGGTTGCCCCTGATCGGCAGCAGGTCCGCGTCCGGGTCGCCGGACAGCGACGGCACGCTGGACAGCAGACCCCAGGTGTACGGGGCGCGCGGCTCGCGCAGCACCTCGGCGGCGGTGCCGAACTCGACCGCCCGCCCGCCGTACATCACCAGCACGTCGTCCGCGACCTGGCTGACCACCCCGAGGTCGTGGGTGATCAGGATGATCGCCGAGTGGAACTCCCGTTGCAGGTCCTTGAGCAGGTCGAGGATCTGCGCCTGGACGGTCACGTCGAGCGCCGTGGTCGGCTCGTCGGCGATGACCAGGTCGGGGTCGTTCACCAGCGCCATCGCGATCATGGCGCGCTGGCGCATGCCGCCGGAGAACTCGTGCGGGTACTGCTCGTACCGTCGCTGCGGCTGCGGGATGCCGACCCGGTCGAGCATCTCGATCGCCCGCGCCTTCGCCCGCGCCTTCGACGCGCGGTTGTGCACCCGGTACGCCTCGGCGATCTGCCTGCCGACCTTGTAGTACGGGTGCAGCGCCGACAGCGGGTCCTGGAAGATCATCGCCATGTCGCGCCCGCGCAGGTCGCGGACCTGTTCGTCGTCCATCGCGACGATGTCCCGCCCGCCGACCAGGATCTGCCCGCTGATGTCGGCGCGCCGCCGGTCGTGCAGACCGAGGACGGCGAGACTCGTCACGCTCTTGCCGGACCCCGACTCGCCGACGATGCCCAGCGTGCGCCCTCGGGGCACGGAGAAGGAGACGTCGTCGACGGCCTTGACGACGCCGTCCTCGGTGCCGAAGCTGACCTTGAGGTTCTTCACCTCCAGGTACGCCTCGCCGGTCCCCTTCGTCGACGGGGCGGCGGTGGTGGACGGTGGCGCGCTCAACGGACCTCCTTCAAGCGAGCGGCCGGGCGCGGCGCCCCGGTCGTGTCTCGCCGCGATCTTCGGCGTCCGCCCCCCGAGATTGAAAAATATCTTCGAGACACCACGCCAAGCAGAAACTAATTCACCGCAGCTCACATTGGCAGCACCCGGTCAGTAACAACTGGGTCACGGCAGACCGGCGAACGACCGCCGGGGCGGCGTGTACCGGTTGCGCCGGGCGGTCGCCCCGGCGCACGGTAGGGCCATGGCGACTGTGCTCTCCAGCGACCGACTGTCCGAGGCGCTCGCCGGTCTGCCCGGCTGGTCCGGGGACTCCAGCGGAATCGGCAGAAGTGTCTCCGCGCCGACGTTCCGCGCCGCGATCGACCTCGTCGACGCGGTCGCCGACGCGGCGGAAGCCGCCGACCACCACCCCGACATCGACATCCGGTGGCGTACCGTCACGTTCCGGCTGAGCACGCATTCCGCCGGGGGCGTCACGGAAAAGGACGTCGCCCTGGCGCACGACATCGACCGGCTCGCCCAGGCGCACGACGCGACGTAGCACCGGCTCGTCGGGTACCGGCGGCGCCGACCGATCGGCGGGTGCACGGCCGTAAGCACCGTCATAGGGTGTCGGTCATGACTCACTTCGACGCAGCGACAGCCGCGGTCGAGGCGGCGCTGGCCGCCGGCGCGCGCTACGCCGACGCGCGGGTGATGCATCGACGGTACGAGTCGATGCACGCGCGCAACGGCGATATCGAGGACCTGACCCAGGACGAGGACGCCGGCATCGGCGTCCGGGCGCTGGTCGGCTCCGGTTGGGGCTTCTACGCGGTACCCGACCTGTCGGACGCCGCCGCCCGGACGGCGGGCGAGAAAGCCGCGGCTATCGCGGCGGCGTCGGCGACGGTCGCCGGGGCGGCGGCGGATCTGGTACCGGTACCGGCCGCGGTCGGCAGTTGGGCGTCCCCGTGCGAGATCGACCCGCTGTCGGTCAGCCTCGCGGACAAGGGCGACCTGCTCGCCGGCGTGACCGCCGAGATGCGCCGGGAGGGCGCGGACCTCGCCGAGGGGCTGTACCAGATCTGGGACACCCGCAAGTGGTTCGTGTCCTCCGAGGGTCACCGCATCGACCAGCACATCCGCGAGTCGGGGGCGGGCATGTCGGCGACCGTGGTCGGCGAGCACGAGACCCAGCGGCGCTCCTACCCCTCGTACCGCGGCCAGTACGGCACCCGTGGCTGGGAACTGATCGACTCCCTCGACCTCGCCGCGCACGCCGCCCGCATCACCGACGAGGCGAAAGCGCTGCTGTCCGCGCCGCTGTGCCCGCAGGGCGAAACCACCCTCATCCTGGGCGGCGAGCAGATGGCGCTGCAGATCCACGAGTCGGTCGGACACGCCATCGAACTCGACCGCATCCTCGGCTGGGAAGCGGCGTTCGCCGGTACGTCCTGGCTGGACCTGGCGCAACTGGGTCGGCTGCGGTACGGCTCCGACCTGATGAACATCACCATCGACCCGACCATCCCCGGCGCGCTCGGTTCGTTCGGCTTCGACGACGAGGGCACACCGGCGCAGCGGCGGTACGCGGTCCGCGACGGGATCTGGGTCGGCGTGCTCGCCGGCCGCGACTCGGCGGCAGCGGCCGGGTTGGACTACGCGGGCAGCGTGCGCGCGGACGGCTGGGCGCGGCTGCCGATGGTACGGATGACCAACGTCGGTCTGGAACCTGGGCCGCACACTCTGGACGAAATGATCGCCGCGACCGACGATGGCATCCTTATGGATTTCAACCGGTCCTGGTCCATTGACGACAAGAGGCTGAACTTCCAGTTCGGCTGCGAGATCGGCTGGGAAATCAAGAACGGCAAGCTGGGACGGATGGTGCGCAACCCCACCTACACCGGCATCGGCCCGGTCTTCTGGCAGTCGATGGACATGCTGTCCTCGCAGACACTGCCCTGGGGCACCCCGAACTGCGGCAAGGGTCAGCCGGGGCAGATCGGACACACCGGGCACCCAGCGGCGCCGGCACGGTTCACCAACGTCCGAGTAGGAGTGCGAGCGTGAGCGCGAGGAGTGAGCTTGCGAGCCCCGCAGCCGCGAACGGAAGGACCACAGCGTGAGCGCGAGGAGTGAGCTTACGAGCCCCGCAGCCGCGAACGGAAGGATCAGACCGTGAGCGAGGCATCGATGACCACCACCGTAGCGAGCCAGATCGACGTCGCCGGTCAGGTGCTGGACCTGGTTCGAGCGGTGGCAGGCGGTCAGGCGGAGGCTGAGGTCGCAGTCGACCGGCAGGATCTGGCGCTGACCCGCTTCGCCAACTCGTACATCCATCAGAACGTCGCCGACTCCACCACCACCGTGCGACTGCGGTTGCACCTGGACGGGCGTACCACCAGCGGCGCGACGACGCTGACCGACACGCACGCCCTACGCGAACTCGTGCAGCGCACCGTCGACGCGTGCCGGGTGTGCCCGCCCGACCCGGGTTGGCCGGGACTCGCGCCGCCGGCGCCGCTGGTCGGCACGGGCAACGTCGACGAGGCGACCGCGAACGCCAGCCCGGCGGACCGGGCGATGCGGGTGCGCGCGTTCGTCGACGCGGCGGGCGGGCTGCTCACCGCCGGGTACTGCAAGACCGTCCACTGGACCGGGGCGTTCGCCAACTCTGCCGGTCAGAGCGTGTCCGGCGGGTGCACCGCCGCCGCGATGGACGGCATCGCGCGTACCGGCACGTCCGACGGCGTATCGAGGCTCGCCGCGGTGCGGCTCGCCGACCTGGACGGCGCGGTGCTCGGCGCGCGTGCCGCCGCGAAGGCACGTGCCGCCCAGGACCCGGTCGAGCTGCCGCCGGGGCGGTACGAGGTGGTCCTGGAGCCGACCGCCGTCGCCGACGTGCTGCAGTGCCTGGCGATGTACGGGTTCAACGGCAAGGCGGTCAACGAGCGGCGGTCCTTCGTCGCGTTCGGGGAGCAGCAGTTCGACCCGAGCGTCACGCTGGTCGACGACCCGTTGTCCGCCGACGCGGTCGGGTTGCCGTTCGACCCGGAAGGTACCCCGAAGCGCCGGCTGGTCCTGGTCGATCGGGGCGTGACCCGGACCGTGGCGTACGACCGGCGGACCGCCGCCGAGGCCGGTACCGAGTCCAACGGGCACGCGATGGCTGATTCGGCGCCCTGGGGCACGTTCCCGACGAGCATCGGTTTCGTCACCTCGGGCGGGGCGAAGCCGACCGAGGTGGAGGGACCGGCGACCGACTCGGCGACCGCGGCGCTGGTCGCGAACGTCAAGCGTGGGCTGCTGGTGTCCGACAACTGGTACACCCGGGTGCTCGACCCGCGCACCCTGGTGATGACCGGGCTGACCCGCAACGGGGTGTGGCTGATCGAGAACGGCGAGGTGACCCGCCCGGTGCTCAACTTCCGGTTCACCCAGTCGTACCCGCAGGCACTGGCGCCCGGCGCGGTGCTCGGTATCGGCAGCCACCCGTTGACCCAGCCGTCCTCGTGGGGTCTGGCCTGCACCATGGCTCCGGCCCTGCACCTGGCGTCCTGGAACTACACGGGCGGCGCCTCCGGCTGACCCCACCGCCCCACCCCGCCCCGCCGGCGATGTGACGCGGCCAGCCGGTCGGCCGACGGGATCGAGCCGGGCACGTGCCGCGACGCCATGCCCGGTCGGGGCCGGATGCGCCCCGAAGGGATCAAGCGTGACGCCCTTCGAGGAGCGCCGGCCCCGACCGCCGCCCACAAATAGTGACCTTGTGCACAGTTGCGCGGCCTGGGGTATCTCGTCCCTTCCGCTGGCCTGCGTCACACGCCAGACTCCCATCGCACGTCGCTGCGACAACGCGGCGTAACGTGTGCACCGACGCGGACGCGGTGCGGCGGGCTGCGGGCACCTCGGCTCGCGCGGCGGGTCCGCTCGGCGGCTCGCTCCTCGCCGGGACGGTGCGCCCGGCGGTGAGTGGAGCCCCTCCTAACTGAGCTGACCCGCCTGGGAGCGAAGACAGAATGACGACGACGTCGGCCAGACCTCCAGCGGCCCCGGCGACCACGCCGCGGTCGCGGGCCGCTATCGCGGCCCGGACGCTACGCAACGACCGCTGGTGGATGGCGCCCCTGCTCACCGTAGTCGGCCTCACGGCATGGGTGGCGTACGCCACCGTACGGGTGTTCATGCAGAAGTGGTACTTCGCCGAAGGCAGCGGATACCACTACCTCACCCCGTTCTACTCGCCGTGTGTATCCGAGGGTTGCACCCCGGAGTCGGCCGAGTTCGGCAGGTTCCTGCCGGACAACTGGTTCATCCCGTTCGCGGCGCTGACCCTGCCGTTCCTGCTGCTGTTCCGGCTCACCTGCTACTACTACCGCCGGGCTTACTACCGCAGCTTCTGGATGTCGCCGCCGGCGTGCGCCGTGCCGGACGGCCACAAGACGTACAGCGGGGAGACCCGGTTCCCGCTGATCTTCCAGAACGCCCACCGGTACTTCTTCTACGCCGCCGTGATCATCTCGCTGATCAACACCTGGGACGCGATCGTCGCGTTCCACGGCGCCGGCGGCTGGGGCTTCGGACTGGGCAACCTGATCCTGCTCGGCAACGTGGTACTGCTGTGGACCTACACGATCTCGTGCCACTCCTGCCGGCACATCACGGGTGGGCGGCTCAAGCACTTCTCCAAGCACCCGCTGCGGTACCGCTGGTGGCTGTTCGTGTCGAAGCTCAACGCCAAGCACATGCAGTTCGCCTGGATCACGCTGGGCACCCTCGCGGTGACCGACGCGTACGTCATGGCCGTCTCCGCCGGCTGGATCTCCGACCTGCGGTTCTTCAACTAGAGGGTGCGAGACGATGACTGAGCTTGAACGACACCAGTACGACGTCGTGGTGGTCGGCGCCGGCGGCGCCGGTCTGCGCGCGGCGATCGAGGCGCGGCTCGCCGGCAAGAAGACCGCGATCATCTCGAAGTCGCTGTTCGGCAAGGCGCACACGGTGATGGCGGAGGGCGGCGCCGCCGCCGCCATGGGCAACGTGAACGCCCGCGACAACTGGATGGTCCACTTCCGGGACACGATGCGCGGCGGGAAGTTCCTCAACAACTTCCGGATGGCGGAGCTGCACGCCAAGGAGGCGCCGGACCGGGTCTGGGAGCTGGAGACGTTCGGCGCGCTGTTCGACCGGACCAAGGACGGCAAGATCTCCCAGCGCAACTTCGGCGGCCACGAGTACCCGCGGCTGGCGCACGTCGGCGACCGTACCGGGCTGGAGCTGATCCGCACCCTGCAGCAGAAGATCGTGTCGCTGCAGCAGGAGGACAAGGCGGAGTTCGGCGACTACGAGGCGCGGATCAAGGTCTTCGCCGAGTGCACGATCACCGAGCTGCTGCTGGACGGCAACAAGATCGCCGGGGCGATCGGGTACTACCGCGAGTCCGGCGAGTTCGTGCTGTTCGAGGCGCCGGCGGTGGTACTCGCCACGGGCGGCGTGGGCAAGAGCTACAAGGTCACCTCGAACTCCTGGGAGTACACCGGCGACGGGCACGCGCTCGCGCTGCGCGCCGGAGCGACCTTGATCAACATGGAGTTCCTGCAGTTCCACCCGACCGGCATGGTCTGGCCGCCGTCGGTACGCGGGATCCTGGTCACCGAGTCGGTCCGTGGCGACGGCGGCGTGCTGCGCAACACCGAGGGCAAGCGGTTCATGTTCGACTACGTGCCGGACGTGTTCCGCAAGCAGTACGCGGAAACCGAGGAAGAGGCGGACCGCTGGTACACCGACCCGGACAACAACCGCCGCCCGCCCGAGCTGCTGCCCCGCGACGAGGTGGCGCGGGCGATCAACGCCGAGGTCAAGGCGGGTCGGGGTACCCCGGCGGGCGGGGTGTACCTGGACGTGTCCACCCGGATGTCGGCCGAAACCATCACCAAGCGACTGCCGTCGATGTACCACCAGTTCAAGGAGCTGGCCGACGTCGACATCACCAAGCAGCCGATGGAGGTCGGCCCCACCTGCCACTACGTGATGGGCGGCGTCGAGGTGGACCCGGACACCGGCGCGGCGTACGGCACCGTCGAGGGGCTGTTCGCGGCTGGCGAGGTTTCCGGCGGTATGCACGGGTCCAACCGGCTCGGCGGCAACTCGCTGTCCGACCTGCTGGTGTTCGGCAAGCGCGCGGGCGAGCACGCGGCGATGTACGCCGACAGCCTGACCGCCCGCCCGCAGGTCGCGCAGGCGGACGTGGACGCCGCGATCGAGGCGGCGCTGGCGCCGCTCACCCGGGACAGCGGCGAGAACCCGTACGACGTCTGGCACGACCTGCAGGCGGTGATGCAGGAGCTGGTCGGCATCATCCGGCGCAAGCACGAGCTGGAGGAGTCGCTCAAGCGGCTGATCGACATCAAGGAACGCATCGGCAACGTCAAGGCGCCCGGCGGCCGCCGGTACAACCCCGGCTGGCACCTCAGCCTCGACCTGCGCAACATGGTGCTGGTGTCGGAGTGCACCGCGAAGGCGGCGCTGGAACGTGAGGAGTCGCGCGGCGGGCACACCCGCGAGGACTTCCCGAACATGGACCCGAACTGGCGACGGGTCAACCTGGTCTGCTCGCTCGGCCCGTCCGGCGACATCGAGCTGACCCGCAAGCCGCTGCCGAAGATGCGGCCGGAGCTGCTGGCCCTCTTCGACCGTGCGGAGATGGCGAAGTACCTGACCGACGAAGAGCTGGCCGAGTACGACGTGCTGGTCGCCGAGGTAGCGAGCGACGCCGGCACGGCGGCGGCGGTGGCCGGTGCCGCCGGCGAGAAGGGTGACGAGTGATGGGAACGAAGCGGCACTTCCGGGTGTGGCGCGGCGACGCCGACGGCGGCGAGCTGGAGGACTACGAGGTCGAGGTCAACGAGGGTGAGGTCGTCCTCGACGTGATCCACCGGCTGCAGGCGACCCAGGCGCCGGACCTCGCGGTGCGGTGGAACTGCAAGGCCGGCAAGTGTGGTTCCTGCTCGATGGAGATCAACGGCAAGCCCCGGCTGGGCTGTATGACGCGGATGTCCACCTTCGAGGACGACGAGACCGTCACGGTCACCCCGATGCGCACCTTCCCGGTCATCCGTGACCTGGTCACCGACGTGTCCTTCAACTACGAGAAGGCGCGCGAGATGCCGGCGTTCGCGCCGCCCGCCGACCTGAAGCCCGGCGAGTACCGGATGCAGCAGGTCGACGTGGAGCGCTCGCAGGAGTTCCGCAAGTGCATCGAGTGCTTCATGTGCCAGAACGTCTGCCACGTGATCCGCGACCACGACGAGAACAAGCCGGCGTTCTCCGGTCCCCGGCTGTTCATTCGCGCGGCGGAACTCGACATGCACCCGCTGGACGCGCGCGAGGACCGCAAGGAGATCGCGCGCGACCAGCAGGGCATCGGGTACTGCAACATCACGAAGTGCTGCACCGAGGTCTGCCCGGAGCACATCAAGATCACCGACAACGCGATCATCCCGATGAAGGAGCGCGTCGTCGACCGGCGGTACGACCCGATCGTCTGGCTCGGCCGCAAGATCTTCCGGCGCGACCAGGTCGAAGCGTGACGGTGGTGGTCGGCGCGCCCCTGCGGGCGCGCCGACCACGGCAAAGCTGATCGGCTGGCGCACCCCGGCGGGGTGCGCCAGCCGATTCGCTGTCCGGGGCGCGGGGGAAGTCGCTCAGTCTCCGGGGGCGCGGGCGAAGTCGGTCACTGTCCGGGGGCGCGGGCGAGGTCGCGCATCGCCGCCAGGTAGCGACCCGTGGCCAGATCCTGACCGAGCCGCCCGAGCGGACCTGCGATTCTCGTGTACCACCGGGCGGGGCAGCTGAACGAGGCGACCTCGAACCACACGGTGCCGTCCGCGTCGAGCGTCAGCATGAACGACTCCTCGCCGCTCACCGGGTGCCCGGGCAGCGTGCCGTACCCGTACCCGAAACGGGTCGGCTCGTCGACCACCCATACCACTCGGCAGGGCGCCCACAGCCGCACCGGACCGACTCCGAACCCGGTCGCGACCGTCGCGCCCGGCTCGACGGTCGGCGACGACGCGCGTACCGCGAGACCGGCCGTCCGGTACATCTGCCACGAGCGCAGCGCGGCGGCGGCCCGGGTGAACGTGGGACCCCCGTGTCCGACCGCCTGGCGACGCCGGGTCGTCCGGTATCCGGTGACGCGCACCGGCCCGGCGTCCGGCCGGGTCGCGCCGACCTCGGAATACGTCAGGTCCATGGGGACATCATGGCCCCAGCAGGGGCCGTAACGCCTCGACGATCGGCGCATCCGCCGGCAGCCACGCGACGGTGTCGAGTTCGTCGGCCCGCAGCCAGCGCAGCTCCTCGTGTTCCAACGCCTGCGGCGCGGTGCCGTTCAGCAGTCGCGCCAGGTACACCTTGAGCACGGCGTCGCCCTGCCCCATCGGGATGTCCGCGCCGACCCGGTCGCCGACCTCGATCTCGACCCCGAGCTCCTCGGCGCACTCACGGACCAGCGCCGCCGCCTCGCTCTCCCCCGGCTCCACCTTGCCCCCCGGAAACTCCCAGCGACCGGACTCGTACGGTGGGTCAACGCGCGCGCAGGCAAGGACGCGACCTGCGGAAACGATGGCGGCGCCGACAACGACCTGGGGGGCGGCGGGTTCGGTGTGCACGCCGAACAAGGTTGCCAGATCATCGGCGTTTCGGTTGCCCTCGACTGCCCGGTAGGTCACCGGATCGGCCATATGTGTCAGTGGACACAGAGTCGCGGTACCGCAAGACTGGGGACGCAAGTGTGACGGCACGGCGACGAAAAGGCCACAAGCCGGCAACGACGCCAGAGGGGCAGGCATGCGCGTGCGACGGGGGGAACGGGCGGCCCAGGACCTTGACTACCTGACCGATGCCCTCACCGTGCTCACCGGGTGGCAGCAGGACGGTCTTGAGATCGAACGGCTGCTTCCGCTCGACGATGCGCAACACGCGGCGCTCACCGAACGGATCAAGGTGGTCGCGGACGCCCTCCAGTTGCGCCCGACCATCCGCCGCCTCGGCGGGCACACGCTGATCCGGCTCGGCTGCGGCGACGGTCCGCTGACCGAATGCGACATCACGCTCGCCGCGCGGATCGAGGACGCGTACCGCGTCGTGACCGGCGCGGCATAGCCGCCGCCCCCCAGCTGGGGCGAGCTTCCGCCTCAGCGGGCGTGCGCTGCGCCCCGCGCCTCAGCCGGCGCGCCGTTTCCTGCGCCCTCAGCCACGCGGGCTTCCGCCCTGCGACTCAGCCGGCTTCCCGCGCCTCACAGGCGCGATGTCTACCTCCGCCTCAGCCGGCGCGACTTCCCCTGTCGCCTCAGCGGCGAGATCTTTCCCGGAGGCCTCACGGGTCGCACTCGCCCGGTTCGTCGTCCGTTCCCAACGCCGCCATCGCCGGGTCAGCCGCCGCGGATATGCGCCGACCGGTCACCCGACACGGGTGATGCACCCTCAGTAGTCGCTCGGCAACGTGGTGTGAGGTTAAGAGTTGGTCGTCCCTCCGACTCCGCCCGTTTGCACACGACGAAGGCGAGGACATGACAGCGATCGACGCGACGGTACGCCCGGCACAAAAGTCCTCCGCGGATGAGCCGCCGCCAGGGAAACCCCTGGGCGGGCTGCTAGCCGCGGTACACGCGGCCGAACAGTCGATCGAGAAGAACAGCATCCGCGTCACGCTTCCGTTCGGCGTCGGCTCGATCCGATTGCCCCAGCCGGACCGGCTCGCCTGGTACGCGGGAATCACCACGCTCGCGGTGCTCGGCGTCGTGGAGTGGCCGGTAGCGGTAGCCGTCGCCGTCGGACACCTCATCGCGGAGAACCACCACCACCGGTTGCTGCACGACTTCGGCGAAGCCCTCGAAGAAGCCTGACGCATTCGCCGAACAGCCCGACCACCGACACGGCGCCCGTTCACCGTGTCCACAACCACGCGGGGAAGACTTTGTCCGCTCCACCCTCTCACCACGTGTTCTTCGACCCCACGGGCCGCCGCTGGCGGCGCATCAAGTGGGGCGGCGCCCTCGTCGCGGTGTTCGCGATCGCCGCCGTCGCCATTTCCTGGGGTCCCGTTCACCGAGCCCCGACGCTGGGCGCCCACGGGCGTGCAGCGCCCGCGGTAAACCTCGGGAACTTCGACAGCCGACCGCCCGTCATCGGTACCGGTCCCCTGGTCCGGCTCGTACGCCTGGATCATCGACCGGACACGGTGGTCGCTGTCGACGTGGTGTCCGGGCAGGATCTCGGGGCGATCACCCCTGACGACGCCGATACCGCCGGAGACTCCCCGTACGCCGTGCAGCGCTACGGGTACAGCAGCACGGCCCACAAGACGATCTCGCTCACCTTCGACGACGGGCCCGACCCGGTCTGGACACCGAAGATTCTCGACGTCCTCGGTCGCAACAAGGTCCCGTCGACCTTCTTCGTGATCGGTAAGGAAGCGGTCAAGTTCCCGGACATCGTCCGCCGGGAGGCGCGGGAAGGTCACACCGTCGGCGACCACACCATGACGCACCCCGACCTGAAGCCGGACCAGGCGGGGCAGGAGATCGTCCCGACGGACCGGATCGAACACACCCTGACCGGGGTACAGACGAACCTGTTCCGGCTGCCCTACGACGGGAACACCACCGGCGCGAACGACGGTGGCGCCCGGACGCTGGTCGAGGCGGAGCGGCTGCACTACATCGTGTCGGTCGAGGACTTCGACACCAACGACTGGCAGTACGGCAAGCCGGAAACCCGTCCGGCGACCCCGATCCCGTTCCCGCCGACCGACCAGGACAACATCACGATCCTGTTGCACGACGGGGGCGGCAACCGCGCGGAGACCGTGGCGTACCTGGAGCGGCTGATCCCGTGGGCGCGGGCGCACGGGTACACCTTCCACTCGCTGCCGCAGGTCAGCCCGCCGGCGCGGGACGGCACCACCGACGCGGGTCCGAGCGTCTGGGACCGCGAGACGTTCTGGTACTACCGCGCCGTCTACTCGTGGCCGAACCAACTGCTCAACTTCCTGTTCGTGCTGGCTATCGCCTCGGTCGTGGTCGGCGGACTGGTCAACGTGATGCTGGCGTTGTTCCGCCGCTTCCGGTACCGGCGACGCTTCGCCGGCTGGCCGGACGATTTCGCCGGTCCCGAGGTGTCGGTGGTGCTCGCCGCGTACAACGAGGAGAAGGTGCTCGGACGGACCTTGGCGTCGCTGGGTCGCACCTGGTACGGACGCGTCGTGGAGATCCTGGTGATCGACGACGGCTCGACGGACCGCACCGCGGAGGTGGTGCTCGAAGCGGCCCGGTCCGACCGGCGGATCAGGCTCATCCAGCAGGAGAACGCGGGCAAGGCGGCGGCGCTGAACCGCGGGTTCGCGCAGGCGGTCGCGCCGGTGGTGGTGACGCTCGACGCCGACACCCTGTTCGCCCCGGGCACCATCGGCAATTTGGTCCGGCACTTCGCCGCCGACCGCACCGGGCGGCTCGCCGCCGTCGCCGGCGTGGTCAAGGTCGGCAACGCGCGCAACCTGCTGACCCGGTGGCAGGCGCTGGAGTACGTCACCCAGATCGGCGTCGACCGCGGCGCCCAGGACGCGCTGCACGCGATCATGGTGGTGCCGGGCGCCTGCGCGGCGTGGCGACGCGACGCGGTCGAGCAGGCGGGCGGGTACTCCCGCGCCACCCTCGCCGAGGACTGCGACCTCGCGCTCGACCTGCAACGGCTCGGGTACTCGGTGACCCAGGACGACGAGGCGGCCTGCTACACGGAGGCGCCGCAGTCCCCGCGTACCCTGACCCAGCAGCGGTTCCGCTGGATGTTCGGCAACATCCAGGCGATGTGGAAGCACCGCACGATGATCCTCAACCCGAAGTACCGGTGGCTGGGCATGCTGACCCTGCCCAGCGCGGTGATCTCGATCCTGCTGCCGATCGTGTTCCTGCCGTTCGTGTACCTGATGGCGGTGATCACGATCCAGGGGCAGGGCGTGCGGGTGGTGCTGCTGTACGCGGCGCTGTTCATGTCGGTGCAGCTCGCCACGGCGGCAGCCGGCATCTGGCTGACCAAGGAGAGCCCGAAACACCTGCTGATGGTGCCGATCTACCGGCTGATCTACGAGCCGCTGCGCGCCTACCTGCTGTACAAGTCGCTGTGGACGGTGCTGCGCGGAACCCGGTCCAGTTGGCACAAGCTGGCGCGGATGGGTACCGCGCGCGCCCAGGTGGAGAAGGTCGGGGCGCGTCGGTGAGGCGGCGCCTGGTCAGGGGCGCGACCGCGATACCGGCTCTGCTGGCGCTGGTGGTACCGGCAGCCGCCTGCCAACCGTCGCGCCCGCCGCCACCCGACGGCCCGCACATCGTCGCCGGGTACCTGGTCCCGTGGGATCCCCGCTCCACCGCGAGCGGTCCCGCGCTGACCGAGGTCGACCCGGTGTGGTACCAGCCGACCGACACCGGTCAGGTGGTGTTCGCGTCGGACCAGGCGCGGCGGGCAGTCGACCCGGTACGGGCCGACGCGGCAGCCAGGAAACTCCTGCTCAAGCCGTCGGTGAGCAACTTCCGGGGGAACCGTTGGGACGGCGCGCTGGTACACCGGATCGTCAGCGACCCGACGACCCGCGCGGCGCACGTCGCGGCGCTGGTCGACACCGCGCGGACGAACGGCTGGCCCGGACTGGACGTGGACTACGAGTCGCTGCCGGCGAGCGATCGGGACGCGTACAGCGCCTTCGTCAGCGAACTGGCGGACGCGCTGCACCGGGACCACCGCCGGCTGAGCGTCACCGTGCACGCGAAGACGACCGAGCCGGGCGACTGGGGCGGGGCGCGCGCCGAGGACTGGCGGGCGCTGGGCAGGGCAGCCGACCAGGTGCGCGTGATGGCGTACGACTACTCGTACGCCAGTTCCGAGCCGGGCTCGGTCGCCCCGATGCCGTGGGTCGAGCAGGTGGTACGACTCGCGGTCAGCGAGATGCCACGCGACCGGATCCTCCTCGGGGTCGGCACGTACGGGTACGACTGGACCGCCGGTCAGCCGGGCCGCGAACTGCAGTGGACGGACGTCGAGGCGCTCGCCCGCGCCCGAGGCGTACCGGTCGCGTGGGATCCGGTCAGCCAGTCGTCGTGGTTCTCGTACACCGACGACCAGGGGCACCCGCACACCGTGTGGTACGAGAACGCGCGCAGCCTCGCGGCCAAGGTCGACCTCGCCACCAGGTACCGGCTGGCCGGCGTGTCAATCTGGCGGCTGGGCGGCGAGGACCCCGCGATCTGGCCGACCCTGCATCCGATCAGCTGACCTCGCGGGCGGCCGGTACCGGTGTCGTCGCTTGCTGAGGGCGACGCGGGTTGGGCGGACGCAATCGCGGCGGTGCACACCCGGAGGTAGGGTCCTTCGCATCGCCGGCGCGGGCATCGCCCGTGACTGGACGTCAGGCAGTCCTCGACGAAACGGGGGGCACGGGCAATGAGGCTTGGGCTGCACTACTGGAACTTCTCGACGCCCGCCGACCCGGCGCAGATCGCTCCCACCCTCGCCGAGACCGCCCGGATCGCGGAGCAGTCGGGGGTCGCCGCGTTCACGGTCATGGACCACTACTTCCAGATGGAGATCGCGTCCGCCGAGGAGCCGATGCTCGAGGCGTACACGACGCTGGGCTACGTCGCGGCGAAGACCGAGCGGATGACGCTCGGCGTCCTGGTCACCGGCGTGATGTACCGGTACCCGGGGCTCCTCGCCAAGATCGTCACGACTCTGGACGTACTGTCCGGCGGGCGGTCCCGGCTCGGACTCGGCGCGTCGTGGTACGACCGCGAGCAGCGCGGCCTCGGCGTGCCCGTCGTCTCCAACAGCGAGCGCTTCGAACGCCTCGAGGAGACGCTGCAAATCTGCCTGCAGATGTGGAGCGACGACAACGGCAGGTTCGACGGTAAGCACTACCAACTGGCGGAGACGCTGTGCGTGCCCGCGCCGATCAGCCGACCGCACCCGCCCATCATGATCGGTGGCGGTGGCGAGAAGAAGACGCTGCGCCTCGTGGCCCGCTACGCCGACGCGTGCAACCTGTTCGGCAACGGGGTCGCCGAGGTCGCGCGCAAGCTCGAGGTGCTGCGGGAGCACTGTGCCGCCGAAGGTCGTGACTACGACAGCATCGACAAGACGGTACTCATGCGGCGACCGCCGCTCGCCGACGTCGACGCGTTCGTGGCGGAGGTCGCCGAGTACGCCGCGCTCGGCGTGACCGAGGTGCAGACGATGCCCGACCGCAACCCGGTCGAGTTCGCTGCGCAACTGGCTGACCAGCAGGTGGTACGACGCCTGGCCGAGCTGGGCTGACCAGGGCCGGTGGCCGGCCGGGCCGGGTGTCTCGCCAGAGGTCGACACGCCTGGTGATGTGGCTACACCACCAGCGTTGTAAGCGTCCTGGGATGCTTACCTCGCTGGGGATGTACGGACATCCCCAGCGGCGTCAACGTCGACCGGCACACCTCTGCGCGACGGGAACGATGCCTTCGTTGTGCCCGATTGAGCCTCGGTGAGTAGGAACCGCCACCCTTCCGCGACGTCCTCGTTGCCGTTGGTCCACGCAATTCCGGGACGGATCGGGGAGGGGCAGCAGTGCCGTAACGTGCCGGCGTGAGCTATTACGGCACGAAAATTCTGGCCCGCTGCGACAGGGTGATCGTCCACCTTCCCGAGGTCAGGGTTGTCTGGCCGAATCCACCCGGACCTTCGACCCTGTCGGATGTCGCCCCGGACGCCGGATCGTGATTGTGTCGTCACGCGATTGGCTGAGCGGGAGAAGGCATGTCGGCCGACACATTACGCATCCCCGTGGGCGCGGGTGCCATTGCGACCGCGCCGCGTTACCGGCGGCTACGGATCGTCAACGCCGCCGCAGGCGTGTTCCTCGCTGCCGAGGGCGTCTACATGCTGCTGGCGAGCAACAGCCTCGCTCTGCCCGTTACCGCTTCCTTCCTGCGTGACGACCCGGTGCGGACGACGGGCCCGACCGTGCCGCAATCGGTGTTCTCGTTGGGTATCGGGGCCACCGTTGCGGTCTTCCTGCTGCTCGCCGCCGTCGACCATGCGCTGGTCGCCGCGCCGGGCGTGCACCGGTGGTACGAGCGTTGCCTCGAGCGTCGCGCGAACTACGCCCGCTGGATCGAGTACTCCGTCAGCGCGTCGATCATGTTGGTGCTCATCGGACTGTTTGTCGGGATCCGTGATCTGGCCGCCGTCGCCGCGGTGTTCGCCGCGAACACGGCGATGATCCTGTTCGGCCTGCTGATGGAACGCCAGCAGCGCCCAGGCCACGCCGACTGGAGCGCGTTCTGGTTCGGATCGCTGATCGGCCTTGTGCCCTGGGCGCTCGTCGCCGTTTACCTCACGCAGCCGCCGACAGTGCCCGGCTTCGTCTACGCGATCACAATCCTGCAATTCGTGCTGTTCTTCAGCTTCGCCGTGAACATGGCACTGCAGTACGCCCAGGTTGGCTGGTGGAGGGACTACCTGCACGGCGAGACCGGCTACATCGTGCTCAGTCTGACCGCGAAATCACTGCTCGCCTGGCTCATCTTCGCGAACGTTCTCCGGACATGAGCTTGTCCGACCGGCTCCTCCGCCGGGCTCCGGCTGCTCAGGCGATAAACACCGGCTGCGCTCAGACGTTAAACCGGAACTCGACGACGTCGCCGTCGCGCATCACGTAATCCTTGCCTTCCATGCGTACCTTGCCGGCGGCCCGGGCGGCTGCCATCGAGCCGGCTGCGACCAGATCGTCGTACGAGACGATCTCCGCCTTGATGAAGCCGCGCTGGAAGTCGGAGTGGATCACACCCGCCGCCTCGGGGGCGGTGGCTCCGACCGGGATGGTCCAGGCGCGCGCCTCCTTCGGACCCGCCGTGAGGTACGTCTGCAGCCCGAGGGTCCGGAAACCGACCCTGATCAACTGGTACAGGCCCGGCTCGGGCTGACCGATCGATTCGAGCAGTTCGCGCGCCTCCGCCTCGGGCAGGTCGATCAGCTCCGACTCGATCTTCGCGTCCATGAACACCGCCTCGGCGGGGGCGACCAGGGCGCGCATCTCGTCGAGGAAGGCTTCGTTGGCGAGCTCCTCCTCGTCGACGTTGAACACGTACAGGAACGGCTTCGCGGTCAGCAGGTGCAGGTCGCGCAGCTCGGCGACGTCGATACCGGCGGCAGCCGCGCCCGCGTACAGCGTGACGCCGTCGTTCAGCAGCTTGTGCGCCGCGGACGCGGCCGCCGCCGCGCCGGCGCGGTCCTTGCGGACCTTCGCCTCCTTCTCCAGCCGGGGCAGCGCCTTCTCCAACGTCTGCAGGTCGGCGAGAATCAGCTCGGTGTTGATCGTCTCGATGTCGTCTGCCGGCGACACCTTGCCCTCGACATGCACCACGTTCGGGTCGGAGAACGCCCGTACCACCTGGCAGATCGCGCTCGCCTCGCGGATGTTCGCCAGGAACGCGTTGCCCCGCCCCTGCCCCTTCGACGCGCCCCGTACCAGCCCGGCGATGTCGACGAAGGTCACCGGAGCAGGAACGATCTTCTGGGAGTCGAACATCTCGGCGAGCTTGTCGAGGCGCGCGTCGGGCAGCCCGACCACCCCGACGTTCGGCTCGATCGTCGCGAACGGGTAGTTCGCCGCCAGTACCTCATTTTTTGTCAGCGCGTTGAACAGCGTGCTCTTGCCGACGTTGGGCAGGCCGACGATGCCGATGGTGAGACTCACGAAGCGCCAGTCTACGCGGCAGGGTGATCACGCCCGACCGCGCGCTACGGTCTCGACATGCGGTTCTCTCCATTGACCGGACTCGTGGTCGCCGTGGTGGTGCTCGTCGCCGCGACGGTGTTCGCTCTGGTCCGACGGCGCCGCGACGGGACGTTCCGAACCGTCGCCGACCCCGCGCCGATCATCGAGCCGACCGTCGGCGCGGCACCCCGCCGCGCGGCACCCGTCGGCGCGCCGCCGGGCGGCACGGCACCCGCGCCGGACCGCGACGAGCCAAATCGCGACGACCCAAACCGCGACGAGCCGGACGAGTCGGCGGTTCCCGCCGTGCTCGCCGAGTTGGGCGTCACCGCCGGTACCCCGGTGACCCTGCTGCAGTTCTCGTCCGCGTTCTGCGCGCCGTGCCGGGCGACCCGTGTGGTGTGCCAGGACGTCGCCGCCCGGGTACCCGGTGTCCGCCACCTCGAAGTGGACGCGGAGGCGCACCTCGACGCGGTCCGCGCGCTGCGCGTCATGCGTACCCCGACGCTGTTCGTCATCGATTCGAGCGGTCGGGTCCGCCGCCGCGCGTCCGGACAGCCGAGCCGGGCGCAACTGCTCGCCGCGGTGGCGGATGTGCTCGACGTCTCGGTGTCCTGATCAGCCGCGCCCTCGCCGCGACAAGCCATCGATGTTAGTTTCTTGCGCGTGTACCGGCTGCTGACGAGGCGTCGCACGGTCGACTTCTGCCGCACCGCGGCGAGCCTGTGTCGCCCTTCCTGACCGGCATCCGTCCCGTCGCCCAGGAAGGCATTGTCATGCAACTCGACGTCCGGTCGCCCCGGTTCGCGGCCTGGATCACCACCCTCGTCCTGATCATCGTGCTGGTCACCGGTAACGGCTGGCTCGCGCTCGCACAGACGGCGGTGTTCGCCCTCAGCGCGGCGCGCCTGCGGTGGTCGCCGTACGGTCTGCTGTACCGCCACCTGGTCGCGCCCCGGTTGCGACCGGCGACCGAGTTCGAGCCGGCGGAGCCGGTACGGTTCGCGCAACTGCTCGGCTTCGCGTTCGGGCTCGTCGCGACCGTCGGGTACCTCGCCGGGGCGCCCGTGGTCGGGCTCGTCGCAGCCGCGCTCGCGCTGGCGGCGGCGTTCCTGAACGCCGCGTTCGGGTTCTGCCTCGGCTGCGAGACGTACCTGCTGCTGCGCCGCCTCGGAAGCCGACGGACCACCGCCGCCACCGACTGAGCCGCTCGACGATCCAGCATCGCCAGGTCCGAAACCCGCCAGCCACGCGCCGGCACGCGGGGCAGGATCGACAGCGTGGAGCTGGATTTCGAACGCTGCTACCGCGCCGTGGCGAGCCGGGACTCCCGGTTCGACGGGTGGTTCTTCACGGCGGTCACGTCCACCGGGATCTACTGCCGCCCGTCCTGCCCCGCGATCACCCCGAAGCCGGAGAACGTGCGGTTCTTCCCGTCGGTCGCGGCATGCCAGCGCAACGGCTTCCGCGCCTGCCGGCGCTGCCGTCCGGACGCGGTACCCGGCTCACCTGAGTGGGACGTCCGCGCCGACATCGTCGGTCGCGCGATGCGCCTGATCGCCGACGGCGTGGTCGACCGCGACGGGGTACCGGGGCTCGCTGGTCGGCTCGGCTACACACCCCGGCACCTGCACCGGATGCTCACCGCCGAACTCGGCGCGGGACCGCTCGCGCTGGCTCGCGCGCAGCGCGCGCAGACCGCCCGGATCCTCGTCGAGACGACCGACCTCGGGTTGGCGGAGATCGCGTTCGCGTCCGGGTTCGGGTCGGTACGGCAGTTCAACGACACCATGCGCGAGGTGTACGCGGTCGCCCCGTCGGACCTGCGCACCGCCGCGCGCCGCGAACCCGGCGGCACGCCCGGCGCGTTGACGCTGCGCCTGGCGTACCGGGCGCCGCTGCACGCCCCGTCCCTGCTGGACTTCCTCGCCCAGCGGGCGGTACCGAGCGTGGAGCGGATCGAGCAGGACAGCTACCGCCGGCTGCTCCGGCTGCCGCACGGCGCCGCCGAGGCGACGCTGACCCCGCGCGACGGGTACGTGTCGGCGACCCTGCGCCTCACCGACGTGCGCGACCTCGCCCCGGCGGTGGCGCGCTGCCGCCGCCTGTTCGACCTGGACGCGGACCCCGAGGCGGTGGACGCCGCGCTCGCCGACGATCCGGCGCTGGCGCCGCTGGTGGCGAAGGAGCCGGGCGTGCGGGTACCGCGAGCGGTCGACGGCTTCGAGATCGCGCTGCGGGCGATCATCGGTCAGCAGATCTCGGTACGCGGCGCGGGTACCCTGCTCGACCGGCTCACCGCCGCGTGCGCGGGGCGACGCGCCCCGGCTGCCCCGGGCGGAGCCGCGCTGACCGGTACCGACCTGCGCCTGTTCCCGTCTCCCGGGGAACTGCTCGACCTGCCCGACGAGGCGTTCCCGATGCCGGCCGCCCGCCGCCGTACCGTCCGCGCGCTCGCCGAGGCGGTCCTGCGCGGCGACCTGTGCCTGGACGGCGCGGCCGACCGGGCGGAAACCGCGGCGAGGCTGCGCGACGTACCCGGCGTCGGCGAGTGGACCGCGGGCTACGTCGCGATGCGCGCGCTGGGCGACCCCGACGTGCTGCTCGCCACCGACCTGGGGGTACGCCGCGGCGCTGCCGCGCTCGGCCTGCCCGACGAACCGAGGGCACTGACTCGGCACGCCGAGCGCTGGCGACCGTGGCGGTCGTACGCCCTGATCCGACTCTGGAGGACGTCATGAACAGTTTCACCGTCGCCACGCCGGTCGGCCCGTTCACTGTGCTGGCCAGCGGCGACGCCGTGCTCGCGGCCGGGTTCACCGACCGCGTCGACGACCTGGTTCCGCTGGTACACCCCCGGCTGCGCGGGGCGGCGGACGCCGACGTCGACGTGATCGCCAAGGCGGTGACCGAGTACTTCGAGGGCGACCTCACCGCCCTGGACCCGGTACCGGTCCGGCAGGACACCGACGGCGAGTTCCTCGGTCACGCGTGGCGGGTCCTGCGCTCGGTACCGCCCGGCGCGCCGGTGACGTACACCGAGTTCGCCGCGCTCGCCGGACGTCCCGCCGCGGTACGTGCCGCCGCTCAGGCGTGCGCGCGCAACGCCGCCGCCCTGTTCGTACCGTGCCACCGGGTGATCGGGCGGGACGGCGGGCTCGCCGGGTACCGGTGGGGTGTGGACGTCAAGCGCTGGTTGCTGCGCCACGAGGCGGACGCCACTCCCCCACGAGGGTGAGTTTCCCGCCGTCGGACGCCTAAGACGGGCGAAACCACCACATACGACTAGTACGTACGACAACACTTTGGGTGTCTGGCGACCAGGGCCGTTCGGCCCTGGTCGCGGTCCTCCACCTGCGACAAGGGCGGATCGATGGCACCCGAATGCGGAACCGACGTACCGGCGACTGACGCGGTGGCGCGATGAGCCGGCTGTCCGAGGCGGACACGTCGACGCCCGCCGTGGTGCTCAAACTCGACCGGAACGTGTTCCACCACGGCGGTCTGGGCATCATTCGCAGCCTCGGTCGCCTGGGCGTACCGGTCTACGGCGTCCACGAGGACCGCCTCGCGCCCGCCGCGTCGTCCCGGTACCTACGCGGACGGTGGTACTGGTCGTCGGACGAACGCGACCCGGGCGGCGCAGCCCCCGGCGACCCGGAACGGGTCCGGGACGGGCTGATCCGGCTCGCCGACCGGATCGGTCGACGCGCCGTCCTCATCCCGACCGACGACGCCGGCGCGATCTTCCTCGCCGAACACGGCGAGGCGCTGCGCGAGCGGTACCTGTTCCCGGCGATCCGCCCCGAGCTGCCGCGCCGGCTGGCGGACAAGCACCAGATGTACGCGATGTGCCGCGAACGCGGGATACCGGCGCCGGACAGTGTGCTGCCGACCTCGCCGGACGAGGTCGCGGCGTTCGTCGACCGGGTCGGACTGCCGGTCGTCGCGAAACTGACCCAGCCGTGGCAGCGGCACGACTCGGCGACGCCGCGCGGCACCACGATCGTGCGCAGCCGCGCCCACCTCGACACGCTGACCTCCCGCCTGGACGCGCGGCGCGACGGCGGCAGCGGCTTCGGGCGGTTGCTGCTCCAGGAGTACGTCCCCGGCTCCGGTACCGATACCGACTGGTTCTTCCACGGCTACTGCGACGAACGCTCGACGTGTCGCCCCGGTTTCACCGGCGTCAAGGACCGCTCGTACCCGGCGGGCGCGGGGCTGACCACCTTCGGCCGGGCGGTGGACAACCCAGCGATCCGGGAGCCGATCGAAAAGCTGCTCACCGACCTGTCGTACCGCGGCATCGTCGACGTCGACCTGCGCTGGGACAGTCGGGACGGCAGCTACCGGGTGCTGGACTTCAATCCGCGGATCGGCGCGCAGTTCCGCCTGTTCGAGGACGCCCAGGGGCTGGACGTGGCGCGCGCGGCGTACCTGGACCTCACCGGGCAGCCCGTTCCGGACCCGGCGCCCGTCGAGGGGCGGCGGTTCCTGGTGGAGAACTACGACGCGCTCGTCGCGCTCCGGTACCGCGACCGGGGTCTCGATCTGCGGTCGTGGGCCCGCGCGCTGCGCGAGGTCGACGAGACCGCCTGGTTCGCGCGCGACGACCTCGTCCCATTCGGACTGATGTGCCTGCGCATGGCGTGGCGCGCCGTCGAGCGGCCGGTACGACGTGCGACGCGGCCCAGAAGACAACCCAGGTGATCGAAGGGAAGCACATGGCCAACGAAACCGTGGACGTCGCGATCGTCGGCGCCGGACCGTACGGGCTGTCCATCGCGGCGCACCTGCGCGCGGCGGGCGTCTCGCACCGGGTGTTCGGCGAGACGATGCAGCTGTGGACCGACCACATGCCGATCGGCATGTACCTGAAGTCCCAAGGCTTCGCGTCCAACCTGTCCGACCCGGTCGGCGGGTACACCCTCGCCGAGTTCTGCCGCGCCACCGGTCGCCCCTACGCCGACTACGGTCGCCCGGTCCCGCTCGACACCTTCGTCGAGTACGGGCGTTGGTTCCAGCGCAACTGCGCGCCCGAAGTCGAGAACGTCCTGGTCACCAACGTCGCGCCGACCGGCGACGGGTTCGAGGTGAAGCTCGCCGACGGCACCGGCGCGAACGCCCGCCAGGTCGTGGTCGCCATCGGCGTGCAGGCGTTCGCCCACGTACCGGCGGCGCTGTCCACGCTGCCCGCGCACCTGTGCGCGCACGCCTCCGCGCAGCGGGACCTGAGCGTGTTCGCGGGACGCGACGTGGTTGTCGTCGGCGCCGGACAGTCCGCGCTGGAAACCGCCGCGCTGCTGCGTGAGCAGGGCGCGACGGTGCGGGTACTGGTGCGCGGCTCCCGCCTGGTCTGGAACGGCGAGCCGCTCGCGCCGGACCGACCGCTGGCACAGCGGCTGCGCGAGCCCGAGTCGGGGCTCGGCTCCGGCTGGGGCACCTGGTTCTACTCGACGAAGCCGGCGCTGTTCCGGCGGCTGCCGGCGAGCCAGCGGCTGTACCGCGCCCGGACCGCTCTCGGACCCGCCGGGTCGAGTTGGCTGCGCCCCCGGGTCGAAGGGCAGATCCCGATCCTGCTACGGCACAGCGTGGCCAGCGCGGAACCGGTCGGCGACCGGGTGCGGCTGTGGGTACGCGCCGCCGACGGTCGACTGGTCGAGATGGTCACCGATCACGTGATCGCCGCGACCGGGTACCGCCCCGACGCCGCCCGACTGTCCTTCCTCGACCCGATCACCCGTACCCGGCTGCACACCGTCGGACAGTCGCCGGGCGTGGACCGGGCGTTCGAGTCGTCGGTGCCCGGACTGTTCGTCGTCGGACCAGCCGTCGCGCCCTCGTTCGGACCGGTGATGCGGTTCGTGTACGGCGCGGACTTCGCCGCCCGTACCGTCACCAAGCGGCTCGCCGCCCGATCCGGGCGCTCGACCCGGCGGTCGGTCCGCGTCCGCTGATGGTCGCCCGGGTCGGCCGAGCCCGCGGCACCCCACGTGCGGGCGCCGCCGACGACGTCTCGGGCGCTGGTGCCGGCGGCGGCGCCTCCCAGGTCGGCGCGCCCTTGGGCGTCTCGCGCGGCGGCGCAGCCGCGGGCGTCTCGCGCGGCGGCGCATCCGCGGGCGTCTCGCGCGGCGGCGCATCCGCCGGGGGGTCGGTCCCCGGCAGCAGGCGCGCTGAGATCGGGTCGGGCAGTTCTCCGACCTGCCCGCCCGGCACGTCGGCGGACGGCGTGCCTGGCGACCGGACGTCGGTCGGGCTGGCGCGGTCCGCGCTGCGGCACCCGTCCTGGCTGGTCGGGCTCGCCGTCGCGCTGATCGCGGTACCGGTCGGCACGTCGGCGGAGTCCGCGTCGGCAGCCCACGTCACGCCGCCCGACATCGCCGAGGCGCTGCTCGTCGGGTTGATCGGCGTCCAGGTGGTACGCCGTCGGGTGGCACCGCCGCGTCCCGCCGCGTGGATGCTCGCGACAGCGATGGTCGCGTCCGGCGCGCTGACCGCGTTCACCGCCGTCGACCAGGTCGCGGCGGTCCTCGGCTGGGTCCGGTTCGCGCAGGTGTTCGTACTGGTGCCGATCGCCACGGCGCTCGCCCTGCGCACCCGGTCCGACCTGCTGCGCATCCTGGTACCGCTGGTCGCGGTCGGTGCCCTGGAAGCGGCGTTGGCGGTGTGGCAGCACCTCACCGACACCGGCGCGGCGTACGGGTCGACCCACGCGCGGTCGATCGGCACCTTCGGCGCGTACGACATCATGGGGCTGCCGACCCTGCTCGGATGCCTCCTGATCGTGCTCACCGCGGAAGCGGCGACCCTGCGCGGCAGGGCGCGCTGGGCGGCGCTGGGGGGCGCGGTCGCCCTGGTCGTACCGCTCGCGTTCTCGTACAGCCGAGGCGGGTGGATCGGCACCGCGCTCGGCGCCGTCGCGGTCCTGGTCGCCGCCGGGTGGCGGCGCGCCGTCCTCGTCCTCGGCACGCTCGCCATGATGGGCACGCTCGCCCTGGCGACCGGCGTGGTGGCAGCCGGACCGCTCGGCGAACGTTTCGCCAGCATCGGCTCGGTCGTCTCCGACCCGGACGCCTCGGTGCGGGACCGGTACGGGCTGTGGACGGCAGCCGGGGCGATGTGGCGCGACCACCCGCTGACCGGAGTGGGAATCAAGAACTTCGCCGAGCACCGGGACCGGTACCTGCCGGTCGACGCGTCCTCGACCAGCGACATCGGCGACCTCGCCGGCGGTTTCCGCCGGGTCGAACTGCTCTCCCCGCACAACCTGTACCTGCTGGTGCTCAGCGAGCAGGGGCTGCTCGGCGCGCTGGCGTTCGGCGGCGCGCTCGTCGCGCTCGGGGCGGCGACCGTGCGCCGGCTGTACCGCGACGCGCCCGGCGCACCCGAACGCGTGGTCGGAGTCGCGGCGCTCGGACTGCTGACCTGGTTTCTGACCACGTCGCTGTACGGCGAGCCGTCCGGTCCGGATACCGCCCTGGTCAGCGCGCTGCTCGGGGTCGCCGCGTGGTGGGCGCTCGGACGCCGGTACCCGACGGCTGCGGGCGACCCGACGGCGCACCCGGAACCCGCGCCGCAGCCACCCGCACCACCGCAACCCGCGCGGCAGGAACCCGCGCCGCAGCAATCCACGCCGCAGCGACCCGCGCGGCAGGAACCGGCGCGGCGGGGACCCGCGCCGACCGCGCCGGTGACGGCGGCGCTGGCGGTACGCCCGTCCGCACGACTGACCGCCCTGATGCGCGGTCGGTCCGGCGTCGCGATCGGCGTCGCCACGTTGATGATCTGCGCCTCGGTCCTGGGTCTGGTCCGCGATCTCGCAATCGCGCGGCTGTTCGGCGCGTCCGCCCGTACCGACGCCTTCCTGGTCGCCTGGAGCATCCCGGAAACCGCGACACCGCTGCTGGTCGACGGGGTGATGGGGCTGTTCCTGGTACCCCTCATGGCACGGGCGCTGCGCGACGGCACCTTGCGAGCCACCGTGGCACGCACTCTGCCGACCGTGGTCGCGGTGCTGTCCGTACTGACGGTCGTGCTGGTGGTCGGGGCCGACTGGTTCGTACACCTGCTCGCGCCCGGACTGGCGGAGCCGCACGTCGCCGTCGGGTGCTTCCGGATCGGCGCGGTCAGCGTGCTGTGGCTCGGTGTCGCCGGATACCTGATGGCGGTCCTGAAAGCCAACTCGTCGTTCCTGGTACCGGCGTCGGCGAACATCGCGTGGAACGTCGGGATCATCGCGTCGATGGCGGCGCTGTCCGGCAGCATCGGCATCTACGGCGCGGCGACCGGTCTGGCGGTCGGCGGGCTGACCATGGCTCTGGTCCAAGGCGTCGCGGCGGTCCGGCGGGTCGGTCTGCCCCGGCTCCGCCTCGCCGGATCGTCCGCCCTGCTCAACCGCTGGGCGATCGTCATGCCGGTGACCGTCTACGCGCTGACCCGTCAGGGTCAGACGTACACCGAACGCTACTTCGGCTCGCAGCTCGGCCCCGGCGCGATCTCTCACCTGAACTACGCGTTCAAGGTCGCACAGATCGCGGTCACGGTCTCCGTCGCGGCGGGTTGGGTGTCGTTCCCGGCGATGGCGCGGGCGGCGCTCACCGAACGGGGCGGCGAGCTCGCCGCGAGGCTGCAACACGAGCTGCGGATCGCTGTCACGCTGCTGGCACCGCAGGTCGCCGCCCTGCTGGCGTTCGCACCCCAGGCGGTCGCGGTCCTGTTCGGACACGGTCGGTTCAGCGCCGCCGATACCGACGCCACCGTCGTGATCCTGCGCGTCGTCGCGGCTGGACTGCTCGGGCAGACCGTCGTCGTCATCTGCGGCTGGTTCCTGTTCGCCGCGAACAACCGGGACCGGTCCCCGGCAGTCGCGACCGGGATCGGACTGCTGGTCACCGTGCTCGGCGACGCGTTCGGGTACCGGATCGCCGGAGCGCCCGGCATCGCCGCCGGCAACGCCGTCGGGCTGCTGGTCGCCGGCGGACTGCTGCTGCGGTCGGTACGCCGCAAGCGCATCCCGCTCAACCTGAACACGCTGGCCCGGCTGGTAGCCGGGTGCGCGCTGGCGGCGGTCGCCGGGGCGACCACCGCGCTCGGCGTGGTACACGCCCTGCCCGGTACCGGCAGCGACCTGCTCGACCTGACCGTCGGGTCGACCACGTTGCTGGTCGTCTACGTCGGCGTCCTGTACGCCGCCCGTCGTCCCCTGTTCCCCGACACCCACGCGAGGTCCTCGTGATGCGTCCGCTCGCCCGTACCCGCCCGGTCCTGGTGCTCGCCGTCTGCGTCCTGCTCGGGGTGCTCGGCGGCGTACTGGTCGCTGCCGGCACCACCCCGGTGTACAGCGCCCGTGCCGTCGGTACCGTCGTGCCACGCGGCACGTCCACGGACCTCACGGCGGCGAGCTACGCCAGGGAGTACGGGCGGATCGCCACCGACCCGGCTGTGCTCGGTCCGGCTCTGACCGCCGAACACGTCGAGCTCAGCCCGCAGCGCGCCGCGTCCGCGCTGACCGTGTCGGTGTCCGCCGACGCGCCGACCATCGAGATCGTCGCTCGGGACACCAGCGCGCCCCGCGCCGCCCAACTCGCCAACCTGGCGATGGACGCGTTGACCAACTACGTCGCGCCGCACCAACGGGACACCCGGGTCGAGGTGATCCGGCTGGTACCGGCGACCACCCCCGCCGCCCCGGCGTGGCCGGACACACGGCTGGACGTGCTGATCGGCGGCGTGCTCGGGCTGGTCGTCGGCGCGTTGCCGGCGATGCTGCTCCGCGACCGGCGACCGCCGATGTCGCCGGTACCGGCTGGGCTGGGCGGCGCGACGACGCAGCCTACGCACGACTGGGCGCCGTTGGCGCACGCGCGCAACGGGGGCGGCAGCGAACCACGGGACGACGGGTGAGCGTCGATGGACATCAGCCGGAACGATCACCACACGGACGTCACCGCGCCGGTCCCGGTAGCGGGCGCGACCGCCCAGGTCTCCGTCGCCACCGCGACCGCCCAGGTCGCCGCATCCGCAGCGACCGCCCAGGTCGCCGCATCCGCTGCGACCGCCCAGGTTCCCGGCGCCACGGCGGCGCCCGTGCTCGCGGCACCGGGCGCGTTGTCGCCCGCCGGGCACACGGTGGACCGGCTCGGCTGGGCGGTGCGGCTGGCGAGGTCGGTGCTGCGTCGAGCCAAGGCGGGACCGTGTCTGTTCGTCGGCGACCTGGTCGCCCTGCTCGTCGCCGGGGCGGGCACCGGCGTGGAGCCCCGCACGGGCGCGGTCACCCTGGTTCTGGTGCTGCTGTCGTACCAGGCTGGGCGGCTGTACCGGCCCCGGCTGTCCCTGTCGCTGCTGGACGACCTGCCGGCGCTGGGCGGGCGGATCCTCGCGGTGACCGCGGCGGTACTCGCCGGGTCGCAGCTACTGCCGGTCGACTGGGACGACCCGGGGCTGCTGCGCGCCGCCAGCCTGGCGGTCGCCCTGCTGCTGGTCGCGCGGGGCGTGGAGTACTCGATGATCCGCGCGGCGCGCGCTCGGCGGCTGGTCGCCCACCGCACCCTGGTCGTCGGCGACGACCCGGTGGCGAGGTCGCTGGCGGCCCGGATGCTCGACCATCCCGAGTACGGGCTGAACCCGATCGGCTGCCTGTGCGCGAGGCGGCCCCGGACCCGGCTGCCGGTACCGCTGCTGGGCGGACCCGAGGACCTGGCGCGGGTGGTACGGGACCTGCGGATCACCGTGGTAGTGCTCGCGTTCGGCACCAGTCCGACCCGCGAAATGGTCGCCTGCCTGCGCACGTGTGACCGGCTGCGGTGCGAGATCTTCTGGGTACCGCGACTGTTCGAGCTGTCACCGGTGCATCCACAGATGGACATGCTGTGGGGGTACCCGCTGATCCGCCGGCACCGGGACGTCTTCGGACCGGTCGGTCGCGCCCTGAAACGCGCCTTCGACGTCGTGTTCGCGGCGCTCGCCCTGGTCGTGGCGCTGCCGGTGATGGCGGTCTGCGCCCTGGCGGTACGCCTCGAGGGCGGCACGGGCGTGTTGTTCCGGCAGGAACGGCTCGGCATGAACCTGCGCCCGTTCACGCTGCTGAAGTTCCGGTCCCTGCGCCCGTCGTCGACCGAGGAGCAGCAGAGCCGGTGGAGTATCGCCGAGGACCACCGGCTCGGTCCGGTCGGTCGCGCGCTGCGCAGGTCGTCGCTGGACGAACTGCCGCAGCTGTGGAACGTGCTGGTCGGGGACATGAGCGTGGTCGGACCGCGACCGGAACGCCCGCTGTTCGTCAACCGGTTCATCGACACGTACCCGCGTTACGCCGACCGGCACCGGGTCCGGGCGGGACTCACCGGCTGGTCGCAGATCCACGGGCTGCGCGGCAACACGTCGATCGCGGACCGTGCCCGGTTCGACAACCAGTACATCGAGAACTGGAGCCTGTGGGGCGACGTAAAGATCATTCTGCGGACGATCGTGGCGCTGTTCCGCCATCGCGGGGCGTGACCGATGCTCGACCGGGTCGACGGTACGAAGATCGACGGGCGGCGCTCGGTGCGTACCGTGCTGCACGTCGCCCAGCCGACCGAGGGCGGTGTGGCGCGGTACGTGGCGGACCTGGCCCGAGCCCAGGTCGCGGCGGGCTGGCAGGTGGTCGTCGCCGCCCCGCCGGTCGACCCGCTGCGCGCCGCGGTACTGACCGCCGGGGCACGGCTGCTGCCGTGGGCGGCGCGGCGCGCGCCCGGTCCCGGACTGGTCGACGAGGTGCGCCGGCTGCGCGCGATCGTCGGGCGCTGCGACCCGGCGCTGATCCACCTGCACAGCTCCAAGGCGGGACTGGCGGGCAGGCTGGTACCGCCGGGGACGCGACCGGTGGTGTTCCAGCCGCACGCCTGGTCGTTCGAGGCTGCCCCGGCTGCGCTGCGCCGGCTCGCCACCGGCTGGGAGCGGTACGCCGCGCGCCGGGCGGACGTGCTGCTGTGTGTGTCCGAAGCGGAGCGTGACCGGGGGCTGCGCGCCGGCATCCGTGGGCGGTACCTGGTGGTACCGAACGGCGTGGACCTCCACCGGTACGGGGTGCGCGACGCCACCGACCGCGCCGCCGCACGCGAGCGCCTCGGACTCGGACCCGGCGCGCTCGCCGTGTGCGTCGGGCGGCTGTGCCCGCAGAAGGGGCAGGCGGTCCTGCTCGACGCCTGGCGCTCGGTGACGGCGCTGCTGCCCACCGCGCGGCTGGCGCTGGTCGGCGACGGACCGGACGCGACGGAACTGCGCCGCCGTGCCGGTGCGGGAGTGCTGTTCGCGGGCGCGGTGGACGACCCGGTCGACTGGTACGCCGCCGCCGACGTCGTCGTCTGCCCGTCCCGGTGGGAAGGCATGGCGCTGGTACCGCTGGAGGCGATGGCGTGCGGTCGATCCGTGGTGGCGACCGATGTCACCGGGATGCGCGAGTCGGTACCTCCGGACGCCGGCGCGCTGGTGCCGCCCGGCGACGTACCGGCGTTGACCGGGGCGCTGGTGCAGCGGCTGCGCCGGGTCGACGTGGCGGACGCCGAGGGCCGCGCCGGGAGGGCGCACGTCAGGGCACGTCACTGCCTCACCCGTACCGTCGCAGCGGTTGACGCGCTGTACCGGCGGCTGCTCGGCGCGCCCTCCGCCGTCACAGTCGGTGACTTGACACTTTCGGGTAGCGAAAACTGGCTCGTGAATCGTCGGTCCGACCGGCTACGGTCGCAAGGTGGCAGCTGACCAAGATTCCTCCAGGCATCCGCTGCACAACCTGTGGCGCATCCGCCGCTATCTCCGCCCGTACCTCCCGCACATGGTGTGGATGCTGGTCGCCGCCGTCGGAGCGACCGCGGCGAGCATCGTCGTGCCGCTGGTCGTGGCGAAGGTGGTGGACGGTCCGGTCCGGCACGGCGACCCGCGCGGGCTGCTCGCTCTCGGCGGGCTCGCGCTCCTGCTCGGTGTGCTCGAGGCGGCGCTGGTGTTCATCCGCCGCTGGACGCAGGGCAACGCGGCGCTCGGCATGGAGGCGACCATGCGCAACGAGCTGTACGCGCACCTGCAGCGGCTGCCGATCAGCTTCCACGACCACTGGCAGTCGGGTCAGTTGCTGTCCCGGGCGACCACCGATCTCGGCGTGATCCGGCGGTTCCTGTCCTTCGGATTGATCTTCCTGATCGTCAACCTCGGCACCTACGTCACCGTCGTCCTGCTGCTGTTGCGCCTGTACTGGCCGCTCGGACTGCTGGCGGCGGCGAGCGCGATCCCGCTGTACCTGTCCAGCCGGCGGTTCACCAGGCACTACTTCGTCGCGTCGCGACGCCTGCAGGACCTGCAGGGCGACGTGGCGACCCTGGTCGAGGAGTCCGCCCAGGGGCTGCGGGTGATCAAGTCGTTCGGGCGGCGCGCGCACATGGCGGACCGGTTCGGCGCGTCGGCGCGATCACTGCACGACACGGCGGTCGGCAAGGCACGCCTGCTCGCCCGGTCCTGGGCCGAGATCGACCTGATACCGAACGTCACGCTCGCCGCCGTGCTGGTGGCCGGGGCGTACGCGGTCGCCGACCACGCCATGACCATCGGCGGGCTGGTCGCCTTCGTCTCCCTGCAACTGATGCTGGTGTGGCCGATCGACGCGCTCGGCTGGATCATCGCGAACGGTCAGGAGGCGATGACCGCGGCGGACCGGGTGTACGAGGTCTTCGACACGCGCCCGTCGATCGTGGACCGACCGGGCGCGGTGACGGTACAGCCGCGCGACGTCACCGGTCGACTCCGGTTCGAGGCGGTCGCGTTCCGCTACCCCGGCTCGGACCGACCCGTACTGAGCCGCATCGACCTCGACATCGCCCCGGGCGAGACGATGGCCCTGGTCGGGCTCACCGGGTCCGGCAAGACCAGCCTGATCTCGCTGGTGCCTCGGCTGTACGACGTGTCGGCGGGGCGGATCACACTCGACGGTCGCGACATCCGTGACTACCGGCTCGACAGCCTGCGCGGCATCGTCGGGGTCGCGTTCGAGGAGCCGACCCTGTTCTCGATGTCGGTACGGGAGAACGTCACCCTGGGTCGGCCGGACGCGACCGACGACGAGATCGCCGAGGCGCTGTCCGTGGCGCAGGCGGAGTTCGTGTACGACCTGCCCTGGGGGCTCGCCACGCGGGTCGGCGAGCAGGGCATGTCGCTGTCCGGTGGACAGCGACAGCGGCTCGCGCTCGCCCGGGCGGTTGTCGGGCGACCGCGCGTGCTCGTGCTCGACGATCCGCTGTCCGCACTGGACGTACACACCGAGGAACTGGTCGAGCAGGCGCTCAGCCGGGTGCTGAGCGGCACGACCGCGCTGGTCGTGGCGCACCGCCCGTCCACGATCGCGCTCGCCGACCGGGTCGCGCTGCTGCGCGACGGGGTGATCGAGGCGGTCGGTACCCACTCGGAGCTGCTGGCGACGGTGCCGGAGTACCGGGCGGTGCTGTCGGCGGAGGCGGAGTCCGGCTGGGCCGACCTGGACCCGGCGGAAGCCGCCGCGAGGTGACCATCGCCCGCGCCGGCCGCACCGGCGGCGCGGAGCGCGACGTCAAACGGGGGAACGATCGTGAGCATCGACGTCGAGTCGTGGCGGGGTATCGCGTCGGACGAGGACGCGGAACGCACCGCCGCCGAGGGCGGCTCCGCCGTCCGGCTGCGCGGGCGCGCCCGCGCGCTGCTGGGCGACCTGATCCGCCCGCACCGGCGGCTGATCGCCGTGATGGTCGGTCTGCTGCTGCTGCAGAACGCCGCCGCCATGGCCGGTCCGTACCTCGTGAAGCTCGCCATCGACAAGGGCATCCCGCCGCTGCTGGACGGGCACGACGCCCGCGTCATGATCACCGTCGGCGTGGTGTTCATGCTGGCCACGGTCGTGGAATACATCGGCAAGCGCGGCTTCCTCACGCTGTCCGGGCAGATCGGACAGGCTGTCCTGCTGGACCTGCGGCAGCGGGTGTACAACCACTTCCAGCGGTTGTCGGTCGGCTTCCACGAGCGGTACACCTCGGGTCGGGTGATCTCCCGGCTGACCAGCGACATGGACTCGATCAGCGAACTGGTCGACGGCGGCATCGACGACCTGGTGCTGTCCGCGCTCTCGGTGATCAGCGTGGCGGCGATCCTGCTCTGGCTGGACCTGCCGCTCGCCGCGGTCACCCTGGTGTCGTTCCCGTTCCTGCTGGCCCTGTCGCGCTGGTTCCAGCGGTCCTCGGCGATCGCGTACCGCCGCACCCGCGAGGCGGTCGCCCTGGTCATCGTCCACTTCGTCGAGTCGATCGGCGGCATCCGGGCGGTACAGGCGTTCCGGCGCGAGCCGCGCAACCAGGAGATCTTCGAGGCGGTCAACGACGGGTACCGGGCCGCGAACCTGACCGCGTTCCGACTGGTCGCGATCTTCGCACCGGGCATCAAGCTGATCGGCAACATCACCATCGCCGTGGTGCTGACCTACGGCGGCTACCGGGTGCTGCACGGGCAGGCGCAACTCGGCGTGCTCGCCGCGTTCCTGCTGTATCTGCGGCGGTTCTTCGAACCCATGCAGGAACTGTCGATGTTCTACAACTCGCTGCAGTCCGCGACCGCCGCCCTGGAGAAGCTGTCCGGGGTGCTCGCCGAGCCGCCCGGTGTACCGGAACCGGCGCACCCGAAGCCGCTGCCCACGCTGACCTCGCCGGGCGCGGTCGAGTTGCGCGGGGTCACCTTCGCGTACCGCGCCGACCGGCTCATCCTGCCGAGGATCGACCTGACGATCCCCGCCGGACAGACGGTCGCGCTGGTCGGCGCGACCGGCGCCGGCAAGACCACGATCGCGAAGCTGGTCGCCCGGTTCTACGACCCGGCCACCGGTTCGGTCACCCTCGACGGGGTCGACCTGCGCGACGTGTCCGACGACGACCTGCGCCGGGCGGTGGTCATGGTCACCCAGGAGAACTTCCTGTTCTCCGGCAGCGTCGCCGACAACATCCGGTTCGGTCGACCCGGCGCCAGCGACGCCGAGGTCGAACGGGCGGCTCGGGCGATCGGCGCGCACGAGTTCATCTCGGCGCTGCCCGAGGGGTACGCCACCGATGTCCGCAAGCGCGGCGGGCGGCTCTCCGCCGGGCAGCGGCAACTTGTCGCGTTCGCGCGGGCGTTCCTCGCCGATCCGGCGGTACTCATCCTCGACGAGGCGACCTCGTCGCTGGACATCCCGTCGGAGCGCCTGGTGCAGCGGGCGCTGCGCACCATCCTCGCCGAGCGGACCGCGATCGTCATCGCGCACCGGTTGTCGACTGTGGAGATCGCCGATCGGGTGCTGGTGCTCGAACAGGGCCGCATCGTCGAGGACGGCTCGCCCGCCGACCTGATCGGGAGGCAGGGTCGGTACGCGGCGCTGCACCAGCAGTGGCTGGACAGCCTGGTCTGAGCCGTCGGCGTCGCGCCCCGGTGGTCGGGCGGGGCGCCGGACCGGGCGAGCGGGCACCGGACCGGGCGAGCCGAAAACGCGTAGCCACGCGACAAGGCGGCTCATAGCATCGCGGAATGACGGTCACGGAGAGTGAGCCGCGCCGCATTCCCGAACGCCCGACCATCGACGGGCTCGAGGAGAAGTGGGCGCGTGCCTGGCAGGAGGACGGAACGTACGCGTTCGACCGGTCGGCTGACCGGCAGCGCGTATTCGCCATCGACACTCCCCCGCCGACCGTATCCGGATCGCTGCACATCGGGCACGTCTTCTCGTACACCCAGACCGACACCGTCGCGCGTTTCCAGCGGATGCGCGGCAAGGCGGTGTTCTACCCGATGGGCTGGGACGACAACGGGCTGCCGACGGAACGGCGGGTGCAGAACTACTTCGGGGTGCGATGCGACCCTTCGCTGCCGTACCAACCGGACTTCGCACCGCCCGCGAGCCCGCCGAACCCGCCGCTGGCGATCTCCCGGCGCAACTTCATCGAACTGTGCGAGCTGCTGACCGCGCAGGACGAGCGGGAGTTCGAGGCGGTGTGGCGCCGGCTCGGGCTGTCGGTGGACTGGTCGCTGCAGTACACCACGATCGGCGACGCCGCCCGCGCCGCCGCGCAACGCGCCTTCCTGCGAAACCTCGCACGCGGCGAGGCGTACCCCGCCGAGGCTCCGACCCTGTGGGACGTCACGTTCTCGACCGCCGTGGCGCAGGCTGAACTGGAGGACCGGGAGCGACCCGGCGCGTACCACCGGCTGCGGTTCGGACCGGTGGAGATCGAGACGACCCGCCCGGAACTGCTGCCTGCCTGCGTGGCGTTGGTCTGTCACCCGTCGGATCGGCGGTACGCGCACCTCGCGGGCTCGACGGTGCGGACCCCGCTGTTCGACGTGCCGGTGCGGGTGTACACGCACCCGGCAGCCGAGCCCGACAAGGGCACCGGAATCGCCATGGTGTGCACCTTCGGCGACCTGACGGACGTGACCTGGTGGCGCGATCTGGGGCTGCCGACCCGGGTGGTGGTCGGTCGGGACGGGCGGCTGCTGCCGGAGCCGCCGGACGGCGTCGGCGACCCGTACCGCGAACTCGCCGGTCTGCGGGTCGCGGACGCCCGCCGGAAGATCGTGGAACTGCTCGCCGCGTCCGGCGACCTGCTGGGTGAGCCCCGGGCGATCACCCACCCGGTGAAGTTCTACGAACGCGGCGACGCGCCGTTGGAGATCGTGTCGACCCGGCAGTGGTACATCGTCAACGGCGGTCGGGACGAAGCGCTGCGCGACGAACTGCGCCGGCTCGGGCGCGAGTTGCGCTGGGTGCCGGAGCACATGCGGCACCGGTACGAACACTGGGTCAACGGGCTGACCGGCGACTGGCTCGTCTCGCGGCAGCGGTTCTTCGGTGTGCCGATCCCGGTGTGGTACCGGCTGGACGCGGACGGACAGCCCGACTACGAGCACCCGTTGGTGCCGGACGAGTCGCGGCTGCCGGTCGACCCGTCCACGGACGTGCCGACCGGGTACCGCGAGGACCAGCGCGGTCTGCCGGGCGGCTTCGTCGCCGACCCGGACGTGATGGACACCTGGGCGACGTCGTCGCTGACCCCGCAGATCGCCGCCGGCTGGGAACGCGACCCCGACCTGTTCGACCGGGTGTTTCCGATGGACCTGCGACCGCAGGGTCACGAGATCATCCGTACCTGGCTGTTCGCCACGCTGCTGCGTGCCCGGCTCGAGCAGGGCACACCGCCGTGGCACACCGCCGTGCTGTCCGGCTGGATCCTCGACCCGGACCGCAAGAAGATGTCGAAGTCGCGGGGCGCGGTGATCACGCCGCTGGACCTGCTCGAACGGTACGGGTCGGACGGGGTGCGGTACTGGGCGGCATCCGGTCGCCCCGGTACCGACCTGGCGTTCGACGAGAAACAGATGGCTGTCGGGCGACGCCTCGCTGTGAAGATCCTCAACGCGTCGCGGTTCGTGCTCGGGCTGGGGTCGCCCGACGCCTCCGGGGTGCCGGACGGGTTTGAGGCGGCGCCCGGGACGCCCCGCGTGCCGGACGGGTCCGGGGCGGCGCCCGGGGCGCCCGGCGACGCGGTGACCGAACCGCTCGACCGCGCCCTGCTCGCGCGGCTGCGCGAGGTGGTCGACGAGGCGACGCGGGCGTTCGAACGGTACGACCACACGACGGCGCTCACCGCCGTGGAGTCGTTCTTCTGGTCGTTCTGCGACGACTACATCGAGTTGGTCAAGGAGCGCGGGTACGGCACGGGTCCCGCCGCCGCGTCCGCCCGGCGCGCGCTCACCGTGGCGCTGTCCGTCCAGTTGCGGCTGTTCGCGCCGTTCCTGCCGTACGTGACCGAGGAGGTGTGGTCCTGGTGGCGGACGGGGTCGGTGCACCGTGCCCCGTGGCCGACGCCGGACGAACTCGGCGTGGACGGCGAACCCGCCGTGTTCGCGCTCGCCAGCCAGGCCCTCGGTCAGGTACGCCGGGCGAAGTCGACGCGGAAGCTGTCGATGCGAGCCGAGGTCGCGTCGGCGGACCTGTCCGCCCCGCCGGCTGATCTCCCGCTGCTGGAGTCGGCGGCGGTCGATCTGCGCTCGGCTGGGCGAATCGCGGAACTGCACCTGCGCCCCGGCGCTGACGCGTTGGTGGTCACCTGCGCGTTCCCGGACTGAGTGGGGTGGGTGTGCCGGGGCGCTGCGCGCCCCGGCACACCCCGGTGCGGTGTCGGTACCGGCGGGCGATCGGGCAACCCCGATGCGGGGCTCATAAGAAGTCGCCGCCCCCGAAGTCGCCACCGCCGAAGTCGCCGCCGCCGTAGTCGCCGCCGCTGTCGAAGCCGAAGTCCCCGAAGTCGCCGCCGAAGTCGCCGCCCCCGGCGTCGGAGAAGTCGCCGTTGTCGCCGTTGTCGCCGTCCCAGTCGGCGCCCGCCTCGAATCCCTGGTCGTACCCGGCCCCGTAGCCGGCGTCGAAGCCGCCGAACCCGCCGCCGTACCCCCAGCCGGGTGAGAACAGCGCATCGAAGACCATGGCGGTACCGATGCCCCAGGCACCCGCCACGAGCGCCGTCTTCCACCACGGCTCCGAGTACCACCCCGCCGGCACCGGTCGACCGGAAACCATCCCGCCCGGGTAGTAGTACGGCGTGTCGCCGGCCGGGCGGGGCGAGGCTTTGTACTGGTGTCCGCGCACGTCGACGGAGCGCTCCTCGGTGACCGCCCCGGCGTGCCGCTGACCGGCGAGCGGCGGCAGCTCCGGGCCGGGATCGAGGTTCATCGCGACCCGAGCCGCGCGCACGTACGCCAGCCCCTCCAGGGCGGTCTCGCGGGCGAGTTCGTACTGCTTGACGGTGGTCGCCCGCTCCAGTTGACCGCCGGCGGCGTTGTACCGCTCGCCCGCGTCGACCAACGCCTGCTTGGTCGCCGCGTCCTCACCGGGCGGCAGGTTCATGATCTGGCCGCCGAGCCGCTCGTACCAGCGCAGCGCCTCCTCCCGCGCGTCCGCCAGCGCCTGCGCCTCGCGCGCCTTACGCCCACGCGACCAGAACATCCACACCCCCACGAGTACCGCGGCTGTCACGAGCAGCAGGATCCACCGCATAGCTACGACGGTACCCAAGGCTGTCCTGTCGTACGGATCGTGCATGCTGCACCCCGTGTCCGTCCTGCTTCTGATCATCGGTTTGGTGCTCGGCGCCGCGCTGGGCTGGCTCGCCGCCACCTCCCGATCCGCGGCGCGGATCGCGCAGCTCGACGCCACTCTGGTCGCCGCGCGCGACGGTCAGGCACGGCTGGAACAGTCCCTGCGCGCGCTGTCCCACCAGGCGGTCCAGGACCAGCAGCAGGCGCTCCACCAACTGGTCGAGCCGCTGCGGCAGGCGCTGCACCGGTACGAGCAGCGCGTGGTCGACATGGAGCACGAGCGGGTCGACGCGTACGCCGAACTGCGCACCGAGGTGCGCCAGATGCACGAGGTGTCGTCCGCGTTGCGCACGGAGACCGGGCAGTTGCTCGCCGCGCTGCGCGCCCCGCAGGTGCGCGGTCGCTGGGGCGAGCACCAGTTGCGGCGGATCGTCGAGGTCGCCGGGATGCTGGAGCACTGCGACTTCGGCGAACAGGTGTCCGCGACGACGGACCACGGCGTGGTCCGCCCCGACCTGGTGGTCCACCTCGCCGGCGGTCGGCACGTCATCGTGGACGCGAAGGCGCCGTTCGAGGCGTATCTGTCGGCGATGGAGGCGCGCGACGAACGTGCCCGCGCCGAGCGGCTCGACCTGCACGCGAAGCACCTGCGCTCGCACGTCGAGCAACTCGCCTCGAAGTCGTACTGGGCGGCGTTCGAGTCGACGCCGGAGTTCGTGGTGCTGTTCGTACCCGCCGACCCGTTCCTGGACGCCGCTCTGCAGCGCGACCCGCTGCTGCTCGAGCACGCGTTCAGTCGCAACGTCGTGCTCGCCACGCCAGCCACGCTGGTCGCGCTGCTCCGCACGATCGCGTACGCCTGGCGGCAGGATGCCCTGGCGGCGAACGCGCTCGCGGTACACCGTCTCGGCCGCGAACTGTACGCGCGGCTGTCGACCATGGGCAGCCACCTGACGAAGCTCGGCTCGTCGCTGAGCGGGGCGGTGACCGCGTACAACCGGGCTGTCGGTTCGCTGGAGGGCCGGGTGCTGGTGAGCGCGCGCAAGTTCGTCGAGTTGGGCGTGTCCGGCGAGGAGATTGCGGCCCCTCCGCAGGTCGAAACCGTCCCTCGCCAGCCCCAGTCCCCCGAGTTGACGGACCTCGAATAGTCCAGCAAGTCGTCCTCGTCATCGGACGTCAAGACGCACGGTCACCAGCCCGGACCTCGACCGGCAAACGCACCACAGGACCGCGCGAGTCGAGGTGCATCGTGGAGCGGCTCGATCGTCGGCGATGTACGCACGCCGAGCCGTCCCCAGGTCGGGTGCGGCCTGGACCGCGACGGGATCAAGCGTGACCGCCCCGAGCGGGCCAGGCCGCACCCGACCCCGCGCCCAAGCGCTACGCCCGCCGAGCCAGCTCCGCGGCTTCTTCGGCACCGGCGGCGGCGCGCGCCCGCATCTCCCGCTTCAGCTCCTGCGGCAACGAGAAGGTGAGCCGCTCGTCGGCGGTGGTCACCTCGGCGACGTCCGCGAAGCCCCGAGCGGCGAGGAAGTCGAGTACCTGCATGACCAGCTCGTCCGGTACCGACGCCCCGGAGGTCACGCCGATCGTGGTCGCGCCCTCCAGCCACCGGTCCTGGATCTCGTCGGCGTAGTCGACCAGGTACGCCTCGCGGGCGCCGGCGTCGACGGCGACCTCGCGCAGCCGCTGCGAGTTGGACGAGTTGCGCGAGCCGACCACGATCACCACGTCGCAGCCGGGCGCGATCTCCTTGACCACCTGCTGGCGGTTCTGGGTCGCGTAGCAGATGTCGTCGCTCGGCGGCGACTGCAGCAGCGGCAGTTTCTCCCGCAGCCGGTTCACGGTCTCCATCGTCTCGTCGACCGAGAGCGTGGTCTGGGACAGCCAGACGACCTTGGACGGGTCGCGAACCTGGACCTTGTCGACCGCGTCCGGACCGTCGACCAACTGGATGTGCTGAGGAGCCTCGCCGGAGGTACCGATGACCTCTTCGTGCCCGTCGTGCCCGATGAGCAGGATGTCGTAGTCCTCGGCGGCGAACCGCTTCGCCTCCTGGTGCACCTTCGTGACCAGCGGACAGGTCGCGTCGATCGCCCGCAGCCCGCGCTGCCTCGCCTGCTCGTGTACCTGCGGAGCGACGCCGTGCGCCGAGAAGATCACCATCGCGCCCTCGGGCACCTGATCGGTCTCGTCGACGAAGATCGCGCCCTTGGCTTGGAGCGTGGCGACCACGTGCCGGTTGTGCACGATCTCCTTGCGGACGTAGATCGGCGGGCCGTACAGCTTGAGCGCCTGCTCCACCGTCTGCACCGCGCGGTCGACCCCCGCGCAGTAGCCGCGGGGCCGGGCGAGCAGGACACGCTTGGAAGGCTCGGTCACCTGCCCATCCTACGAGCCGCGTGGCAGGCTCTCGGTGTGACCGAGCCGACCCCCGACCGCAGCAGCGCGGAGAACCCGTGGCCGGTACGCGTGGTGAGCCAGAAGATCGCGGCGTGGATCGCGAAACTGGGCTGGGTCTGGGTCGACGGGCAGGTGGCGCAGATCACCCGACGTCCCGGTACCTCGACCGTCTTCATCACCCTGCGTGACCCGTCCGCGGACCTCAGCCTCACCGTCACCACCAGTCGCGACGTGCTCGACCTGGGCGCACCGGGGCTCACCGACGGCGCGCGTGTGGTCCTGCATGCGAAGCCCGAGTTCTACGCGGCGCGCGGCACTCTGTCGCTGCGTGCCGACGAGGTACGCCAGGTCGGCATCGGCGAACTGCTGGCTCGCATCGAGCGGCTGAAGAAGCTGCTCGCGGCGGAGGGACTGTTCGCCGCCGAGCGCAAGCGCCGCCCGCCGTTCCTGCCGAACCGGATCGGCGTGATCACCGGGCGGGCGAGCGCCGCGGAGCGGGACGTACTGACCAACGCGCGGCGACGCTGGCCGGCGGTGGAGTTCCGGGTGGTGAACGTCGCCGTGCAGGGTCCGACGGCGGTACCGCAGATGCTCGACGCGCTGCGTGCGCTCGACGCGGACCCCGAGGTCGACGTCATCGTCATCGCGCGCGGCGGCGGGAGTACCGAGGACCTGCTGCCGTTTTCCGACGAGGCGCTGTGCCGCGCGGTGTTCGCGTGCCGTACCCCGGTGGTCAGCGCGATCGGGCACGAAACGGACACGCCGCTGCTGGACTTCGTCGCCGATGTACGGGCGTCGACGCCGACCGACGCCGCCAAGCGCCTGGTGCCCGACCTCGCCGAGGAGGTACGTCTGATCAGGCTCGCCCGGCAGCGACTGGATCGCGCGGTGACGGGGCTGCTCGACCGCGAGCAGCACCGCCTGGACGCGGTGCGTACCCGCCCGGCGCTGGCCCAGCCGGAGACGCTGCTGCGGCAGCGCGCCGAGCAGGTGACGGCGTTGCGGGACCGGGCGGACCGGTGCGTTCGGCACCGGCTGGAGCGGGCGGACACCGAACTGCACCACACGCTGGCTCGGCTGCGCGCGCTGTCCCCGGCGGCGACGCTGGAGCGCGGGTACGCCATCGTGCAGCGCGCCGACGGCGTGGTGGTGCGCGACGCCGATCAGGTGAAGCCGGGCGAGGCGGTACGGATCCGGGTGGCGCGCGGAGAGCTGTCCGCGACCGTCGACGACGGGCGGTGACACCCGCGACGGTCAGCCGACCTTGCCCAGGATCCCGGTCATCTCATCCTCAGAGAACGCCGGCATCCCGGTGGTACGGATGTTGCCCTGCGAACTGAGCGCCACCAGAAACGCGGTCGCGGTCTCGCTGTCCGGAAAGGTGGCGGTGGCGACGAGGTCGTAGGGTCCCATCGTCCAGTACAGGTCGCGGAGTTCTCCGCCCATCCGCGAGGCGAGGTCCCTGGCGGCCTTACTCCGGTCGACCGTCGCCTTGGCGTCCCTGACCCCCTGGTCGGTCCAGTTGAGAAGGCAGACGTAGGTGGACATGGCTACCTCCGGACGGTTCGCGACTCATCCTTCGCCCCAAGATTACGGTTCAATACCCCTCGAAACGGCTGAAACAGACGAACTGCAGAGACGCCCTGTTCGCGTCCGACAGGGTTCTCGTGCGTGGTCGGCCCGCGACCGGCGCGGGCACCTAAGGCTGTCCGGACCTCGCCTAACCTCGTCGATTCGCAGCTCGATCCAGGCGACCGCCGACCCCAGCCACGGCACCTCGGCTGTCCTCGCCGGAGCGGCGTGCTGCCCCGACGTCGGCGCGACGACTAGGGTGGCGGAGTCATGGGTACCCCGGAGCTGAGCTACGAGCAGGCGCGCGCCGAACTGGCGAGCGTCGTGGAGCGACTGGAAGCCGGCGGCGCGACGCTGGAGGAGTCGCTCGCGCTGTGGGAGCGTGGCGAGCAGTTGGCGGACATCTGCCAGCGCTGGCTCGACGGCGCCAGGGCGCGACTGGACGCCGCCCGTACCGCGCGCGAGAGCAACGGCTGAGTGCTCGGCGCGGGCGAGCCGGCGGCTCGCCCGCGCCGACGGTCACTTCTTCGTCAGCATGTCGTACACGCTGCTCGGAGCCTCGATCTGAGCGTCCGAGGGCGGCGGAGTCAGCGTCGGCTGGACACCGTAGTTGGTGTACGTCACCTCGATCGTGTTCTGCTTCCGGTCGCCCGAAGCGGGCAGCGTGATCTTCAGATCGGTGAGCCGACCCTGGCTGTCGAGCGCCGCCTCGAAGGGCACCGCCTTCGCGGACGCCGCCACCGTGTCCAGCGCGCCCGGACCGAGCAGGGCCGACTGCTTCGCCTTGCCGACGTCGATGGTGCCCTGGTAGTGCGTGTCGTCGACCTTCCGCACATCGGCGACGGCGGCGACCAGTTGCGCGGCGTCCGCCGGATCCTGCCCGGTGGCGTCCAGCCCGAAGATGCTGTTCGTGTCGATCTTCGACACGTCGATGTGCAGCCACTTGTCGGGAAGGTTCGCGATGCCGGGGACGTCCTTCAACGCACCGAAGTCCATCCTGACCCAGGCTTGCGGACCGATCGAGAGATAGTCCAGCTTCAGCACCGCACGCCCGTTGTCACCGAGCACCGACAGGCTGAACGTCCCGCTTCGAGCCGGCGCGTCGATCGCGCCGGAGCCTTTGAGTTGGTTTCCGGTGACGGTGAAGCTGTAGGTCGACGAGGCGAGAGCCGTGGTCGCGGCGACCAGCGTGTCCTTCGGGCTCTTGGGGCTCGGCGTGGCGTCGGCGCTCATGCCCGTCGGTCCACACCCGGACACCGCCACCAGGCTCAGCGACGCGATCGCGAGCAGTCCGGAGACCGCCCAGCGTCGACTCGTCACGTGGGTCCTCCTTCTGCGCGGATGGGTCGGCGCGGCAGGCGCGGTCCGACCGGGCCGGGGCAGCATATCGAGCAGACCCGACAGACGGGACCGAGTTCCCAGCGGGGTGTATCGACCGGTACCGCCCTCAGCGCAGCGATTCAGCCAGCCGGACGAGATCCGCGTCGGCAGCGCGACCGACGATGATCACCGTCCGGTCGCCTTCGGTCCACACCAGGGCGCGGTCCACCCGGTGCACCTGCGGGTACGCCCGCCACAGGTGCCCGGCGACGCGTACCTCGCCGCCCGCCGCCGCACCCGTACCGAGTTCCGTGGCGAGCAGCGCCGCCGCCGGACGGTCGCTCTCGACAAGTTGCAGGGCTCCGTCGTGCGGCGTGACGTACCCCACCCGCAGCACCGACCCGTCCGACTCGTGGCTGTTCGCCGCGCTGGTCGCCCGCCACCCGTGCGGCAGCCCGGTCGGCACCAGTACCTGGTAATGGGCGGTCGACCGCGCCGTCTGGTACGTCGGAGCCGGGTCGATCCCCTCGTTTCCGGAGGCGATCAGGCGGTACCCCCAGATCGCCACGAGAATGGGGACCAGAAGGACGAGCAGGGAGATCGCCATGTCGCGGGGGGAACGACCGAGGCGCGCCGCTCGGGAAGCGGCGGTACCGGTGGGTGACGGTTCAGCGGTGCGGGTCACCACTCCATCGTCCCCGATGCCCGCGCCCGCGCCACGGCCGGCTCCCGTACCCGAACGAGCGTTCACCGGGTTGACATGCCAGGATCATTTTCATCGACCCCGCATCGCCGCGAGGAGGCGTAGCCATGGCCGAGACCACCGTACGCAAGCCGCAGGATCTTGATCGCAACCTTGCCCTCGACCTGGTCCGGGTCACCGAAGCCGCCGCCATGGCCGCCGGACGCTGGGTGGGTCGCGGCGACAAGGAGGGCGGCGACGGCGCCGCGGTCAACGCGATGCGCAAGCTGATCAACTCGATTCCGATGCGCGGCGTGGTCGTGATCGGCGAGGGCGAAAAGGACAACGCGCCCATGCTGTTCAACGGCGAACAGGTCGGTGACACCACCGGACCCGAGGTGGACGTCGCGGTCGACCCGATCGACGGGACGACGCTGATGAGCAAGGGCATGCCGAACGCCCTGTCCGTGCTCGCCGTCGCCGAACGCGGCGCGATGTTCGACCCCAGCGCGGTCTTCTACATGGAAAAGCTCGCGGTCGGTCCGGACTGCGCCGACGTGATCGACATCGAGGCCGGGGCCGCCGAGAACCTGCGCCGCATCGCGAAGGTGAAGCGGACAAGCGTCTCCGACGTCACGGTGTGCGTCCTGGACCGCCCGCGCCACAACCAGCTCGTCGAGCAGATCCGGGCGACCGGCGCGCGCATCCGGTTCATCAGCGACGGCGACGTCGCCGGCGCGATCAGCGCGGCGCGTGAGGGCTCGGAAACCGACGTCCTGATGGGGATCGGCGGGACGCCGGAGGGCATCATCGCCGCGTGCGCGCTGAAGTGCATGGGCGGTGCCATGCAGGCGAAGCTGTGGCCGCGGGACGACGACGAGCGGCAGAAGGCGCTCGCCGCCGGACACGACCTGGACCGGGTACTGACCACCGACGACCTGGTCACCGGCGACAACATGTTCTTCTGCGCCACCGGCGTCACGTCGGGCGACCTGGTCAAGGGCGTCCGGTACCGGTCGGGCGGGGCGTACACCCAGTCGATCGTGATGCGGTCGAAGAGCGGCACGATCCGGGTGATCGACTCGTACCACCGGCTGGAGAAGCTGAGCCTGTACTCCGTCGTCGACTTCGACGGGCAACCCCTGGCAACCGATTGAGCAGCTCGACACAGCCCGCCACCGCGCCGCCCGTCGCGCCCGCGGTACCGGAGAGACGCCGCCTCGCCGGGGCGGCGCTCGCCATGATCGCCGGCGTCACCGTGGCGGTCCAGTCCCGGATCAACGGGGAACTCGGCGCGCGCATGCACGACGGTCTCGGCGCCGCCGTGGTGTCCTTCGTGATCGGACTGATCCTGCTGCTCGTGCTCACCGCCGCGGTACCGTCCGGGCGACGAGGGCTGGTTCGGCTGCGTGCCGCGCTCGGCGACCGGTCGCTGCGCGGCTGGCAGTGCCTGGGCGGGGTGTGCGGGGCGTTCCTGGTCACCACGCAGGGGTTCACCGTCGCGGTACTCGGCGTCGCGGTGTTCACCGTCGCCGTGGTCGCCGGTCAGACCGGGTCCAGCCTGGTCGTGGACCGGATGGGCGCCGGACCGGGCGGCCCACGTCCGCTCACCACCCCGCGCGTCGTCGGGGCGGTGCTGGCGGTCCTCGCGGTGGTGCTCGCCGTGTACGACCGGCTGGGCGCGCCGCGCGCGTTGCTGCTCGCCGGTTTGCCGCTGCTCGCCGGCATCGGTAGCGCCTGGCAGCAGGCGGTCAACGGGCGGGTCCGAGCCGCCAGCAGTACGGTCACCGCGTCGCTGGTCAACTTCGTCGTCGGTACCGCCGCGCTGCTGCTGGTCTTCGCGGTCGACACGGCGGTACGAGGCATCCCGACCCTGCCCGGCGAGCCCTGGCTGTACCTCGGCGGTCCGATCGGGGTCGCGTTCATCGCGATCAGCGCCTCGGTCGTCCGGTACACCGGCGTGCTGCTGCTCGGTCTCGCCACCGTCGCCGGTCAACTGGTCGGCGCGGTACTGCTGGACGTGTTCGCGCCGACCGGGTCGGTACACGTCTCCGGTACCACCCTCGGCGGCATCGCGCTGACCCTGGTCGCGGTCGGGATCGCGGCGCTGCCCACCCGCCGCTGACCACCCGCCGAGCCCCGCGTCGACGGGGCACCCGCGACGGGGAGGGTCAGACCGACTGCCGGGAGCGCTGCCGCTGCCGCCACGCGCGGGTCTTGTTCCGGTTGCCGCACGGGTCCATCGAGCACCAGCAGCGTGAACAGTTCTTCGACCGGTCGTAGAAGACGTACCGGCAGCTGTCCTCCCGGCAGATTTTCAGCCGCTGGAACGTACCGTCGTGCGCGGCGAGGAACACCGCGGCGACGATCCCGCCGAGGAACCCGGCGACCCCGGTCGCGGCGGGTACCAGCCGGGTGCCCGAATCGTCGAACCGCACCCGCAACGGCAGCCGGGCGACAAGCCGGTCCAGGTCCGTCGCCCCGCCCGGCGCCCCCTCCTGCCGTCGGCGGATCTCGTCGCGCAGCCCGTCCCGTACGCCCCGCGCCAGGTCGAGATCGGCGTCTGTGGCGGACCCGGCAGCCTCGGTCTGCCCGTGGTCGGCGAGCCAGTCGCGGAACCCGGCGAGCGAGTGCAGGCAGTCCCGCCCGCTGTCCATGTCGACCGAGTTGAGGAACGACTCGACCAGCTTCAGCCGGTCAGGCGCCGCTGTCATGGGAAAGATCCACCTTTGTTCGCGACGGCGGGACTTCGCTCGCCCTTCCTGCGCGTGAGGCTAACGCCGCGCCCGCGCGGCGGCAAAGAACGCGGTACGGCGGCGTTCGTCCGGCTCAGCCGTTGTCCGAGGAGTGCCCGGGGAACAGGTGCGCGGACGGGTCGATCACCACGGCGGCGTTGTTCACCGCGGTCGCGGCCTCTCCGAATCCGGTCGCGATCAGCCGGACCTTGCCGGGATATTCGGCGATGTCGCCGGCGGCGTACACCCGGGGCAGGTTGGTCGCCATCGTGCTGTCCACCACGATGTGCCGCTTGTCCAGGGCCATCCCCCACTCGGCGAGCGGACCGAGGTCGGCAGTGAAACCCAGCGCGGCGACGACCGTGTCGGCGGGCAGCACCCGAGGGTCCTCGCCGCGTACCACGACCTCGACGCCGGTCACCCGGTCGTCGCCGAGGATCCTGGCGACCTCGGCGTTCACCACGATCTCCACCGACGAGTCGCGCACCCGCGCGACGGTACCGGGGTGGGCACGGAACTTGTCCCGGCGGTGTACCAGGGTGACCGACTTGGCGAGCGGTTCCAGCGCGTGCGCCCAGTCGAAGGCGCTGTCGCCGCCGCCGACGATCACTACGTGGTGACCGGCGAGGGCGTCGAGTCGGGGTACGAACGAGACGATGCCGGTGCCGGCGAACGCGTCGGCGGCGGGCAGCGGCCGGGACGTGAAACTGCCGAGCCCGCCGGTCACCAGTACCGCCCCGCAGTGCAGCGACGTGCCGTCGGACAGGGCGAGCACCGGCTTGTCCTCCACATAGGAGAGCTTGTCGGCGCGTACCCCGAGCAGGTAGCTCGGGTCGAACTGGGCGGCCTGCTCGACCAGGTTCGCGACCAGGTCGCGACCTCGGATCGCGGGAAAGCCGGCGACATCGTAGATCATCTTTTCCGGGTACATCGCGCTGATCTGCCCGCCCGGCTCGGGCAGCGGATCGACCAGTACCACCGACAGGCCGCGAAAACCCGCGTAGTACGCCGCGAACAGACCGGTCGGGCCCGCCCCGACGATCGCCATATCGACTTCGCGCACCTGCGCTCACCGCCGTTCATTCAGGCCTACTGATCGTTACGCTACGGGCGGGTAATGATCACGGCAAGCGGTTCGCAGGAAGTGGTCACCGAGGGGCGGTCAGCTCGCGGCAGCCGGACCGGTCGACACGGAGAGCGACGGGTCGGCGACGTCGAGCCGTCGACGGCGTCGGAACAGTACCGCCGCCGCCAGCCCGCCCAGGAATCCGCCGAGGTGCGCCTGCCAGGACACCCGCTCGTCGGTGGGCAGCACGCCGAGGATCTGCCAGCCGTACAACAGACCGATGAGCAGACCGACCGCGATCCCCCACACGCTGCGCTCGACGATCCCGCGCATCAGCAGGAATCCGAGGTACCCGAAGATCACGCCGCTGGCGCCGACCACCACCGTGCCTCGGTCGCCGAACTGCCACGCGGCAAGCCCGCTGGCCAGCGCCACGAACGCGGTGACCGTCAGGAAGCGCCGGGCACCGCCGGCGAGGACGAACGTGCCGGTGAGGATCAGCGGGACGCAGTTGCTGTACAGGTGGAAGAAGCCGGCATGCAGGAACGGGGCGAAGACGATCCCGTCCAGACCGTCCAACTGATGCGGGTGGATCCCGCCGAGGGCGTCGAGCCGACGACCGGTCGCCTGGTCGACCAGTTCGATGGCGAACAGCGCCGGTACCACCGCGCACATGGTCACGAACGCGCGTCCGATCGCGGCGAAGAACGCCACGCTGCCGAACCGCCCGGGGTCGCCGTCGGCACGGTCCACAGTCGAACCAGTCACGTGACGTAGTTAGCACGTCGCGTCGTGCTGCGCCAATCGATGGGTCGGACGGCTGTGGACGTTCGCGGGGTGGGGTTCGGATGACCGTTCGGCGACCCCGGCGCGGCTCAGTACCAGCCGTGCGCCTGCCAGAAGGACCACGCGCCGCACGGCGAGTTGTACCGGTTCTTGATGTAGTCGAGACCCCACTTGATCTGCGGCACCGGGTTGGTGCGCCAGTCGGAGCCGTACACCGCCATCTTGTCGCCGGGCAGCGCCTGTGGGATGCCGTACGCGCCGGAGCTGGAGTTGACCGCGCGCTCGTTCCAGTGGCTCTCCTTGTTCCACATGTTCACCAGGCACGGCATCTGGTCGAGACCGTACCCCCACTGGAGCATCAGCGAGCAGCCGATCGCCTGGTTGCCGCTGTACGCGCTGCACGAGGACGGGATGGGGCCGTACGTGGTGCGGGTCGACGACCGGCTGGCGGCCTGCTGCCGTCGGGCCGCTGCCTCTGCGGCTGCCGCCTTCGCCGCTGCCGCCTTGGCGGCGGCCTCCGCCTTGGCGCGCGCCGCCTGCTCGGCGAGGCGCTGCTCGCGGGTCGCCCGGTTGTAGTCCCGGATCTCCTGCTTGAGCTCGGCCATCTCGGAGGCTTCCACCCGCGCGTTCGCCGCGTCGCTGACGACCCGCTGCTGGTGGTCGCGGGCCACGCCCAGGTAGAACCCGCCACCGAGACCGGCGGCGAGCAGGCTGACGGACAGCGCGCGGACAGCGACTCGGTTGACGAGTCGACTCACCAGGTGTCCCTTCGTCGGGGGCAAGGGCGCGGTGCGTAACGATCAGTCCCTACCGGACCAACGATGGACACACCGCAGGCGTCACCCGATGGGGGTTACCGGGTTACCGACAGTGGCGATCGTCGGAGACGCCAATCGATCTCTTCACATCTCCGACAAGGGCACCGTCGGTCTGACGCCCGTCGAACACCTTCACTCACACGGAGCCGGTTGGCAAACTCCGTCAGTACCTAGTGTGATGTTGACCACGCGACAAACCACCCCGAGATGCCGCAAAAAACGTCTACAACGGAAGGTCCTCCAGCAGATCTGTGACCACCTCGGCGATCGGCGACCGCTCCGAACGGGTGAGGGTGACATGGGCGAACAGCGGATGCCCCTTGAGCGCCTCGATCACGGCGGTCACCCCGTCGTGTCGACCGACCCGCAGGTTGTCACGCTGCGCGACGTCGTGCGTGAGGACGACCCTCGACCCGGTACCGATCCGGGACAGTACGGTGAGTAACACTCCGCGCTCAAGCGACTGCGCTTCGTCCACAATGACGAAGGCGTCGTGCAGGCTCCGACCCCGGATGTGGGTCAGCGGCAGCACCTCGAGCATGCCGCGCGCCAGTACCTCCTCCATCACGTTGTCGTGCACCAGCGCGCCGAGCGTGTCGAACACCGCCTGGGCCCAGGGCGACATCTTGTCCGCCTCGGTACCGGGCAGGTAGCCGAGTTCCTGCCCGCCCACCGCGTACAGCGGCCGGAACACGATGACCTTCTTGTGCCGGCGGCGCTCCATCACCATCTCCAGCCCGGCGCACAGCGCGAGCGCCGACTTGCCGGTACCGGCGCGACCACCCAGGGACACGATCCCGATCGACTCGTCCAGCAGCAGGTCCAGCGCGATGCGCTGCTCGGCGGAGCGTCCGTGTACCCCGAACGCCTCGCGATCGCCACGCACCAGGCGCACCGTCTTGTCCGGCTGTACCCGGCCCAGGGCCGAACCCCGAGCGGAGTGCAGCACCAGTCCGGTGTGGCACGGCAGCGCCTGAGCCTCGTCGACGTCGACCGCCTCCCCCGCGTACAGCCGCTGGATCTGTTCGTCGGCGAGGTCGAGTTCCGCCATTCCGGTCCAGGTCGGGTCCGCGGCGTGCAGGTGCGGGTACTCGTCGGCGGGCAGCCCCACCGACGCCGCCTTGACCCGCAGCGGCAGGTCCTTGGTGACCAGGGTGACTTCGTGGTGCTCGGCGGCCAGACCGAGCGCCACGCAGAGAATGCGGGCGTCGTTGGTCTCGGTGCGGAATCCCAGCGGCAGCGCGCTCGGGTCGGCGTGGTTCAACTCCACCCGCAGCGTGCCGCCCTCGTCGTTGACGACGATCGGACGGTCCAGCCGACCGTGCCGGACCCGCAACTCGTCGAGCAGTCGCAGTGCCTGGCGGGCGAAGTATCCGAGTTCGGGATGGTGCCGCTTGCCCTCCAGTTCGGACACCACGACGAGCGGCAGGACGACCTCGTGCTCGGCGAAGCGCCGGAACGCGGCAGGGTCGGACAGCAGCACCGAGGTGTCGAGGACGTAGGTGCGCCGGGCGGGCGACGGCTCGACCGGGACGGCATCGGAAAGGGAACTTCCCGCGGTCGACGCGTCGTCGGGCGTCTCGACCGGGGTGTCGGGCGGGGGTTCCAGCATCGCGTCGTTCGCGCGGCTCACGTTCCGGGCAGCGGTACGGCGGTTGCTCACAGGCCAACTCCGGGCGAGCGCGCACCCCGCGCTCGCGGGTCGCGTCCCTCCGGCCGTTCCGGTCGAGGGCTGGGTGCGCCGCCCCCGTATGGCCGGACCGCCCGGGTGGCGGCGGACGTCCCGCGCCACGCATAGACGCTAACCGGACCGGGCGTCACGCGGAAGTAGACACGGGATGAATATGGACAGTGACACTCCGTGTGTACCGGCGAGGCCGCGCTCAGTCGACGTCCGTTCCGCGCGGCCGCCCGGTCGGAACCTGCTCCGCGCGATCGGTGCGCGGCTGGTCCGCCGGGTCGGTACGCGACTGCTCGGCTCGGGTGTGTTCGGGGTGCAGATGCCGACCCAGGGCGTACGAACTGTGGTACGTCGTTCCGTTGTGCTTGGTGGTACCACGACCCATCGCGCGACTGTTCGGTCTCGGCGGCGACGCCAGCGTCTCCAGTACCGCCTGGGTCTCCCGGCGACGGCGGTTCCACGATGCCCGGTCGCCGTCGAAGTAGCCCTGTCGGTAGCCGAAGCGGTACCCGTACCGGTAGCCCGTGCGCGCCTGCATCATGCCGGCGACGTAGGCGGATACGAACAACAGAGCCAGGATCAGCAGAGTCCCACCACTCACCGCGCAGCCTCGCTTCCGACCAGCGACTCGCGGACCACCGCGTGTCGTGCCCCCGAACCCGGCGGTACCACCCGCCGAGCCTTGCCAACCGCCCGGCGGTACGCCTCGTGGGCGACGCCTGCCGCCGGGCTGGGTCCCCGCCCACCGGTCCCCCCCGGACCGGCGAGCGGAGAGTCTGACGTACGCTTCGCGTCAGTAACGATCTGTCCTGATGCGTGTGACTGACGGTGAAGCGTCTCGCACACGTGACAGCATCATCTGTTCGAACGATTCCGGTCAACCCCTCGTGCGACTACCTTGTGACGAGGGTTCCCGTCGAGTGGAAGGTCAGGCGACCAGGTGTCCACCGATCCGCAGATGTCACGCAGACGAGACACCAGCTCGAACGACCCGGACGGACACCGCGAGCCGCCGGCGGTACCCATCGGAGGCGGCATCGAGGACGGGCGGCGCCGAGCGTTCGCGGCATTCGTCCGGTCGTCCCTCGCCGACGCGCGGGCGCACCGCGCCTGGACGTCGAGCGAGGTCGCACGACGGACCGGAGTGTCCCGGCAGACCATCAACCGGTGGGTGCGCGGCGACTGGGCCAGCGACCCGGAACCGGCCCGCGTGGTCGCCTTCTGCGAGGGATTGGGCATCAACCCGACCGTCGCCTTCGGCATTCTCGGCTGGGCCCGGAGCACACCTCCCCCGGCACCGGAACCGCCCCCGATGGACCCCGACGTCGAAGCGCTGCTGCGCCGGCTGATGGATCCCCAAGTCTCCGCCGCGGAGAAATACCACATCAGAGAGACCATCCGATATCTCGCCTACCGCCCGCCGGTGTCGCCCCCCGACGAGCAGCCGGTCATCCGCGCGAGTTGATGCCAGATGGCGAAAGAAAAGGACAGGCGGTACGGCCTGTCACCGACCCGCGCTCGGTCTAACGTCCTCTAGTCGCGAGTCTGTCCGACACGGCGTCGACACGCCCCGCTCCGCGGGGCGAAGGGGAGCTGAACGATGGTCTACAGATGGGTGGCGTTGCTGGTGGCCGTCGTGGTCACGGCCGCCGCGCTCGTCGCCAACGGCCTGCTCGTCACGCTCGCCCACCGGATGCTGCCGCTGCTGGCGAACATCGCGGCGCTCATCGTCATCACGCTCGCCGCCCTCGTCGCGTTCGTCGCCCACCAGAGCGTCCGCCTGGATCGCAAGATCGATCTGCTCGCCGAGATGATGATGTCGCGATTCGACGAGGTCGACGCGAGGATCGGCGACCGCAACAGCGGCTTCGTCGAGGGGTACATGATCGGACAGGGCAGCCGACCAGCCAGCGTCGTGCCGATCACCCAGCGCACCGCCAGGCGCGCCACCCCGCCCAGCACCGACGAATAGCGGCTCCCGCGACCGTTCCTGCCGGCAACCGCGCGGCCCGGTCAGGTGCCGAACCGGCGCTGCCGACTGGCGTACGAACGCAACGCGCGCAGAAAGTCGACCCGGCGGAAATCGGGCCAGTGCGCGTCACAGAAATAGAACTCCGAATGCGCCGACTGCCACAGGAGAAAACCCGACAGACGCTGTTCGCCGCTGGTGCGGATGACCAGGTCGGGATCGGGCTGTCCCTTGGTGTACAGATGCTCGGCGATGTGGTCGACATCCAGGATCTCGGCAAGCTCTTCGATACTGGTACCGGCCTTGGCGTGCTCCTGCAGCAACGACCGGACCGCGTCGGCGATCTCCCGCCGACCGCCGTACCCAACCGCGATGTTGACCTGGGCGCCGCCGGTGCGGCCCTTGGTGCGCTCCTCGGCGGCCTTCAGGGCGGTCGCCGTGTGGCTCGGCAGTACGTCGAGCGCGCCGACCACACGCAACTCCCAGGGCTTGCCTTCCTCGGCGAGGTCGCTGCCCACCCCTTCGATGATGCCGAGCAACGGCTCGAGCTCGGCAGCCGGCCGACCCAGGTTGTCCGTCGACAGCAACCAGAGCGTGACCAGACCGATACCGGCCGCGTCACACCAGTGCAGCAACTCCTCGATCTTGCGAGCCCCGGCCCGGTGCCCCTCGGTCGGGTCGTCGAAGCCCATCGCCCGCGCCCACCGGCGGTTGCCGTCCAACATGACGCCCACATGGCGCGGATGCGGCTTGCCGGCGAGGGATGCGACCAGGCGTCGCTCGTACACCGAATACACCAGGTCCCGCAACTTCACGACAGGCAGCCTATCCCTCCGCCGGAACGCCGACCGCCCCCCTGGTCGGGAAAACCGGCACAGGGCTGTACCAGGGGCCGCAAGCTGGGGCGACAAGGATGCTGCCGTCGCCATCGTCCAGTCGCGACCCGTACAGCCCCGACACAGCCGGTGGCCCCCGGCACTGTCGTGCCGGGGGCCACCAGAGACCTCAGCCCGCCCAGAGCGCGGACGCGCTCCGCGCGTCAGTCGACACCCAGACGCGCCTTCAGCGCGGACGCGCTCCGCGCGTCAGTCAACACCCAGACGCGCCTTCAGCGCGGACGCGCTCCGCGCGTCAGTCAACACCCAGACGCGCCTTCAGCGCGTCGAGTTCCGACCAGAGGATGCCCGGCAGCTTGTCGCCGAACTTCGCGAACCACTCGGCGATCTGCGGGATCTCCTCGCGCCACTCGTCGGGGCGTACCGTCAGAGCCTCCTGGACGTCCTCCGCCGGCACCTCCAGACCGTCGAGGTCGAGCGCGCCCGGCGCGGGTACCAGCCCGACCGGCGTCTCCACCGCGTCCGCCTCGCCTTCCAGGCGGTCGACGACCCACTTCAGCACCCGCGAGTTCTCCCCGAACCCGGGCCACAGGAAGCGACCGTCCTCGCCACGACGGAACCAGTTGACGTAGAAGACCCGCGGCAGCTTCGCCTCCGGGTGACGCTTGCCGATCTCCACCCAGTGACGCAGGTAGTCGCCGGCGTGGTACCCGATGAACGGCAGCATCGCCATCGGGTCGCGCCGCACGACGCCCACCTTGCCCGCCGCGGCAGCGGTGGTCTCGCTGGACAACGTCGCCCCGAAGAACACCCCCTGCACCCAGTCGCGCGCCTCGCTGACCAGCGGCACCGTGGTCTTGCGGCGACCGCCGAACAGGATCGCGTCGATCGGCACACCGCGCGGGTCGTGGTACTCGTCGGCAAGGATCGGGCACTGGGTGATCGGCGTGCAGAACCGGCTGTTCGGGTGCGCCGCCGGCTTGTCCGACTCCGGTGTCCAGTCGTTGCCGTGCCAGTCGGTCAGGTGGGCCGGCGGCTGACCCATGCCCTCCCACCAGACGTCGCCGTCGTCGGTGAGCGCGACGTTGGTGAACACCGAGTTGCCCTTGCCGAGCGTACGCATGGCGTTCGGGTTGGTCTTCCAGTCGGTGCCGGGCGCGACCCCGAACAGGCCGTACTCCGGGTTGACCGCGTACAGCCGCCCGTCCGGACCGAACCGCATCCAGGCGATGTCGTCGCCGAGCGTCTCCACCTTCCAGCCGGGGACCGTCGGCTCCAGCATCGCGAGGTTGGTCTTGCCGCACGCGCTCGGGAACGCCGCCGCGACGTAGTGGACCGTGTCGCGCGGGCTGGTCAGCTTGAGGATCAGCATGTGCTCGGCGAGCCAGCCCTCGTCCCGGGCGATCGCCGAGGCGATCCGCAGCGAGTAGCACTTCTTGCCGAGCAGCGAGTTGCCGCCGTAGCCCGAGCCGTACGACCAGATTTCCCGGGTCTCCGGGAAGTGCGAGATGTACTTGGTGTCGTTGCACGGCCAGAGCACGTCCTGCTGACCGGGCTCGAGCGGAGCGCCGACCGAGTGCAGGCACTTCACGAACTCGGCGTCGTCGCCCATCCGGTCCAGCGCGGCCTTGCCCATCCGAGTCATGATCCGCATGCTGACCGCGACGTACGGCGAGTCGGTGATCTCCACGCCGAACATCGGCTTCTCCGCGTCCAGCGGCCCCATGCAGAACGGCAGCACGTACATCGTGCGCCCGCGCATGGAGCCCCGGTACAGCTCGGTCATGGTCCGCTTCATCTCGTCGGGCGCCATCCAGTTGTTGGTGGGACCCGCGTCCGCCTCGTCCACCGAGCAGATGAAGGTGCGCTCCTCGACACGCGCCACGTCGGACGGGTCGGTACGCGCCCAGAACGAGTTGGGCCGTTTCTCAGGGTTCAGCGGCACCAACGTGCCTGCCGCGACGAGCTCGTCGGTCAGTCGTTGCCATTCGGCTTGCGAACCGTCGCACCAGACCACACGGTCGGGGTTGGTGAGCTCGGCGACCTCGCGCACCCACGCGAGCAGTGCCGGGTGCGACGTAGGGGCCTCGTCGAGCCCCGGATACGTGGCCGGAGCAGTCATGGGCGATCTCCTTGCTGGTCGACGCTGACCGGATTGGCCGGCGACCGGAAATGGACGCCGAGGGCGACCGCGTCGTCGAGGTGCCCCGGCGAGAGGTCGTCCGGAGTTGCGGTCAGGTTAAACCGGAATACCCGCCAGGACAGCGTTAATGCTTGTGAAGAAGTGCACAAAGTCCGAAGATTCTGCGGAAGATGCGTGCCCACGCGCGATTTCCCGTTGTAAAGAGCAGTAATGCGCAGCACCGCAAGACAGTGACAATTACCGATTGGTATCGGGAATGCGCCGCGACTCGCGGCGCGGGGCGGCGGGCGACAGCGGGTGAGGCACGTCTTCCGGACGCGCCATCCAACGCCCGTCGCTGCCGTAGGCTCGGGCCGTGGCCACGACGAACGACGCGCGACGAGGCGACCTTCTCGCCCGCCTCCTCGACCGGTTCGGCGACCTGCTGGCGGAACTCGGCAAGTTCGGCGCCGTGGGGCTCGGCGCCTACGTCGTCGACGTCACGGTGTTCAACCTCTGCCGGTTCGTGGTACCGGCGACCCGAGGCGAGTGGCTGCCGTCCCTGGTCGTCTCGACCGCGATCGCCGCGACCGTCGCCTTCGTCGGCAACCGCTGGTGGACCTGGCGGGACCGGGAGCGGTCCAGCCTGCGCCGGGAGTACGGGTTGTACTTCTTCTTCAACGCGGTCGGGTTGGCGATCAACGCCGCCTGCCTGTGGACCAGCCACGAACTGCTCGGTCACGTGTGGCCCGTGTTCGCCACGGGGCTGGCCGACAACATCTCCAAGAACGTGGTCGGCATGGCGTTCGCGACGCTGTTCCGATTCTGGGCGTACCGCCGGTTCGTGTTCCCGCCGACCGTACCCGCCGAGGTGCCCGCCGAGACGGTGTCCGCCGCCGACTGAGCCGCCGCCGGCTCACCGGGGCACGCCGGTTCGCGGGGGGACGCCGGTTCGCGGGGGTATTTCGTCGCGGATCGCGACAGGGTCACAGAGCCGCGTCACCGCCGTGACGTTCACGTCACGCGCTCGGGTGCTGGTGTGCGTCGAACCCGCCGCTCCCGTACCGTAGCCGCGTGCGACTAGTCCGTCGGCTGCCGGAACGATGGCAGCAGCTCGCCCACGAGGCGGCGAAGTTCGGCATCGTCGGTGCCGCCAACACCGTCATCGACTTCATCGTGTTCAACCTGCTGATGCAGATCGGACCGTTGAAGGCGAACGTGGTGTCGACCATCGTCGCGACGACCACGTCGTACGCGATGAACCGGCACTGGACCTACCGCGACCGGGCGCGCACGGCGCTCCGCCGGGAGTACACCCTGTTCTTCGTGTTCAACCTCGCCGGCTTCCTGATCCAGGAAGCGGTGCTCGGCGGGGTGAAGTACGGGCTGGGCTTCAGCGAGCACCACAACCAGTTGGTGCTCAACGTCGCCAAGGCCGCCGGCATCGGCGTGGCGATGATCTTCCGGTTCTGGGCGTACCGCACGTTCGTCTTCAAACCGCACACCCCGGACGAGCCGGTGGACGCCGAGTCGGCGGTGGCGGTGCTCGCCACCGAACCGTCCGGGGCGCTCGTCCAGGAACCGCTCGTCGCCCATGTCATCGCGGACGAGTTCGCGCAGCTGACCGCCCCGCTGGAGACGGAGTTGCGGGACACCGACACGGTCGAGGGTCCCGCTCGGGGACGCTGACCGTACGTCGCGGCGGGGCGCCGCGATCAGCGTCGACGCCCCGCCCGCGTACCGCCGGTCAGTCCTTCTCGCGACTCTTGGCGACCTCGCGCACGATCGCGTCGCGGTCCGCGTCGTCGAACTCGTGCTTCTCCCGCTCCGCCTCGGTCAGTTCGTACAGCTCGCTCTGCACCTTCTCCACGTGCGGGATGTCGGACAGCACCACCTGACCGCGTTCGCCCGCCGACTCGATGGTCAGCGTCCCGCAGCCCAGCAGCCGCTCGAAGAAGCTGTGGTGGAACGAGACGTCGTTGACCCGGTTGAGCGGGATGTCGCGACCCTCACGGGAGAAGACACCCTCCCGCATGATCACCCGCTCGTTCGTGAAGACGTAGTGCGTGGTGCGCCACTTCAGCCACGGCCAGAACGACAGCCACGCCACGGCGATCAGCGCCAGCGCCGCGACGACCAGCACCGCCACGTTGGACCAGCCGCGGTCGGGCAGGAAGACCCACGCGGCGACGACCACGGCGATCGCGAGCACCAGCACCGCGATCGGCCGCACCAGCGCCTTCCAGTGCGGGTGAAGGTGCAGCACCACGCGTTCGTCGCTGGTGAGCACACTCTCCGGGAAACCCACACCAACCTCCTTCGTCCTCACAGATATCGGCGAAGACGGTATCGGTTGCGGGCGAACAAAGCTGTCAGCCGAGTGTCGGATTCGAGCGGCGCGTCGCCGGGAGGCGTCCGTACCGGCGGCGTCGACGGCACGGCAGGTGGTCAGCGGACGTGGACGACGTCGCCGGCGGCGACCGGGCGGGGTCCGTCGGCGGTCGCCACCACCAGGTGTCCGTCCGCGTCGATGTCGACCGCCTCGCCGACGAGCTCGTCGCCGCCGGGCAGGTGGACGCGAACGGTACGCCCGAGCGTGGCGCACAGCATCCGGTACACCGCGAGCAGCCCGCACGCCTCGGCGTCGCCGGCAGCGTCGCACCAGTCCAGGTACGCGCTCTCCAAGGTGCGCAGCAGGGCACGCAGCAGCGGATCGCGATCGGTACCGGACGCGCCCGCCAACGCCAGCGAAGTCGCGTCGGGGCGGGGCAGTTCGTGGCGGCGCAACGTGACGTTGAGCCCGGTACCGACGACCACGGCACGCCCCGCCGCCTCGGCGAGGATGCCGCCGCACTTGCGGTCGTCCACGAGCAGGTCGTTGGGCCACTTCACGGTGGCGTCCACGCCGGCGACGTGGCTGACCGCGGTGGCGAGGGCGACGCCGGTGAGTAGCGGCAGCCAGCCCAGCCGAGCCGCCGGTACACCGTGCTCCGCCGGTCGCAGTAGCACGCTGAACGCCAGACCGGCACGCGGCGGGGACTCCCACCGCCGGCCCAGCCGACCCCGCCCGGCGCTCTGCCGCTCGGCGACGATCACCAGCCCCTCGGGCGTACCCGCCTGAGCGGCGGCGGCGACGTCGGCGTTGGTCGACCCGGTCTCCGGTACCACCCGCAGGTCGGTCCACAGCCCGCCGGGTACCAGCAGCGCGGCGCGCAGCGCCGCCTCGCGCAACGGCGGACGGTCCAGGTCGGTGTACGGCGAGCCACGCATCCCGCCAGCCTAGGCTGCGGGGCGGTGACGCGGCCCAGGGCTGTCGGGGGGCGACGGACTGTCGGGGGCGCGGCCGAGGGGCTGTTGGAGGCGACGCGGAAACGGACGATCGCCGCGAGTCGCGACATGGCGCCGTCCGGCGAGGAGGTATGCCGGTTCGGGCCCACACCAGTGGTGGTGTACGTACATCACCAGGGGTGTCGACCTGTCGGGACACACCCGCCCCGGCCGGGCAACCGCCGGTGTCCGAGCGTCGCTCGGTGACGCGCGCCGCCCGCCGGGGTGCCATCCCGCCGGTTCTCGTTACGATTCCGGCGTGACCGGGCAGCAGACGACCGAGACGGTCGACATCCACACCACCGCGGGCAAGCTCGCCGACCTCCGGCGGCGCGTCGAGGAAGCCACCCACGCCGGGTCGGCACGCGCGGTGGAGAAACAGCACGCCCGCGGCAAGAAGACCGCGCGCGAGCGGATCAAGATGCTGCTCGATCCCGGTTCCTTCGTGGAACTCGACGAACTCGCCCGGCACCGCACCACCAACTTCGGCATGGCTGCGACGCGCCCGTACGGCGACGGCGTCGTCACCGGGTACGGCACCGTCGACGGTCGGCAGGTGTGCGTGTTCGCGCAGGACTTCACCGTGTTCGGCGGCTCCCTGGGCGAGGTCTTCGGCGAAAAGATCGTCAAGGTCATGGACCTGGCGATGAAGATCGGCTGCCCGGTGATCGGGATCAACGACTCCGGCGGGGCGCGCATCCAGGAAGGCGTCGTCTCGCTCGGGCTGTACGGCGACATCTTCTTCCGCAACGTGCGGGCGTCCGGCGTGATCCCGCAGATTTCGCTGATCATGGGACCGTGCGCGGGCGGCGCCGTGTACTCGCCGGCGCTGACCGACTTCACGGTGATGGTCGACCAGACCTCGCACATGTTCATCACCGGCCCCGACGTGATCAAGACGGTGACCGGCGAGGACGTCGGGTTCGAGGAACTCGGTGGCGGGCGCGCCCACAACACCCGGTCGGGCAACGCGCACTACCTCGCGTCCACCGAGGAAGACGCGATCGACTACGTCCGGGCGCTGCTGTCGTACCTGCCGTCCAACAACATGGACGAGCCCCCGGTGTACAACGGCACCGAGCACTCCCTCGAGGTCACCGAGCACGACCTGGAACTCGACACGCTCATCCCGGACTCGGCGAACCAGCCGTACGACATGCACCGGGTCATCGAGCACGTCCTCGACAACGACGAGTTCCTCGAGGTCCAACCGCTGTACGCGCAGAACATCGTGGTCGGCTTCGGGCGCGTCGAGGGTCACCCGGTCGGCGTGGTCGCCAACCAGCCGATGCACTTCGCCGGCACCCTCGACATCGCCGCGTCGGAGAAGGCGGCGCGGTTCGTGCGCACCTGCGACGCGTTCAACATTCCGATCCTGACCTTCGTCGACGTACCCGGCTTCCTGCCCGGCACCTCGCAGGAGTGGGAGGGCATCATCCGCCGGGGCGCGAAGCTGATCTACGCGTACGCCGAGGCGACCGTCCCGAAGGTCACCGTGATCACCCGGAAGGCGTACGGCGGCGCGTACGACGTGATGGGCTCCAAGCACCTCGGCGCCGACCTCAACTTCGCCTGGCCCACCGCGCAGATCGCGGTGATGGGCGCGCAGGGCGCGGTGAACATCCTGTACCGGCAGGAGCTCAAGGACGCCGCCGACCCGGTCGCGATGCGCGCCGAGCTGATCCAGGAGTACGAGGACACCCTCGCCAACCCGTACGTCGCCGCCGAGCGCGGCTACGTGGACGCGGTCATCGCCCCGTCGCAGACCCGGGTACAGGTCGTCCGGGGGCTGCGCACGCTGCGCACCAAGCGGGAGACGCTGCCGCCGAAGAAGCACGGCAACATCCCGCTGTGACAGACTGATCGCGAGGTTCCGTCGGAGGTGGCCATGACAGTCGCGTACCACGGCGTGCCATGGACCGAGGAGGACTACCTCGCCCTGGGACAGACGCTCGACCGCATCGAACTGTTCGATGGCGGCCTGGTCGTGACTCCTGCGCCAACGCCATGGCACCAGCACGTGTCGCGCCGCCTGGCGAATGTGCTGGACGGCGCCGCGACGCTTCGGTTGTACCGGCTGGAGGACGGGCGGTACGCGCAGGAAGCCGTCGGGCGTCCGGGGCAGCCGCTGCGACTGGTCGACCCGGTCAAGGTCGAGATCGACCCGATGGATCTCGTACCGGGCAGATAGCCGCGCCTCACGCCCCCGGCAGCAGCGAACCGTCGAGCAGCGGCTCGGCGAGCAGCGTCGCGCCGAGCGCCAACGCGCCGAGGGTGACCAGCCCGAACAGCGCCACCCAGAACAGTCCGGGCAGCCGGGTCAGCCGCGCCAACTGGTCGGCGTCGGAATCCGGTGCCCTGCCGCGTCGCCGCAGCCGCTGCAGTTCGCCGACCGGTCGTACCCCGCCCAACAGCAGGAACCACACTCCGGCGTACGCGAACGCCGCCTGGGCGGCGGGCGAGGCGTACCACGACACGGCGAAGACCGCGGCGCCGGTCAGCACCACGGCGAGGATGCCGTACCCGTTGCGGATCATGACCAGCATCGCGGCGAGCAGCGCGAGGCTGATCCACAGCAGCAGCGTGATCCGACCGGTCGCGAGCAGCGCCGCACCCGCCAGCCCGATCAGCGACGGCGCGACGTACCCGGCGAACAAGCTGAGCACCATGCCGAGCCCGCTCGGACGCCCGGACGACAACGTCAGCCCCGACGTGTCGGAGTGCAGCCGGATGCCGCGCAGCCGGCGACCGGTGAGGACCGCGACCAGGGCGTGACCGCCCTCGTGGGCGATGGTGACCAGGTTGCGCGCCAGTCGCCAGGGTCGTCGCGGTACCACCACGAGCAGCGCGACCAGCAGCGTCACGGCGATGAGCAGCCTGGGTGGGTCGGGCTGCGGCCCGGTCACCCGGTACCACAGGTCGGTCAGGGAGAGGGACACGCGATCCTCGCCAGGTCGACGACTGAGGTCAGTAGCTTGCCATGCGCGCGGCGGGACCGGGACGCCCGGTACCCGGTCGTGGGCAATCGCGGGATTTGTCGACTCGATGCGGCGCGGTCGGGGCATGCTGACCCGAAAAGACGCGACACATTCCACCCGGCACATCCGACGAGTCGATCGGAAGGGTGAGCGCGATGAGTTGGCGGCTCCAGGGCTCGTACTTCGAAAACTGCAACTGTCACCTGGTCTGTCCCTGCACCGTCTCGGCGGCGACGATGCACGCCGACGAGGAGCGGTGCCGGGTCACCTTCCTGTACCACATCGAGGACGGCGAGATCGACGGCGTCGACGTCGGCGGGTTGACCGTCGGCCTGCTGTGCGACGCGCCCGGGTTGATGGCCGACGGTGGTTGGCGGGTCGGCATGTTCATGGACAGCGCCGCGAACGACCAGCAGGCGGAGAAGCTGCAGCAGGTGTTCGGCGGGCAGCTCGGCGGGCCGCCGGCAGCGCTCGCCGCCCTGGTCGGCGAGGTCGTGGGACTCGAACGCGGACCGATCGAGTACGCCGACGACGGGCGCAGCCACCGGGTGAAGATGGGCGACCTGCTGGACATCGAGATCGAGGACTACGTGTCGCCGGGCAGCGACCAGGTCGCCACGTTGAACGGGATGACGATCACCCCGAACCCGACGGTGACCATCGCGACCGCGACCCGCGCCCGGATCCGAGCCTTCGGCCTCGACCTCGACAACCAGGGGCGCAACGCGCACTCCGCGCCGTTCCAATGGGCGGCGTGACCGCCCCGCGTGCCGCCCGGCTGATCCGGGTCTGGGTACCGCTGCTGCTCGCCGCCGGTGTCGCCTGGCTCGCCACGGCGTACCTGGCGACCCGGATGGACCCGATGATGCCGGTGACCGCGATGGGTCCGGCGTTCTTCGTACTGGCGTGGCTGCCGATGATGGCGGCGATGATGCTGCCCTCGGTCGCCCCGGTCGCGCAGGCGTGGCTGCGGATGATCGCCCGGCAGGAGCGCCGTCGGGTGCGTCGCGTCGCCCGCACGGTCGGCTTCCTCGCCGGGTACCTGGTCGCCTGGACGGCGGTCGCGGTGCCCGCGTACGCCCTGGCGGTCGGACTCGACCGGCTCGGCGACCGGGACCAGGGCACCGCGCGGCTGGTCACCGCCGGGCTGCTCGGCGTCGCCGGGCTGTACCAGTTCACCCCGCTGAAGCAGGCGTGCCTGCGGCACTGCCGGTCGCCGGTGTCGAGCCTGCTGCACTACGCGGCGCTTCGCGGACCGCTGCTGGACCTGCGGGTCGGGTTGCGGCATGCCGGGTACTGCATCGGCTGCTGCTGGGGGCTGATGGCGGCACTGGTCCTGCTCGGTGCGATGAACCTGTGGCTGATGGCGCTGCTCGCGGTCGTGATCTTCGCGGAGAAGATCTGGCGGTACGGGTACCGGTTCAGTCAGGCGGTCGGCGGCGTACTCGCGCTGCTCGGCGTCGCCGCGCTGGCCGGCGCGCCGCTCTGACCGCGCCACGTCACCGGCCCCGGCGTACCGGCTGGCGTGCCGGTACCGGACCGAGCGTGCGGCGCGCCGCCCACCCGGTCGCGACCAGCGCGAGCACCACCGTGGCGAGCACGGCCAGGCTGGTACCGGGCAGCACGACGAGCTCGATCAGGGCCACGAACAGCCACAACAGAGCCGTCGGCTTGGCTGCGCGGTTGCGGTAGCTCATCGTCGACCTCCCTCGCCTCGCAGGTCACTGGTACCCCACTGGTACCGGCGGTATGCGGGCGAGTCGCCGCGGTCGGGGTCAGTCGGCAGGCTGGAACGTCGACGTGACGAGCCGGAAGTTGTCGAGGTTGTCGTCCCACTGCGAATCCGGTGTGGACCACCAGATGCCGTACGCGAGGTGGTCGTTGAACACGGCTCCCCGGTTGATCACGTGGGTGCGCACGCCGTCCCGGTTCGTGTAAACGAACTCCCAGTCGGCCGCCTTCTCCGCGTAGTCCACGGAGCGGATGGCGATGCGCTGGTAGTCCGGGAAGTCGCCGCCTGACACCCGGCTCTGCTCCTGGCGCGTCCAGTCGGCGACCGGGTCCGGCTTCGGGTGGTCGGTCTGGTCGATACCGAGCAGTCGGCCGCTGTTCGGATCGTGGAAGTAGACGATCGTGCCGCGGCGCTCGACCCACCAGTCGTTCGGCACCGCGACAGTGAACCCGGTGCGGTCGTGGTAGAAGTGCCAGCCGGCGGGCAGGGTGGGCGTCGCCGGGCTGGGCGTCTGCGCCGAGGGCGCGGGCGAGGACGGCGCGCCGCTCGGCGACGCCACGCCGCCGTGCGAGGGCTGCGGCGTATGCGCACCGGTCGCCGACCCGCCGGGACCGCCGTGGTTGGCGAGGACGATCACGGCCGCGAGGACGGCGAGCGCGACGGCGGCGGCACCGAGGATGACACCGGTCCGGCGACGCGATCCGCCGCCGGGAGCGGGGGCGCCCTCCGGCAGCACGGTCGTCGCGCCGACCGGTACCGGCGACGGCTCCTCGTCGCGGTGTGCGTCGGTGGGGGCGCTCGCATTCGCGGCAGCGGGAGCCACGGGAACGGCGGCGTCCCCGCCCGGTGGCGCGGCAGGGGTCGGGGTGCTCCCGTGTGCCGGCTCCGCCGGCACGTCCGCCTTGCCCTGTGGCTCGACGCTGGTGGGGGGCTCCGGGCGTACCGGCGGATTTGCCGCGACTTCGACCGGCGCGGCGGCACGGGTCAGCCCGGGCAGTCGCCAGGCACGCCGGGTCCGCCCGTCCAGTGCCCGGCGCAGCAGTTGTTCGGCTTCGTCCAGCCCGATCCGGGCCGCCGGGTCCTTGCGCAGCAGCCCCTTCAGTACCGGTCGGAGCGGACCGGCGTGGGTGGGCGGCTCCGGTTCCTCCGTCGCCAGCGCCGCGAGGGTCGCGATGGCGGACGTACGCGAGTACGGCGAGTGCCCCTCGACCGCCGCGTAGATCGTCGCGCCGAGCGACCACAGGTCCGACTCGGGACCGGAGGTACCGTCGCGGGCACGCTCCGGCGCGATGTACGCCGGCGAGCCGAGGATCAGCCCGCTGCGGGTGACGTTCGCCTCGCCCTCGAGCGTGGCCAGCCCGAAGTCGGTCAGTACCACCCGACCGTTCTCGCCGAGCAGCACGTTGCCGGGTTTGACGTCGCGATGCAGTACCCCCGCCCGGTGCGCCTCGCGCAGCGCCGCGAGGATGCCCAGCCCGATGCGGGCCGCGTCGGCGGGCGGCATCGGACCGTCCTCGCGGATCACCTGGTCGAGCGAGCGGGACGGCACGTACTCCATGACGATCAGCGGCCACTGGTCCTTGCGGACCACGTCGTAGATGCGTACGACGTTCGGATGGCTCAGCCGCGCGACCGCCCGCGCCTCGCGCAGACTGCGCGCGCTGAGCTGTTCGCGTTCCGCCTCGGTCAACCCGCTGGGCGGTACGACTTCCTTGATCGCGACGTCCCGGTGCAGCACCTCGTCACGGGCAAGCCAGACCCGGCCCATGCCGCCCTCGCCGAGCGGCCGCACCAGTCGGTAGCGCCCGGCTACGAGCGGAGTGTGCGTCGGCGACATCCGGGTCAAGATACCCAACGGGCAGTGCAACATTCATATCGGTCCCGATGACCACCCGCTTCGCGAGCAGGGCGTCGACCGTATGCTCGACGCGTGGAGCAGGAGCCGATCATCCGGGTGGTACACGGCACACCCACCGCCGAGGAGGTCGCGGCGCTGGTCGCGGTCGTACTGTCGGGTGCCCGACAGACGCCGCCGGCACCCGAGCCGCCGGTGTCGCGCTGGGCTCGCAGCGCCCGCCCGACCGCCGGGTTCCGGTTCGGTCGCGACGCCTGGCGCGCCTCGGCGCTGCCCCGCTGACCCGACCCGAGGCGCCACCTCGGTAACCCGGCACGACCGGCGACCCGACGCGACCGGTGACCGGTACGAGCGCGGCCGTCGCCGATGTCCGACACCCCGACGCCTGCCATCGACCCGGGCACGGCGTCGATGGGTCCGGGGTCGTAACGTGCCTGTCGTGAAGCACGCACCCCGCCTGGTTCTCGCCTCGTCCAGCCCGGCCCGGCGCACCCTGCTGCGCGCCGCCGGCATCGATCCCGAGGTCATCGTGAGCGGCGTCGACGAGTCGGTGGTCGACTCCGCCGACCCCGAGGTACTCAGCCTGACCCTCGCCCGGCTCAAAGCCGAGGCGGTCGCCGCGCGGCTGCGCGATCAGGGCTCGACCGAGCCGACCCTGGTGCTCGGCTGCGACTCGGTGCTGGCTTTCGACGGATACCTGTTCGGCAAACCGACCACCGCCGCCGAGGCGGTCGGGCGCTGGCACGCGATGCGTGGCCGCTCCGGCGTCCTGTACACGGGGCACTGCCTGGTCGACCTGTCCACCGGCAAACGGGCGGAAGCCGCGTCCGGTACCACGGTGCACTTCGCCGACCTCGACGATCACGAGATCGAGGCGTACGTCGCGACGGGCGAGCCGCTACGCGTCGCGGGCGCGTTCACGATCGACGGGCTGGGCAGCCCGTTCGTGGAGCGGATCGAAGGAGATCACGGTACCGTGGTCGGCTTGTCCATGCCGGTGCTGCGTCGGCTGCTCGCCGAGTTCGGTGTATCGGTCGCGGACCTGTGGCAGGGGTCACCCGACAGCGCATCCACCGCCGCCACTACCGTCGGCACATGACGTACAGAACCACCCCGTTGACCGACGAGCTGCGCGACTACCTCCTGGCGCACAGCACACCGCCGGACGAGCTGGCGCGTGATCTCATCGCGGAGACCCAGGCGAGCGTTCCCGACCGGGCTTCGATGCAGGTCGCGCCGGAGCAGGCGCGCCTGCTCACCCTGCTGACCCGGATCTGCGGCGCCCGGTACGCCGTCGAGGTCGGCACGTTCACCGGGTTCTCCGCGCTGGCGATCGCCCGCGGGCTGCCCGCCGACGGCAAGCTGATCTGCTGCGACGTGTCGGAGGAGTACACCGCGATCGCCCGCCGGTACTGGGCGCGCGCCGGGGTGGACGACCGCATCGAGCTGCGGCTCGGCCCAGCGGCGGACACCCTGCGCGCCATGCCCGCCGAGCCGCACGTCGACCTGGCGTTCATCGACGCGAACAAGACCGGATACCTGACGTACTGGTCGGAGCTGGTGCCCCGGGTCCGGTCCGGCGGGGTCGTCCTGGTCGACAACGTGCTGTGGAAGGGCCGGGTACTCGCGCCGGAGAGCCCCGACGACCACGCGGTCGTCGAGTTCAACAAGCACGTGGTCGCGGACGACCGGGTCGAGCTGGTGATCCTGCCGATCGGTGACGGGATGACGCTGGCGCGCAAGAAGTAGGCGCGGGTCGCCCGTCGGCTGCCGCCGACGGGCGACGCATCATCGTCGTCGGCTATCGCCGACGGGCACCGCGACAGTCGGTTCCCGGCTGGACGGGTGGGCGGCTCAGTCCGGCCACTCCCCGGTCAGCCGTCGGGTCCCGCTGCGCCCGGCGCGGTCGACAGCCGCCCTGACCACGGCGAAGATGGCGCCCTGCAACGCCGCCGCGGCGAGCACTTCGGACCACCCGCGATCCTCGTCGTCGGCGCTGGGCGCGTCGGGCTCGCCGGACACGAGCTTCCAGGTCTGCCGGAACAACGCGCCGGCGACCAGACCCGCGGCCAATCCCAGCAGCAGCCCGACCGGCTTGTACGCGAGCTTGCCCATCACGACCTCATTCTGCTCGTCGTTTCGCCAGTCTTGTCCCCGGTTCCGGCACGACTAATCCCGCCGTGCCGGCATCTGATCTCCTCGCGACCGATCGACCCGCTTCTCGCGCGCGCCCGCCCCGCGATCGCGCGGTGTCGGCGCGCCCCGCCTCCTCGATCTCGCGCGGCGTCAGCGCACGCCGCGGGCGAACGCGCGGGCCGCCCAGGTGACCGCGGCGACCATCAGTACCCCCAGGATCACCAGCGCCTTCCACACGTGCGGATCGCCCGGATCACCGGCGAACACGTCGCGCGAGGCGTCCACCGCCCACGAGAACGGGTTCCACCGGGCGACCCCGCGCAGCCAGGCGGGCGCGTACGTCAACGGCAGCAGCACGCCGGACAGCAGCAGGATCGGTACGCCGACGGTGTTCAGCAGCGGCGCGAACGCGTCCTCGCTGGGCAGCTTGAGCGCGATCGCGTACGACACCGCCGACAGCATCAGCCCGATGATGCCCAGCAACGCGAACGCGAGCAGCACGTCACCGAGCCGGACGCTCAGCCCGAACAGCGTGGACAGCACGGTGATGAGCAGCGCCTGGAACAGCAGGGCCGCCACGTCGCGCAGCGATCGCCCGAGCAGCAGCGCCAGTCTGCTGACCGGGGTGACCCGCGCCCGTTCGATCACGCCGGCCCGCAGTTCGGCGATGAGCGTGAAGCCGACGAAGAACGTGCCGAATATCGCGAGTTGCACGAGGATGCCGGGTACGAAGATCCGGTACGCCTCGGCGTTGCTGGGCACCCGCAGCGCTCCCTTCAGCAGGGGCCCGAACAGCAGCAGGTAGAACAGCGGTTGGATGATCCCCACGATCAGCCAGACCGGATTGCGCAGGACCAGCAGCATCTGGCGGTGGAACACCAGCCAGGTGTCGCGAATGATCTTCATGGGTATCACCCTCCAGTCAGGACTCGCGCAGCGAGCGGCCGGTCTTGGCGAGGAAGACGTCGTCGAGGCTGGGCCGGTGCAGGGAGATCTCACCGGGCTCGATCCCGACGCTGTCGAGGGTGCGCAGGATGCGCGGGATGGCTACCGCCCCGGCGTCGACGTACAGGCGCAGCCCGGCGTCGGTCGGTTCGACCGCCCGCACGTACGGCTCGGCGGCGAGCAGGTCGCCGGCGTGCGACCGCGCCCCGTCGACGCCGATGGACACCACGTCACCGGCGATCTCCCGCTTGAGGGCGTCCGGGGTGTCCACGGCGATGACCTCGCCGTGGTCCATGATCGCGATCCGGTCGCAGAGCGCGTCCGCCTCGTCGAGATAGTGCGTGGTGAGGAAGACCGTGGTGCCCTCGTCGCGCAGCCGGCGCACCTCGTCCCACATCCGGGCGCGGCTCTGCGGGTCGAGTCCGGTGGTGGGCTCGTCGAGGAACACGACGCGGGGTCCGTGGATCACCCCGAGCGCGATGTCCACCCTGCGCCGCTGTCCTCCGGAGTACGTCTTGCACTTGCGGTCGGCGACCTCGGTGAGTTGGAACGCGTCCAGCGCCCGGGCGACGCGGGTGCGCGCCTGAGCCAGCGACATCCCGTAGAAGCGCGCCTGCAGGACGAGTTCCTCGCGGGCGCTCACCTCGTCCCACGTGCCGCCGCCCTGTGCCACGTACCCGATGCGTCGGCGCACCTCACCGGGGTCGCGGCGCAGGTCGGCGCCGGCCACGACGGCTTCGCCGCCGTCCGCCGCCAGCAGGGTGGACAGCATCCGCAGGGTGGTGGTCTTGCCCGCGCCGTTCGGACCGAGCAGGCCGAAAATCTCGCCGTCGCGTACCGCGAGATCGACGCCGCGCACCGCGTCGACCGTCCGGGTGGCGCCCCGCGCCCGCGAACGGAACGCCTTCCGCAGCGCCCTCGTTTCGATGATCATCGTCATCCTCCCGTACCGCGCCGCGCGGACGTGAGCCGGCGGCGACGCACGAGAGTGTACGCGATACAAACGCGATATGTCGCGATGCTTCGGCGACAGATCGGTCGCAAGATCGGTTCACCTGGAGTTCAGTCCCTATTCTGTGCGCGTGCCTCTCCACGTTGGACCACCTCGCGACAGTGCTCGGGTGCCGCCACCCCGCCGCGAACGCAGCGCCCGCACCTGGCTGTACCTGGCACCCTCGCTGGTCATATTCGCGCTCTTCATCTTCTGGCCGCTGGGTCGGTCCGTGTACCTGTCCGTACACGGCAACGACATCTTCGGCGCGCCCACCCAGTACGTCGGCATGCGGCACTACACCGCGATGGCGTCCGGGGACTTCCTCCGGACACTTGAGACGACCGCCCTGTTCACCGTGTACTCGGTGGTGCCGGCGATCGTCGGCGCGCTGGTGGTCGTGCTGCTGCTGGAGAGCCGCATCCGCGCGGTACGGATCCTGCGCACCGCGTTCGCGCTGCCGTTCGCCTTCTCCGTCGCGACCGCGTCGGTGATCTTCGCGGTGATCTACAACCCGGCGATCGGAGTCGCCAACGCGCTGCTCGGTCAGTTCGGATTCGACCGGGTCAACTGGCTGACCGACCCGCACGTGGCGCTGCCCGCGGTCAGCGCCACCACGGTCTGGATGAATCTCGGGTACGACGTGCTGGTGCTGTCCGCCGGCGTCGCCGCCATCCCGGCCGAAGTGATCGAAGCGGCGCGGTTGGACGGAGCGACCGGTCGCCGGCTCGCCACCCGCATCGTCGTCCCGCTGCTCTCCCCGCAACTGTTCTTCCTGATCGTGGTGTCGACGATCCACGCGCTGCAGAGCTTCGGGCAGATCCACATCCTCACCAAGGGAGGTCCCGACCTGGCTACCACAACGCTGGTCTACTCGATCTACCAGAAGGCGTTCGCGTACGGCTCGTCCGACTTCGGTACCGCGAGCGCCCAGGCGATCGTGCTGCTGCTGATCATGTTGGTCGCCACCGCCGTACAGTTCGGGGTGCTCGAACGCCGGGTGCACTACCGGTGAGGCGGCTCCCGGTCTACCTGGTCCTGCTGTGCGCGGCGGTACCGGTGCTGTTCCCCGTCTACTACGCGTTCGCGGGTTCCGTGATGAGCCCCACCGAACTGGCGAGCTACCCGCCTGCCCTGATCCCGCACGGGCTGCACTGGCAGAACATCTCCGAGGCGTTCCACGTGGTACCGCTGGGCCGGTACTACCTGAACTCGGCGATCCAGACCGGCGCGATCACCCTGGCGCAGGTGGTGACGAGCGTGCTCGCCGGGTACGCGTTCGCGTTCCTGCCGATGCGCGGTCGCGGGCTGGTGTTCGGGCTGTTCCTGGCGACCCTGATGGTGCCCGGCGAGTCCATCATCATCCCCAACTACCTGGCGATCTCCGGCTGGGGACTGGCGCGCGGCAACCTGACGTACATCGGGCTGGTCCTGCCGTTCCTCGCGTCCGCGTTCGGCACGTTCCTGATGCGCCAGGCGTTCCTGCAGTTCCCCACCGAACTGCGCGACGCCGCGGTGGTGGACGGCTGCGGGCACCAGCGGTTCCTGTGGCGGGTCCTGGTACCCCTGTCCAAGCCGTCGATCGCGGCGGTGGGCGTGTACGTGTTCCTGTCCGCCTGGAACCAGTATTTCTGGCCGCTGATCCTGATCCGCGACGCCGACCACCAGACGTTGCAGATCGGCCTCACCCAACTCAACGACGCCGAAGTCGCCCAGCCCGGACTCGTGCTCGCCGGCGTCGCGCTGTCGCTGCTCCCCACCCTGGCCATCGTGCTGTTCGGCCAGCGGTACCTGGTGCGCGGGCTGACCGCCGGCGCGCTGCGTTGAACCCCCACAAAGGAGGAAGAATGGCACCACCCCCCACCCGGAGGGTCCTCGCGGGCCTCGCCGGGCTGCTCGCCACCGCGCTCCTCGCGGCGGGCTGCGGTTCCGGCTCCACCGGCGGCGGCTCGACCGGGGCGCTGGACGCCCCCGGACCGGACGCGCTGAACAAGGTGAACGGCAAGGTCACGATCGAGTTCTGGCACTCGATGAAGGGCGCCAACGCCGACGCGATCAACAAGCTGGTCTCCGACTTCAACGCGCAGAGCAGCAAGGTCGAGGTCAAGGCGGTCTTCCAGGGCAGCTACGACGACACCATCGCCAAATACAAGGCCGCGGTCCAGCAGCACAACACCCCGGCCCTGGTACAGATCTACGACGTCGGCACCCGGTTCATGGTCGACTCGAAGCAGATCGTGCCGATGTACAAGTTCATCGACAAGGACAAGTTCCCGGTCGGCGACATCGAACCGAACATCGCCAGCTACTACAGCGTGGACGGCAAGCTGTGGTCGATGCCGTTCAACTCCTCGACGCCGCTGCTGTACATCAACAAGGAGGCGTTCGAGAAGGCGGGCCTCGACCCGACCAAGCCGCCGCAGAACCTCGACGAGATCGGCGAACTCGCCAAGAAGCTGACCATCAAGGACGCCAGCGGCAAGACCGTCCAGTACGGCTTCGGCGCGGCGATCTACGGCTGGCTGCTCGAGCAGCTGCTCGCCGAGGACGGCAAGGAGTACTGCGACAACGGCAACGGCCGCAAGGGCCTGGCGACCAAGGTCGAGTTCGACCAGCCGACCGCGGTACACATCGCGCAGTGGTGGGCTGACCTGGTTAAGGGCGGGTACGCCGCGAACACCGGCCGCAAGACCGACGACGCCCAGGCGGCGTTCAAGTCCGGCACCGTCGCGATGCACCTCGAGTCGACCGCGGTACTGCGCCAGTACGTCAACGCCGCCAAGGGCAAGTTCACCGTGCTGACCGCGCCGTACCCCAAGGTGTCCGCCTCCTCGAACGGGGGCCCGGTGATCGGCGGCGCGTCGCTGTGGATCAACGGCGTCGGTCACTCGGACGCGGAGAAGCGCGCCGCGTGGGAGTTCGTGAAGTTCGCCACCAGCCCCGCACAGCAGGCGCAGTGGCACACCGGCACCGGGTACGTCCCGGTCAACAAGAAGGCCCTCGACGAGCAGGTCGACAAGGACTGGGTGGCGAAGTACCCGCAGTTCAACGCGGCTGTCCAGCAGCTGCACGCGCAGCCGCCGTCGGTGGCGTCGTCGGGCTGTCTGCTCGGCGTCATGCCGCAGGCCCGAGCCGCCTCCGAGCAGGGACTGGAAGCGGCGATCACCGGCACCAAGCCGGCCGACCAGGCGATGAAGGACGCCGCCGCGTCGATGAAGGCGACGATCGACTCGTACAACCAGTCGGTCAAGGGATGAATGTTCCGGGGCGCCGCCCTCAGGGCGGCGCCCCGACCCACACCAGTCGGAGGCGGGTACCCGCGCGCAGGGATCAAGCCTGATCGCCCGGAGCGCGGGCACCCGCCCCCGACTACACTCCCCCGCATGCGCAAGGTACTGATCGCCAACCGGGGCGAGATCGCCGTCCGGGTCATTCGGGCCTGCAAGGACGCCGGACTAGGCAGTGTGGCGGTCTATGCCGATTCGGACCGCGACGCGCTGCACGTCCGACTCGCCGACGAGGCGTACGCCCTGGGCGGGGATACCGCCGCCGAGACATACCTGCGCATCGACAAGCTGATCGACGTCGCCCGACGCGCCGACGCCGACGCGGTCCACCCCGGGTACGGGTTCCTGTCCGAGAACGCGGACTTCGCGCAGGCAGTCATCGACGCCGACCTGACCTGGATCGGACCGACTCCGCAGGCGATCCGCGACCTGGGCGACAAGGTCACCGCCCGGCACATCGCGCAGCGTGCCGGAGCGCCGCTGGTCCCCGGTACCCCCAACCCGGTGGACGGACCCGACGAGGTCGTCGCGTTCGCCGAGAAGTACGGGCTGCCGGTGGCGATCAAGGCGGCGTTCGGCGGCGGCGGTCGGGGTCTGAAAGTCGCCCGTACCTTCGAGGAGATCCCGGAACTGTTCGCCAGCGCGACCCGCGAGGCGGTCGCCGCGTTCGGTCGGGGCGAGTGCTTCGTCGAGCGGTACCTCGACCAGCCGCGCCACGTGGAGGCGCAGGTCCTCGCCGACCAGTACGGCAACGTGATCGTCGTCGGTACCCGCGACTGCTCGCTGCAGCGGCGGCACCAGAAGCTGGTCGAGGAGGCACCCGCCCCGTTCCTGACCGACGAGCAGCGCGCGAAGATCCACGAGTCGGCGAAGGCGATCTGCCGCGAGGCGGGCTACCACGGCGCCGGTACCGTCGAATATCTCGTCGGGCGGGACGGGACGATCTCGTTCCTCGAGGTCAACACGCGACTGCAGGTGGAACACCCGGTGACCGAGGAGACGTCCGGCATCGACCTGGTGCGCGAACAGTTCCGCATCGCCGACGGGGAGAAGTTGCGCTTCACCGCCGACCCGACGCCGCGTGGGCATGCCATCGAGTTCCGGATCAACGGCGAGGACCCGGGGCGCAACTTCCTGCCCGCCCCCGGCACGGTAACCGCGCTGCGGCTGCCCGAGGGTCCAGGCGTGCGGGTCGACACCGGCATCGAGACCGGCAGTGTGATCGGCGGCAACTTCGACTCGCTGCTGGCGAAGGTCATCATCAAGGGCGAGACCCGCCGCGAGGCGATCGAACGTGCCCGGCGCGCGCTCGACGAGATGGTCGTCGAGGGCATGGCGACGGCGTTGCCGTTCCACCGGCTGATCGTGCGCGACGAGGCGTTCACCTCGGAACCGTTCACTGTGCACACGCGGTGGATCGAGACCGAGTGGGCGGGAGGTGTACCGCCGTTCACCGGTGGCGCCGAGTCCACGGTGGAGGCGGAGCCGCGCGAGACCGTGGTGGTCGAGGTGGGCGGCAAGCGGCTCGAAGTTTCCGTGCCGACACGGTGGGGTACCGCATCGAGCAGCGCCCCCGCCGCGCGCACACCCGCCCCCAAGCGCGGCGGGGGCCGCAAGCAGACCGCCGCTGTCAGCGGCGACGCGCTGACCTCGCCGATGCAGGGCACCATCGTCAAGGTCGCGGTGTCCGACGGCGACGAGGTCGCCGAGGGCGACCTGATCGTCGTCATCGAAGCGATGAAGATGGAACAGCCGCTCAACGCGCACAAATCGGGCGTCGTCACCGGACTGTCCGCGACCGTCGGCGCGGCGGTCTCCTCCGGCGCGACCATCTGCGAGATCAAGTAGGACGGTCGGCGACGTCACGCCGGCGCGCGGCGCGCGCCGGCGTGACGCGCGTTCGGGCGCTCACGGCTGCGGGGCTGGTCAGCCGCCGGTCGCGGCTATGCCGGTACCTCGCTGACCGGAGGCACCCGACCCGCCGCCACCATCAGCTCGTACTGCCGGCGCGCCCAATGCGTCACCGGCACCACCCAGACAGCGGTGCCGTACGCGCACATTTCCGCCCACGACTCGCTGATCACGCGGTGGTCGAAGCGCATCCCGACAACCGCGTTCGCCCCGCGTTTCTGCGCGGCTTCGAGCATTCTGGCGACCGTGTCGTCGCGGCTCTGCGCCAACGTCTGTGTCGCAAGTGGATTGCGACCGCCGTCGAGCGCCTTCACGCCCTCGGCATAGGGATTGCGCTGGTGGATGGTGACCCCCAGCACTTCACCCAGCACTGTCCGGATCTCATATCCGGGGAGATTTTCCGTGGTCACTACCAGCACAACCTGAGAGTACGTCCAGTCATCGCGAAAAGTGTGCGAAGCGCCGGTTGTCGCCACGATGACCAGTTCGCGTCGCGGCGCGCGCGGCGACGCACGGTACGCTCCCCGCGTGGTCGCCGCGATTGAGCTCTCCTTCGACCGCCTCGCCGACCGGCGGCTGCGCCGACTGTGGAGCGCCCTCGGGGCGGCCGGGGTACCGAGCCTGTCGACGCACACCCACCGCCGACACCGTCCGCACCTGTCGCTCGCGGTGGCTGACGCGTTCGATCCGGTCGCGGTACAGGCGGCGCTCGCCGACCTCCCGGTGCCCACGCCGGGACTGACGCTCGAATTCCAGTACGTCGGCATGTTCGGCGGCGGTGTGTTATGGCTCGGTCCGAGCCCGTCCGACGCGCTGCTCACCCTGCACACCGAGGTGTACCGGCGGCTGACGGCGGCAGGGGTGGAGATCTGGGCGCACTACGCGCCCGGCGCCTGGGTACCGCACACCACGCTGTCGATGACCGCCCGCAGCGCGACGTTGACCACGGCGGTACCGCTGTGCCTCGACGTACTGCCGCTGACCGCCACGCTCACCGGCGCAACCGTCGCCGACCACACCCGCGGCATCTACCACCCCCTACCCCCGCCCGCCCACCCCTGACCCCCGACCCGCGCCCCGCCGCCCGGGCCGGGGGCCGGCTGCCACGCGCGGACCGGGCGTGCCCGAGGAGACCGCACCGCCGCCAGGTCGGGGGCCGGCTGCCCCGCGCAGGGATCAAGCCTGACCGCCCGGAGCGAGGCAGCCGGCCCCCGACCCCCACCCGGAGCGGGCAGGGGCCCGCTCCCAGACCTATTCGACCTCGTGCAGCATCAACTGCCGACCCGCCTCCGCGATAGAGCCGGACAGCGACGGGTAGATCGTGATCGTGTGGGCGATCTGGTCGACGGTCAGATGGTTCTCCACCGCCATCGCGATCGGCATGATCAGCTCGCTGGCTCGCGGCGCGACCACCACGCCGCCGACGACCAGCCCGGACGCGGGGCGGCAGAACAGTTTGACGAAGCCGTCCTGGATGCCGGCCATCTTGGCGCGGGCGTTGCCGTCCAGCGACAGCATCACCGCGCGCGCCGGTACCCGTCCCGATTCGACGTCCGCCTGGCTCACCCCGACGGTGGCGAGTTCCGGGTCGGTGAACACGTTCGCGGCGACGGTACGCAGCCGCAGCGGCTGGACCGCTTCGCCCAGCGCGTGCCACATCGCGATCCGACCCTGCATCGCGGCGACGCTGGCGAGGGCGAGCACACCGGTACAGTCGCCTGCCGCATAGATCCCCGGCACGTTGGTCCGCGACACCCGGTCGACGGTCACGTACCCGCCGGGCGCCACCGCCACGCCGTACTCGGCGAGGCCGAGACCTGCGGTGTTGGGTACCGACCCGACCGTGATCAACGCGTGGGACCCGTCGATGACGCGCCCGTCGGTCAGTTCGACCGTGACGCTGTCCCCGGTGCGCCGGGCAGCCGCCGCGCGCGAGTTGTTGAGGATCGTCATACCACGCGCCCGGAATACCCGTTCGATCGCCATCGCCGCGTCCGGGTCCTCGTGCGGCATCACCCGGTCGCGACTGGACACCAGGGTCACCTCGACGCCCATGGCGAGGTAGGCGGACGCGAATTCGGCGCCGGTGACGCCGGAGCCGACCACGATCAGGTGCTCGGGGAGGTCGGCGAGGTCGTAGACCTGCCGCCAGGTCAGGATGCGTTCGCCGTCCGGTACCGCGGTGGGCAGCACGCGCGGCGTGGCGCCCGTGGCGATCAGGACAGTATCGGCTTCGATCGAATACTCAGAGTGACCGTCGACGGGCTTGACCTCGACGTGGTGATGGTGACCGAGAGTGTCGGCGCCGAGGCGTGCGGTACCGTGAACCAGGTTCACCCCCGCCTTGATCAGCTTCTGCTGGATGTCCGTCGACTGCGCGTGGGCGAGCCGCCTGACGCGGTCGTGTACCGCCCTCGCGTCGATCGCCACCGCGCCGAGTCCGCCGTTGCGTACCCCGAACTCCTCGGCGTCGCGATAGCCGGTGACCACGTCGGATGAGGCGATGAAGGTCTTGGATGGCACGCAGTCCGACAGGACGCACGCTCCCCCGGCGCCCTCGGCTTCGATGACGGTCACGTCCGCGTCGAGTTGGGCGGCGACGAGTGCCGCCTCGTATCCGGCCGGCCCACCGCCGATGATCACAACACGACTCACAGTGACCTCCCGGTCTCGCAGAGCATCCGCGCGCATCCCCGTCAAGGCGACACCCTCCGTCGTATTCTCTCTCACCCGGTAGGCGGACTATCGTCATCGTCGTGCGTCTTTACGCCGCCTACGGCTCGAACCTCGACCCCGGTCGGATGCGCGCCTACTGCCCGCATTCGCCGATGACCGGTACCGGCTGGCTGGAAGGCTGGCGGCTCACCTTCGCCGGGGAGGACGAACTCGGCTGGGAGGGTGCCGTCAGCACGATCGTCGAGTCGCCCGGCGACCGGGTGTTCGTCGCGCTCTACGACGTCCACCCGTGGGACGCGGCTCAGCTGGACGAGGTCGAAGGCGCGAACGCCGGTACGTACGACAAGTTGCACGTCCGCGTCGCCACGCTCGAGGGCGACGTGACCGCCTGGGTGTACGTGTTCAACGGGTACGAGGGCGGGCTGCCCACCGCGTGGTACCTGGCGGAGATCGCCAGTGCCGCGCAGAAGGCGGGAGCGCCCGCGGACTACGTCGCCGACCTGCGGTCGCGACCGACCCGGACCGCCACCGCCTAGTGCACCGCCACTGCGTAGTGCGCGACAACCGGGCGTCACTCCGTCGGCGTAGAGGTGTGCCGGTCGAGGTCGACACAGCTGGGGATGTACGCACACCACCAGCGAGGTAAGCATCCCAGGACGCTCACCGCCGCCGAGGTGTCGCCACATCGCGAGCGTTGTACACCTGTTGCGTGAGCCCGGCTCGCGCCGGGGGCACGCCGGTGGGCCGGGACGGGACCCCGCCGGAACGCCCCGGATGTCGAGCGCCCCGCCCGAGTCAGCCGCGCGCCGCGTCGGCTGCGTCGGCAGCCGCCTCGAGCCGGCGCGCCGCCCGCGCCGCCGCCCGCTCCGCGCTCTTGCGGGCCAGCTTCGCGCTGGTCACCGCCGCGTCGGCGGCGTCGCGCCGGCGTTGCAGATCGGCCAGGTCGTCGAGGATCTTGCGCAGCTTCCGGCTCGCCTGCTGCTCAGCCTCGGTCGCGCGAGCCAACTCCGCCTCGATCCGGCGTGCCTCGGTCTGCGCCGCCTTCAACTCGCGGTCGGCGCGCCGCCGCGCTTCCCGACGCTCCCGTTCGGCGCGCTGCTCGCTCGCCTTCGACGCGACACCCTTGGCGGACTTCGCCGCCTTGCCCGCCGGTTTCGTCCCACGCCGCTCGGCACCCTTGGTCGCCTTACCGTGAGGGCCGCGCGCGCCGCCCTTCTCCGGCTGCTCCGGTGGCGGTTCGACCAGGCGCAACCGGGGTCGCGGCGGCTCGCCGAACCCCGCGTAGCTGAGCGCCTTGGTCAGCCGACCGTCGCGCACCTCGTCGGCGATCCCGGCGTCGACCAGCGCGGCGGTGAGCGTCTCCTCGACCTCCGCCAGCGGCAGGTCGTCGCGTGCCGACCGCCCGGCGGCGACCGCCAGTTCCCGCGCCTGCGCGGCGAGGTCGCCAACCATGCCGCGCCGCCGCGCCGACAACTCCCGCAGCCGCTCGCCGCGCAGGTCACGCTGGGCGGCGCGCAACTCGTCACCGAGGCGCAGCAGGTCGTCGACAAGGTCGGGGCGCCGCCAGACAAGCAGGTTGACCAGCCACGCGGCGACGGTCGGTTTGCGCAGCGCACCGATCGCGGCGGCGCGCTCGCGGTCGCCGGAGCGTCGCGCCGCCGCCACGGCGTCGTTCCGCTCGGCGACGAAACGCTCCGGCGGCACGGTGTACAGCCGCGCCACCACGTCGTCGGGTACCTGCGCCACCAGCCCATCATCGGGCAGCGGCAGCGCCGGACACGAACCGGCGCGCCGGGCGCGGCACCGGCGCCGCGCCCGGCGCTGCGCAGGTCACGGCAGTTCGATGCTGCTCCCGGGCGTCAGCCGGCGGTACTCGGTACCGGTCAACTGGCTCATCAGTCGCGACGTCAACTGGATGCCGTTGTCGTTGAGCAGCGCGTCGTGCAGCCCGAACGCCTGGCGCGGCCGTACCGCCCGGACAAAGTCGATCGCCTCGGCCAGCTTCAGCCACGGCGCCGAGATCGGCACGAACAGCGTGTCGACGTGCCCGTCCGGTACGTCGAACGAGTCACCCGGGTGGTACACGGAGCCGATCAGGAACCCCAGGTTGACCACGCGCGGCACGTCCGGGTGGATGACCGCGTGCCAGCCGCCGAACGCCTGTACCGGGAAGCCGGCTGCCTCGAACCGGTCCCCGGCGTCGACCGTGGTGATCCGGTCGTGCGCGGCGTCGAGCTTCACGGCGACCTCGGGATGGGTGTACACCCGCGCGTGCGGCCGGGCGTCGAGCGCATCCGCCAGCGCGTCCTGGTCGACGTGGTCGACGTGCTCGTGGGTGAACAGGATCGCGTCCACGCCGTCCAACGCGGCCCGCTCCGACCAGGTGCCCGGGTCGACAACCAGTACTCCGCCGTCGCCTTCGAAGCGGACGCAGGCGTGCGAGAACTTCGTCAGTCGCATGTCGCCAGTCTGCCGGACCGGCTACAACCGGGCCACGAGATCGGTGACCGCGACCGCGAACTCCGGTGTGGACTGGTAGTCGAAGTGACCGAAGATGACCGGATAGGCGGTGTCGCCGGGCGGCGCAGCGAACCCGCCCGGGTCGCGTACCTGCCGGTCGTCGACGACCGGTGAGCCGCCCTTCGGATCGGCGATCCAGCCGCCGATCGGGTCGGTCGGGCGCCACAGGTTGACCCAGCGCGGCCCCTCCAGGATGCCGGCGAGTCGGTCGCCGATCCGCTCGATCACGTCCGGGTTCACGTACGCCGGGAAGAACCGGCAGTACAACCGCCGGATCGGTGAACCGTAGGTGAGCAGGGCGACCCGGTCGATCGCCTCCTCGGGCAACTGCAGCACCGCGGCAGCGACCAGTACCGAGCCCTGGCTGTGGCCGGACAGCACGACGCCGCCGCCACCCGCGTCGGACGCGAGCCAGGTGGCGCGCGCCACGAGTTCCGGTACCGCCCGCTCGGCATAGCAGGGCGGCGCGAGCGGGTGCGCCGCGCGCGGCCAGAACGTGCCGAGGTCCCAGGCGATGCCGACGATCCGGCGCACGCCCTGGTTCCGGTACGCCTGCAGACCCAGCAGGACCAGCCCCAGCGCAGCCAGGCTGATGATGTACGTGCCGAGGTTGGTGACGAACGACAGCAGCACAGCGATCCGGCTGCCCGCCGGGGCGAGGTCGACCGGTCCGCGACCGGCGAGCGCCAGCCCGGTGACGGCGGCGGCGGCGACCGTGAGCGGCAGGTACGCCCAGGCGACCAGCGGGGCGAGGTGGTCGGTCAGCCGACCGTCGGCGATCGCGTTGTCGATCGCCGATGCCCGTCCGGGGTCGGCGCTCCGCCCGCCGGGGAACTCGGCGTCCGTGGTCGCCCTCGCCTCGCCGCGCAGTCGACGTACCGTGATCAGCCAGCCGCCGAGCGCCACCAACCCGATCACCGCCAGCGCGACCACCGCGCCGAACGCGGACCAGGCGTACGAGGCGGGCGGCTGCAGCGGCGCGGCGACGCCCGCGGTGTCCGCCGCACTGGGCACCGTCGACCGGTCGAGGTAGTCGGCGACCCGGTACGACAACCCGGCGGAGAAGGCGGCGGACAGGGCGAGCGCGAGCGAGGCGACGACCGGTCCGGCGAGCCCACCCAGGAACGCGTCGGGGTCGCGCAGCACCAGCACGGTCAGCGCCAGGAGCAGCAGCAGGACGCCCTGCCCGGCGAACAGCGCGGTGACGGTGGTACCGAAACCGGGCAGACCTCCGCTGGTCGGCCACGGCGCGCGGGGCAGCAGCGCGACGACGAACGTGGCGACGGTGAGCGCGACCGCGAGCAGCCGGATCGCGACGGCGACCCGGCGGGCTCCCGTCGTGTCCCGGTCCCGGTCGACGATCGCGGGTACGCACACCAGCACCACGCCGACCAGGAGCACGCCGAGCGCGACGGCGAGCAACGCCCACTCTGCCGGCCGTGCGTCGCGCGGGGCGAGCACGCCGAGCAGCACCGCGTCCAGCGTGCCGAGCGCGACCGCGATGTGTATCGACCGCAGCCGCCCGACCAGCGCCTTGCCCCGCCAGAACGCGGGCGAGCCGAGCCCGGTGCCGGCTGCCTCGGACGGGGTCTGGTACGCCTCGTACCGCGCCCAGGTGCGTCGAGCCAGGAACCACAGCACGGCGATCGCCAGCGCCGGTACCGCGGCGAGCACCGCCAGCCGCCGACCGGTCGGCGCGAAGAACCCGGCGGTCAGGAACGTCAGCCAGGAGCGCCGCTGGGCGCAGGCGCTACCGGGGGACGTGCACTGCCAGCCGATCAGGTCGACGGACACGCCGGTGACCGAGAGCACGAAGGTCGCCGTCAGCGTCAGGGCGAAGATCCGGGACAGCGCGTCGACCAGGGCGCGAGCGAGGCCCGACACGCTCGGTCGCAGCCAGCACGCGACATTGGCGAGCATGAACGGCAGCAGCAGCAACCAGAACGCGCGGGCGGCGGCGCCGGCGGTCAGGTTGCCCCACCGGTACGCCTCGAGCTTCGCCCCGCCGGGGCCGGTGCTCGCGTTGTACTCGGGGCGGGGCCGGAAGAAGCCCGCGTCGCTGTCGCCCGCCACCCGGTACACCAGCGGGCGGTCGAGGACCTCTTCGGGTCGCGCGCCGCTGACGCCGTGCACCCGCAACTCCGTCACCACGGCGCACACCGTACCGCCGCTGCCCGGAGGCGGGGATCGATCAGATGGCTGGTGTGGACATCGCCGCGAGCGCGGTGTGCACCATGACCCGGATGCCGTGTCCGATGGCGCGCTCGTCGATGTCGAAGCTGGACTGGTGGATGTCCACTCTGCTGTCCGCGCCCGGTACCCCGACACCGAGCCGGATCATTGCGCCGGGCACGTGTTCGAGGTAGTACGCGAAGTCCTCGCCGCCCATGCTGACCTCGGCTTCGACCACGTTCTCGGGGCCGAGGGCGGCGCCGGCGGCGCCGGCGATCACGGCGGTCGCCATCCGATCGTTGATCACCGGCGGTACGCCGCGCAGGTAGTTCACCTCGACCTCGGCGCCGGTGCCGGCGACCACGTCGCGCACCAGCTTGGTGATCAGGTCGGGCAGCTCGTGCCAGGCGTCCCGGTTGAGCACCCGGACCGTGCCGCGAGCCAGTCCCTCGATGGGGATGGCGTTGGCGGCTTCACCGGCGCGTACCGCGCCGAACACCATGGACACTCCGGCACGCGGGTCGACCCGGCGGTCGAGCAGCGCGGGCACGTCGACGACGACCCGCCCGAGCGCGTGGACCAGGTCGGCGGTCAGGTGCGGGCGGGCGGTGTGTCCGCCGCGACCGCGCAGGACGACCTCGACCTTGTCGGCGGCGGCGGTGAACGGTCCGGAGCGGACGCCGACCAGGCCCACCGGGATGTGCGGCGCGCAGTGCACGGCGAAGATCGCGGCGACGTCCTTCAACCCGCCCGCGGCGATCACCTCCGGCGCGCCGGACGGGGTGCGCTCCTCGGCAGGCTGGAACAGCAGCCGTACCCGTCCGGGTAGCGCGCCGCGTTCGGCGAGGTTGGCGAGGGCGAGCCCGGCGCCGAGCATGACGGTGGTGTGCGCGTCGTGACCGCAGGCGTGGCAGACGCCGTCGACGGTCGAGCGGTACGGCACGTCCTTGGTGTCCGGCAGGGGCAGCGCGTCGAGGTCGGCGCGCAGCGCGACGACCTTGTCGCCGTCGCCGATGTCGCAGATCACCCCGTTGCCGCCGGGCAGCATGCGGGGCGCGAGCCCGGCTGCCGCGAGTTTCCCGGCGACCAGCGCCGCCGTCTCGAACTCGTGCCCGGACAGTTCGGGGTGGGCGTGCAGGTGCCGACGGATCGCGACCAGTTCCGCGCCTCGGGCGGCGAGCCAGTGGTCGAGTTGTCCGGGGAGGGGTTCGGCTCCCGGTGGGGTCTCCGGCCAGGACAGCGTCGGCGGAGTGCCCATGGACGGCTTGAGCGCACTGGTCACGGTCTTCACATGGTCTCGATCGGGGGGACGGGACCCGGCTAGCCTAGTCCCCTCCCCACGCCACGCCGCAACATCACTCCGGTGTCCGTCCGATCGCCCAGCGTCACGTAGCCGCTGGTAGCCGTTGGCGTGTGCGGACTCGGCGGGCTGTACGCCGCTCCGCCGCGTCATCCGCCCGCCCTTCCCGGTACGACCGCCCTCATCAACCCCCACCGCGGTCATTGTGCCCACGTCGCTGGGGATTATGCGGACCAATCGGGCGTCAGAACCGGTCGGAGGGACGGTACACGCCCCACACCTCCCGCAGCGCGTTGCACACCTCGCCGACCGTGGCGCGTGCCCGCAGAGCGTCACGCATCGGGTACAGGACGTTGTCCGAGCCGCTCGCGGCGTCGCGCAGCCGGCGCAGCGCGTCCTCGACGGCACCCCCGTCGCGCTCGGCGCGCAGCTTCGCCAGCCGCGCCGCCTGCTCCTCCTCGATCGCCGGATCGACGCGCAGCGGCTGGTACGGGTCCTCCTCGTCGACGGTGAACCGGTTCACGCCGACCACCACCCGCTGCCCGGAGTCGATCTCCTGGGCGATGCGGTACGCGCAGTTCTCGATCTCCTGCTTCTGGAACCCCGCCTCGATCGCGTCGACCGCCGAGCCGTACTCGAAGACCCGGTCCATCAGCGCCGTCGCGGCACGTTCGATCTCGTCGGTCATCGCCTCGACCACGTACGAGCCGGCGAACGGGTCCACCGTCGCGGTCAGGTCCGTCTCGTGGGCGAGGACCTGCTGGGTGCGCAACGCCAACCGGGCCGCCTTCTCGGTGGGCAGCGCGATCGCCTCGTCGTACGAGTTGGTGTGCAGCGACTGGGTGCCGCCCAGTACCGCGCCCAGCCCCTGGATCGCCACCCGGATCAGGTTGACCTCAGGCTGCTGCGCGGTCAGTTGGACGCCCGCGGTCTGGGTGTGGAACCGCAGCATCCACGACTTCGGGTCGCGCGCGCCGAACTGGTCGCGCATCAGCCGCGCCCAGATCCGCCGCGCCGCCCGGAACTTCGCGACCTCTTCGAGCAGGGTGGTCCGGGCCACGAAGAAGAACGACAGCCGGGGCGCGAAGTCGTCCACGGCGAGCCCGGCGTCCAGGGCGGCGCGGACGTACTGCACGCCGTTGGCGAGCGTGAACGCGACCTCCTGCACGGGCGAGGCGCCCGCCTCGGCCATGTGGTACCCGGAGATGGAGATCGTGTTCCACCGGGGAATCTCCGCCCGGCAGTACGCGAACGTGTCGGCGACCAGCCGCAACGACGGTTTCGGCGGGAAGATGTAGGTCCCGCGCGCGATGTACTCCTTGAGAATGTCGTTCTGGATGGTGCCGCTCAACTGGTTCCCGGCGACCCCCTGCTCCTCGGCGACCAGCTGGTACAGCAGCAGCAGCACGCTCGCCGGCGCGTTGATGGTCATCGACGTGGACACCTTGTCCAGCGGGATGCCGTCGAACAGCCGGCGCATGTCCTCAATGGAGTCGATGGCGACGCCGACCTTGCCGACCTCGCCGTGCGCGATCGGGTCGTCCGAGTCGTACCCCATCTGGGTGGGCAGGTCGAACGCGACGCTGAGCCCCATCGTGCCGTGCTCGAGGAGCTGGTGGTACCGGGCGTTGGACTCGGCGGCGGTGCCGAAGCCGGCGTACTGGCGCATGGTCCACGGCCGCGTGGTGTACATCGTCGGGTAGACACCCCGCGTGAACGGGTACCTGCCCGGCTCACCCAACCGCTCCGACAGGTCGGACGGCAGGTCGCCGGCGTCGTACACCGGCTTGATCGGAAAGCCGGACTCCGCCCGGCGCGGCGAGGCCTCACTCATACCGGGATGTTAAGGCCGCCGCTTCGGCGGGGCGGCGCGGGCAGGGGGTCACGACAATGCTGTGCGTAACGCCTCGCCCACGCCGCGCGCCCGGCACGTGCCCGCGACCGCGTTGATTCGTCAAACACTGTCCGAATCACGGGGGGGCGCTTTCCCTTCCGGGACAGACCACGCAAGATATGGGGGATGTTCGCACCACCGGCGGGGCCCTCGGCGCCCGCCCGGTTCCCGTGGCCCCCAGCGATGGTTGAAAGCCTGTGACGACTCAGACCTCCACCTGGCAAGGTGAGCCCCCGGCATCCGGCGGTCCGGGAGCCCGCGCCGTCCCCGGCACCGTCATCGGCGGCCGTTACCAACTGCGTGTGGCGATCGGCCACGGCGGGATGGGTACGGTCTGGCACGCCGCCGACACCCTGCTGCGCCGTGACGTCGCGGTCAAGGAGGTGCTCCTGCCGCCCGGCATGGCGGCCAGCGACCGCGAGGCGATGTGCGAGCGCACGATGCGCGAGGCGCGCGCCTGCGCCGCGTTGTCGCACCCCAGCGTGGTGCAGGTGTACGACGTGGTGCACGAGGGCGGCAGGCCGTGGATCGTGATGGAACTCCTGCACGCCCGCAGCCTCGCCGAGACGATCATCTCGGACGGTCCGCTCGCCGGTCGCGCCGTCGCCAAGATCGGTATCGCCCTGCTCGGCGCGCTGGAGGTCGCGCACGCCGCCGGCGTGCTGCACCGCGACGTGAAACCTGCCAACGTGCTGATCTGTACCGACGGCCGGTGCGTGCTCACCGACTTCGGCGTGGCGCGGATGCCCACCGAGAGCAATCTCACCACCCCCGGCATGGTGCTCGGATCGCCCCATTTCATCTCGCCCGAGCGGGCGGTCGGCGCGGCGTTCGGACCGCCCAGCGACCTGTTCTCGCTGGGCGTCACCCTGTACACCGCGATCGAAGGGCGACCGCCGTTCGACAAGGGCGACCCGTTCGAGACCATGCGGGCGGTCGTCGAGGAGCCGCCCACCCCGGTCAGCCGCGCCGGTGCGCTGACCCCGGTGCTGTACGGGCTGCTGGAGAAGGACCCGCAGCGCCGGTGGGACGTTCCCACCGCCCGCGCCGCCCTGCGCGAACTGCTCGCCGGACCGCTCGCCAGCAACGTCGTCAACCACGTCACCGACCCGTACTCGGTGATGCCGTCCCCCGCCGCGCCCTCGTGGGCGCCCACCAAGCCGGCGACGCCGGCGGTACCGCCGACGTCCGGGCGGATCGGCGGACGCGCCATGCTCGCGGCCGGCGAGTCGATCGAGGAGCGGGTCGGGCGCGGCGCCTCCGCGCCGCG
>DASUXA010000029.1:0-11101 GCA_036378155.1 Micromonosporaceae bacterium | reverse complement strand
TACGCCAAGTCGGACGGGCTCCCGCGGGTGCTCGGCGGGCTGGGCGTGGCGATCATTTCGACGTCCCAGGGGCTGCTCACCGACCGGCAGGCCCGCAAGCGGAGCGTTGGCGGGGAAGTCCTCGCCTTCGTCTGGTAACGGGAGACAGGTAGAAATGTCGCGTATTGGACGTAAGTCGATCCCGGTGCCAGCCGGCGTCGATGTCACGATCGACGGCCAGACCGTCAAGGTCAAGGGCCCGAAGGGCGAGCTGACCCACGTGCTGGCCGAGCCGATCACGGCGGAGCGGGGCGAGGACGGCGCGCTGCACGTCAACCGGCCGAACGACGAGCGCAAGGCCAAGGAGCTGCACGGCCTGAGCCGTACGCTGCTGGCCAACATGATCGTCGGCGTGACCGAGGGCTACCGCAAGAGCCTCGAGATCGCCGGTACCGGTTACCGGGTCACCGCCAAGGGCAAGGACCTCGAGTTCGCGCTCGGGTTCTCGCACCCGGTCACCGTGACCGCGCCGGAGGGCATCACCTTCACGGTCGAGAAGCCGACGCTGTTCCACGTTGCCGGCATCGACAAGCAGCAGGTCGGTGAGATCGCCGCCAACATCCGGAAGATCCGTCCGCCGGAGTCGTACAAGGGCAAGGGCATCAAGTACCAGGGCGAGGTCATTCGTCGCAAGGCCGGAAAGGCAGGTAAGAAGTGAGCGCCACGCTGCTCAAGCGCCGCCGCGGCGTCGCCGCCAAGCGTGCCGTCGGGCGTGCGCGTCGGCACTTCCGGGTCCGCAAGAACGTCAGCGGCACCCCCGAGCGTCCGCGCCTGGTCGTCACCCGCTCGCTGCGGCACATCGTCGCCCAGATCGTGGACGACACCAAGGGGCACACCCTGGTCTCGGCCTCGACGATGGACCCGTCGCTGCGCGGTGCCGAGGGCGACAAGAGCGCCCTGGCCGGCAAGGTCGGCGCCCTGCTCGCCGAGCGGGCCAGGGCCGCCGGCGTCTCGAAGGTGGTCTTCGACCGCGGTGGCAACCGGTACGCGGGGCGGGTCGCCGCGCTTGCCCAGGCCGCCCGCGAAGCCGGGCTCGAGTTCTAGCAGCGTTCGATGCGAGTCGGACGCGGATCTCAACAACTAGAAAACCCCGTCACGAGAGAGAAGGAAGGCTGCTGATGCCAGGTCAACAGCGCCGTGGCGGCGGGTCCGGTGGCAACGAGGGTGGTCGCCGCGACAACCGCCGTGAGGGCGGCCGCGGAAACGCGCCCGTCGAGAAGACCCCGCACCTCGAGCGGGTCGTCGCGATCAACCGCGTCGCCAAGGTCGTGAAGGGTGGTCGTCGCTTCAGCTTCACCGCCCTGGTGATCGTGGGCGACGGCGACGGCACCGTCGGTGTGGGCTACGGAAAGGCCAAGGAGGTGCCCGCGGCGATCGCCAAGGGTGTCGAGGAGGCCAAGAAGCACTTCTTCAAGGTTCCGCGGCTCGCCGCGTCGATCCCGCACCCGGTGATCGGCGAGGACGCCGCCGGTGTGGTGCTGCTCAAGCCGGCCTCCGCCGGTACGGGCGTCATCGCCGGTGGTCCGGTCCGTGCCGTGCTGGAGTGCGCGGGCATCCACGACGTGCTCTCCAAGAGCCTCGGCTCCTCCAACCCGATCAACATCGTGCACGCCACGGTGGACGCGCTGAAGAAGCTCGAGTCGCCGGAGAAGGTGGCGGCCCGGCGCGGTCTGCCGGTCGAGGATGTCGCGCCCGCCGCCATGCTGGCCGCGCGCGCGGTTGCGGGGGCATGACATGGCTCGCTTGAAGGTGACCCAGGTCCGGTCTGAAATCGGGTCGAAGCAGAATCAGCGTGACACGCTGCGTTCCCTCGGCCTCAAGCGGATCAACGACGCGGTGGTCAAGGAGGACCGCCCCGAGATCCGGGGCATGATCCGGACCGTGACCCACCTCGTCAAGGTCGAGGAGGTCGAGTAATGACGATCAAGGTACACCACCTGCGTCCGGCGCCCGGCGCGCGCACCGAGAAGACCCGGCTGGGTCGCGGTGAGGGCTCCAAGGGCAAGACCGCTGGCCGGGGTACCAAGGGTTCGAAGGCCCGGAAGAACATCCCGGCGTCGTTCGAGGGTGGGCAGATGCCCATCCACATGCGGCTGCCGAAGCTGAAGGGCTTCAAGAACCAGTTCAAGGTCACGTTCCAGGTGGTCAACCTGGACCGGTTGGCCGAGCTGTTCCCGAACGGCGGTCAGGTCGGCCCGGCCGAGCTGGTCGAGGCCGGCGCGGTCCGCAAGGGCCAGCCGGTCAAGGTGCTGGGCTCGGGCGACCTGGGCGGCGTGTCGCTCCAGGTGTCCGCGCACGCGTTCAGCGCGTCGGCCAAGGAGAAGATCCAGGCCGCCGGTGGCACTGCCACCGAGCTCTGAGTTCCACCGGTTGTGGCGTCCGCTCCGCCCTCGGGCGACGAGCGGGCGCCACGATCGCATCGAAGGTACCGCGATCTTTCGGGCGGCCCTGACCCGGAAGCCAGCGGGCTGTTAAAGTTCCGTCGCAGCTAGCTACACCCCCAACCCCGCCGACGGCGGCCGCTCCGCGCAGGAGGATGACGTTGCTCTCCGCGTTTCTCAGTGCGTTCCGCACGCCTGACCTGCGTAGGAAGTTGCTGTTTACGCTGGCGATGATCGCCGTCTACCGGCTGGGCGCGACGATGCCCAGCCCCGGCGTGTCGTACACGAACGTCCAGCAGTGCCTGAAGGTGCTGAACAGCAGCCCGGACGCCGGCGTCTTCACGCTGCTCAACCTGTTCTCCGGCGGGGCGTTGCTCCAGCTGTCGGTGTTCGCGCTCGGCATTATGCCGTACATCACCGCGAGCATCATCCTCCAGCTGCTCACCGTGGTGATTCCGCGGTTGGAGCAGCTGCGCAAGGAGGGGCAGTCGGGGCAGACGAAGATCACCCAGTACACCCGGTACCTGACCCTCGGCCTCGCCATCCTGCAGGCGTCGGCGTTCGTCGCGCTGGCCCGTAGCGGTCAGCTGTTCCAGAACCGGTGCGACCAGTTCCCGATCGTGCCCGAGACGAAGCTGCCGATGTGGCTCACGCTGACCGTGCTGGTGATCACCATGACCGCCGGTACCGGTGTGATCATGTGGCTCGGTGAGCTGATCACCGACCGGGGCATCGGCAACGGCATGTCGATCCTGATCTTCACGTCGATCGCGGCTCGGATGCCCGCCGAGGGCTGGCAGATCAAGAACTCCACCAACTGGGGCATCTTCTTCCTGGTGATCCTGATCGGCGTCGTGGTGATCACCGCCGTGGTCTTCATGGAGCAGGCGCAACGCCGGGTGCCCGTGCAGTACGCCAAGCGGATGGTCGGTCGGCGGATGTACGGCGGCACGTCGACGTACATTCCGCTCAAGGTCAACCAGGCGGGCGTCATCCCGGTGATCTTCGCGTCGTCCCTGCTGTACCTGCCGCAGCTGGGGCTGCAGTTGATGGACCAGAACCACCCGAACGCGCTCTACAAGTTCATCAACAACCACATCATCAACCCGAAGGACTGGGTCAACATCGCCCTGTACTTCCTGTTGATCCTCTTCTTCACGTACTTCTACGTCTCGATCACCTTCAACCCGACGGAGATCGCGGACAACATGAAGAAGTACGGCGGGTTCGTGCCCGGCATCCGCCCCGGTCGCCCGACGGCGGAATACCTCGACTACATCCTCAGCCGGATCACCCTGCCCGGTTCGATCTACCTCGGCATCATCTCGATCCTGCCGAACCTGTTCATCAACCTCGCGGGTGGGCAGAAGCAGAACTTCCCGTTCGGCGGCACCGCGGTACTGATCATCGTCGGTGTCGGACTGGAAACGGTGAAGCAGATCGAGAGCCAGCTCATGCAGCGTAACTACGAAGGGTTCCTGCGCTAGTGAGGCTCGTGCTGGTCGGCCCTCCGGGAGCGGGGAAGGGGACACAGGCCGAGTTCATCGCCGCGCACCTCGCCGTGCCGAAGATCTCCACCGGGGACATCTTCCGGGCCAACGTCGCCCAGGGGACGCCGCTGGGCGTGCAGGCCAAGCAGTACATGGACGCCGGGCAACTGGTGCCGGACGAGGTCACCATCAACATGGTGCGCGAGCGGCTCGCCGAGCCGGACGCGTCCGACGGGTTCCTGCTCGACGGGTTCCCGCGTACCGTGCCGCAGGCCCGTGAGCTGGACAAGATGCTCGCCGACCTCGGAGTCGGTCTGGACCTGGTCCTCGAACTCGTGGTCGACGACGACGAGGTGATCCGCCGGCTGTCCGGTCGCCGTACCTGCCGGGTCTGCGGGAAGATCTGGCACGTCGAGTTCGACCCCACCAGCCGCCCGGACATCTGCGACCGCTGCGGCGGCGAGTTGTTCCAGCGCGACGACGACAAGCCCGAGACGATCGCCGAGCGGCTGCGCGAGTACGCGGCGAAGACCGCGCCGCTGATCGACTTCTACGGCGCGCAAGGCAAGCTGGTCGGAATCGACGCCACCGGGCCGGTCGAGGACGTCACTGAGCGGGCGATCGACGTGCTGCGCTCGTACGGTGGGTGACGTGCGCACAGCCAGCCTGGAGATCGAATACAAGACGCCTGAGCAGTTGGGGCGCATGCGCGTCGCCGGCCTTCTGGTCGCCGAGACGCTCGCCCGGCTGCGCGACGCGGTGGCGCCCGGGGTGTCCACCGCCGAACTCGACGCGCTCGCCGAGGAGACGATCCGAAAAGCCGGCGGGATTCCGTCGTTCAAGGGGTACCACGGCTATCCGGCGACGATCTGCACCTCGGTGAACGAGCAGGTGGTCCACGCGATCCCGGCGCGCGACCAGGTGCTGCGCGAGGGGGACCTGATCTCCATCGACTGCGGCGCGATCGTCGACGGCTGGCACGGCGACTCCGCGATCACCGTTCCTGTCGGCGAGGTCAAGCCGGAACTGCTCCGGTTGGCTCGCGCCGCCGAGGACGCGATGTGGGCGGGGATCGCGGAGGCGGCACGCGGGGTGCGATCCGGGCGCGGGCGGCTGACCGACATCTCGGCGGCGGTGGAGCGATCGGTACGCGCGTCCGGGCGGTACGGCATCGTCGAGGGGTACGGCGGGCACGGCATCGGCACCGCCATGCACCAGGACCCGCACGTGCTCAACCACGGGCGTCCCGGGAAGGGTCCGCGCCTGGTACCGGGTCTCGCCCTCGCCATCGAACCGATGATCACCCTCGGGTCGCCGCGTACCCAGGAGTTGTCCGACGGTTGGACCGTGGTGACCCGGGACGGGTCGGTCGCGGTACACGTGGAGCACAGCATCGGCTTCTACCCGGACGGCGTCTGGGTGCTCACCGCCGCCGACGGCGGACGCGAACGGTTGGGCGACCTGCTCACCGCGCAGGCACACTGACCGTTCCGCCTCCCTGACCTGGGCGTTTCGTGACAAGTGTCGTGGGTGGCGTCGGCGTCGCGGTGGCATGCTCGAAGACGTGGTACGGCGGGAGGATCTGCGCGCCGCTGACGTCGACCGCCAGTTCGTGGCGGACGCGCTGCGCGACGCGGTGAACGAGGGTCGGCTGAGCCTGTCCGAGTACGACGAGCGGTTGGCGGCGGCGTACGGGGCGCGCACGTACGGCGAGCTCGATCGGTTGTTGAACGATCTGCCCGCGCCCCGACCGGCGCGGCATCCGACGGCACCGGCGACGTCCGCTGCCGGTACCGCTTCCGCCGCCGCCGGGGCTGCCGGTACCTGGTCGCCGTCGGTGACGACGACGGCGGGTCGTCCGCTCGGCTGGCTCGCGGCGATCTGGGGCGGCTGGTTGACCGCGTCGCTCATCTGTACCGTGATCTGGGCGCTGACCGGGGCGAACGTCGCCTTGTTCTGGCCCGGCTGGGTGATCGGGATCGGCGGGATCGCGGCGTTCGGTCGTACCGTGCAGGCAGTGGCGAGCGGCGATCCCGAGCGGTACGTCCGGCAGCGGAGTCGCCAGCGTGCGGCGCGACGTCGGCAGCGGGCCGTGCGACGCGCGCATCGCCACTGCTGACGAGGCGCGCGGCCACGATGTGCCGACTGTTCGGCATGACCACGGGCGACACCCCGGTCGAGGCGTCGTTCTGGCTGCTCGACGCCCCGGACAGCCTGCGCGCGCAGAGCCGCCGGATGCCGGACGGGGTGGGGCTGGGCTGGTTCGGGATCGGCGGCGAGCCGGTCCGCGACCGCGCCCCGATCGCCGCGTTCGCGGACCGGGAGTTCGAGACCGAAGCGCGGGTGATGCGGTCGGACACGTTCGTGGCGCACGTCCGGTACGCGACCACCGGTCGACCCGAGGTGCACAACACCCATCCGTTCGACATGCGCGACCGGCTGTTCGCCCACAACGGGGTGCTGCGCGGACTCGATGTGCTGCGTACCTGGCTGAGCCCTGCCGACCTCGCGCTCGTCGAAGGTGAGACGGACTCGGAGCTGCTGTTCGCCTGGATCACCGCGCGCGTGGCGGCGCTCGGCGACACCCGCGCCGGCATCGTCGACGCGATCGCACGGGTGGCGGCGGAGTTGCCGGTGTACGCCCTGAACTTCGTGCTCGCCGAGCACGGCCGGATCTGGGCGCTGCGCTACCCCGACGTGCACCAACTGTGGGTGCTCAAGCCGGGTCCGGCGAGTACCCGTGGGCGGGGCGAGCCGATGCGCGTGGCGGACCGCTCCGGTCGGCTGCGGATGACCTCGGTCGAACCGCGGGTACCGAGCGTCGTGGTGGCCAGCGAAATGATGGACGACGATCCCGACTGGCGACTGCTCGAACCCGGGGAGCTGCTCGGTACCGACGGCACGCGCTGCTGGTCGGCGTTCCCGTTCGGGGAGCCGGCTCATCGGCTGACGAAGGCTGACCTGTCCGAGCACGAGGCGACCGCGCAGGAGCCCGGTCGGGCGGTACCGGCGGGGTAGTGTTGTCGTCGAGGGCCGGTCCTGGTCGGCGCCGGTGACGGCGCCGAGGGGCAGTTTGGCGTTGTGCGAGGCCCACGCGTACACTGGCTGATCGGCGCGCAGCGTCTCATCCGGCATGCCCATCCCGCGCTTCGGTGGGCTGACGGGTCCGCGGCTGGCGTGAGTGGTCCCACCACTCGCGATGGACACTGCGAGCCTGCCAATGAAGACCTGACGTCAGGTAGCGGAGGACATGCCGAAGAAAGACGGCGCCATCGAGATTGAGGGCCGGGTCATCGAGCCCCTCCCGAACGCGATGTTCCGGGTGGAGCTGGCGAACGGCCATCGAGTGTTGGCACACATCAGTGGCAAGATGCGGCAGCACTACATCCGGATCCTGCCCGAAGACCGGGTCGTCGTGGAGCTTTCGCCCTACGACCTGACCAGGGGACGCATCGTCTATCGCTATAAGTGAGCCGGGTGCTCACGCTGACGGCTGGGTCGTCCGTGTCCGTCTTCCGCGATCGAGCGCGCGTCCGACGATCTGTCGGAGCGCGTTGGTTCGTGGGTGGAAAGTTAGGCACACCGTGAAGGTCAAGCCGAGCGTCAAGAGGATCTGCAACAAGTGCCGCGTCATTCGGCGGCACGGCCGGGTCATGGTGATCTGCACCGACCCGCGTCACAAGCAGCGCCAGGGCTGATCGAGCGATCAGGCCGGGTGGTTCGCGCCGCCCGAACCCGGCACAACTGAACACGCCCGCCCCAGCCGCGGGGCGTTCGCCTGTACGGCGTCCTCCGCGTCGACCCCCGGTCGGAGGCCGGGGCCCGATCGGGCAACGACCGCCAGGTCACGGTGCACACCGACCTGCGATCGGATCGGGACGGGACGGGCAGAGACCTCCGCGAGAACCACGAGGAGCACGCCCACACATGGCACGTCTAGTCGGCGTCGATCTTCCCCGCGAGAAGCGGTTGGAGATCGCGCTCACGTACATCTTCGGGATCGGCCGCACGCGTGCCGCCGAGACGCTCGCCGCGACCGGGATCTCCCCGGACAAGCGCGTTCGGGACCTGACCGACGAAGAGATCGTGCAGCTGCGCGATCACATCGAGGCCAACTACCGGGTTGAGGGTGACCTGCGCCGCGAGGTCGCCGCCGACATCCGGCGCAAGGTTGAGATCGGCTGCTACGCCGGTATCCGCCACCGTCGCGGCCTGCCGGTGCGCGGGCAGCGCACCCGTACCAACGCGCGCACCCGCAAGGGTCCCAAGCGCACCGTGGCCGGCAAGAAGAAGCCCGGCAAGAAGTAGTAGCCAAACCAAGGAGCGCACACCGATATGCCGCCGAAGGCACGCGCCGGGGCCGCCGTCAAGAAGGTCCGGCGCAAGGAACGCAAGAACGTCGCCCACGGGCAGGCGCACATCAAGAGCACCTTCAACAACACGATCGTGTCGATCACCGATCCGACCGGCGCCGTGATCTCCTGGGCGTCCGCAGGGCAGGTCGGCTTCAAGGGCTCGCGCAAGTCCACCCCGTTCGCCGCGCAGCTCGCCGCCGAGGCCGCCGCGCGCCGGGCGATGGAGCACGGCATGCGCAAGGTCGACGTCTTCGTCAAGGGCCCAGGCTCGGGCCGGGAGACCGCGATCCGTTCGCTGCAGGCCGTCGGCCTCGAGGTCGGGCAGATCTCCGACGTCACGCCTCAGCCGCACAACGGTTGCCGTCCGCCTAAGCGTCGCCGGGTCTGAGAGGTAAGAGAGACATGGCTCGTTATACAGGCGCCGACTGCCGTCGCTGCCGGCGCGAGAAGATGAAGCTGTTCCTCAAGGGCAGCAAGTGCGACGGGCCGAAGTGCCCGTTCGAGTCCCGGCCGTTCCCTCCGGGTCAGCACGGCCGCGGTCGTACCAAGGAGAGCGAGTACCTGCTCCAGCTTCGTGAGAAGCAGAAGGCGCGCCGGGTGTACGGCGTGCTGGAGAAGCAGTTCTCGCGGTACTACGACGAGGCGGTACGCAAGCCTGGCAAGACCGGTGAGGTGCTGCTGCAGATCCTCGAGTCGCGGCTGGACAACGTCGTGTACCGGGCGGGCTTCGCCAAGTCCCGCGACATGGCGCGCCAGCTCGTCAAGCACGGCCACTTCCTGGTCAACGGCAAGAAGGTCGACATTCCGTCGTACCGGGTCAGCGAGCACGACATCATCGAGGTGCGGGAGAAGTCCCGCCAGATGACGCCGTTCATCGTCGCCGCCGCCGAGGCGGGCAGCCGACCGGTACCGGCGTGGCTCGAGGCGATCCCGAGCCAGATGAAGATCCTCGTCCACTCGCTCCCGTCCCGGCAGGTCATCGACACGCAGGTACAGGAGCAGCTCATCGTCGAGCTCTACTCGAAGTAGCGCTCGTGCGCCCCGCCGGCTGCGCCGGCGGGGCGCCGGTGGACGGCGGTACCGCTGCCGTCCACCACCCGGGTCGGTCGCTGCCGCGACCACCCGACCCACGTTGGCGTCATATGGCGGGCGCCCGACGTACTGGAGGAAGTAAGTGCTCATCTCTCAGCGGCCGTCCCTCTCCGAGGAGCCGATCAACGAGACCCGGTCCCGGTTCACCATCGAGCCGCTCGAGCCCGGCTTCGGCTACACGCTCGGCAACAGCCTCCGCCGCACCCTGCTCTCGAGCATCCCGGGTGCCGCGGTCACGAGCATCCGCATCGACGGCGTGCTCCACGAGTTCTCGACCGTCCCGGGCGTGAAGGAGGATGTCACCGAGATCATCCTCAACATCAAGAACCTGGTCGTCTCCAGCGAGCACGACGAGCCCATCACCGCCTACCTGCGCAAGCAGGGCGCCGGTGAGGTCACCGCAGCCGACATCTCCGCTCCGGCGGGCGTCGAGGTGCACAACCCCGAGCTCGTGATCGCGACGCTGAACGACAACGCGAAGTTCGAGCTCGAGCTCACGATCGAGCGCGGTCGCGGCTACGTCTCGGCCAGCCAGAACCGCAACGAGTACTCCGAGGCCGGCCAGATCCCGGTCGACTCGATCTACTCGCCGGTCCTCAAGGTCACGTACCGCGTCGAGGCGACGCGTGCGGGCGAGCGCACCGACTTCGACCGCCTCGTGGTCGACGTCGAGACGAAGTCCGCCATCTCGCCGCGCGACGCGATCGCGTCGGCCGGTCGCACGCTGACCGAGCTGTTCGGCCTCGCCCGCGAGCTCAACAGCGCCGCCGAGGGCATCGAGATCGGTCCGGCACCGGTCGACGCCGTCCTCTCGAGCGAGCTCTCGATCCCGATCGAGGACCTCGACCTGTCGGTGCGCTCGTACAACTGCCTCAAGCGCGAGGGCATCAACACGGTGTCCGAGCTCGTGGCCCTGTCGGAGTCGCAGCTGATGAACATCCGCAACTTCGGCCAGAAGTCGGTCGACGAGGTCAAGGACAAGCTCACCGAGATGGGCCTGTCGCTGAAGGACTCGGTCCCCGGCTTCGACGGCGCCCACTTCTACACGGGCTTCGAGGACGAGAACTAAGCAGGCCCCGGGCCGCACCAACCCCCCAACACTGGAGATACCACCATGCCGAAGCCCACGAAGGGCCCCCGCCTCGGAGGCGGACCCGCGCACGAGCGCCTGCTGCTCGCGAACCTCGCCGCCGCGCTGTACACGCACGAGCGGATCACGACGACCGAGACCAAGGCCAAGCGCCTGCGTCCGCTCGCCGAGCGCCTGATCACGTTCGCCAAGCGCGGCGACCTGCACGCCCGCCGTCGCGTGCTCGCCGTCATCGGCGACAAGTCGGTCGTGCACAAGCTGTTCACCGAGATCGCGCCGCAGGTGGCCGACCGCGAGGGCGGCTACACGCGCATCACCAAGATCGGCAACCGCAAGGGCGACAACGCGCCCATGGCGGTCATCGAGCTCGTGCTCGAGCCGGTGACCCCCAAGAAGCGCGCCGCCAAGCCGGCCGCCGAGGCCGCGCCCGCCGCCCCGGCGGAGGAGCCGGCCGCCGAGGAGACCCCCGAGGCGGTCGTGACCGAGGCCGAGGCCACGGTCGACGAGGCCGCGGGTTCCGAGGCGTCCGAGGAGTCGGCCGAGCAGGCCGAGAACGAGGAGGCGGCGGCGAAGTAGCCTTCGCGCCTTCCTGCACGAGAGGCCCCGATGCGTTCGCATCGGGGCCTCTCGTCGCATCTAGGCGGTTCGGGTGGG
>DASUXA010000028.1:0-34605 GCA_036378155.1 Micromonosporaceae bacterium | reverse complement strand
CGGTGCGGTCGCAGGCGGACACGGTGGAGAAGGTGATCGCGGAGGTGGCGGCGACCCGGATCACCGAGCGGGGTGCCACGCGCGGCGACGACCGGGTCAGCGAGGCGGCGATGGAGGACCGCAAGCGGGAGGGGTACTTCTGATGGAGGCTCAGGACAACACGGTGGAGCGGGGCCGGGACCTGCTGCGGTTCGCGACCGCCGGATCCGTCGACGACGGCAAGTCGACGCTGATCGGGCGGCTGCTGTACGACACGAAGGCGCTGTTCGACGACCAGTTGGCGGCGGTCGAGGCGCTGTCGTCCGCGCGCGGCGACGAATACGTCAACCTCGCGCTGCTCACCGACGGGCTGCGCGCCGAGCGGGAGCAGGGCATCACCATCGACGTCGCGTACCGCTACTTCGCCACTCCGCGACGCACGTTCATCATCGCCGACACGCCCGGGCACGTTCAGTACACCCGCAACATGGTCACCGGGTCGTCCACCGCCGACCTGGCGTTGATCCTCGTCGACGCGCGCAAGGGACTCGTCGAACAGTCCCGCCGGCACGCGTTCCTGTGTTCCCTCCTCCGGGTCCCGCACCTGGTCCTGTGCGTCAACAAGATGGACCTCGTCGACTTCTCGCAGCAGGTGTTCGAGGCGATCGCGGACGAGTTCTGCTCGTTCGCCGCCAAGCTCGACGTCCCCGACCTCGCGGTGATCCCGATCTCCGCGTTGCACGGCGACAACATCGTCAGCCGGTCCGACCGGATGCCGTGGTACGAGGGTCCGTCGCTGCTGCACCATCTCGAACACGTGCACATCGCCTCGGACCGCAACCTGGTCGACGTCCGGTTCCCGGTGCAGTACGTGATCCGTCCACAGTCCACGGTCGTCGCCGACTACCGGGGGTACGCCGGTCAGGTCGCCGGCGGCGTCCTCAAGGCGGGTGACGAGGTCATGGTGCTGCCCAGCGGGTTCACCACCCGGATCGCGGCGATCGAGACCGCCGACGGACCGGTCGAGGAGGCGTTCCCGCCGATGTCCGTGACGGTACGCCTCGAGGACGAACTCGACGTGTCACGCGGCGACCTCATCTGCCGACCGCACAACGCACCCACCGTCGCCCAGGACATCGAGGCGATGGTGTGCTGGATGGACGAGACGAAGCCGCTCGCGGTGGGCAACCGGTACGCCATCAAACACACCACCCGGTCGGCCCGCGCCATCGTCCGCGACCTGCACTACCGCCTCGACGTCAACACCCTGCACCGCGACGAGGCGGCGGACCGGCTGGCGCTCAACGAGATCGGTCGGGTCCGGCTGCGGACAACCATTCCGCTGCTCGCCGACGAGTACCGGCGCAACCGCACCACTGGCGGATTCATCGTCATCGACGAGACGACGAACCGTACCGTCGGGGCGGGGATGATCGTCGCCGCGACCTGAGCGGGGCGGTGCCGCGCCTCCGGCGGGTGCTGGGAACGGTGATCCGGCTCCGACACGAGGGTGCCGGTTGAGGTCCACACCGTTGGGGGTGCGCCCACATCCCGAGCGAGGTGAGCATCCCAGGATGCTCACCTCGCTGGTGGTGTCGCGACACGACCGGCGAGGTACGCCCGCAGCGGCGGGCGGCGGCGCGCTGCCGCCGGATGCGCCCCCAAGAGCCGCCGCCCCAAGGGCCCGACACGCGCACCCGCGTCGTCGGGCCGGCTAACCCAGGTGTACGCGCCGGTAGAAGTCCCAGGCGTCGGCCACGATCTCGGGCAACGACGCCTTCTGCGGTACCCAGCCGAGTTCCGCCTCCGCCTTGGCGGACGAGGCGACCAGCGCGACCGGGTCGCCCTGCCGGCGTGGCGCGACCTCCACCGGCACCGGGTGACCGGTCACCTCGCGCACCACGTCGACGACCTGCCGGTTGGAGTACCCGTTGCCGTTGCCCAGGTTGTAGATCCGGTGGTCGCCGGCGCTCATCGCGTCCAGCGCCAGCAAATGTGCCCTGGCCAGGTCGTACACGTGGATGTAGTCGCGGATGCAGGTGCCGTCGAAGGTCGGGTAGTCGTCGCCGAAGATCTGCAACTTTTCCCGCTTACCGGCGGCGACCTGCAACGCGATCGGGATCAGGTGGGTCTCCGGGTCGTGCCGCTCGCCCTGCTCGCCGTACGCGCCCGCCACGTTGAAGTACCGCAACGACACCGCGGCGAGGTCGTGCGCCGCCGTGTACGAGGCGATCGCCATGTCGATGGCGAGCTTGGTGTACCCGTACGGGTTGGTCGGCACCGTCGGGGCGTCCTCGGTGATCGGCAGTTGGGACGGGCTGCCGTAGCACGCGGCGGTCGACGAGAACACCAGTCGGCGCACCCCGGCGGTGCGCATCGCCTCCAGCAGCGCCAGCGACCCGACCACGTTCGCGTCCCAGTAGATCTCCGGGCGGACCACCGACTCGCCCGCCGCGATCAGCCCGGCGAAATGCAGTACCGCGTCGAAGTCGCTGGTCAGTACGGACGCCGCAGCGTCCAGCGGGGCTTCGACCAGGACGGCTCCGTCCGGTACCGACTCACGGTGCCCGGTGCGCAGGTCGTCCAGGACGACAACCTCGTGACCGGCGTCGAGCAGGAGCCGGCCCACCACGCCGCCGACGTACCCGGCACCCCCTGTGACCAGCAGCTTCACGCTCTGCCTCCCTCGTGTCGCGGCAGCGTCGCGAGGCGGTCTCGCGTTGGCTGGCGCGGAATGTACACGTCGAACGCTACCGGTGCGCGGACGGACACACGTCGCCCTGGCACCCTCCGCATACAATCTCGGCATGCGGGAGGGCGCCGATACCGGCCCGAAACAGGCGGGTGCCTCGGCGCGCCCCGGTCCCCTCGCCCGCGCTCTCGCCGGTCTGGTGGTACGCGGTGCCGACGCCGCCTCCCGCACGGTCACCAGGGTCCTCGGCGCCGACGCCGGCGCGGGTCGCGAGCGGATCTCCGAAGCAGAACTGCGCGATCTGGTCGCCGCGAGCACGGTGCTGGACAGCGACGAGCGGCGGATCATCGACGAGGTCCTGGCGGCAGGCACCCGGCACGTACGCGAGGTGATGGTGCCCCGCCCGGACGTGGTGTTCCTGGCGGCGGGGCTGAGCCTCGCCGAGGCTGCGCGGCTGGTCGGTGACGCCCGGCATTCGCGGTACCCGGTGATCGACGGCTCCCACGACGACGTGGTCGGCTTCGTCCACCTGCGCGACCTGCTGATCCGCCCGCACAAGGACGACGCGGTGACGGTCGCCGACCTGGCGCGGGACGTGAAGCGGCTGCCGGGCAGCAAGCGGGTCCTCGCCGCGCTGTCCGAGATGCGCCGCGAGGGCGCACACCTCGCCGTGGTGGTCGACGAGTACGGCGGTACCGCCGGCATCGTCACGCTCGAGGACCTGATCGAGGAACTCGTCGGGGAGATCCACGACGAGTACGACGCCGCGCCCGAACCGCCGCCCACCGACGGAGCCGCGCCGTCGGACGTGGACGCCCGGCTCAACCTCGCCGACTTCGCCGAGATCACCGGTATCGCGCTGCCGCCCGGCCCGTACGAAACCCTCGGTGGTTTCCTGATGGCACGGCTGGGCCGGATGCCGGTCGTCGGCGACGAGGTGCGCTTCGACAATTGGCGTTTCACCGTCCTCGCCGTCGACGGCCGCCGTGTCGACCGGGTCGCGCTGTCCCCAGTCGTACCAGCCGCCCGACAGGTCGACACGCCGGTCGACGCGGGCGAGGGCGGCACATCGCGCCACTGAGCGGGCGGGCGCGGCACACCGCGCCGCAGAACCGGCGGCGCGGGAGGTCGTCCATTGAGCGGGCGGGGGCCGGTGACCCGCGGAGGGATCAAGCGTGACCGCCCGGAGCGGGGCACCGGCCCCCGCCCGCCCCGCCCCGAGTGCGGCGACGCGCGTCCGCGCCGGAGCGGCGGGTGTCCGCCCGGAGCGGGGCACCGGCCCCCGCCCACGATCGGAACGGCGACGCTCAGCGGCCGATGACGAGGTACGGCGGAGTGACCGAGGACCAGGTGTACCCGTCGCGGGACAGGGCGAGCCGCTCGCCGAGCGCCACGTAGCCGCCCGGCACCTGGACCACTGGACCGGACGGCCCGGCGGATCCGGTACCCGTAAAGTTCACTCCGTTTGTGCTGGTCAGGAACATCGGGGCGGGCGGTCCGTCGAGCCAGCACAGGACGCTGCCGTCCGGTCGTACCACCGCGCCGAACCGTCCCGTGGCAGCGCCCGGCCAGGACATGTGGACCGGTACCTCGATCCAGTCCGTGCCACCGTCGACGGTGCGCCACTCGCGCACGACCCCGCCCACCGTCAGGAACAGGTACGCGACCTGCCCGTCGTGCGTCGCCAGCACGGGCACCGCCGTCCCGGGGCGTACCCCGAACCGGTGCACCGACCAGTGGGTGCCGTCGCGGCTGACCGCGACGGCTGCTTCGCCGGTACCGGGGTCGATGCCGGTGACCCAGATGCCTCGGGTCGCGGGCAGCCCGGTGTACACCTCGGGCGCGCCGAGCGGCGGCTGGTCCGGCAGCGCCCGTGAGCGTCCGGTACGGGCGTCCACCAGGCGGACCGGACCGCCCACGGTGAACTGGGCGGGTCGCTCGTCGGCGCTCGGCTGTCCGGCGCGTACACCGCCGAGTTCGGCGGGCGCGGTCGAGGTGTCGACCCGGTCGTACAGTCGCCGACCGCCGTCCACCCCGCTCACGATCGCCGCGCTCGGGCCGGTCGCGACCAGCCGTACCGCGTCGAGACGGTCGGACGGGCGGTCCCGCAGGACGCCGATCTTCGCCGGACCTGATTCCGGTCCGTCCGGGCGTACCGGCGACAGTTGCAGGTTGCACCGGTCTTCGAGGCAGACGTCGACGGCGGTGTACAGATGGTCGATGTCCACGCCGGCGGCGGCGCGAACCACGACACGCGGGTTGATCGTGACGCTCGGCTCCGGGTCGGGCGTGACCGTCACGTCGTTGTCCGGACCGAGCGAGATCGGCACCGACCGGCTGGGACCGGGAGCGAGCAGCGCGGCGGGGCCGAGCGCAGCCAACGTGGCGAGTACGGCGCTGAGCACGGCGAGCCGGTTGCGCCGCCGGATCCGCCGCGCCCGCCGCTCTACGACGTCGAAGCCGGGCAGCCGGGTGGCGTTCTCGACGGTGGAGCGCAGACCGCTGAAGTCGACGTCAGCCATGCCGCCGCTCCCACACCTCCAGTGCGGGATCGGGCCGTACCGGTAACGCAGCCGGCTCGGTGAACCGCGCGGATGGTCGGCGGGGCGGCTCGGCGGCGCGGGGTGGATCCGCCGGACCGGGCTGGCTGGGGATGACCGCGGCGTCGTCGGCCCGCTCGTTGAGCATCGTGGCGAGCATCGCCCGGCCGCGGGACAGCCGGGCTTTGACGGTGCCGACCGGCACGCCGAGCGCCTCGGCGACCTCGTACACGCTCATGTCGGCGAGGTGATGCAGCACGATCGCCTCGCGGGTCGGTCGGGACAGCCGTTGCAGGGCGGCGACCAGCGCCACCCGGTTCGGGTCGGCGCCCGGCACGCTGTCCACGGGACGCGCCACCCGACCGGTACGGACCAGGGTGTCGAACAGCTTGCGCCGGCGCCACCGGGTACGGGCGAGGTTGACGGCGACGGTGCGCAGCCAGGCTTCCGGGTCGGCGACGTCGAGGAAGACCTTGGGTCGGGCCAGCGCGCGGGCGTACGCCTCCTGGACCAGGTCCTGGGCTTCGGAGTAGTCGCCGGTCAGCGCGTACAGCGCCGCGACGAGCCGTCGGTAGTGGGCCTGGTACGCCTGACGTACCGCCTCGCGGGCCTCCAGCGCGTCCGACACCGGCGTCCTCCTGTCCTCGTCATGATGTCGGACCGCCACCGTGCGCGCCAGGTTGCACCTGAGAGAATGCGTTCCATGTCCAACGGCCGCCCGCGCGTTCTCTCCGGCATCCAGCCCACCGCCGATTCGTTCCACCTCGGCAACTATCTCGGAGCCCTGCGGAACTGGGTGGCGATGCAGGATACGCACGACGCGTTCTACTGCGTGGTCGACCTGCACGCGATCACCGCCGGGCACGATCCGGCGGCGTTGCGGACGAGGACCCGGGTGTCCGCGGCGCAACTGCTCGCGGTCGGACTCGACCCGGAGAAGTGCACGCTGTTCGTCCAGTCGCAGGTGCCCGAACACACCCAGCTGTCGTGGGTGTTGAGCTGCATCACCGGGTTCGGCGAGGCGAGCCGGATGACCCAGTTCAAGGACAAGTCGACCAAGCAGGGCGCCGAGCGGGCGAGCGTCGGGCTGTTCACCTACCCGATCCTGCAGGCGGCGGACATCCTGCTGTACCAGGCGGACGCGGTGCCGGTCGGCGAGGACCAGCGGCAGCACCTGGAGCTGACCCGCGACCTGGCGCAGCGGTTCAACACCACGTTCGGCGCGACGTTCACGGTGCCCGAGCCGTACATCGTGAAGGACACCGCGAAGATCACCGACCTGCAGGAGCCGACCGCGAAGATGTCGAAGTCGGCGTCCAGCCCGAACGGGATCATCGACCTGCTGGAGGACCCGGCCCGCTCGGCGAAGAAGATCCGGTCGGCGGTCACCGACACCGGACGGGAGATCGTGTACGACCCGGAGCAGAAGCCGGGCATCGCGAACCTGCTCACCATCTACTCCGCGCTGTCCGGGACGTCCGTCGACGACCTGGTGGTGCGGTACGAGGGCAAGGGGTACGGCGACCTGAAGAAGGACCTGTCCGCCGTGGTCGCCGACTTCGTCGCCCCGATCCAGCAGCGCACCCGCGCCTACCTGGACGACCCGGCGCAGTTGGACAAGCTGCTCGCGATCGGCGCGGAGAAGGCGCGGGCGGTCGCGTCGGGCACCTTGCGCACCGTGTACGACCGGGTCGGCTTCCTCGCGTCCGGCGACGCCCGGCCCGGGCACGGGCGGTAGCGGGGCGAGGAGACGGCGTGGTGCGCACGATCGGGGTCGCCATCGGCGTCCCGGAGCCGTGGGGCAGCTACCTCGACGAGCGCCGGGCCAAGGCGGGCGATCCGATGGCGGAGTTCATCCCGGCTCACGTGACGCTGCTCGGACCGACCGAGGTGATGATCGACCAGGCTGGCGAGATCGAGGCGCATCTTGCCGCGGTTGCCGCCCGGCACGCTCCGTTCCGGCTGCACCTGCGCGGTACCGGCACGTTCCGCCCGGTCACCGATGTGGTGTTCGTGGCGGTGGCGGCCGGCATCAGCGAGTGCGAGCAGCTCGCGGCGGCGGTACGCAGCGGTCCGCTGGACCGCGAACTGCACTACCCGTACCACCCGCACGTCACGGTGGCGCACGACGTACCCGCCCCGGCGCTCGACGCCGCGTTCGAGGACCTCGCCGGGTTCTCGGCGAAGTTCCCGGTCACCCACTTCACGCTGTACGAGCACGGTGCCGACGGGCGTTGGCGACCCACCAGGGACTTTCCGCTGAGCGGCGGGGAGCCTGCGGCAGGCTTGTCGGAGTGAACGCCTTCGACCGTGCCGGAGCGGCGTGGGACGGTGGGATCGAGCGGGCGAGGCATCGCTCCCGCGCCTTCGACCATGCCTGGCGCGCCCGGCAGCGGTACGGCGAGGTGATCGGCGGGCGCCTCGCCGCCGCGATGGCGTACTACGGCTTCTTCGCCACGTTCGCGCTGGGTCTGCTCGCGTACTCGGTGCTCGGCTTTGTGCTCGCCAACAACCAGGCGGCGTTCGCGGTGGCGGACAAGTTCCTCAGGACGAACCTGCCGTGGCTGCACCCGGAGGACATCCTGCGGGTGCGCGGCACGGTCGCGATCGTCGGTCTGATCGGGTTGGTGTTCACCGGTATCGCCTGGGTGGAGGCGATGCGCTCGTCGCAGCGGCAGGTGTGGCGTCTGGAGCCGCAGCCGGGCAACGTGGTGATCCGCCGGCTGGTGGACCTGGGGGTACTGGTCGGGCTCGGGTTCATGCTGTCGCTGTCGCTGTGGCTGTCCAACTGGGCGACGAGCCTGCTGCCCCTCGACTGGTTCGGCACGCTGTCCAGCCTCGCGGTCAACGTGCTGCTCGCCGCCGGGCTGCTGTCCGGGGTGCCCCGGTTGCGGATGCCGGTACGCCGGCTGCTGCCCGCCGCGACGCTGGTCGGGGTGGGGCTGTTCATCCTCGCCACGCTGGGCAGCTTCGTGATCAACCGGACCCGCGACAATCCGGCGTACTCGGTCGTCGCCGGCGCGGCGGGGCTGCTGGTCTTCCTGTACCTGTTCAGCCAACTGCTGCTGTACGGGGCGGCGCTGGCGGCGACGGGTACCACCGGGGAGGTGCGGGATCTCGCCGCCGGACCGCCCGCGTCCGACGCGCCGGACCGCCAGCCGGACGATCGGGGGTAAACGGGGCAGAGATCTGCGGAAATCGCGAGTCGCCGCGAGCGCAGCGCGTACGCTGCCCGGCGTGGGTACTCTCGTGACGCTCGAAGTGACGCCCGATTCGCCGGTCTGGTCGCTGCCGTGGATCATCACGTTCGGTCCGCTCGACGACGAGCAGTGGGAGCCGGTGGTGTGCGGCCCGTACGAGCGCCCCCACGCGCTTGCCCTGGCCGAGGAGATCGTCGCCGACCAGGAGCTGATGGCGGTGGTCGAGCCGGTGCTGCCGTACGTCTCGGTGGCGGAGATCCAGGCGGAGATCGAGTCGGCGCGCGCCGCCGACGAGGAACTGGACACCGACCTCGAGTCCGACCTCGCCGAAGAGGACGGCTACGAGGCGGACGAGCCGGAGATCGCCGAGCACGACGACCGGATGCCCTCGGCGCCGTCGGGCCCGCCGACTCCGGACGAGATCCGCGCCGGTTTCATCCGGATCGCCCAGCGCCTCGCGCGGCAGGACGACGTGTAGCCGTACCGTCACCGCACTGATCGCCCGGTGGTCGGTTGCCCCGTCGCCCGCGCCGGTCGCCCCGTCGACCGGACACGTGCCGTCCGAGCCGTACACCCCTCGTGATGTACGTACACCACGAGGGGTGTACGCCTTTCTCGACCTATCCGAGCCGGACCGACGCCGGGGCGGCGGTCACGCCGCGAACCACGCGGACGTGGCGGTTCACGCCGCGAACCACGCGGACGTGCCGGTTCACGCCGCGAACCACGCGGCGGTGTCCGGCGGCAGCTTCCCGTCCTCGACCGGCGCGCTGGCGATCAGCGGGTCACCGTACCCGACCGGCACGTCGATCGGCGCGAGCCCGAGGTTGACCAGGCAACGCAGTCCGGGTCGGGCGAAGTGCAGCACGTCCGGCGCGCTGTCCAGCCAGCGCAGCGTCTCGTCGCCGCTCGGCAGGGTGCGGCGCAGCCGCAGCGCCGCCCGGTACAGCGACAGCGTCGACTCCGGGTCGCCGTCCTGTGCCGAGGCGGTCAGTCGCGCCCACCCCGCCGGCTGGGGCAGCCAACCCGTCGCCGCGTCGGTGAACCCGTACGGCGGAGCGTCCCCCGACCAGGGCAGCGGTACCCGGCACCCGTCCCGACCGCGGTCGGTGTGCCCCGACCGCTCCCAGACCGGGTCCTGCAGCGCCTCGTCCGGCAGGTCGAGAACCTCGGGCAGCCCGAGCTCCTCACCCTGGTACAGGTATGCCGAGCCGGGCAGCGCGAGCATCAGCAGCGCGGCGGCGCGGGCGCGCCGCAGCCCGACCGGACCGTCGCCGTACCGGGTGACGTGGCGGTGTTTGTCGTGGTTGGACAGCACCCAGGTGGTCGGCGCGCCGACCAGCGCGGACGAGGCGAGCGAGGCGTCGACGACGGCGCGCAGGGCGGGCGCCGACCACGGCGTGTCCAGGTAGTCGAAGTTGAACGCCTGGTGCAGTTCGTCGGGGCTGATGTACCGGGCGAGCCGCTGCGGCGTCTCCGCCCACGCCTCGGCGACCGCCATCCGCTCGCCCGGGTACTCGTCGAGGATCTTCCGCCACGCGCGGTAGATGTCGTGCAGTTCGTCCTGGTCGAAATACGGCAACCGACCCTTGCCGAGCAGCCCGATCTGCTGGGTCCGCCCGACGTCCGGCAGCCCTTCCGCCTTGACCATGCCGTGCGCCACGTCGACCCGGAATCCGTCGACGCCACGGTCGAGCCAGAACCGCAGGATCGACTCGAACTCGGCGTGTACCTCCGGGTTGCGCCAGTTGAGGTCGGGCTGGGCAGGGTCGAACAGGTGCAGGTACCACTGCCCGTCGGCGACCCTGGTCCAGGCGGGTCCACCGAAGATCGACTCCCAGTCGTTCGGCGGCAGTTCGCCGTGCTCGCCCCGACCGTCGCGGAACAGGTACCGTTCGCGCGCCGGGCTGCCCGCGGGCGAGGCGAGCGCCTCGCGGAACCACGGATGCGCCGACGAGGAGTGGTTCGGTACCAGGTCGATGATCACCCGCAGCCCGAGGCGGTGCGCGTCGGCGAGCATCGCGTCGAAGTCGGCGAGAGTGCCGAACATGGGCTCCACGTCGCGGTAGTCCGCCACGTCGTACCCGCCGTCGACGAACGGCGACCGGTAGAACGGGGTCAGCCAGAGCGCGTCGACACCTAGGTCACGCAGGTACGGCAGCCGTGATCGCAGACCCGGCAGATCGCCGATCCCGTCGCCGTTCGAGTCGGCGAAGCTGCGCGGGTACACCTCGTAGATGACGGCAGACCGCCACCAGGGGGTTCGACTGAGCACCGGGGGCCTTTCTGTCCGGGTCAGGCCGCGGTGACCGGAGCGGCGCCGGTCGATCCGCGAACCACGAGTTCGGCGCGGAACACGTACTCCGAATGCGGGGCGGGATGCCCGTTGATCTCGTCCATCAGCGCCCGCACCGCGGCGACCGACATCGCTTGTACCGGTTGGCGCAGCGTGGTCAACGGCGGGTCGGTGAACGCGATCAGCGGGGAGTCGTCGTAGCCGACCACCGAGACGTCGCCCGGTACCGACAGCCCGCGTGACCGCGCCGCCCGGATCGCGCCGAGCGCCATCAGGTCGGAGCCGCAGACGATGCCGGTGACACCCCGCTCCAGGAGCCGGTCGGCGGCGGCGTGACCGCCTTCCACGCCGAACAGCGACAGTTCGATGTACTTGTCGATGTCGCGGTCCGGCAGCCCGACGACGGCTCGCATCGCCGAGCGGTACCCGGCGAGCTTGCGCTGCACCGGCAGGAACCGGTCGGGGCCGGTGACCAGCCCGATCCGGCGGTGACCGAGCGCGAACAGGTGACTGACCGCGAGTTCCGCGGCGGCGCGGTCGTCGCAGGACACGAACGGGGCTTCGACGCCCGGCATGTACCCGTTGACGAGCACGGTCGGGATCGGGCGCTCGACGAGTTTGCGGTACCGGTCGGGGTCGGTCGACGTGTCGGCGTGCAGTCCGGACACGAACACGATGCCGGCGACCTGACGGTCCAGCAGCATCTCGACGTACTCGTCCTCGGTGACGCCGCCCGGGGTCTGGGTGCACAGCACCGGGGTGTACCCGTGCTGCGCCAGCGCCGATTCGATGACCTGGGCGAACAGCGGGAAGATCGGGTTGTCCAGTTCGGGCACGACCAGACCGACGAGCCCCGCCGAGCGCTTGCGCAGCCGCTCCGGTCGCTCGTACCCGAGCACGTCGAGCGCGGTCAGGACGACCTGGCGGGTTTCGTCGCTGACGCCCGGCTTGCCGTTGAGCACCCGCGACACGGTCGCCTCGCTGACGCCCGCCTGGGCGGCGATGTCGGCGAGACGAGCACGGGGTGAGGCCGAGGACATGCCGGAACTGTAAACCATCCTGCAACGGATTGCGAAAGCCTTCTGCAAGCACTTTCATTACCTGAAACGTCTTGCTAACGTGCCGGACACACGGCGCGCGGTGTCGCCTCCGGCGGCGCCGGCCACGTGCGGATAACGCTCCGGTCGATATCCGGCGACAAGGGCGTACCGGCACTGGTGGTGTTCGGGACAGACCTGCGATGCTTCGGCGTCGCCGGAGCACAACGACGTCCCGGGAGCCCGGATGACGGCTCCCCCGGGGCGTCCACATGAGAACAACGGCGTTCCCTCGGGAACGCCCACATGAGACAACGCGGTGTAGCCCTTGGACGCCGCGCCCCCCGTCGAACAGGAGAATCCGATGCGCATCCGTACCGCGGGTGTGGTCGCCGTCATGACGCTGGCGCTCGCCGCCGCCGGCGCCTGTGGCAACAACAGCGACAAGGCCAAGACGGACAACAAGGCCAAGGCCAACGGCGGCACGCTGGTGATCTGGGCCGACGACAAGCGGACCGCGGCGCTGAAGCCGTTCGCCGACAAGTTCGGCAAGGAGCTGGGCGTCACCATCGAGGTCGACGCGATCTCCAAGGACCTGCAGACCAACTTCGTCACCGCCTCGCAGTCCGGCAAGGCGCCGGACATCGTCGTCGGCGCGCACGACTGGATCGGCAACCTGGTCCAGAACGGCGCGATCGACCCGATCCAGCTGTCCGAGCAGCAGAAGGCGGCGTTCTCCGACATCGCGCTGAAGGGCGTCACCTTCAACGGTCAGATCTACGGTGTCCCGTACGCGGTGGAGAACATCGCGCTGATCCGCAACACCGCCCTGGCGCCGAACGCACCGTCCACGATCGAGGACCTGGTCGCGACCGGCAAGCAGCTCAAGAGCGCCGGCAAGGTCAGCGAGATCATGGCGCTGCAGGTCGGTCAGAACGGCGACGCGTACCACATCTACCCGCTGTACACCTCCGGCGGCGGCTACCTGTTCGGCACCAAGCCGAACGGCGACTACGACCCGAAGGACCTCGGCGTCGGCAAGCCCGAGTCGGTCGCGGCGTTCAAGAAGATCGCCGCGCTCGGTGAGAAGGGCGCGGGCGCGCTCAAGCGCTCGATCGACGACAAGAACGCCATCTCGACGTTCACCTCGGGCAAGACCGCGTTCCTGATCTCCGGTCCGTGGGCGCTGACCGACATCAAGAAGGCGAACATCAAGTACGACATCACCCCGGTCCCCGGGTTCGCGGGCGGCAAGCCGGCTCAGCCGTTCGTCGGCGTGCAGGCGTTCTACGTGGCGAGCAAGGGCAAGAACAAGACCGCCGCGCAGGAGTTCGTCGCGAACTACCTGACCCGTCCGGAACTGCAGACCGCGCTGTACCAGGCGGAGCCCCGCCCGCCGGCGCTGACCGCCTCGCTGGACCAGGTCAAGTCGTCCGACCCGGACGTACAGAAGTTCCTCGACGCCGGCAAGAACGGCGTCATCCTGCCCGCGATCCCGGAGATGGCGGCGATCTGGGACCCGTTCGGCAAGGCTGAGGCCGCGGTCGTCGGCGGCGCCGACCCGCAGTCGACGGTGACCGCCGCGGCGAAGACCATCGCCGGCAGCATCAAGTAACGGTGAGCACGCAGCAGCTGCCGGGTGCGGGGAGCGACACCTCCCCGCACCCGGCGCCGGCGCAGGCGCGTCGCCGATCGGACGGTCCCGCCGTGGCGCTCGCCCACGGTTCCGCGTCCGGCGGTGTCGCCGGACTGGTCGGGAAGATCGTTCTGCTGGGTCTGGTCGCGGCGATCGCGGTGTGGGCCGCGTTCCCGCTGATCCAGGCGAAGGCGTGGCTCTGGCTCGGCGGTACCGTCCTGGTCACCGCGGTGATCTTCTACGTGTACCTGACGCCGCGCCGACTGCCCGTCAAGTACCTGCTGCCGGGCACCCTGTTCCTGATCGCGTTCCAGGTGTTCCCGGTCGTGTACACGGCGAGCACGGCGTTCAGCAACTTCGGCGACGCGCACCGCGGCACCAAACAGGACGCGATCGTGGCGATCCAGACCGCCTCGGTGACCCAGGTGCCCGGCTCCACCGAGTACACGCTGGCGGTGGCGACCAAGGGCGACCCGGCGACCGGGAAGCTGGCGTTCCTGCTGGCCGACCCGAGCGGCAAGGCGTACCTGGGCGACGGGTCCGGACTGCGCCCGCTGCCCGACGCCACGGTCTCCGGCGGCCGGGTGACCGCCGCGCCCGGGTACACCATCCTCAACCTCGGCGAGGCGAGCGCGCGCAGCCAGGAGATCACGACGTTCGTGGTACCGACCGGGGACGGCGCGATCCGCGCCACCGGCGTGTCGCACGCCTACGAGCTCAAGGCGATGCGCAAGTACGACCCCGGCTGCGACTGCGTCAAGGACGTCAAGACCGGTAAGACGTGGCACGCCGACCAGGCGAACGGCTCGTTCGTCGCCTCCGACGGCGACCGGCTGCCGCAGGGCTGGCGGGTGAACGTCGGACTGCGCAACTTCGTGCGCGTGGTCACCGACCCGCGCATCGCCAAGCCGTTCTTCAGCACGCTGCTGTGGGACTTCGGGTTCGCGATCGGGTCCGTGCTGATCACGTTCGCGCTCGGGCTGCTGTGCGCGCTGGCGCTGCATTCGCAACGGGTGCGCGGTCGCACCGTCTACCGCACGTTGCTGGTGCTGCCGTACGCCATGCCGTCGTTCGCCATGCTGCTGGTCTGGCGGGACATGTTCAACGCCGACTTCGGGTTGATCAACCGCCTGTTCGGGCTGCACGTCGACTGGCTGGGCGGTGCGTGGACGGCCCGGCTGGCGGTCCTGCTCGTGCAGCTGTGGCTGGGGTACCCGTACATGTTCCTGGTCGCGACCGGCGCGTTGCAGGCGATCCCGAGCGAGATGAGCGAAGCCGCCGCCGTCGACGGTGCGACCGCCTGGCAGCGGTTCCGGCGGGTCACCCTGCCGCTGCTGCTCGTCGCCTTGTCGCCGCTGCTGATCGCGTCGTTTGCGTACAACTTCAACAACTTCAACGCGATCTACCTGATCACGGAGGGCGGTCCGTTCCCGGCGGACAACCCGAGCGTCGGCGCGACCGACCTGCTCATTACGTACACGTACCGGCTGGCCTTCGGCGCGCAGGGCGCGCAGTACGGCTTCGCGGCGGCGGTCTCGGTGTACATCTTCCTGATCGTCGCCGTCGTCTCGACGATCAGCTTCCGCCGCACCCGGCGGCAGGAGGAGGTCTACGGATGACGAGCGCGCGGACGGACGTGGCGACCGGGGTGCGGGCTGCCGACCGTACCCGGAGCCGGGCGGAAGCGACCCGGACGGGCACCGGCCGGGGCGGTCGCTGGTTCCGCCTGGTCGGCTGGCGGCACCTGGTCGGCGTGTTCGCGGTGCTGTTCTCGCTGTTCCCGATCGTGTTCCTGGTATCGGCGGCGCTCAACCCGCTGGGGACGCTGTCCTCCACGTCGCTGGTGCCGAAAGGCGCGAGCCTGGACAACGCGATCCGGTTGGTGCGCGACACGCCGTTCGGGCACTGGTACCTCAACTCGATCCTGATCGCGCTGTTCTCGGCGGGTGCGGCGGTGTTCCTGTCGCTGCTCGCCGCGTACGCGTTCAGCCGGATGCGGTTCACCGGGCGGCGGATCGGGCTGCTGTCCCTGCTGCTGATCCAGATGTTCCCGCAGTACCTGGCGGTCGTGACGATCTTCCTGATGTTCACGAAGATCACCGACTACTGGCCGGCGATCGGCTTCAACACCCCCTGGGGTCTGCTGCTGCTGTACCTGGGCGGGGCGCTGGGCGTGAACACGTGGCTGATGAAGGGGTTCCTCGACACGGTGCCGCGCGAGCTGGACGAGTCGGCGACCATGGACGGGGCGAGCCACGTCCAGGTGTTCTTCCGGATCATGCTGCCCTTGGTCGCGCCGATCCTGGCGGTCACCTCGCTGCTGAGTTTCATCGGCACCATCAACGAGTTCCTGATGGCGAACGTGTTCCTGACCGATCCGAACTCGAAGACGCTCGCGGTGGGGCTGTGGGGGCTGGTGGCCGGGGAGCGGGACGCGAACTTCGGGATGTTCTGCGTCGGCACGCTGCTGACCGCTGTGCCGACCGTGCTGGTGTTCCGGTTCCTGCAGCGGTACATCGTGTCCGGTCTGACCGCCGGAGCCGTCAAGGGGTGAACGCGCCGTGCCGCGCACCGGGATCGGTGCGCGGCACGGCGCGTTCAGCCGAGCAGCGTCCGAACTCCGGACAGGAACGCCTCGCGGCTCGGGCCGCCGGTCAGCACCCGCTGCAACCCGTACCCCGGAAGCAGCGCGAACAGCACCGCGCCGACCCCCTCGACGTCGGCGTCGGCGGCGAGCGCCCCTGACGCGCGGGCACGCTCGGCGAGTGCCACGAACCGCGCGCGCAGTTCGCCGTACACCCGCGCGACGAACTCGGCGAGATCGTCGTCGCGCATCGCCTCGGCCCACACCTGGATGGCGATGCGCAGCACGCCGTCGGGACCGAGAAGCGGCTCGAGCGCGTCGACGGCGAGGGCGACCGCTTCGGCGAGCGGCGGGGGCGGGTCGAGTGTGGCGAGTTCGGCGAGCGCGTCGGTGGCCGTGCCGACCGCCTCCTCGGCGATCGCCGTGATGATCGCCGACTTGCTCGGGAAGTACCGGTAGACCGCGCCGACCGACAGCCCTGCCTCGCCGATCACGTCCTGCATCGACGTGTTGTGGAACCCGTTGCGCAGGAAGCAGCGCCGTGCCGCGGCGAGGATCTGCGCGCGCCGGGCTTCGCGGTGCTGCTCGGAGACCCGAGGCATGACCAGATTCTAAAGCGAACGTTCGTTCTTGACGGCAACGGGAAGGAGGGCCACGATGACAAGAAAAGAGAACGTTCGTTCGCTTAAGGAGTCGTCATGTCGCGCTCCCCGTCGCCGGTACGCACCGGCGTCGCGATCGTCATCGGCGTGGTCATCGCGCAGGCGTTACTCGTCGCCTTCTTCTCCTGGTCCGGGGCGAGTGCCCGGCCGCACCAGGTACCGGTGGTCGTTTCCGGACCCGCGCCGGTCGCCGCGCAGGTCGAGGGGGCGCTCACGGCAGCCGGACCTGACGCGTTCGCGGTGACCCGCGTGCCCGACCAGGCGACGGCTGACCGAGCGCTGCGGGACCGTCGCGCGTACGCCGCGATCCTCGCCGGGCCCGACGGGCTCGCCCTGCACGTCGCGTCCGCCGGGAGCCCGGCGGTAGCGGGCGCGCTGATCGAGGCGGCGCAGCGGTTCGGAGGCGGTCGACCGGTACCGGTGACCGACGTCGTGCCCGCCGACCCCGACGACCCGCACGGCGCCGGGTTCACCCTCGGGTTCCTGCCGCTGGCGATCGCCAGTCTCGCCGCCGGCGCGCTGCTCGCCCGGCTGGTCACCAGTCGCCTGACGAGGTTCGTGGGGCTGCTCGGATACGCCCTGGTCGCCGGCCTGGCATCCGCGGCGGTACTGCGGTCGTGGCTGGGCATCCTGCCCGGCCGGTACCTCGCAGTCGCCGCCGCGATCGGGCTGTTCGCTCTCGCCGTCGCCGCCGCGACGGCGGGACTCGGCGCGGTCGCCGGCGCCCCCGGCATCGGGCTCGCGGTGCTGGTCGTGTTCCTGCTCGGCAACCCGATCTCCGGGCTGGCGTCCGCACCTGAGCTGGTACCGGCGCCGTGGGGGACCATCGGCCAGTACCTGCCGGTCGGCGCGGGCGGCACCGTGCTGCGCTCGGACGCGTTCTTCGCCGGAGTCGGCGCGAACCGCCAGGTCGTCGTGCTCGCGGTCTGGGCGGTCGTGGGTCTCGCCCTGGCGGTGCTCGGTCGCCGGGGCGCGCGGGCGACGGTCGAGCGGACGGACGAGGACGCGGTACGCGGAGAGGTCGCGCCGACCGCCGAGGTCGCCGGATAGCGGCGCCGGCTGCCGGCCGCATGGCGCGGTCGGCAGCCGGGGGGCGACCCGACCACGGGGCGTGATCGCGCATACTCGCCGCCGAGGCGTTTCCCCCCGCTGCTGAAGGAGGCCGGCCGTGCATCTGCTGCGGCTGTTCCTGGTGTACATCCACCTGATCGGTTTCGCCCTGCTGCTCGGCGGCGGCGTCATGCAGTACCTCAACGGACGGATCCGGATCAGCTCGGCGATGCTGTGGGGCTCGGTGATCCAGATTCTCAGCGGGCTGGCTCTCGCCGCGCCGCTGCGCGGCGGCGGAGCGAACGAGCCGCCGACCGCCAAGTTGATCGTGAAGCTGGTCGTCGCGGTACTCATCTTCGTGATGGTGTTCGTGCCCCGGCACCGGGATCGCGTGAACCGTGGGCACTTCCTGGCGATCATCGGAATGACGCTGGCGAACGCGGCGGTGGCCGTCTTCTGGTACTGATCCGTCCTGCCCCGCCCCGACAGGGCAAATCGCTCTGAACCGGGCGATTGGGGCGTTAGCTTCTCGTACCGTTGCCGCAGGACACGAGACAGTCACGGCGGCGTAACGGGGTCTACCGAGGCCGTGCTAGAAGGCGCGTGGCGGCGGGGTACAGGCGTACGCTCCCGTCGGTTGAGACACACCGCGATGTCGCGGTGCAGTGGGAAGGAGAGGGTCGTCGTGCGCCCAGTGCGTGGGATGAGGCTCGTCGGCGTGCTCGCGGTCGGGAGCCTCGCGCTCGCCGCCGCCGGCTGCGGCAAGCCTCCGGCGAACAACAGCAACAGCGGCGCCAGCGCCGGCAAGAAGATGACGGCGTGCATGGTGACCGACACCGGCGGCATCGACGACCGGTCGTTCAACTCGTCGGCGTGGAAGGGCATGCAGGACGCCCACGCGCAGAACAGCAACATCGACGTCAAGTACGTCTCGTCCAAGGCCGAGGCGGACTACCAGCCGAACCTCACCCAGTTCGCGCAGCAGAAGTGTGACCTGGTCATCGCGGTCGGTGGGCTGATGGGCGACGCGACCAAGGCGGTCGCCCAGGCGAACCCCAACACCCAGTTCGCGATCATCGACTCGAAGATCGACCTGCCGAACGTGTACTCCATGCAGTTCGACACCGCGCAGGCCGCGTTCCTCGCCGGCTACCTCGCCGCCGGGATGAGCAAGTCCGGCAAGGTCGCCACGTACGGCGGTCTGAAGATCCCGCCGGTGACCATCTTCATGGACGGCTTCGCCGACGGCGTGGCGTACTACAACAAGGCCAAGGGCAAGAACGTCGCGGTGCTCGGCTGGAACAAGGACACCCAGAACGGCACCTTCGCCGAGTCCTTCGTCGACCAGGGCAAGGGCAAGGCGATCAGCGACACCTTCGTCGCCCAGGGCGCCGACGTGATCATGCCGGTGGCCGGCGGTACCGGTCTGGGCACGGCGTCCGCCGCGCAGGCTTCCAACGGCAGGTTCAGCGTGATCTGGGTCGACCAGGACGGCTGCGCGAGCGCCCAGCAGTACTGCTCGGTGTTCATGAGCACGGTCGTCAAGAACATCTCCGAGACCGTCAAGGAAGCGGTGCTCAAGGCGGACACCCAGAAGCTGGGCGGCGGCGGCTCGATCGGCACGCTGCAGAACAACGGCGTGCAGCTCGCCCCGTACCACGACTTCGACAGCAAGGTCCCGGCCGACCTGAAGAGCGAGATCGACCAGATCAAGCAGGACATCATCGCCGGCAAGATCAAGGTCAGCTCGCCCGCCCAGCCGTCGTAAGGCCGTCACGGCGTACCGCGTAGCCTACGGGGTAACGCCGCAGGTAGGACCACAGCGGCCGCGGGGGTTCGCCCCCGCGGCCGCGGCACCGTCGGCCACGTCCTCCTAAGGGGGCCGTCCTGAAACTCGAACTGCGCGACATCACCAAGCGCTTCGGCGACCTGGTCGCGAACGACCACATCAACCTCACGATCGAGCCGGGCGAGATCCACGCGCTGCTCGGTGAGAACGGCGCGGGCAAGTCGACCCTGATGAACGTCCTGTACGGGCTGCTCCAGCCGGACGAGGGCGAGATCGTGGTGGACGGCGAGCCGAGGCGGTTCCGCAACCCGGGGGACGCCATCGCCGCCGGCATCGGCATGGTGCACCAGCACTTCATGCTGGTACCGGTGTTCACCGTCGCCGAGAACATCATGCTCGGCGCGGAGCAGACCAACGGTCCGTTCCTGGATCGCGCGGCGGCGCGCGCCCGGGTGCTCGAGGTGTCCCAGCGGTACCGGCTGCCCCTCGACCCCGACTCCGTCATCGAGGACCTGCCGGTCGGCGTCCAGCAGCGGGTGGAGATCGTCAAGGCCCTGACCCGCGAGGTCGACCTGCTCATCCTCGACGAGCCGACCGCCGTGCTGACCCCGCAGGAGACCGACGAACTGCTCACGGTCATGCGCGCGCTCAAGGCGGACGGCAAGTCGCTGGTCTTCATCACCCACAAGCTCAAGGAAGTCCAGGCGATCGCCGACCGGATCACGGTGGTGCGCCGGGGGCGGGTCGTCGGTACCGCCCGACCGGACGCCAGCGAGGACGAGCTGGCGTCGATGATGGTCGGACGTACCGTGAAGCTCAAGGTCGACAAGAGCCCGGCGCAGCCGGGCGAGGTGGTGCTGTCGGTACGCGGGCTCACCGTGCTCGACGAGCGCGGGCAGCGCGCGGTCGACGAGGTCGACCTCGACGTACGCGCCGGCGAGGTGCTCGCCGTCGCCGGTGTTCAGGGCAACGGGCAGACCGAACTGGTCGAGGCCGTGATGGGCCTGCGCCCGGTCGCCGCCGGTACCGTCGCGCTGCGCGGAGCGGACCTGCACGGTCGCACCACCAAGGAGATCCTGCGCTCCGGCGTCGGGTACATCCCGGAGGACCGCAGCACCGACGGGTTGGTGCGCGACTTCAGCGTCGCCGAGAACCTGGTGCTCGACCTGTACGACCAGCCGCCCTTCGGCGCGGGGATCAAGCTGCGCCCCGTCGAGATCGCCCGCAACGCCCGCGAGCGGATCGCCGAGTTCGACGTACGCGCCAGCGCCACCGGCGAGGAACCGGCGAGCAGTCTTTCCGGCGGCAACCAGCAGAAGGTCATCGTCGCCAGGGAACTGTCCCGGCCGCTGACCCTGTTCATCGCGTCGCAGCCGACCCGTGGCGTGGACGTCGGCTCCACCGAGTTCATCCATCAGCGCGTGGTCCACGAGCGCGACCGGGGCGCCGGCGTCCTGCTCGTGTCCAGCGAACTCGACGAGGTGCTGGCACTCGCCGACCGGATCGCCGTGATGTACCGCGGCAAGGTGCTCGACATCCTGCCCGCCGACGCGCCGCGTGAGCGGATCGGCCTGCTCATGGCGGGTATCACCGACGAGCGGGGGAGCGGGGACGATGCGACCGGTCGACCGGTCGCGTCGAGTGCCGCGCCCGGATCCGCCGCGGCTACCACCGAATCTCAGGACACACCATGACGATCAAGCAGGAATCAGGGGGCGGGTCGTCGCCCGACCGGCCGGGTTCCGTCGGGACCGAGCCCGACGCGGACCCGATCGGCGCGACCACCGAGGCAGCCGGACCGGACGCCGAGGCCCGGCTGGCCGGACGCGAGGCGGCACCGCCCCGGCGGTCCCGGCTGCGCACCTTCGCGGACCGGGCGAGCAGCGCCAACCCGGTCACCGTCACCGTGCTCGCGATCGTGACCTCGCTGGTCATCGGGGCGATCCTGATCGTCCTCGCGAACGAGGACGTGCGCAGCACCTGGGGGTACTTCTTCGCGGCCCCCGGCGCCGCCCTGTCGGCGAGCTGGGGTGCGATCAGCGAGGCGTACGCGAACCTGTTCACCGGGTCGGTGGTCGACCCGTCCGCCGTCACCGGCGCGTTCGACGGGTCGAACTCCTGGCAGCTGGCGCTCGCGCCGATCTCCGAGACGCTGACGTACACCGCGCCGCTGATCTTCACCGGTCTGTCGGTCGCCCTCGCGTTCCGCGGCGGGCTGTTCAACATCGGCGGTCAGGGGCAGGTGATCTTCGGTACCATCGGCGCCGCCCTGATCGGCTTCGGGCTGCACCTGCCCTGGGGCCTGCACATGCTGCTCGCGGTGATCGGCGGCGCGATCGGCGGCGGGCTGTACGGGTACATCCCGGGCGCGCTCAAGGCGCGCACCGGTGCGCACGAGGTCATCGTGACGATCATGCTGAACTACGTCGCGCTGTACTTCCTGGCGTGGCTGATCGTGCAGCGCGGCGTCCACGACCCGACCCGCTCGGATGCGATCAGCAAGAAGGTCGACTCCACCGCCATGCTGTGGAGCCCGCCCGGTCTGCGGGTGAACTTCGGCATCGTGCTCGCGATCCTCGCGGTGATCTTCGTGGGCTGGCTGCTGAACCGCTCGACCGTCGGGTTCGAGTTGCGCGCGGTCGGGTCCAACCCGGACGCGGCGCGTACCGCCGGGATGAGCGTCGGGCGTACGTTCATCCTGGTCATGATGATCGCCGGGGGGCTCGCCGGGCTGGGCGGTGCGACCATGGTGCTCGGTACCGCCCAGTCGCTCACCGGTCAGGTCGCCGGCAGCGTCGGCTTCGACGGGATCACGGTGGCGCTGCTCGGCCGGGGCAAGCCGTGGGGAGTGGCGCTCGCGGCGCTGCTGTTCGGCGCGCTGAGCGCCGGTGGCAGGAGCATGCAGTCCGCCGCCAGCGTGCCGATCGACCTGGTCAACCTGGTGGAAGCCGTGATCGTCATCTTCATCGCGGCGCCCGCTCTGGTGAGCGCGCTGTTCCGGCTGCGCGAGGACCGCTCCGCCCGGCTGATGACCAACCTCGCGAAGGGCTGGTGAGATGGCAACCATCACGGCCGACCAGGCGACCGCCGCCGCGATCCGGGCCGGGTTCTGGACCCGCGCCCGCAAGGCCGGCACGGTGTACCTGGTGCTCGGGCTGATCGCCACGATCGGGTTCGGCGCCGCCGCCGGTACCAGGGCCGCCAAGTTCACCTTCACCCAGAACGCGGACGGCGCGCACGTCACCATCCCCGCCGCGCCCGGCGCGATCGGGTTCGGACTGCTGTGCGTGATCGCCGGACTGGTCCTGCTGTCCGGTCGGGCGGGTCGGCTGTTCGGCTGGATGACCGGACTCGCCATGGTCGGCTTCGTCGGCTCGTTCCTGTGCTGGCAGGTCGAGGGCACCTTCATGCCGCTGGGCGACATCGCCCAGGGCAGCCTGTACCTGGCGCTGCCGCTGATCCTCGGCGCGCTCGGCGGCGTGCTGTGCGAGCGGTCCGCGGTGATCAACGTCGCGATCGAGGGGCAGTTCCTGATGGGCGCGTTCGCCGGGGCGTTCGTCGGGTCGCTGTTCGCGTCCGCGTGGGTCGGGCTGATCGCGGCCGCCGCCGGTGGACTGTTCATCGGGGCGCTGCTCGCGATCCTGGCGATCCGGTACCTGGTCGACCAGGTCGTCCTCGGCGTGGTGCTCAACCTGCTGGCGCTGGGGCTCACCGGGTTCCTCTACGAGGCGGTGCTCCAGCCGCGCGTCGAGGACTACAACAACCCGCCGACGTTCCCGACCTGGCATGTTCCGGTACTCAGCAAGATCCCGATCCTCGGACCGATGATCTTCCAGGCGAACGTGATCACGTACATCGCGCTCGCGCTCGTGGTGATCGTCCACGTCGCGCTGTTCCACACCCGGTGGGGGCTGCGCACCCGCGCGGTCGGCGAGCACCCGACCGCCGCGGACACCGTCGGCATCAAGGTGCTCGCGGTGCGGTACCGCAACGTACTGATGGCGGGCGTCATCGCCGGGGTCGGCGGCGCGTTCTTCACCCTCGGCTCGGTCGGCGCGTTCACCAAGAACATGACCGCCGGCAAGGGCTTCATCGCGCTGGCCGCGCTCATCTTCGGTCGGTGGAGCCCGATCGGAGCGTTCCTCGCCGCGCTGCTGTTCGGCTTCGCCGACAAGTTGCAGTTGTTCCTGAGCGCGATCGGCAGCGACATCCCGTCGCAGTTCCTGTCGATGCTGCCGTACCTGGTGACCATCCTCGCGGTCGCGGGGCTGGTCGGGAAGGTCCGGGCGCCCGCCGCGGACGGTAAACCGTACGTCAAAGGTTGACTTCGGCCGCCTCACGACAGCGAGGCGGCGCGGACGACGCTGCCGCCTCGCTACCGTCGAGGCGGCGCAACCAACCTGCCGCCTCGCTACCGTCGAGGCGGCAGGGTACACAGCGTGGGGACAGGGACGTGGAGATCGACTGGGCGAAGCTGCGACGCGCGGCGGTCACCGCTATGGAGCGGGCGTACGCCCCGTACTCCCGCTTTCCGGTGGGCGCGGCAGCGCTCGTCGACGACGGGCGCACGGTGATCGGCTGCAACGTGGAGAACGCCGCGTACGGCGTGGTGCTGTGCGCCGAGTGCGGGGTGGTGTCGGCGCTGCACGCGAGCGGCGGCGGTCGGCTGGTCGCGCTGTCCTGCGTGGACGCGTCCGGGCAACCGCTGATGCCGTGCGGGCGGTGCCGGCAGCTGCTGTGGGAACACGGCGGCCCTGAGCTGCTGGTCGAGGCGGACCCGAGGCCGCTGCGGATGACCGAACTGCTGCCGCACGCCTTCGACGTCGTCGACCTGGACAAGCCGACCCCGGTCGACGCGTTGCCCGCGCGGCTGCGCGAGTACCGGGGCCGGGGCACCGTGTTCATCCACCCCGACATGCGGGGTGGCGAACTGGTGTGGACCGGGTACTGGGAACGGTCGTCGGGGCCGGACGAGCCGACCGGCATCCTCGAGGAAGGTCCGACCGTGCCCAGCGTCGACACGATGGTGGAGTGGGGCCGGGCCCGTACCGACCGGGTGGTCGTCGTCGACCAGTCCGGCGATACCTGCTGGGCCGGTCCCGGCGACCCGCCGGGCGTGATCGACCACCGGTGGTCGGGCGAGAGGAAGGAGGCGCCGTGAACTTCTCCGCGATCGACGTGATCCGTGCCAAGCGGCAGGGTGAGGTGCTGTCCGACGCCCAGATCGACTGGGTGGTCGACGCGTACACCCGCGGACTGGTCGCCGACGAGCAGATGGCGGCGCTCGCCATGGCGATCCTGCTGCGCGGTATGAACAAGGACGAGATCGCGCGGTGGACCACCGCGATGATCGCCAGTGGGAAGCGGTTGGACCTGTCGGGTCTGGACCGGCCCACCGTGGACAAGCACTCGACGGGCGGGGTCGGCGACAAGATCACGTTGCCGCTCACGCCGCTCGTGGCGGCCTGCGGCGCGGCGGTACCGCAGTTGTCCGGTCGGGGCCTCGGGCACACCGGCGGCACGCTGGACAAGCTCGAGTCGATACCGGGCTGGCGGGCGCACCTGTCCCCGGAGGAGTTCCACGCACAACTGATCAAGGTGGGTGCGGTGATCTGCGCGGCGGGTGAGGAACTCGCCCCCGCCGACCGGAAGCTGTACGCGCTGCGCGACGTCACCGGCACCGTCGAGGCGATCCCGCTGATCGCCAGTTCGATCATGAGCAAGAAGATCGCGGAGGGCACCAGTTCCCTGGTACTCGACGTCAAAGTCGGCTCCGGCGCGTTCATGAAGTCGCTCGACGAGGCGCGGGAACTCGCCCGCACCATGGTCGACCTGGGCGTGGCCCACCACGTCGCGACCCGCGCCCTGTTGACCGACATGTCCACGCCGCTCGGCGAGGCCGTCGGCAACGCTGTCGAAGTCGAGGAGGCGGTCGCGGTACTGTCCGGCGGCGGCCCGGCGGACGTCGTCGAACTCACCCTCGCGCTCGCCCGCGAGATGCTCGACCTGGCTGGCTTGACCGACGTCGACCCCGCCGACGCGCTCGCCGACGGGCGCGCGATGGACGTCTGGCGCGCCATGATCCGCGCCCAGGGCGGCGACCCGGACGCGCCGTTGCCGGTCGCGCCCGAAGCCGAATACGTGCGCGCCCCGCAAGACGGGTACGTCGCCGCCGTCGACGCCTACCAGATCGGCCTGGCGGCGTGGCGGATCGGCGCGGGTCGCGCGCGCAAGGAGGACCCGGTGTCGGCGACCGCCGGTGTGCTGATCCGTCGCCGCCCCGGCGACCCGGTACGCGCCGGTGACGTCCTGCTCGAACTGCGCGCCGACGACCCGGCCCGGATACCGCGCGCGATCACGGCCGCCACGGCGGCGGTGACGATCAGCGCGGAGCGACCCTCGCCCGGCGCGCTCGTCCTGGAAAGGATCACCTGATGGCGGAACTGATCGCGAAACCGACGAGGATCCCGGTACCGGGCGGCAAGATCATTGACGAGTACGTCGGTCGCGTCAACTCGGGCGAGGCGGCGCTGTCGGTGGCGCACATGGTCGCCCCGCCCGGCTGGGCGGAGCCCGCGCAGCAGCCCGACTTCGACGAGTACACGGTGGTGCTGCGCGGGGCACTGGTCGTCGAGACCGGCGGTGAGGCGCTCGAGGTACGGGCCGGGCAGGCGGTCGTGACGCGCGCCGGCGAGCGGATCCGGTACCGGGTGGGCGACGAGGGCGCCGAGTACGTCGCGATCTGCCTGCCCGCGTTCAGCCCGGAAACGGCACACCGCGACCCCGAGGAGTAACGGGCAGCGGGCGGGGGCTGCCGATGCGGCGTCGGCCCGGTCGTCGCCGCGGCACCGGACTGCCGCCGCCACGTCACGGATGACCGTTCAGCAGACCAGCATGCCGGCGGCCGGGCTGGTCGCGCCGAGGTGCTCCAGGGCGGTCGTGACGTCCAACGGCTGCGGTGCCGGCAGGTCGTACGGCGCCTGCCGGAGCATCGCGGTCGCGTGCCTGGTGGGCAGCCATCCCGTCGGGTACGAGCGGACCCCGGCAGGGTCGAGCATGCCCCGTCGGGTGGCGAACGTCGCCGCCGAACGCCACTGCTCGAGCGGGGCGAGTTCCGCCCAGCCGCTGCCCGGCGGATCGAGCAGTACGTCGATCGACGTGAACGGCTGTCCGCCCGCCAGCCACCACTCGACCGCGGAAGCGGTTTCGCGCAGCGGGTTCGGACACCAGTACGGCACCAGCCCGGCTCGGACCACCTGCCACGGGTCCAGCAGTCGACCGGACTCCACCACGAGCCGGTTGCCCGACTTACCCGCCCGCCGCAGCCACGACCGGTACAGGTCGGCGACGCCGCCGCTGAACACCTCGGGTCGGTTGTAGATGATCCGGCGCATCGGTCGAGGTACGCACGCCTGCAGGTTCTCCACCAGACCCGGCTCGACCCCGCGCTCGCAGTACGCGGTGACGTGCGTCGGACCGTGGCGGGTGCGTCCCCGTCGCTCGGCGACCCGCCACAGCGCGGGCTGCTCGCGGTAGAAACCGCTCGGGCTCATCCCGCTTTCCGGTCCACCCAACTGGAACGAGTACCGGTCGCCGACGTTGATCACCGGCCAGGTGGTGGTGTCCCGTACCACCAGCAGCGGCGCGTCCGGGGCGAGCCGGGTGCTCAGGAATTCGAGGTACGGGTAGGGCGCCTGCTGCCAGCGCACCTGCACCGTGATGCCGGCCGAGGTCTGCGCGGGCCTGCTGACCGGGTCGTGGATCTGGCGCAGGGTGACCGGCGTGTGCCGGTCCAGCAACGGCTGGGCGGTGGCGATGCCGTGCGCGAGCGCGCCCGCGCAGTTGTTCGCGCCCGCGTCGGGCCACTCCGCGACCACTTCGAACGCGGCGGGCAGCCAGGGCGCGCCGAGGGCGACCGCGAGATGCACGGCGCCGCCGTGCGGCGAACCGATCACCACAGCCGGGTAGTCGTCCCGCCGGTAGTGCCCGACGATCCACTCGGCGACCGATTCCGGATCAAGTTCGCACAGGTGTCGGGCCGGTACCGTGGCGCGGGCGGCGGCGCGACCGACCACCAGACGGCTCAGCGGCGCAGGCAGCACCCCGGTACGCGCCAGGACCGGGGCGCCGGCAAGGTCGTGGCAGTCGGCGCCGCGCAGCGCCCGCGAGGTGGCGGCGACGAACAGACGTTCGCGACTGTCGGGCCACACGTACCGCTCGGCTGACAGTCCGGTCGCCTGCTCCTGCGTGACACCCACCGTGAACCACCTCATCCTCGCGCGTCGGCAAGGCGTTGCCCCGCTGCGCGCGGTACAAACCCGACCGACGCCGGCCGCGGTCAGTCGCCGGTACGGCGCGTCGATACCGCCACCGCGACGCCCGCCGCGCCGGCTGCCGCGAGTACTCGTCGGGTCGCTGTCCGGCGTCGCCCGTGCCACTCGCCGTGTACCTGTTCGCCGCCGGGCGGCCGGTACAGGTTGCCGGGCTCGTCCGCCGCCGGCTGGCGGCGGGACAACTGTGCCCGGTCGGCGAGCCGTGCCATCGCGTACTCGGTCAGCCGGGGCGCCAGCCGTGCCTGCAGTACCAACGCCCGCGCGGCGAGCCCGACGGCGACCTCGCGGCGCGGGCGGCGCACCACGCCGACGATCACACGGGCGACCTGCTCCGGCGGGTACACCGGAGGCATGGCGCGCACCCGGCGTCCGCTGTGGTTCGCCGCGTGCGCGAAGAACGGCGTATCGATCGTCGGCGGCAGAACGGCACACGCGTGTACCCCGCGCACCCCGGCCAGCCGCAGTTCCTGCCGCACACTGCTGGTCAGGGCGCGGACGGCGAACTTCGACATCGAGTACGGCGCGCCGTACGGCTGCGCCACGATCCCGGCGACCGAGACAAGGTTGATCAGGACGCCGCCGCCTCGCGCGATCATGTGCGGCAGGGCTGCGCGCGCGCCGTGCACGTACCCCATCACGTTGACGTCGAGGACCCGGGCGACGTCCTCGGGCGGCAGGTCGACGAGCGGACCGAACACCGCCACCGCCGCGTCGTTGATCCAGACGTCCAACCCGCCGAACGTCTCGACGGTACGGTCGGCGATCTCCGCCAGCCCGCGCCCGTCGGTGGTGTCGCACGGTACCGGCAGCACCGCCGCACCCACCGCGGCGCACTCGTCGGCGGCGTCCCGCAGCGCCCGTTCGTCCCTGCTGACCAGGACCAGGTTCGCGCCGCGCCGGGCGAACGCCAGCGCGGTCGCACGACCGATCCCGCTGGACGCCCCGGTGACCACCACCGTGCTCCCGCTGATTCTCACCACGCGCCTCCTACCGGTCCGGTGGGCGGTCCACGATCCGCGTCGAACGACGCCCGTGCCGGCGGCTACCCCCGACCGCGCCGCACAAACCGGCGGCGACACGCGGCATCGTCGAGCATCGGGCGGCTAGAGTCCCGGCAGGAACGACCGAGGACGACAGCGAGGCGTGATGAGCGTGCCAGCCCCCGACCCGGTGGCGGTCCGTGCCGCGAGCGTCGAGGAGCTGCGCCGGTTGCGGCTGCCGGAACCGCCGGACGGCTTCCCGCTGGTCTGGGAACCCGGAGACGAGGTCGACCTTCGGCCCCGACCCGAACTCGAGGCGCGGGCCGCGATCCTCACCGTGGTCCTCGCCCGCAGCTTCGGCATGCCGCCGGACGAGGCGGTCGGATGGCTGTACGCCGCCGGGCTGGGCGACGCGCTCACCGAGCCGGAGCGGCAATTCGTCACGGCGGGCGACGGCGACGAGTGGTCGTTCGCTCTGCACCTCGACGCGCTGTACGGGCTCGCCTGGCTGCTCGGGCTCACCCCGGCGCTGCACCCCGCCGACCCGTGCGACGACACTCTGGTACGGCGCTTTCCCGACCTGCCGGCCGGCGAGTCGTACCAGGCATGGCTGGCGCGCACCCTGAGCGCGGTGCGCCAACCGGGCGAGGCAGCCGCCGCGCTCGACCTGTACTACTGCCTGGACTGGGCGTACCTGGAAGCGGAGCGGACCCGCCAGCCGCTGCCCGGGCTGATCGACTCCAACGCGATCGGGCAGCGCCGCTGGGCGCTGGAGTGGGCGGTGGTACTCCGGGGACCGTTCCACGGCGCGCCGCCGGGCTGGGAAGAGATCGACCTTTCGGTCTAACGTCTGCGCCGGCCTGCGCCGGCGCGGGCGCTTGGGCCTTGGGGGCGTCGTCTTCCCTCGTCGCGTTGCTCCTCAGTCCAGACGACGCCGGCCCAGGCGCCGTCACCGCTTACGCCAGACCGAGAGGCGGACCGAGGCGGTCACTTCGACCGGTTCGGTCAGGCGCGCGACCCGCGAGGCGAGCACGTCCGGGTCGAGGTGCCAGGCGCTGGGGCCCATGCCGACCAGGGTCGCCACCTCGGTACCGGACAGCCGTAGCCGCTCGGTGAGCACCCGGTCGCCCACCGGTACCAGGTGCCCGCCGAGCGACGCCGCGACCCGCTCCGGCTTCGCCGGGTCCACCCGTACCAGGTGCAGCGCGTCCACCAGTTCGACCAGGTGCTCGGCGGTCGGGGTCACCACCAGCAGCGCTCCGTCGTCGCGCAGGACCCGGCGGAACTCTTCGCCGTTGCGGGGCGCGAACACGTCGAGGACCAGCCGGGCGGACCGGTCCGCCAGCGGCAGTCGCCGCCACGTGTCGCACACCGCCGCGCCCGCGCGAGGGTGTACCCGAGCCGCCCGCCGCGCCGCCGCCTTCGACGCGTCGAGCGCCAGTCCCACCGCCTCGGGCAGGGCGTCGAGCACGGTCGCGAGGTGGTACCCGGTGCCCGCGCCGACGTCCACCACCAGGTCGGGGTAACCGCCGCCCAAGGGATCGCCGTTGTCCGGGTCGCCGTTGTCCGGGTCGCCGCCGCCCCTCTCGGCGGTCGTGGCGGTGACGAGGTCGGCGGCGGTCGACGCGAGCGCCTCGGCGATGAACGCGTAGTGCCCCGCGGCGAGGAAGTCGGCGCGTGCCGCGATCATGTCGGCGGTGTCGCCGGGGTGGCGCAGCGGACCGGCGGCCAGGTGGACGTAGCCCTGCCGGGCCCGGTCGAATCGGTGTCCCCGCCCGCAGTCCAGCCCGGTCGCGGTCGGTACCAGTGCCGAAGCGCACACCGGACATCGCAGATGGCGCACGATATCGGCGAGCATCGCACCTCCGGACTAAGGTCTTGTCATGGTCGCACCGAGTTACCCCGAGATCGTCGCCGCCCCGAAAGCGCTGCTCCACGACCACCTCGACGGCGGTCTACGGCCGGCGACCGTCGTCGAACTCGCGGCTGACGTCGGGCATCGCCTACCGACCACCGATCCCGACGACCTCGGGCGGTGGTTCCTCGCCTCGGCGGACTCCGGCTCGCTGGAGCGGTACCTCGAAACCTTCGCGCACACGGTGGGCGTGATGCAGACCGCCGACGCGCTGCGTCGGGTGGCGCGCGAGTGCGCCCTCGACCTGGCGACCGACGGCGTGGTGTACGCGGAGGTTCGGTTCGCCCCGGAACAACACACCGAGCGGGGTCTGACGCTGCCGCAGGTCGTCGAGGCGGTGCTGGACGGATTCACGGAGGGGTCCGCCGAGGCGGCGGCAGCCGGGCACCCGATCCGGATCGGCACGCTGCTGACCGCGATGCGACACGCGGCGCGCTCGATGGAGATCGCCGAACTGGCGGTGCGGTACCGCGACACCGGCGTGGTCGGGTTCGACATCGCTGGCGCCGAGGCGGGATACCCGCCGACCCGGCACCTGGACGCGTTCGAATACCTGCAGCGGGAGAACTTCCACTTCACCATCCACGCCGGCGAGGCGTTCGGGCTGCCGTCGATCTGGCAGGCGATCCAGTGGTGCGGCGCGGACCGGCTGGGGCACGGGGTACGCATCGTCGACGACATCGACCCGGTGACGCACCGGCTCGGGCGACTCGCGTCGTACGTGCGGGACAAGCGCATTCCGCTGGAGTTGTGTCCGTCGTCGAACGTGCAGACCGGCGCGGCTGCGTCGATCCGTGAGCACCCCATCGGACTGCTCCGCGACCTGCGGTTCCGGGTCACGGTGAACACCGACAACCGGTTGATGAGCGGCACGTCGATGTCGCGGGAGATGGCGTTGCTGGTGGAGGCGTTCGGGTACGGCTGGGCGGAACTGCAGTGGTTCACCATCAACGCGATGAAGAGCGCGTTCATCCCGTTCGACGAGCGGCTGGCGCTGATCAACGAGACGATCAAGCCGGCGTACGCGAAACTGCTCGCCGGCTGAGCCCGAGCGGTCGCCCGGCTCGTCGGCACCGCCCCGCGCTCGGTCGCGACGGGTCGGTCAGCGCTGTACGGCTTCGACCGGGGCGGTGAGCAGCGCGGCGACGGCGCGTTCGATCGCCCGGCGTCCGGCGGGTAGCGCGCCGAGCGCCGCCTGCCGGGCGAGCACCCGCGGCTCGTTGGCGTACAGCGTGAGACCGCGCCGTACCAGCAGCGCCGGTGGCTTGCGCCGTTCGGCGAGGTCGCGGGTCAGCCGTCGGACGAAGGTGACCGCCCGGTGCCGGCGTACCGCGAAGGCCGCGGCGAGCACGTCCAGCCGGGCGCATTCCGCGACGATCTCGGCGGCGAAGATGCCCTCGGCGACGAACAGCGGGGCGCCGTCGAGTTCCAGCCGGGTACCACCGACCCGACGGTCGGCGCCGATCGAGTACACGGGGACGGTCGCCTGCCCGGTGGTACACAGTGTCACGATCGCGTCGACCGCCGCGGCGGCGTCCCAGGACTGCGGCGATTCCCAGTCCGGGCGTCCGTCCAGTCGCGGCACTGTCGGATCATCACCATCTTTATAAAAATCATCCAGGTAGAGGATGGGGAGACCGGTCTGCCGGGCGATGTAGGACTTTCCGGAGCCTGAAGGCCCTGCGAGCAGGATGACCCGGGCACGACTTTCGCTCACCGTATGTAACTCCGAAATTGCGTACTGCGACTATATGGATGATCCAACGTGTCGATCGGATGACCGGCAGCGAGGCCGGGCTTTCTTCTTGCCCTGCGGCATGGTGGAATCTCGGAGGTCCGACCCTATCGGTCGGCCGCGCGGTGGTGCCTGCCAGGCGCCGATACCGGAGGGCGGATGAGGTGACTAGACGGCCAACGACGCGGACCTCGGTCCTGTCACGTCTGCGTGGCCCGGTCGGCCTACTCCGGGACACGCCCATCTGGGTGAAGCTGGTCTTCATCATGATCGTACCGACGCTCGCCACTGTGGTCGTCGGTACGAATGCCCTGCTGGAGCGGGTTGACACCGCGAACAACGCGGATCGCGCCCGGACCCTCGCCGCGTTGTCCGGCGAAGCCGGCGGTCTCGTCCACGAACTGCAGAACGAGCGCGCCGCCGCCACGATGCTGTTCGGTGCGCCCAGCGACGCCACCAAGAAGGCGTACCAGGAGCAGTTCGCCGCCACCGACGCGGCTCGCAAGCGGTACACCCAACTGCGCACCGGACTCGCCGGACTGCCCGACAGCTTCCGCGTCACGCTGAACCGGATCGACACCCAGCTCTCCGAGCTGCCGCAGATGCGCGACCAGGTGGTGTCGCTGAAGGACGTCACCGAGACGGTCACCGCGTTCCGGTACCGGGTGCTGATCACCGACCTGCTCGGCATCCGTGACTTCGCGTCCCAGATCGCCGGTGACTCCGCTCTGAGCCTGGAGATGCGGGCCGCCGCCGCGATCTCCAACGCCAAGGAATACCTGTCTCTCGAGCGGGTCACCGTGCTGCGCGCCCTCAACCAGGGTTCGATGCCGCCCGCGCTGCGCCGCGACTTCATCGCCACGATGACCGGTCAGGAACAGGCGCTGCTGACGTACGCGGTGGTCGCCACACCGCAGGAGCGCACCCTGCTCGACCAGACGGTGTCCGGACCCGACCTGCGCGAGGCGGTGAAGTACGAAGGCGAGATGAAGGGCATCAGCGGCGACGACCTGCCCGACGACATCTTCACCGCGAAGCAGTGGGACGACGCGATGGTCGGTCGCGCCAACCTGATGCGTACCGTCGAACAGCGCATCGACCAGCAGACCGTGCGCGACGCCACCGCGCTGCGCGACGACATGCAGCGCCAGGTGGTTCTGGAGACCGTACTGCTGCTGGTGATCCTCGCCATCGCGGTCCTGTTCGCCTGGCTGGTCGCCCGCGAGATGGCACGGTCGCTGCGCGACCTGCGGCACGGCGCGCTCGCCGTCGCGCAGTACGGTCTGCCGCAGGCGGTCGCCCGACTGCGTGATCCGACGCTGGTCGGTCAGGCGCCGCCGGAACAGGTCGCGCTGCAGATCGCCGAGCAGATGCCGGTTCGCAGCAAGGACGAGTTCGGTCAGGTCACCGAGGCGTTCAACGCGGTACACCTGGAGGCGGTACGCACCGCCGCCGAACAGGCGGCGCTGCGCTCGTCCGTCGCGACCATGTTCGTGAACCTGGCCCGCCGTTCGCAGATCCTGGTCGACCGGCTGATCGGTCACCTCGACCGGCTGGAACGCGGCGAGGAGGACCCGGACCGGCTCGCCGAGCTGTTCCAGCTCGACCACCTCGCCACCCGGATGCGCCGCAACGACGAAAACCTGCTGGTGCTCGCCGGCGCCGACTCCACCCGCGTGCAGCGGGAGCCGGCCGCGCTGCTGGACGTGCTCCGCGCCGCCCAGTCCGAGGTGGAGCACTACACCCGCATCGAGTTCGGCGTGATCGATCGGGACATCGAGGTGGCCGCGCACGCGGTCAACGACCTGGTCCACCTGCTGGCCGAGCTGTTCGACAACGCCACCGCCTTCTCCCCGCCCGACTCACACGTGGTGGTCGAGGCACGCCGGGTCGGCGACCGGGCCACGCTCTATGTGGAGGACCGGGGCATCGGCATCTCGCCGGAGCAGCTGGCCGAGCTGAACGAGCGGCTGGCCACGCCGCCGCTGGTCGACGTCGCGGTCTCCCGGATGATGGGCCTGGTCGTGGTGTCCCGGCTGGCCGCCCGGCACGGCGTCAAGGTGGAGCTGCGCCGGGGCGCCGAACGCGGCACCGTCGCCGACGTCATGCTGCCCACCGCCGTCCTGGTGCCGCGGGCCCTGGTCGGCCGGATGCAGGGCGCGGGTCAGACGGCCGGG
>DASUXA010000027.1:0-2084 GCA_036378155.1 Micromonosporaceae bacterium | reverse complement strand
GGCGCTCGACGGCGGTCAGCCGTCGAGCGCCACCCGCAGGTCCTCCCAGAGGTCCTCGGGGTCCTCGAGTCCGACCGACAGCCGGAGCAGTCCGGGCGCCGGTCGGGCGTCCCCGGCGACCGGGCGGTGGGTGAGCGAGGCGGGGTGCTGGATCAGGGTGTCCACGCCGCCGAGGGACACCGCGTGGGTGATCAACCGGCAGCGGGAGGCGACCGCCGCGGCGGCTTCGGCTCCGCCGTGTACCTCGAACGACAGCACCGCCCCGGGTCCCGACATCTGCCGACCGACCAGCCCGTTCGGGTCGCACTCGGCACGACCCGGGTAGTACACGGCGGTCACCGCGGGATGCCCGGCGAGTCGCGCGGCGAGTTTCTCCGCGCCCTCCTGCGCGGCGCGGATCCGCAACGGCAGCGTCTGCAGGCCGCGGTGCAGCAGGTACGCGGCGAGCGGGTGCAGCAGGGCGCCGGTGATCGCCCGTACCGCGCGCAGCCGCTGCGCCCAGTCGCTCGAACATGCCACCACCCCGGCGATCACGTCGCCGTGCCCGCCGATGAACTTCGTCGCCGAGTGCAGGACCAGGTCGGTGCCGAACCGCGCGGGTCGCTGGAGTACCGGCGTCGCGAACGTGTTGTCGACCAGGACCGGTACCGTGCCCGCCTGACGCCGTACGTCGGCGAGGTCGAGCAGGCTCAGGTCCGGGTTCGCCGGGGTCTCGACGACGACCAGACCGGTGTCCGGGCGCAGCGCGGCTCCGATCGCGTCGGGCGCGGCCCAGGTCACCTCGGTACCGAGCAGCCCGGTGCTGAGCAGATGGTCCGACCCGCCGTACAGCGGGCGTACCGCGACGACGTGGCGGCGACCGCCCTGGGCGGCGGCGAGCAGGCACGCGGTGAGCGCGGCCATGCCGGTACCGAACGCCACCGCCTCGTCGGTGCCTTCCAATTCGGCGAGGGCCGCCTCGAAGCGCGCCACGGTCGGGTTCCACAGTCGCTGGTACACCAGGGTGCCGTCGGCGGGCGGGACGCCGCCGCCGGCGAGCGCGTCGTACGACGCTCCGCCGCGTTCCAGGTCGGGTACCGGGTACGTGGTGGACAGGTCGATCGGCGGTACGTGCACGCCGAGGCTCGCGAGGTCGTGGCGGCCGGCGTGTACGGCAGTGGTGGTGATGTTCGCACCCATGGCGTCATGGTGAATTCCACGACGGTACCCGGCAACGGATCCGAATATTGTTCGTCATGCCGGCGCGTGGGACGAACAAGCGGCGGTACCGATGAGGCAGAATGCCGGGCGTGTCGAATGAGCTGCGTCACGCGCCCGGCCCCGCGCCGCGCCCCCGGCCCGATCGCCTCGACGACGTCGACCAGCGGCTGATCGAGCTGCTGGTCGCCGACGCCCGGACCCCGAACGCCACGCTCGCCGCGAAGCTCGGCGTCGCGCCTTCCACCTGCCTGACCCGGCTGCGGGCGCTGCGTGAGCGGGGCGTGATCCGCGGCTACCACGCCGAACTGGACCTCGGTCGGCTCGGGCTGCCGATCCAGGCGATGGTCGCGGTACGCCTGGCGACGCACACCCGCGAGCAGGTCGACCGGTTCCGCGCGGTCGCGCCCACGCTGCCCGGTGTGCTCGCCGTGTACCACGTGACCGGCCCGATCGACTACCTGCTGCACGTCGCCGTCGCCGATGCCGAGGCGCTGCGCGACCTCGTGCTGGACCATGTCGTCAGCTTGCCCGAGGTGGCTCACGCCGAGACCAGCCTCATCTTTGAACACGTCCGTGGGGCGTCGCCGCTGGCGTGAGCGGACCGGGGACAGCTCCGTTGTCCCGGCGGCCCGGTGTCGCCTGGTCGGCCCGGTGGCGCTGGGTCGCCCCGTCCCGCCTCGGGCATGTCCTTCGGCGCGATACACCGCTCGTGATGTACGTACATCCCCAGCGGTGTACGGCTCGGACGAGGCACCGCCGCGCGGCTGCCCGTTCTGCTCCGATCAACCCCGCTTCGTCGGAGTCCTCAGTGCAACGTGCCGCCGCCCAGCGTGAGGTCCGCCTCGGTGGTGGCGGCGGTGGTGGCGACCGCGCACAGCGCGGTC
>DASUXA010000026.1:0-59597 GCA_036378155.1 Micromonosporaceae bacterium | reverse complement strand
CACCTGGTCGGGAACGTCCAGCCGCTCGGCGCGCACGACCAGGTCCCGGCGCTCGCCGACGAACAGGCCCGCCACATCGACGACGTGCTCACGGCCGTGGTGGAACGTCTCCTCACCGGCGACGAACCAGCACGCGTCGCCACCGGCACACCACGGCGGGCACGGGGTCGGGGTCGCCATCGGCAGCACGGGGCGGACGGCCGGCATCGGCTCGACCGGCGCGGCCGGGCGCGGCAGCAGGCGGGGGAAGGTGCCGGTCGGCGCGAACCGGAGGTCGAGCCAACGGGGGACACGGGCGGTAGCGATAATGCTCACGGGTCGCCTCCTAGATAGGCGATCAAGGCCCTCGGTTGGTGTTCCCGCACCGCCGGGGGCCGTCTTATGGGCCGTAGCCCTTGTGTCATGACACATGCTAGCCTCTGTGTCATGACACATGCAAGAGACAACCAGCCGCCGCGTCATGACACCTTGGGTCGCATGACGGGCCGGAGTGGTAGAGGAACCGCGCGGCAGACGATTCGAGTCGATGAGTCGCTGTGGGAGACGTTCGGCGTCCACGTCGCCGAGACGGGCAGCGACCGGTCAGCCGTCGTCCGCGACTTCATCCGGTGGTACGTGCGGGAGCCCGGTGCGCGGCTACCGAAGCGACCCGATGAGTCCCCGCGGGAGTCCAAGATCAGCGGGAACAACTCCGGCACAAACCAGAGTGAGAAACAGTGAGGGTTTTCGAGGGTTGATGAGTGCAGTTTCAGCAGGTCAGACCGGCTATTAGAACGCTTGTCGCAGGCCAGCGGACTGCATGATCTACTTCCACCGGAAATGGACGAAGACCCGCCCGAAGTTCTTCGAGTCCTTCTCGACCCGGTGGTACAGCGCCTTGATCTCCTTCTGGTCCAGGAACCGCAGCACCCGCTTCTTCAACTGACCGGAGCCCTTGCCGGGGATGATCTCGACCAGCGTCGCCTTCTTGCGTACCGCGTCGTCGATGATCCCGCGCAACGCCCGCTCGATGTCCTGGTTGCGGTTGTAGATGTCGTGCAGGTCCAAGGTCAGCTTCATCGGTTCCTCCGGCGCGCGTAGGCCGCGACCGCTCGCGTACCGCGACCATCCCACCATGCGCCGCCGTCCCATGCCGCACCCTGCCGCGCCGCCGCCGCATGCCGCCCGCCAGCGACCCGAAAACTCCGCCGGACACCAACTACGGCTGACGGGGCTGCCGGACGCGTCGCGGGGCGGCGCGGTGCCCGGGCGCCCGCCCGGCGTCCGCTCCCCGGCGCTCGCGTCTCGCGTACGCCCCGACGCCCGCACGGCTTCAGCGTCCGGCGCGAGCCAGGGGCAGCCGGTGCAGGACCACGTCGCTGAGTTGCCCGTCCCGAATCTCGGCGGTCAGGTACGTCGGGTACGGCTGGCGACGGCGGTCGGTCGGCGAGCCCGGATTGAGCAAGCGCAGCCCGTCCGGCGTCACCGAATCCCACGGAATATGGGAGTGCCCGAACACCAGCAGGTCACGGCCGGGAAAGGCGGCGTCGCAGCGCCGCTCGCGACCCTTTGCGGGTCCGGTCTCGTGTACCACCGCGATCGTCAGCCCGTCCAGGTCGACGTCGGCGACCTCGGGTAGCCGGGCGCGCAGGGCGGGACCGTCGTTGTTGCCGTACACGGCGATCAACCGTCGGCTGCGCGCCAGCATCGCGTCGAGCAGCGACTCGTCCACCCAGTCACCGGCGTGGATCACCACGTCAGCTGCGTCGATCGCGGCCCACAGCGGCGACGGGAGATCCCGGGCGCGGCGCGGCACGTGCGTGTCCGCGGTCAGTACCAGGCGCACCACGACACGCTATCGCCCCGCCGGCGCCTCGGGCGTCACAGCCAGCCGCCGCCCCGGCACTGTCGGCAGCGGCGCGGAACGATCTCCGTGGACATCGCCGTCGTCTGCTCCAGCATCGTCGCCTCGCCGCCGGGACCCGCCGAGTACACGCCCGGACGCCGACGCGGCACGGATGCCCGGCGAGCCAGTACGACGCCGTCGCCCACGCATTCGGGGCAGAGAATCCGCCACGTCACGCCGGGAGCCTATCGGCTCGCCGATCGGGAACCGCTCGCGCCGCGCCGGACGACCCGATCGTGGCACGCGCGAGCGGAACCGTTCTCAGTCGGCGATCTGTACGACCATCTTGCCGATGTTCTCGCCGCGCATCATGCCGAGGAACGCCTCCGGCGCGTTCTCCAGCCCGGTGACCACGGTCTCGTCGACGGTGACCGCCCCGTCGGCGAGCCACCGGCCCATCTCGGCGACGAACTCCGGCATCCGGTCGGAGTGGTCGCCGACGATGAAGCCGCGCAGGGTCAGCCGCTTGCCGATCGCCAGGGCGAGATTCGCCGGTCCCGGTACCGGCGCATCCGCGTTGTACTGCGAGATCGCCCCGCACAGCGCGACCCGCCCGTGCGGGCGCAGCGCCGAGATCGCCGCCTCCAGGTGGTCCCCGCCCACGTTGTCGAAGTACACGTCGATGCCGTCCGGGGCGACCTGCTTGAGCTGGTCGCGTACCGGGCCGTCGTGGTAGTCGAACGCGGCGTCGAAGCCGAGCGTCTCGGTCAGGTACTTCACCTTCGCCGGGGAGCCGGCGCTGCCCACCACCCGGGCTGCCCCGTGCCGCTGGGCGATCTGCCCGGCGAGGCTGCCGACCGCGCCCGCCGCGCCCGACACGAAGACCACGTCGCCGGGGCGCATGCCGGCGATGTCGAGCAGCCCGACGTACGCGGTCAGTCCGGGCATGCCCAGCGCGCCGAGGTACGCCGACAGCCGGGGCGCGGCGCTCGGGTCGACCCGCCGGAACGCTTGGGCGTCGCCGACCGCGTAGTCCCGCCATCCGAAGCGGTGCAGGACCGTGTCACCCGGTACCAGATAAGGGCTGTTCGACGCGACGACCTCGCCGACCGCCCCGCCGTCGAGGACCTCGCCGACCGCGAACGGCGGCACGTACGACTTGACGTCGTTCATCCGACCGCGCATGTACGGATCGACTGACATCACGAGATTTCGGACCAGGACCTGACCGGGACCCGGATCGGGCACCTCGACCTCGACCAATCGGAAGTTGTCGGCGGTAGGCCAGCCGGTGGGACGGGCGGCCAGGTGGATCTCACGTCCGGTACGCGTGCGGGTCACGATCGTTCCTCTCGACAGCCGTATCCCGCGATGATGCCAGCCGTCCGGGTCGGCGTCGTCCGGATCGGTCCCACGGCGGTGCGGGTTTGCGCCGGGGGCGGTCGCGGGCATGCAGGGGGTATGCGACCGGACGGGTGGTTTCTGGGCCCCGGCGAGCGCGGAAACCGCGCCACGTCGATCGACGCGCACGCGTGGACCACGGGCAACCGGGTGCGCGTGCTGGTCCACGGAGCGACGTACTTCGCGCGGCTGTGCGCCGCGATCGGCCGGCAGCGCGCCGGCGACGTGGTGCTGTTCACCGACTGGCGGGGCGACCCGGACGAGCGGCTGGACGGGGCGGGCAGCGAGGTGTCGCGGGTACTGTGCGCGGCGGCGCGCCGGGGTGTGCTGGTCAAGGGGCTCATCTGGCGGTCGCATCTGGACAAGCTGCGCTTCTCGGCGCGGGAGAACCGGCACCTCGGCGAGGAGATCGAGGCGGCCGGCGGGGAGTGCCTGCTGGACATGCGGGTCCGGGTCGGCGGTTCGCACCACCAGAAGTTCGTGGTCCTGCGCCATCCGGACCGGCCCGAACTGGACGTGGCGTACGTCGGCGGCATCGACCTGTGCCACAGCCGCCGGGACGACGCCAGCCACCTCGGCGACCCGCAGGCGGCGCCGATGCCCGCCGTGTACGGGTCGCGTCCGCCCTGGCACGACCTGCAGTTGGAGATCCGCGGCCCGGCGGTCGGGGACATCGAGGCGACGTTCCGGGAACGGTGGACCGACCCCGCCCCGCTGACCCGCGACCCGTTCCGGCTGGTGGTGGACCGGATCCGCGGCGAGGACCACCGCCCCGGCCCGCTGCCGCCCCGGTTACCCGATCCCGCGCCGTGCGGCACCCAGGCGGTCCAGGTGCTGCGCACCTACCCGTACCGGCGACCCGGCTACCCGTTCGCGCCGCTCGGGGAGCGCAGCGTGGCGCGCGGGTACCGCAAGGCGATCGCCGCCGCCCGGCACCTGATCTACCTCGAGGACCAGTACCTGTGGTCCGAGCGGGTGGTCGCCTGCCTCGCCGACGCGTTGGGCAAGCAGCCGGAGCTGCGCCTGATCGCGGTGGTGCCGCTGCACCCCGACCAGGACGGCAGGCTGGCGGTACGTGCCCAGCAGCTCGGTCGGTCCCGCGCGCTGGAGGTGCTGCGGCGTGCCGGCGGCGAACGGGTCGCCGTGTACGGGCTGGAGAACCATGCCGGCACCCCGGTGTACGTGCACGCGAAGGCATGCGTGATCGACGACGCCTGGGCGGCGGTCGGCTCGGACAACGTCAACCTGCGTTCGTGGACGTACGACTCGGAGCTGACCTGCGCGGTCGTCGACGAACGCGACCCCGGGTTCGCGCGCGAGCTGCGGCTCACCCTGATGCGCGAACACCTCGACCGCGCCGACGGGGACGACGAGGACCTGTCCGACCCGGTCGCGGCGTTCGGCGCGTTCGACGACACCGCCAAGGCGCTGGAGTCGTGGTACGAGGGCGGCTGCCGGGGGCCACGGCCGCCGGGTCGGCTGCGCCGGTACCGGCAGCCGACGCTGTCCCGCTGGGCGCGGCTGATCACGGCTCCGCTGTACCGGGCGGTGTACGACCCGGACGGGCGCCCGCCGGGTCTGCGACGGCGCGGGGAGTTCTGAGCGCGGCTCGCGCCGCGCCGGCTGCGCCGGCAGGGAACGTTCACCGGGCGGCACACGCCGCGCCGTCTGCGCCGGCAGGGAACGTTCACCGCGCGGCTCGCGCCGCGCCGTCTGCGTCGACTCGCGCCGTTCTCGTACTTGACACCCGATTCGTACCGCCGACACCATCGGCCGATGGTGGACGTGCTCGATCGGGCCCGGCGTATCGCCGACGACGTGTTGTTTCCCGCTGCGCTGCGGGTCGAGTCGGGGCCGGGGGTACCGCGCGAACACCTCGACCTGCTCGCTGCCGAGGGTTTCTACGGGCTGCCGGCGCCCGCCGAGGTCGGCGGGCTGGGTGTGACGGACCTGCCGACCGCGGCGCGGGTCGTGGAGATCCTCGCCGACGGCTGCCTCACCACGACGTTCGTCTGGTTGCAGCACCTGGCGTCGGTACGGGCCGTCGCGGCGTCCGACCGCCCCGGCATCCGGGACACCTGGCTGGTACCGCTCGCCACCGGGCGGCGTCGCGCCGGCGTGGTCCAGGCGGCGCTGCGACCCGGCCCGCCCACGGTCCGCGCCACCGGGTACGACGGCGGGTACCTGTTCGACGGCGACGCCCAGTGGGTCACCGGCTGGGGCATGATCGACACGCTGTACGCCGCTGCCCGCGACGAGCACGGCGCGCTGGTGTGGGCGCTGCTGGACGCGGTACCCGACGACTCGCTGCGGATCGAAACGCTGGACATGGCGGTGCTGTCCGCCAGTCGCACGGTCACCGCGCGGTTCGTGTCGCACCTGGTACCACGCGCACGCGTGGTCGCGGTCGTACCCGGCGAGGACTGGTCCCGCCAGCCCGCCGCCGGGCTGCGGATGAACGGGTCGCTGGCGCTGGGCGTCGCCGCCCGGTGCTGTACGCTGCTCGGCCCGGGTCCGTTCGACGCCGCGCTGGACGAGTGCCGCGCGGCGCTGGACGCGGCAGCCGCGCCCGACGCCCAGCCGGGCGCCGACGACGCCACGGCGCACGCGCGTGCCGACGGCGCGACCGTGCGGGCGCCTGCCGACGAGGCGATGGCTCGGGCCCGCGCGGCTGCGTCGGACCTCGCGCTGCGCGCGGCGGCGGCGCTCGCGGTCGGTACCGGCGCCCGCGCCGTGCGGGTCGACCAGCACGCCCAGCGGCTGCTGCGGGAGGCGCTGTTCCTGCTGGTGTTCGGCTCCCGACCGGCGATCCGCGCCGCCCTGCTGGACCGGCTGACCGGCGGCGCCGGCGGTACCGCCTCGACTCGTGCCTGACCGGATCGCTGGTTACGCTTTCGTCCGGCACCCGGACGGTACCCGGACGAGAGGATCGTGTCGCATGGCGAACGCGTCGACCTACACGGACGCCGAATGGGGTCTGCTGGTCGGGCTCCCACAGTCGGTACTGGTCGCGGCCAGCTCGGTGGAGTCCGACGGCACCCGCCGGACCCTCGCCGAAGGCGCCGCCGGCATGACCGCCATCGCCGCCGGAGCCGAATCGCCCCACGCGCTCGTGCGCGACGTCGCCAAGGCGGTCGTCGAACGGGTCGGCGGCACCGAGGAGGGCGCCGAACTGTCGCTGATCGAGCTGCCGTCCGCCGCGGTACCGGACGTCCTCGACCGCGCCCGCGCCACCGCCGCGCTGCTCGCCGCGAAGGCGCCGGCGGACGAGGCCACCGCGTACAAGCACTGGCTGGTCACCATCGCCGAGGAGGTCGCCGGCGCGGCCCGCTCCGGCGGCGTGCTCGGCATCGGCGGGGAATGGGTCAGCGAGGCGGAACGCGGCTTCCTACACGAACTGACCGTGGCGCTGGGCGACTGATCCCGATGAGCGCGCTGTTCAGCCCGCTGTCGTTGCGGCGCGTGACCCTGCCCAACCGGGTCGCCGTGTCGCCGATGTGCCAGTACAGCGCGGGTCCGGACGGTGTGCCGACCGCCTGGCACCTGGTGCATCTCGGCTCGCGCGCGGTGGGCGGGGCGGGTCTCGTCTTCACCGAGGCGACGGCGGTCGTGCCCGAGGGCCGCATCTCGCCGCGCGACACCGGTATCTGGTCCGACGCGCACGTCGACGCGTGGCGCCCGATCGCGGCGTTCGTCGCCGAGCACGGGGCGGTGCCCGGCATGCAGTTGGCGCACGCCGGGTTCAAGGCGTCGACGTACTGGCCGTGGAGCGAACGACGCGGGGGCGTGCCGGACGACGAGGGCGGCTGGACGCCGGTCGGGCCCGGGGCGGAGCCGTTCGTCGCCGGATACCGCGACCCGCGACCGCTCGACGAGGCCGGCATCGCGTCGGTGGTCGCCGCGTTCGCCGCCGCCGCGGCACGCGCCCGGGACGCCGGGTTCGCGCTGGTCGAGATCCACGCCGCGCACGGGTACCTGCTCCACGAGTTCCTGTCGCCGCTGACCAACCGGCGCACCGACGGGTACGGCGGCGACCTCGCCGGACGGATGCGCCTGGTGATCGAGGTGGCGCATGCGGTACGCGCGGCGGTCGGCGACGACATGCCGGTACTGGCGCGGATCTCGGCGACCGACTGGGTGGACGGCGGCTGGACGCCCGACGACAGCGTGGTGCTCGCGAGGCGGCTCGCCGAAGCCGGCGTGGACCTGGTCGACTGCTCGTCCGGCGGGGCGGCGCCCCAGGCGGCTCCTGTCGGTCCCGGATATCAGGTTCCGCTGGCCTCGCGGGTACGCGCCGAGACCGGGGTACCGACCGGCGCGGTGGGACTGATCACCGAACCGGAGCAGGCGGAGGAGATTGTCGCCGGCGGACACGCGGACCTCGTTCTGCTCGGTCGCGAGCTGCTGCGCGACCCGTACTGGCCGAGCCGGGCAGCCGCCAAGCTGGGTGCCGACCCGCGGTGGCCGGTGCAGTACCACCGGGCGTTCTGAACGCGACGCCGGAGTCGCGCGCTGCTCGGTCGGGCGCTGCCCGGTCGGGCGCGTGCTCAGCAGGGCGCGGCTCGGTCCGATGTCGACCGGTGGAGCCGGAGCCCGACCGTGATGGTGGTACCGCCGGCAGCCGTGCTCACGTCGATCACGTCGGCGAGTTGCCGGACGATCCACAACCCGCGCCCGCCGGCTGCCTGCGGTTCCGGGTCGGCGAGCCCCGCGGCCGCCGGGTCGGGCAGCCCCGGACCGGTGTCCACGACCTGGCAGTACACATGCTCGTCGGCGCGCCACATCCGCAGCCGTCCGCCGCCACCCGCGTGCCGGATCGCGTTGCTCGCCAGTTCGTGCGCGATCAGGACCAGGTCGGTGCCGCGCAGCGGCCCCAACCCGAGCGCGTCGGCGTGCGCCGCGACGGTCGCCCGCAGCGCGACCAGGGTACGGGCGTCGAACGGCTGGTCGAGCGCCGCGCCGCCCGGAGGCAGCCGGGGCCCGGCGCGGTCGGTCGGCGTCTGACCGTCAGAAGTCACCGGGAATCACCACAAGCCGCAACGACGGTACGGCGGATCCATTGACCAGTCTGATCACCTTCGCGACCGCCTCGGCGCACACCACCGTCATCTGCCGGTCGACGGGCAGACCCATCGCGGCGTGCAGCAGGACCGTGGCCGCCGCGACGTCGATGAAACGCAACTGCCGCAGGTTGACGTACACGTCGCGGTCGAGTCGCACCGCCTCGCCGAGCGCGTGGGACAGCACGTCGGCACGGGTGTAGTCGATCTCGCCGGCCACTCTGATGCCCGGCGGTCGAAGTTGGCGGCAGATCCGCAGTACCGGGTCCTCGTGGTAAATCGTCGCGGCGACCACCGCGCGGTGCGCCTGGGTGACCGCGGCGAGGGTGACCGGGTCGAACACCGCCCGGTCGTACTGGCAGATGGCGGTGATGCCCGCGCTGGCGATCAGGTCGTTGACCTGCGACTCGAAGACCAGCAGCTGCTCGACGCCGGCGACCGGGCGGGTCGCCCAGCACTGGTCGAAACTGATCCGCAGGCCGGAGTATCCCTCGTCGCGGGCGGCGACCAGTTCGGTGCGCAGTCGTTCGACCGCGCGCGCCGCCCGGAACACCCCGCCGGTCAGCATCCACTCCGCGCCGGTGTGCACCTGCAACTGCCCGGTGCGCAGCGGCTCAGCCAACGAGATGCCGCGGTCGACGAGTTCGTCCGGCAGGACGTCCGGCGGGATCGACTCGGTGTAGCAGACCACCTTCTGGCCCTGGTCGAGCCCGTTGCCGACGAACGCCGACAGGATGTCGAGCCGCTCCTCGCTGTCGGAGAACGTCAGGCAGGCGTGCGCACCCGGGGCGAGATCGTCTACCGACGTCGGGGTGGCCATCTCGGGGTTCCTTTCACCGGCCGCGCCATGTCCCCTCGCGGAGGTCGGCACCGCTGTCGGGGCGCCGGTGCGGCGACCATACCAGGTGAGCGCCGCGGCTGCCCGGTGACCGGTTCATCCGGAACCGGACAGCGGCGAACATACCGGAGGAATACCCCGACCGTTGCCTGTTTTCCCAGCTACCGCTGAGGTTCCGGCGGTGGCAACGTAGTCTCGATGACGCGGCCGCCGTTCACGGCACGGACGGTCGCGAGGGGGGTGCGATGCCACGCTGGGCGCGGCTGCCGGCTGTCACGGTGGGCCTCCTGCCGCTAGTGCCGATCGCCGTCATGGCTACCACGGAGGGCGCCGGGCTGATGGGCACCGGCGTACTCCTGCTGGCCACCGTCGCGGTCGCCACCGTGCTCGGTCGGTTGGCGGGCGGCGTGCTCGCCGCCGTCGTCGCCACCGCCGGTTTCGCCTACCTCGCCCTGCCGCCGCACGGGTCGTTCGCCGTTCTTGTCGGTGAGATACCGCAGGTCGTGGCGTTCGCCGCGGCGGCTGCCGCGGTGACCGGAATCTTTGAACGGCTGCGCCGCGTCGACCGGGCGCGGGCTGCCGCCGAGGACGCCTCCGCTCAGCTCGCCGACCAGGTGCGGCTGCTGGCGCCGGTGGTCGACCACTCGCCGCTGGGTGTCGCCGTCGTCGACACCGAGGGCCGGTACCGCTACGTCAACAAGCGGCTGGCCGCGATCAAGAAACGCGCTCCCGCCGAGCACGTCGGGCACACCCTGTCCGAGCTGCTCGCGCCGGAGATGGCCGCGATCCTCGAACCGCCGCTGCGCGAGGTGCTCGCCACCGGCACAGCGGCACCCGACAGCGACGTGACGTTGACGTTCGACGGGGAGCAGCGACACTTCCTGGTCAACCGGTACCCGCTGCGCGGCGCTGACGACGAACTGCTGGGCGCGGCGGTCACCGTGCAGGACGTCACCGAGCGCCGCACCCTGCAGGCCCTGGAGGCGGAGTCGGCGCAACTGCGGGCGACCGCGGAACTGATACGCCAACTCGAGGCGAGCCAGCGCATCGCCGGTTTCGGCAGCTGGGAGATCGACCTGGGTACCGACCGGGTCACCTGGTCGCCGCAGATGCAGGCGATTCTCGGTACCGCCGACCCCCCGTCGGACGTGACCCAGGCGCTGGCGTTCCTCACCCCGGGCCGCGCCCGTACCCTCGGCGAACTCGTCGACCACCTGTTGCACAACGCCTGGCCGCTGACCACCGAGGGTCGGCTGGTACGCCCGGACGGCAAGCCGATCACCGTGGTCACCACCGCCGAGCCGGTCTTCGACGAGCAGGGACGACTGGTCAGGATCTGGGGCGCGACGATCGACGTCACCGCCCGGCGGGCCGCCGAAGAAGCAGCCCAGCAGGCGCGCCAACGGGCCGAGGCGGCGCGGGTACGACTGCGCGCCGAACACCACGCGCTGCAGATGTTCCAGAACGCGATGCTGCCCGCCGCGATCCCCACTGTGCCCGGCGTCGACCTCGCGGTGGCGTACCACCCGGTCGCCGACCGGATGGACATCGGCGGCGACTGGTACGACGCGTTCGTGCTGCCGGACCGGCGGCTCGCCGTCGCTCTGGGCGACGTCGCCGGTCACGACGTACGAGCCGCCGCGATCATGGGTCAGGTGCGCAACGCGGTACGGGCGTACGCGCTGGAAGACCCGTGCCCGAGCAGCGTCCTGCGTCGGGTCAACACCCTGCTCGCCACCCTGCCCGAACTCGATCTGGTGACCATGCTGGTCGGGCTGTACGACCCGAAGAACCACACCTTGACCTGGAGCCGCGCGGGTCATCCGCCGCCGGTGGCGTGCCTGGGCGACGAACCGCTCGTCCTCGACGAGCCGGAGGGCGTGATCCTCGGCGTGATGAAGCACAACGCCGGGTACCCGGAGCGGACGATCACCCTCAGACCGGGCTGCACCGTGCTGTGGTACACCGACGGGCTGATCGAGCACGCCGGGTTGAACGGGGTCGGCGACCTGGACAAGCTCGCCCATACCCTGGCCGACCTGAGCGACGCCGGGTCGGCGCAGGAGATCGTCACGAACATCGCCGAGGCGATGGTGCCGCCCGGCGCGCAGAACGACGACGTGTGCCTGCTCGCGCTGCGCCGGCCGGTCACCGGCGCGCGACGTCCCCGAACCTGAGCGTGTCCCCGGCGCGCAGGTCGCGCCGACCACCCTGCCCGAACAGCCGGACCGAGCCCCGCCCGCGTACCGTCCAGGCGTGCCCGCCCCCGACGAGGGCGGTGTCCGCGTCGATCCCGACGGTGATCCGCTCGCCGTCGCCCGCCGTGAACGGTCGCAGCACGACGTCGGGCAGCCGGGCCAGCACCCGGTCGAAGCCGGGCAGCACCCGCAGACCGGGCAGCAGACCCAGACCGGGCGCCGGGTCGCGCAGCGGGCGGCGCGGGTCGACGATCTCGTGTCCGAGCGCGACCGCTCCGGCGGCGCACCCGGCCAGCGCCGCGCCCTCGTGCCAGGCGTCCACCACCGCCTGCCACAGCAGGGTGTCGCGCAGGGTGTCGGCGAGGAACACGGCGTCCCCGCCGGACAGGCACACCAGTCCCGCGCCGGCGACCTCGGCGGCGATCGCCGGGTCGTTGGCTTCGTCGCGGTTGGTGACGATCAGCGGTACCGGGCTGACCCCGATCCGTTCTGCCTGGTCACGGCCGAGTTCCAGCCAGTACCGCAGCCGCTGCGGCCCCTCGGGCGCGGCGGCGGTCGGGATCTGCACGTACCGGGGCGGGCGGCCGGCGATCAGGCCGCGTTCCACGTCGAGCAGCGGTTCGGTGTACCCGCCGGAGCCGACGAGCGCGATCGGACCAGACACGCGTTCACCGTAACCGGACCAGACTCAACGGGCATCCGGGACAGCAGGCGACATCGCCGGTGAAACGTCGGGGGTACGGGTCACCACGAGACCGCGCCGGCGAGCCGCGGCGGCGAACGCGACCGCGTCGTCCACGGCGGCGCCGTCCGGGTCGTTGTTGAAGTACACGTACACCGGACTGTCCGCCCCGTACGCCGCGGTGATCCGGTCCAGCCACGAACGCAGCGCGGTGCGCCCGTACCTCGGCATCGGCGTGGCTCGACCCTCGTGCAGCCGCAGGTACCCGAAGTCGGCGGTACGCCACAGCGGGGTGACCGGGCGGCTGAGCCGGTCCGCCCAGCACAGCGCCGCCCCGCGCCGCTCCAGCACGGCGCGGATCTCATCGGTCCACCACGTCGGGTGGCGCGGCTCGACCGCGACGCGTACCCCGGACGGGAAGTCCCGCAGCACCGCGTCGAGTTGGTCCGGGTCGGCACGCAGGTTCGGCGGCAACTGCAGCAGCACCGGACCGAGCTTGCCGCCGAGCCCGGCGGTACGGTCGAGGAACCGGGCGACCGGCTCGGCGGCGTCCTTCAGCCGCTTGATGTGCGTGAGGTAGCGGCTCACCTTCACCGCCATCACGAAGTCGTCGGGGGTGCGCTGCCGCCACGCGACGAAGGTGTCCCGCTCCGGCAGCCGGTAGAAGGCGTTGTTGTTCTCCACGGTCGCGAACCGCTGGGCGTACCACTCCAGCCAGGCACGCTGCGGTACGTCGACCGGGTAGAGCCGCCCGCGCCAGTCCCGGTACTGCCAACCGGACGTGCCCACCAGCAGTGCCACGCCTCACCGTAACCGCCGTGGCGTCCGGTACGGGTGAGCGCCGCCGCACGGGGTACCACCCGGCAGGACGCGAACGAGGAGTGGAGCATGGCAGACCGGGATCGCCGATCGGACGACGACCGGCAGGAGGCGATCAAGCAGCCGGACGAGTGGGTCACCGGCGACGAGCCGATGACCGCTGCCCAGGAGTCCTACCTGCACACCCTCGCCCGGCAGGCGGGCGAGGAGGCGCCGTCCGGGCTGACCAAGCGGGACGCCGCGAAAAAGATCGAAGAGCTTCAGGAGCGTACCGGTCGGGGCCGGTGACCCTGACGCCGGGACACCCCGGCACTCGTCGCGCGGTCCCGGACACCGCCGCCGGCTGCGGCGGCGGTGTCCGGAGCCGGAACAAGCATCGGCGACGGCTGAGACAGCAAGCGGAAGACGGAAGGAGCGCGTGGATGCGACCCACCGCCGACGGTATCGACCCGGCCCGGTTGTCCGACGACGACCTGTTTCGGGAACTGGAGAGCGTGCACCAGACGCGCAACGACACGCTGCGGTTCGGCTCCGACGTGGCGCTGGCCAACCACGACCGGCGGACCGCCGAACTGGAGGCGGAGTACCTGCGCCGGTTCCCCGGGCGGGAGGTCAGCCCGTCGCGGCTGCGCGACCCGCAAAGCGTGTGACCGACGCGCCGGTCGGGCGGGCGGGACGACGGTCCCGTCCGCCCGACCGGTCCCGTCCGCCCGACCGGCAGTCGGGCGTCACGGGATGAGCACGAGCTTGCCGCGTACGTGCCCGCCCTCCAGCAGCCGCTGCGCCTGCGCGGCGTCGGCGAGCGGGAACTCCCGTGCCACCTCGACCCGCAGGTGACCGGCGTCCGCCAGGTCCGCGAGCCACTGCAACTGCGCTCCGTCGGGGCGCACGAACACGTACCTGCCGCCCTGGTCCAGCACGGTGCGCGCGTCGACGATCGACACCACCCGCGAGGCGTCGCGGACCATCCCCGGCGACTGGGCGAGCGCCTGCCCGCCTACGAAGTCGAGGACCACGTCGACCTTGCCGTCCCCGCCGACCAGGGCGGCGACGCGTTCGGGCAGACCGTCGCCGTACTCGACCGGTTCGGCGCCCAACGAGCGGACGAAGTCGTGGTTCGCCGGGGAGGCGGTACCGATGACCCGGGCGGCGCCCCGCGCCCGGGCGATCTGTACCGCGAGGTGCCCGACCCCGCCCGCGGCGGCGTGCACGAGCACGACATCGCCGTCGCCGAGGTCCACGGCACGCTCCGCCTGCAGCGCGGTCAGCCCCGCCAGGGGCAGCCCGCCCGCCTCGGCGAAGCTCAGCGCCGCGGGCTTGCGCGCCAGCACCCGGTCGGACACGGTGACCATCTCGGCGTACGTGCCGTGTTCAACGGTGTCCTTGCGGGCGTACGCCATCACCTCGTCGCCGGGCGCGTACGCGGTGACCGCGGGACCCACCGCGGCGACCACCCCCGCCACGTCCCAGCCGGGGATCAGCGGGGTGTGGTGGGGGAACGCGCCGCGCAAATACCCCTCGCGAATCTTGTAGTCGACCGGGTTGAGGCCGGCCGCCCTGACCCTGATCAGCACCTGATCCGGTCCCACCGGCGGGTCCGGCAGGTCCCGCAACGACAACACGTCGGCGTCGCCGAACTCGGTCAGAGCGATTGCCTTCATGCCGCGATCACCACCTCACGGTCGTACCAGGTACGGATCACCGCTTACGCGCCACCACGGCGAGCCCCGGCAGGGTCTCCGTGGACTCCCCGCCTTCCGGCCGCCACGCCGCGAGCGGGACGATGCCCGGTTCGACGACCTCCAGGTCGCCCAGCATCCCGAGGATCTCGTCGCGCGAGCGCAGGACCAGCGGGGTCCCGGTGCGCCGGTAGCTGGACTGGGCGGCGGCGACGTCGTCCGGGATGTCGCCGGTGGGCCAACTCGCGTGGGTGACCACCACGTAGCTGCCCGACGCCAGCGGCGCCGTCACCTGACGTACCAGGTCCGCGGGGCGGTCCGCGTCGGCGATGAAGTGCAGCACCGCGACCAGCAGGACGCCGACCGGTCGGGACAGGTCGAGCAGCCCGCGCAACTCGGGATTCGCCAGGATCTCGCCGGGCTCCCGCAGGTCGCCGTCGATGATCAGAGCCTGCGGGTTGTCCGCCAGGATCGCCTGGCTGTGCGCCACCGCGATCGGGTCGACGTCGACGTAGCACACCCGCGTGTCCGGCGCGTCCGCCTGGGCGACCTCGTGCACGGTGCCGACCGTGGTGATCCCGGAGCCGATGTCGAGGAACTGGCGCATCCCCTGGGCAACCAGGAAACGCACCGCGCGGCGCAGGAACGCGCGGTTCTCCCGGGCGATCGTCGCCACCTGCGGCATGTGGCTGAGCGCCTGCTCGGCGACGGCGCGGTCCACCGCGAAGTTGTGCGAGCCGCCCAGCAGGTAGTCGTACACCCGGGACGCGCTCGGGCGGTCGATGTCCACGCCCTCCGCCCACGCCGGTCGTTCCACGTCGTCCTCCCGTCGCCGACGGGGCGAACCCTACCGCGCGGGTACCACGAACGCTTCGCGCAGCAGCCGGCGGGCCAGCGTGACCTGGTCGTCGCGGTCCAGCCCGGGCAGGTCGGCGACCCGGCTGACCTCGCCGGCGAGCAGGGCGCGCAGCGCCGGGGCGCAGAACGACGGTACGTCCAGGCTTCGATCGAAGACCTGGACCGCGACGCGGTCCGGGGCGGTGTCGACGAGTCGCCAGCGCAGCCCAGGACGCACCGCCAACCGGGTGTCGCCGTCCACGGCGCGTACCGCGGCGGCCTGGGCGACCGGTCGGATCGGCGCGGGTCGGCTGGCAGCCCAGTACCGGCGGCGCAGCCGTTCGGCCACCGCGACCGGGTCCGCCTTGGTCAGCCAGTCCCGCAGCGCCTCGACGGTGGCAGCGAGTTCGTCGGCGACCTGGTCAGGGTCGGCGACCTCGACGCCGGGCGGTACCGACCGGCGCAGCCGCGGCTCCTCGGCGGCGAGGTCGAGCAGCGCCTCGACCAGGGCGTACCGGGTGATCGTGCGGACGCCGACGGTCAGGTGCAGCGACTGCTCGCCGAGCGCCTGCGCGGAGTGCAGCCAGCCGCGCGGCAGGTACAGCGCGTCGCCGGGACGCAGCACGACATCCAGCGCCGGCGGCGTGTCGGCGCTCGCGGCGACCTCGTCGGCGACCCCGCCCCAGGGCTGGCGTTCCAGCGGGTCGGGGACGACCGGTGGGTGTACCCGCCAGCGCTTGGCACCGGCGACCTGCAGCACGAACACGTCGTGGGTGTCGTAGTGGGCAGCGAAGCCGCGGTTGCCGGGCGGGGTCAGGTACGCGTTGACCTGCACGGGGTGACGCAACTGCCCGGCGAGCGCGCCGGCGAAGTCGACCACCGGCGGCCACAGCCGGTGCAGACCTTGCAGCACCAGGGTCGCGCCGTCTTCGTACAGGGCCAGCACGCGTTCGTCGAGGACCTGGTCGGCGATCTCCGCTCCGGCGCCGCCCGATCCGGTGTACCGGTCGGCAGGCACCACCCGACCGTCGCGCGCCACCCGCAGGAACGGCGTCCTCAGCCCACGCCGGCTGAGCAGGTCGTCGACGCCGGGGAGGTCGAGCAGGTCGGTGAAGCCGGTGGGCAGCCGCTCTGCCGGGCTGAGCAGCGGTCGTGAGCCCCAGTACGAGGTGAGGAACCGCGACTCGTCGACCGCGACGCAGCGACGCAGCGCCGAACCCTGCACGCCCGTCGGTGCGGCGGTCGACGGCGCGCCGCTCGGTGGTGCGGCGCTCGGTGGTGTGTTGGTTGGCGGTGCGGCGGTCGGCGGTGTGGCGGTCGGGCGACCCGTCGGGTCGCCCGACCGGTCGAGGTCGGTCACGGCTCAGCGGTCGGCGCCGCGGTCCGCGCCGCCGTCGTCGACGCCCGGCGCGCCGGTCGCTCCGCCGTCGGCGGGGCCCTCCTCGTCCAGCCCCCTGGTACCGGTGGTGGTCGGTCCGACCCGGGTGGTCCCGCCGGTACCGGTGGTGCCGCCGGTCTCCTGCGTGCCCCACGTCTCGCCGGTGGTGCCGGTCATGTCGGCGGTACCGCCCGCCGGTCCGGCGCCCTGGGTCATGCCGCCCGCGCCTCCGTCCGCGCCGCCGTCGTGCTCGCCGGGCAGCCCGCTCGCCCCGCCGTCCGCCGGGCCTTCCTGCCCGAACCCGGTGTCGGGTCGCTGCGCCGCGCCGCCCGCCGCGGTACCGTCCGCGCCGCCGTCCCGTTCACCGGGCCGCCCCGCGGCGCCGCCGTCCGCCGGCCCCTCACCGACGCTGCCGGCACCGGTGGTCCGCATGTCGTCGTCGTCCAGTCGCATGGTTCCCCCTCGTGATAGGTCCGCGTGACACAGCGCCGCGTCACCGGTACCCGACGGCACCCGGTTCACACGGCGACCCGCGTCGACGGTGCGCCGGTCTGATTTCGCACAGTTTTCCGTCATCCCGGGTGGGTACCGCCTTGATATGCCGTCCCGACTCGATGCGTTCGATGTGGCTGTCTACCGGGTGCCCACGCCGGCACCGGAGTCCGACGGCACCCTGACCTGGGACCACACCACGATGGTCGCGGTGCACGCGCACGCCGGGGACCGGACGGGTTTCGGTTGGACGTTCGCCGCGCCGGCCGCCGCCGACGTGATCCGCGACCTGTTCGCCCCGCACCTGACCGGTCTGGACGCGATGGACGTGCCCGGCTGTTTCGCCGCCATGCGCCGCGTCGCCCGCAACGCGATCGTGCCGGGCGTGGTGATGACGGCGATCTCGGCGGTCGACGTCGCGCTGTGGGATCTGAAGGCGCGGCTGCTCGGGGTACCGCTGGTCAGCCTGTTCGGTCGGGCGCGTGACGAGGTGCCGGTGTACGGCAGCGGCGGGTTCACCAGCCTCACCGACGACGAACTGCGCGACCAGGTCGGTGGATGGGCGCGCGGGGACGGCATTCCCCGCGTGAAGATCAAGATCGGGGAGCGGTCCGGTACCCGGGTGGACCGCGACCTCCACCGCATGGCGCTGGTGCGCGAGGCGATCGGCGGGGACGCCGAACTGTACGTGGACGCGAACGGCGGGTACACCGCCAAGCAGGCGATCCGGGTCGCCGACGCGGTACGCGACCTCGACGTGCGCTGGTTCGAGGAGCCGGTGTCCTCCGACGACCTGGCGGGGCTCGCGCTGGTCCGCGACCGGGTGCGGTGCGACGTGGCGGCGGGGGAGTACGGCACCGAGGCGCTGTACTTCCGGCGGATGTGCGAGGCCGGCGCGGTCGACTGCCTGCAGGCGGACGCGACGCGCTGCGGCGGGTACACCGGGTTCCTCGCGGCGGCGACCATCGCCGAGGCGTACGGGCTGGAGGTTTCGGCGCACTGCGCGCCGCGGCTGCACGCCCCGGTCGCCGCGGCGGTACCCAACCTGCGCCACGTCGAATGGTTCGCCGACCACGTGCGGATCGGCGACCTGGTCTTCGACGGCGCGCTGTCCGCGCACGGGGGCGTGATGCGCCCGGCGACCGACCGCCCCGGGCACGGCATTGCATTGACCGCCGACGCTGAGCGGTACCGCGTGAACACCAAGGAGGATGAGACGTGAAAGACAAGGTAGTCGTGGTGACCGGGGCCAGTGCCGGCGTCGGCCGGGCGACCGCGCGACAGTTCGCGCGGCTCGGCGCGAAGGTGGCCCTGCTGGCCCGCGGTGAGGAGGGCCTGACCGGCGCGGTGGAGGACGTCGAGAAGGAGGGCGGCGTCGCGCTGCCGATTCCGACCGACATGGCGGTGTACGAGCAGGTCGAGGCCGCCGCCGAGCGGATCGAGCGGGAGCTGGGTCCGATCGAGATCTGGGTCAACGACGCGTTCAGCTCGGTCTTCGCGCCGTTCACGCAGGTGCAGCCGGACGAGTTCAAGCGCACCACCGAGGTGACCTACCTCGGGTACGTGTGGGGTACCAAGGTCGCGCTCAGCCGTATGCTGCCCCGCGACCAGGGAGCGATCGTGCAGGTCGGCTCCGCGCTGGCGTACCGGGGGATTCCGCTGCAGGCGGCGTACTGCGGTTCCAAGCACGCCATCCAGGGCTTCACCGAGTCGCTGCGCTGCGAACTGCTGCACGACAAGAGCAACGTGCACGTGACGATGGTGCAGTTGCCGGCGGTCAACACCCCGCAGTTCGACTGGGTGCTGTCCCGGCTGCGTCGCCATCCTCAGCCGGTACCGCCGATCTACCAGCCCGAGGTGGTCGCCCGGTCCATCGTGTACGCCGCGCAGCACCCCAAGCGCCGGGAGTACTGGGTGGGCGGGTCGACGGCGGCGACGCTGATCGCCAACAAGTTCATCCCGGGCATCCTGGACCGGTACCTGGCTCGCACCGGGTACAAGTCGCAGCAGACCAGCCAGCCGACCAGTGCTGAACGACCGGCGAACCTGTGGCAGCCGGCCGACGGTCTGCGCGGGCACGACTACGGCGCGCACGGCGACTTCGACCAGAAGGCGAAGTCGTACAGCGTGCAGGCGTGGGCGTCCCGGCACCACGTGCTGGTGGGCGCGGGAGCCGCGGCGGTCGCTGCCGGTGCCGCCGTGGCGACCAGGGCGCTACGCGACTGAGGACGCTTGGTCCCGCCGTGGGCGGCCGCCCGTTTCGGGTGGCCGCCCACGGCTGTCAGGGCTCGGAACCCAGCCGGTGAGCCGCGCGGCAGATCCTCTGCCGACCGGTTCCCGCCTCGCGGCGCGGGCTATCCGAGCCACGGTCCACATTGGTCGGTCAGGGCAGCTGGAGTACCCATCGGTACGCCTGCACCAGACCGGTCTCGAAACCGGCTGCCGAACCCCACAGGAACAGCCGGAACCGCCGGTACAACTGCTCGCCCCAGCGCGAAACGATCTCGTCGCGTGCGGCGTCCAGGCGCTCCGCCCACCGCTTGCACGTCAGGTAGTAGTTGTGCCGGTCGTTGGCAAGGCTGATCAGCTCGAACGGCGAGCGGGCGACCTCGCGCAGGTATTCGTGCAGCAGCAGTGGCGAGGACTTGCCGGGATAGATGTACCGGCTCATGAAGGTGGAGATGTTGTGCTTGCGCCGCATGGCGAGCGCGTCGAGGTACACGTATCCGCCGGGCTTGAGCAGTTCGGCGTACTTGCGCAGGGTGGCTCGGTAGTCGGGCAGGTGCTCGGTGACGCCCATGTTCACGATCGCGTCGTACCGGCCCGCATCGCGGTATTTCAGGACGTGCTCGCGCACCACGCGGGCGGGCAGCCCCTGCTCGGTGATCAGGTTGTTCAGGTACCGCTCGGACTCCTGGGACAGGGTCAGGGTGGTCACGTCGATGCCGCGCTTGCCGGCGTACTCCACGAAGGCCCCCCATCCGCCGCCGACCTCCAGCACCCGGTCGCCGGGCTGGACCCCGATCGCGTCCAGGGCGAGGTCCATCTTGCGGGTCATGGCGTCTTCCAGCGGCTCGTCGTCGGTGGCGAACACGCCTTCGGTGTAGCAGCGGTGCCGGGTGTCCAGGAACGTCAGGAAGAACTCGGAGTCCTCGTCGTAGTGCGCCGAGATCGACCGCCGGTCGTGCTCGGTGCCGCCGCGGACCAGCGCCGGGGCGAACCGGGACACCCAGGCGATCGGATGGATGTCCCGGAAGAACGCCCGCATCTTCAGCGCGGCGGCGAGGTCCCCGTCCACGTCGAGCCACCCCTGCAGGTATGCCACCGCGACGCCGAGCTGGTCGAGACCGGCGAGCGCCTTGGCGCCCCGGCCGTCGCGCACGGTGATCGTGAAGGCGGGCTCGCCCGGTCCGAACGACCGCACCGATCCGTCGGCGGCGACCGCGAACGGGATCGCCGGGCGGGTCGCGAAGAATGTCTGGTACCGCCGCTGCAGCGCGGAGAAGATGTCGCCAGGCGCCATGGCGACAACCTAGCCCCTGCCGACCGGTACGGCATCGTGAAGTCCGATAGCTGTGGACGAGCCGGACGGCTGTGGATGCGCTCGGCGCGGCTTCGGCGCCGCCGGATAGCATCGGGGTCGTTGTGACCGCGTCGCGGTCGCCGCAGTGACCGCACCCGACCTGAGGAGCCCACCGTGTCCGCACCCCGTGTTTCCGCCGTGGCCGACCGCGTCGTCGTCCCGGCCGGGACGACGTGCGCCGACGCGGTGGCGAAGGCGGGGTTGCCGACGACGGGTCCAAAGGCGGTCGTGGTGGTGCGCGACCCGGAGGGACGGCTGCGCGACCTGAGCTGGGCACCCGAGGCTGAGGTCGAGGTCGAGGCGGTCACCGTCGATTCGCCGGACGGGCTCAGCGTCCTGCGCCACTCGACGGCGCACGTGCTCGCCCAGGCGGTTCAGGACATCTTTCCCGAAGCCAAGCTCGGCATCGGTCCGCCGGTGGAGAACGGCTTCTACTACGACTTCGACGTCACCCGCCCCTTCCAGCCGGAAGATCTCGACAAGCTCGAGAAGCGGATGCAGGAGATCATCAAGGCGGGGCAGCTGTTCCGCCGTCGCCGGTACGACTCGGTCGAGCAGGCCAAGGCGGAGCTCGCCGGCGAGCCGTACAAGCTCGAGCTGGTCGACATCAAGGGCGAGGTCGACACCGGCGAGGTGATGGAGGTCGGCGGCGGCGAGCTGACCGCGTACGACAACGTCGACCCGAAGACGGGCGAGGTGTGCTGGGGCGACCTGTGCCGCGGCCCGCACCTGCCGTCGACCCGGCTGATCGGCGCGTTCAAGCTGATGCGCACCGCCGCCGCCTACTGGCGGGGCAGCGAGAAGAACCCGCAGCTTCAGCGGGTGTACGGCACCGCGTGGCCGACCCGCGACCAGCTTAAGGACTATCTGCGGCTGCTGGAGGAGGCGGCCCGGCGCGACCACCGCAAGCTGGGCGCCGAGCTCGACCTGTTCAGCTTCCCCGACGAGATCGGCTCCGGGCTGCCGGTGTTCCACCCCAAGGGCGGCATCATCCGGCGCGAGCTGGAGAACTACTCGCGGGTAGCGCACGAGAAGGCGGGCTACTCGTTCGTCAACACCCCGCACATCACCAAGGGGCAGTTGTTCCAGATCTCCGGGCACCTCGACTGGTACCGCGACAGCATGTACCCTCCGATGCAGCTTGAGGGCGCCGAGTACTTCCTCAAGCCGATGAACTGCCCGTTCCACAACCTGATCTTCCGGTCGCGCGGTCGGTCGTACCGCGAACTGCCGCTGCGGCTGTTCGAGTTCGGCACGGTGTACCGGTTCGAGAAGTCCGGTGTGGTGCACGGGCTGACCCGGGTGCGCGGGCTGACCATGGACGACGCGCACATCTACTGCACCAAGGAGCAGATGGCGGACGAGCTGAAGTCGCTGCTGCGCTTCGTGCTCGACCTGCTGCGCGACTACGGCCTCGAGGACTTCTACCTGGAGTTGTCGACCAAGGACCCGGAGAAGTACGTCGGCTCCGACGAGGTGTGGGAGGAGGCGACCGAGGTGCTGCGCTCGGTCGCCGAGGAGTCCGGGCTCGACCTGGTGCCCGACCCGGGCGGGGCCGCGTTCTACGGTCCGAAGATCTCCGTGCAGGCGCGTGACGCGATCGGTCGCACCTGGCAGATGTCGACGGTTCAACTCGATTTCAACCTGCCGGAGTTGTTCGGACTGGAGTACCAGGCGGCGGACGGCACCCGGCAGCGTCCGGTCATGATCCACCGCGCGTTGTTCGGGTCGATCGAGCGGTTCTTCGGCATCCTGACCGAGCACTACGCCGGGGCGTTCCCGGCCTGGCTGGCGCCGATTCAGGTGGTGGGCATCCCGATCCGCGAGGACCACGCCGGCTACCTGCGCGAGTTTGCCGACCGGCTGCGCGCCGAGGGCATCAGGGTCGAGGTCGACGAGTCCGACGATCGGATGCAGAAGAAGATCCGCACCGCCCAGCAGCAGAAGATCCCGTTCATGGCGATCGCCGGCGACCAGGACGTGGCGGACGGGACGGTGTCGTTCCGGTACCGCGACGGCTCGCAACGCAACGGCGTGCCGCTGGACGAGGCGGTCGCCCACGTCGTCGAGGTGGTGCGCTCGCGGGTCAACACCGGACCGAGCGCGGCGTCCGAGGGCTGATCCGATGGCCGATCCGGACGGCATGGACCGGCTGTGGACCCCGCACCGGATGGCGTACATCTCCGGTGCGGACAAGCCGGCCGGCGGGTACGGCGAGCCGCACACCTGCCCGTTCTGCCTCGCGCCGAAGGGTCCGGACGAGGACGGTCTGGTCGTGGCGCGCGGCGAGCGGGTGTACGCGCTGCTGAACCGGTACCCGTACAACTCCGGTCACCTGCTGGTCTGTCCGTACCGGCACGTCTCCGACTACACCGACCTCGACGAGGCGGAGACCGCCGAACTGAGCGCGTTCACGCAGACCGCGATGCGGGTGATCCGACGGGCGAGCGGACCGCAGGGTTTCAACATCGGGATGAACCAGGGCTCGGTCGCCGGTGCCGGCATCGCCGCCCACCTGCACCAGCACGTGGTACCGCGCTGGGGTGGCGACACGAACTTCATGCCGGTGGTCGGACACACCAAGGTGCTGCCGCAGTTGCTGGCCGACACCCGTGCGCTGCTCGCCGAAGCGTGGGCTGCCGGCGACTGACCTGACCGACTGCCGGCAGGTGAGGCACCGTGCCCACCCGCGCAGCCGGTCGGGCGTCGGCAGCCGTTCCGCCTGCCCGGCGGGCGACACCCGGCGCGCGCTGCGACCCGACCCCCAGTGACACGTATCACTGCATGTCGATTTACGCAAATTAGTTAACGTGAAGCAACTAATCTCGGGCTCATGTCGACTGTCACCGCGCCGGCCCGCCGAGCCGCCCGTTTCGACCGCGATCATCCCCGGTACCGCTGGGTCGCCCTGTCCAACACCACCCTCGGCATGCTGCTCGCCACGGTCAACTCGTCCATCGTGATCATCTCGCTGCCGGCGATCTTCCGGGGCATCCACCTGGACCCGCTGGCACCCGGCAACGTCGGGTACCTGCTCTGGATGATCATGGGGTTCCTGCTGGTCTCGGCAGTACTCGTGGTGACGCTCGGCCGGCTGGGCGACATGTACGGCCGGGTACGCATCTACAACCTCGGCTTCGTGGTGTTCACCGTCGCGTCCATCGCGCTGTCGCTCGACCCCTACCACGGCAGCGCGGGCGCGATGTGGCTGATCGGATGGCGGATCGTCCAGGGCGTCGGCGGCGCGATGATCTTCGCGAATTCGACCGCGATCCTCACCGACGCGTTCCCGGCGTACCAGCGCGGCACCGCGCTCGGCATCAACCAGGTCGCCGCGATCGCCGGGTCGTTCATCGGCCTGGTCCTCGGCGGGGTGCTCGCCGAGTGGGACTGGCGCGCCGTGTTCTGGGTCAGCGTGCCGATCGGGCTGGCGGGAACCGTCTGGGCGTACAAGTCGCTGCACGAACTCGGCGAACGTCGCGCCGGGCGACCCGACTGGGTGGGCAACATCTCGTTCGCGGTCGGTCTGTCGGTCCTGCTCGCCGCGATCACCTACGGCATCCAGCCGTACGGCGGACACCCGACCGGCTGGACCAACCCGTGGGTGGTCGCCGGGCTCGCCGGCGGCACCGCTCTGCTGATCGCCTTCCTGGTCGTCGAGACCCGGGTACCGGACCCGATGTTCCACCTCGGGCTGTTCCGGATCAGCACGTTCGCCGCCGGCAACCTCGCCGGCCTGCTCTCCTCGATCGGTCGCGGCGGGCTGCAGTTCATGTTGATCATCTGGTTGCAGGGCATCTGGCTGCCGTTGCACGGGTACGACTACGCGTCCACGCCGCTGTGGGCCGGCATCTACCTGCTGCCGTTGACGATCGGGTTCCTGGTCGCCGGTCCGCTGTCGGGCTGGCTGTCCGACCGCTTCGGTACCCGGCTGTTCGCCGTCGGCGGGCTGCTGGTCGTGACGGCGACGTTCGTCGGGCTGGTACTGCTGCCCGTGGACTTCCCGTACTGGGCGTTCGCGCTGCTCGTCGCCGTCAACGGCATCGGCTCCGGGCTGTTCTCCTCGCCGAACACGTCCGCGGTGATGGGCTCGGTACCGGCGAACCAGCGCGGCGCCGCCGCCGGCATGCGCGGCACCTTCCTCAACTCCGGTCAGGCGCTGTCCATCGGGATCTTCTTCTCGCTGATGATCATCGGGTTGGCGGCGACCCTGCCGCACAGCCTGTCCACCGGGCTGGAATCCGAGGGTGTACCGGCACCGATCGCCGACAAGGTCGCCGGGCTGCCCCCGGTCGGCAGCCTGTTCGCCGCGTTCCTCGGCTTCAACCCGCTGGCGGAACTGCTCGGTCCGACCGGCGTGCTGCAGAGCCTTCCGCCCGCCAACGCGGCGGCTCTGACCGGCAAGCAGTTCTTCCCCCACCTCATCTCGGAACCGTTCCACCATGGGCTGGTGGTGGTGTTCACAGCCGCCGCCGCGATGACGGTGATCGCGGCGCTCGCGTCGCTGGTCGGCGGTACCCCCGGCAGCCGGCGCGCCCCCGCCCTGGCGCTGGACCCACAGCGCGGCGGCGAGGCGACCGAGGTCACGGCAACCGAGGAAGCAGCGTGAGCGCGAGCACCGCCGAGCAGCGCAGCCCCGCGCCCTCGGACGAAGGTGGGTGGTCATGACGTTCGGCAAGGCGACCGGGGGCGGCGTCGCGGTCGGCGACCGCGACGCCGCCGGTCGGCTGTATGTGGTGCTGGCCCGGTTGACCAGGGCACTGCGCCGCGTCGCGCCGGCGCCGCTCGGTCACGGGGCGGTGTCCGCGCTGGCCACCGTGGTTCGCGAGGGCCCGATGCGGCTCGGCGACCTGGCCACCCGCGAGGGCGTCCGGGCGCCGAGCATCAGTCGGATCGTCGCGCTCCTGGAGAACGAAGGGCTCGCGGCGCGCGCCGTCGACCCGGCGGACGCCCGCGCCTGGCTGGTGCGCGCCACGCCGGACGGGGAACGCCTGATCAACGGCGCGTCCTCGGCGCGCGCCCGGGTGCTCGCCGAGCGGGTCGCCCGGCTGACCGACGAGCAGCAGGCGGCGTTGCGCGCCGCGCTGCCGGCGCTCGAGGCGCTGTGCGCCGACGAGACGGTACCGTCACCGACCCGCCCGCCCGACGGGCGCTGACCGCTCGGCGGCCCGGCACATCCAGGTGGAGCGCACGCGCGGGTGGGGTCGGCGCCCGCCGACCCCACCCGCGTCGCACGCGACCGTCAACTGTGCCCGGTGCGGGCCGCGTGCTCCTTGCGTACCTGGTCCGCCAGGTGGCTGGGCATCGGCTCGTACCGCACGAACGTCCGGCTGAAACCGCCGGTACCCGAGGTCATCGAACGCAACTCCACGGCGTAGCGGACCAGTTCGGTCGCGGGCACCTCGGCGCGGACGATCGAACGTTCCGCCCGGTCCGGGTCGGACTCGGTACCCAGGACCCGGCCGCGCCGGCTGGACAGGTCGCTCATCACCGCGCCGACGAACGCCTCGGGTACCCGGATCTCCACCTCGTCGACCGGTTCCAGCAGCGACACCTGGGCCTTGTCGGCGGCGTCCTTGAGCGCGAGCGACCCGGCGGTCTGGAACGCCGCGTCGGACGAGTCGACCGAGTGCGCCTTGCCGTCGAACAGGGTGACCCGCACGTCGACCATCGGGTACCCGGCGACCAGGCCCCGCTCCATCTGCGCTCGGACACCCTTCTCGACGCTCGGGATGAAGTTGTTCGGGATGGCCCCGCCGACCACCTTGTCGACAAACTCGAACCCGCCGCCGCGCGGCAGCGGCTCCACCTCGATGTCGCACACCGCGTACTGTCCGTGCCCGCCGGACTGCTTGACGTGCCGACCGTGCCCCTTCGCGGAGCTGGTGAACGTTTCGCGCAGCGCCACCCGCACCGGTTCGGTCTCGATCTCGGCGCCGCCGACCCGCAGCCGTTCCAGCACCACGTCCGCGTGTGCCTCGCCCATGCACCACAGCACCAGCTGCCGGGTCTCGGCGTTGCGTTCCAGGCGCAGCGTCGGGTCGGCGGCGACCAGCCGGCTCAGGTTCTTGGCGAGGGTGTCCTCGTCGGAGCGGGTCTTGGCGACGATAGCCACCGGCAGCAGCGGCTCCGGCATGTCCCACGGCGCGACGAGCAGCGGCCTGTCCTTGGCGGAAATGGTGTCGCCGGTCTCGGCGCTGCCCGACTTCGTGATGGCGCAGATGTCGCCCGCCACGCACGCCGGTACCTCCCGCAGCGCCGCCCCCAGCGGCGAGTAGATGTGCGCGATCCGCTCGTCCGCGTCGTGGTCGGCGTGCCCCCGCTCGGACATGCCGTGTCCGGCGATGTGGACCGCGACCTCGGGGCGCAGCGTGCCGGAGAACACCCGGACCAGCGACACCCGCCCGACGTACGGGTCGATCGTGGTCTTCACCACCTCAGCTACCAGCGGTCCGTTCGCGTCGCAGGTCAGCGGCTCCACCGGGGACCCGTCGAGTTCGGTGACCACCGGCAGGTCGTGCTCGGCGGGCGCGGGGAACGCGCTGGTGAGCACCTCGAGCAGCGCGTCCAGCCCGACCCTGGTCTCCGCGCAGACCGGTACCACCGGGTAGAAGCTGCCCCGCGCGACAGCCTTCTCCAAGTCTTCGATGATGACCGAGGTCTCGATCTCCTCCCCGCCGAGGTACCGCTCCATGAGCGACTCGTCCTCGCTCTCGGCGATGATCCCTTCGAGCAGTTCGTTGCGGGCGTCCGCGATCGCCGGCAGGTGCTCCGGGTCGGGGTCGCGTACCTGCGGCGGGTACCCCGCCGAGTAGTCGAAGACGCGCTGGCTGATCAGCCCCATCAACCCGACGACGGACTGCCCGTCGTCGCCGTGCATCGGCAGGTACAGCGGAAGCACGTTGTCGCCGAACACCTGTCGGCAGGTCGCCACCGTCTCCTCGAAGTCGGCGCGCTGGTGGTCGAGCCGGGTCACCGCGACCGCGCGCGGCATACCCACCGCCCCGCACTCCTCCCACAGGGCGCCGGTCGCCGCGTCCATCCCGTCCGCCGCCGACACCACGAACAGCGCGGCGTCCGCGGCGCGCAGCCCGGCGCGCAGTTCGCCCACGAAGTCCGCGTACCCGGGCGTGTCGAGAAGGTTGACCTTGATGTCCTCGTGTACCACCGGGGCACACGCCAGGCTGACCGAGCGCTGCTGCCGCACGGCGGCCGGATCGTGATCGCAGACCGTGGTGCCCTCGGTCACGGTACCGGCCCGGTTGATCGTGCCGGTGACCGCGAGCAGCGCCTCGACCAGAGTGGTCTTGCCTGCCGCGGAGTGCCCGACGAGTACCACGTTGCGTACCCTGCCGGGGTCGTCCACCACCGGCGCGGGGCCGGTGACTCCCTTCTCTGGGGCCTTCTGCGCCATCTGCGCACCTCCTTTATCGACGGGTGGGGCCGCGTGCATGGCGGGTGAACATCACGATTTGATCCCACACCCGGCGGGTGGTAACGCACAACCCCGAAGCGCGAGCCGGTCGTGCCCCCGCTGGTCGACGCCGTTATCGTGGGAGCGCCATGGCGAAGATCCTCAGCGTGTTCGGGCGGGCGGGCATCGCCCGGGTCACCGACCCGGTCGGTCGCGCCCTGCTGCGCGCCGGCGTCTCGCCCAATGCCGTCACCATCGCCGGTACCGTCGGCGTCCTGGTCGGCGCGATCGGTTTCGGTGCCCGCGGGCACCTCGTCACCGCCGTCGTGATCGTCACCCTGTCGGCGTTCACCGACCTGATCGACGGCGCGATGGCCCGGCAGCTGGCGCGGCGGGACGGTCCCCGCCCCGCCCGGTTCGGCGCGTTCCTCGACTCGACCATGGACCGGCTCGCCGACGGGGCGATCTTCGGCTCGGTGAGCTACTGGCTGGCGGTCACCGGACAGCACGCCGCCGCCGCTGCCGGGCTGATCTGCCTGGTCGCGGGTCAGATCGTGTCGTACGCGAAGGCTCGCGCGGAAGGTCTGGGCATGACCGCGAACGTCGGCGTCGCCGAGCGCGCCGAACGGCTCATCCTGGTCGGGCTCGGCGGGCTGCTGGCTGGAGTCGGCGTGCCGTACGCCCTGGACGTGGCGCTGTGGTTGCTCGCGGTGCTGTCCATCGTCACGGTGGGGCAGCGCGTGGCGACCGTCTACCGGCAGGATCAGAAGGTATGAACGAAGCGGGATCGCGGCTGGCCGACGTGGCGTTCGCGACCGGCTGGCGGGCCGTGCGGGCGCTGCCCGCTCCGGTGGCGAACGGACTGTTCGCGCTCGGCGGCGACCTGGCGGTACGCCGGGGCGGACGCGGGGTGCGGCGACTGGCCGCCAACCTGCGCCGGGTGGTCGGGCCGGGGCTGGGCGACGACGAGTTCGACGAGCTGGTGCGCCGTGCGATGCGCTCGTACGCGCGGTACTTCTGCGAGGCGTTCCGCCTGCCGTCCCGCTCGCGGGCGCAGATCCTCACCGACTTCCAGCTCGGCGGCGCCGACCTGCTCGCCGAGGACGTCGCCAGCGGTCGCGGGGCGGTCGTCGCGCTGCCGCACGCCGGCAACTGGGACGCGGCCGGGGCGTGGGTCGCCGCCATGGGCTGGCCGATCGTCACGGTCGCCGAACGGCTCAAGCCGGAGCAGCTGTACCAGCGCTTCCTCGCCTTCCGCGAGGGCCTCGGCATGGAGATCCTGCCGTTGACCGGCGGCGACCGGCCCACCCTGGACGTGCTGGAGGACCGGCTCGGCAAGGGGTACATCGTGCCGCTGCTCGCCGACCGCGACCTGTCCGCGCGCGGCGTGGAGGTCACCTTCTTCGGCGGTCGTACCCGGATGCCGCCCGGCCCGGCGCTGCTCGCGATCCGTACCGGCGCGCCGCTGTACACGGTGGACATGTGGTACGAGCCGGACGGACCGCGCGCCCGGCTGCGCGGTCCGCTCACCCTGCCCGGTCCCGACGCCGGGTCGCTGCGCGACCGGGTCACCCTGACCGTGCAGACCATCGCCGACGACCTCGCGGCCGGGATCGCCGCGCACCCGGAGGACTGGCACATGCTGCAGCGGATGTGGCTCGACGACGGTACGCCGGACCGGCAAGCCGGACAGGCTTAGGAGGACGCGTGCGGATCGGCATCGTCTGCCCGTACTCGTTCGACGTTCCCGGCGGCGTGCAGAACCACGTCCGCGACCTCGCCGAGACGCTGATCAGCCTCGGGCACGAGGTGAGCGTGCTGGCGCCGGCCGACGAGGACGGCGAGCTGCCGCCGTACCTGGTGTCGGCGGGGCGCGCCGTGCCGGTCCGGTACAACGGCTCGGTCGCCCGGCTGTCGTTCGGACCGATCTCCGCCGCGCGGGTACGCCGATGGCTCGCCGCCGGCGAGTTCGACGTGCTGCACGTGCACGAGCCGGTCACGCCCAGCCTGTCGATGCTCGCGGTACTGCTCGCCCGCGGTCCGGTGGTCGCGACGTTCCACACCGCGATGACCCGGTCCCGCGCGATGGCGGCCGCCCAGGGCGTCCTCCAACTCGTCCTGGAGAAGATCACCGCCCGGATCGCGGTCAGCGCGCTGGCCCGCAAGGTCCAGGTCGAACACCTCGACGGCGGCGGCTGGGAGATCCCGAACGGGGTGGCGGTGTCCCGGTACGCGCACGCCGAACCGCTGCCGGGCTGGCCGGGACCGGGCGGGGCGGTCGGCTTCCTCGGTCGGTACACCGAGCCGCGCAAGGGTTTCCCCGTGCTGCTCGACGCGTTCGTCCGGCTCGCCGCCGACCGCCCCGGGCTGCGTCTGCTGGTCGCCGGACCGGGCGACCCGGCGGACGTGCTGGACGACGTACCGGCGCACACGGCGCGTCGGATCACCTTCCTGGGACTGGTCTCCGAGACCGACAAGGCGCGCATGCTGCGCAGCGTCGACGTGTACGTGGCGCCGAACACCGGCGGCGAGTCGTTCGGGATGATCCTCACCGAGGCGATGGCCGCCGGTACCCCGATCGTCGCCAGCGACCTGGACGCGTTCCGTCGGGTCCTCGACGGCGGTCGGGCGGCGGCGCTGGTACCGGTCGGCGACCCGGTCGCGCTCGCCCGGACTCTCGCCGAGCTGCTCGACGACCCCGCCCGCCGAAGCGCCCTGGCGCGGCGGGCCAGCCAGGTGGTCGCCGCGTACGACTGGACCGTGGTCGCCCAGCGGGTGCTCGAGGTGTACCGGACTGCGATCGAGGCGACGCCGCGATCAGTGGCGGGCATCTGACTCGGTACGCGCCCGACGGTGCCACGACCACTAGCATGCGCGGCATGTGGTGGATGGTCGCGGCGGTCGTGGTGGTGGTGCTCGTGGCGATGTACCTCACCTGGCTCACGGCACGGCTGGACCGGCTCGCCGCGCGCTGCGCCGCCGCCCACGCCGCCCTGGACGCGCACCTGGTACGCAGGGCGGCCGCCGCGAGCCAGCTCGCCGACGCGCTCGGGCGTCCGGAGCTGAAGGCGGCGGCGCGCGCCGCGCTGGAAGCCCACCCGGACGACCGGGAACTGGTCGAGAACGACCTGACCCGGGCGCTGCGCGCGCTGCCGTACCCGCCGGACGCGCCGACCCTGGCGGAGGTGTCCGCCGCCAGTCGGCAGGTCGCGTTGACCCGGCAGGTACACAACGATCTGGTCCGCGACGCGCTCGCGGTACGCCGCCGCCGCCTGGTCCGGCTGCTCCGGCTGGGGCGCAGGCACGCCGAGCCGCGCTACTTCGACGTGGACGACCCGATTCTGGACACGTCGGTACCGGTGCCGCCGCTGTAGCCCGGCACCGAGGCGGCACCCGGCGCGGTACCCGGCACCCGAGGCCACCGGCAGCGGATTGGCCATCGGGTGGCTCGCCGTCGGCGGCGTACCATGGATCTCACCATCACCAGGAACAAGGAGTCCCCCCACCGTGTCCGAGAACTCCCACGTTGCCGCTCCGGTCACCGGCACCGCCCGCGTCAAGCGGGGGATGGCCGAGATGCTCAAGGGCGGCGTGATCATGGATGTCGTCACCGCGGAGCAGGCGAAGATCGCCGAGGATGCCGGAGCGGTCGCGGTGATGGCTCTCGAGCGGGTGCCGGCAGACATCCGCGCGCAGGGCGGCGTGGCCCGGATGAGCGACCCCGACCTGATCGACTCGATCATCAACGCGGTGTCGATCCCCGTGATGGCCAAGGCGCGGATCGGGCATTTCGTCGAGGCTCAGGTCCTGCAGGCGCTGGGCGTGGACTACGTCGACGAGTCCGAGGTGCTGACCCCCGCCGACTACGCCAACCACATCGACAAGTGGGCGTTCACCGTGCCGTTCGTGTGCGGCGCGACCAACCTCGGCGAGGCGCTGCGCCGGATCACCGAGGGCGCCGCGATGATCCGCTCGAAGGGTGAGGCCGGCACCGGCGACGTGTCCAACGCCACCACCCACATGCGCCGGATCCGTGCCGAGATCCGTCGTCTGACCTCGATGAGCGAGGACGAGCTGTACGTCGCCGCCAAGGAGCTGCAGGCGCCGTACGAGCTGGTCCGCGAGGTCGCCGAGACCGGCAAGCTGCCCGTCGTGCTGTTCACCGCCGGTGGTATCGCCACGCCCGCCGACGCCGCGATGATGATGCAGCTCGGCGCGGAGGGCGTGTTCGTCGGCTCCGGCATCTTCAAGTCCGGCGACCCGGCGAAGCGGGCGGCGGCGATCGTCAAGGCGGTCACCTTCTACGACGACCCCGACATGATCGCGAAGGTGTCGCGCGGGCTGGGCGAGGCGATGGTCGGCATCAACGTCGACGACATTCCGCAGCCGCACCGCCTGGCCGAGCGCGGGTGGTAGGAGACTCGTGAGCGACCTGACGGTGGGCGTGCTCGCGCTGCAGGGCGACGTCCGCGAACATCTGCGGGTACTGGCCGAGTGCGGCGCGCTGGCGCGTCCGGTGCGCCGCGCCGACGAACTGGACACCGTCGACGCCCTGGTCATCCCCGGTGGCGAGTCGACCACGATGAGCCGGCTCGCGATCGACTTCGGCGTACTCGAACCCATCCGTAAGCGCATCGCCGAGGGTATGCCGGCGTTCGGCTCGTGCGCCGGCATGATCATGCTCGCCACCGAGGTGCTCGACGGTCGCCCCGACCAGCAGTCGTTCGACGGGATCGACATGACCGTGCGCCGCAACGCGTTCGGTCGCCAGGTCCACTCGTTCGAGGCGCCGGTCGACCTGGCCGGGGTACCGGGAGGTCCGGTGCACGCCGTGTTCATCCGGGCGCCCTGGGTGGAGCGGGTCGGTGCCGGCGTCGAGATCCTCGGCAGCGTGCCGTCGGGCGGGCAGACGCCGGGCGGGCCCGGCGGTGACGCCTCCGCGGGCGACGCCGGTAGGATTGTCGCCGTCCGGCAGCGCAATCTGCTCGCCACCGCTTTCCATCCCGAGATCACCGGTGATCTGCGTGTGCACCGGTACTTCCTGGACATGGCGGCGGCGGCACTGAAGACGGAGGGGTAATGTCCGGCCACTCAAAGTGGGCGACGACCAAGCACAAGAAGGCCGTCGTCGACGCCAAGCGCGGCAAGTTGTTCGCCCGACTGATCAAGAACGTCGAGGTGGCGGCGCGCACCGGCGGTGGCGACCCGGCCGGCAACCCGACCCTGTTCGACGCCATCCAGAAGGCCAAGAAGAATTCGGTCCCCAACGAGAACATCGACCGGGCGATCAAGCGCGGCTCCGGTCAGGAGGCCGGCGGCGCGGACTACCAGACCGTCATGTACGAGGGATACGGGCCGAACGGCGTCGCGCTGCTCATCGAGTGCCTCACCGACAACCGCAACCGGGCCGCCACGGACGTGCGCACCGCGCTGACCCGCAACGGCGGCTCGCTGGCGGACGCGGGCAGCGTGTCGTACCTGTTCTCGCGCAAGGGCGTGGTGATCGTCCCGAAGGGCGACCTGAGCGAGGACGACGTGCTGCTCGCGGTGCTCGACGCGGGTGCCGAGGAGGTCAACGACCTCGGCGAGTCGTTCGAGGTGGTGTCCGAACCGAGCGACCTGATCGCGGTCCGCAACGCGTTGCAGTCCGCCGGCATCGACTACGAGTCGGCGGAGAGTTCGTTCGTACCGAGCGTCACCGTTCCCCTCGACGAGGACGGCGCCCGGAAGATCTTCAAGCTGATCGACGCGTTGGAAGATTCGGACGACGTGCAGAACGTGTACGCGAACTTCGACGTCTCCGACGAGGTCATGGCGGCGGTCGGCTGATCGGTCCCCGCCTGAGTGTCGTCCGCGCCACCCCAGGTCACCCTTGAGCGGCGACGTGCAGCGTGAACTGGCGGCACGCAGTCAGCACCACGGCCTGTCTATTGCCGATCATCGAGTGATTGCCACGGCCATCCAACGCAAACTCGTCGTCCTGCACGAGGATGCGGATGTCGAGACGGTCTGTCGACTGGCACCGCAACTGCGTCAGGAGAGGCTCAGCGCGAAGTCGTAGCGCCCGGGGCACCGAGACCGACGTAAGGGAGAGGCCGACCGATGGGCGAGCCGTTGGATGTACGCGCCGCGCAGGCGCTGTGGGATGCCGAACCGGGGTGGCTCAACACCGCGTCGTACGGGCTGCCGCCCCGTCCGGCGTGGCAGGCGTTGCAGGCGGCGCTCGCCGACTGGCGTACCGGGCACACCTCCTGGGAGGGCTGGGACGAGTCGACCGCTCGGTCGCGCGCGGCGTTCGCCCGGCTCGTCGGGGTACCGCCCGAGGACGTCAGCGTCGGTACCAACGTCTCGCAAATGCTCGCCCCGGTCGCCGCCGCGCTGCCGGACGGCGCGCACGTGGTAATACCGGACATCGAATTCACCTCGAACGTCTTTCCGTGGGCGGTGCACGCGCACCGCGGCGTCACCCTGCGTCCGGTCCCGGTCGCGGACCTCGCCGACGCGGTCGACTCCGACACCGACGTGGTCGCGTTCAGCCTGGTCCAGTCCGCAGACGGGACGGTCGCCGACTATTCCGCGGTGGTCGCCGCCGCCCGCGCGCACGGCGCGCTGGTCGTCGTGGACGCCACCCAGGCGTGCGGCTGGCTGCCGTTCGACGCCTCGCTCGCCGACGTCGTCACAGCCACCGCGTACAAGTGGCTGATGTCGCCGCGCGGCTCAGGCTTCGCCTACCTGTCGCCGTCGTTGCGCGACCGGCTGGTACCGCTGTCCGCCGGCTGGTACGCGGCTGAGGACGTCGACGACTCGTACTACGGTCCACGGCTTCGCCTGGCGCAGTCCGCTCGCCGCTTCGACCTGTCGCCGGCATGGTTCTCGTTCGTCGGCACCGCCCCGGCCCTGGAACTTGTCGAACGCATCGGCGTCGCCGCGATCCGGGACCACAACGTGGCGCTGGCCAACCGGTTCCTCACCGGGCTGGGTCTGCCGCCGGGGAACAGCGCGATCGTCACCGTGGACGTACCGCAGGCGGAGCAGCGGCTCGCCGCCGCCGGGATCCGCGCGGCGGTGCGGGTGGGTCGGGTCCGCGCCTCGTTCCACGTGTACACCACGCAGCAGGACGTCGACCGCGCGCTGGACGCCCTGACCAGCCGCCGCTGATCCGCCCACCCGTGCGCCCCGCCGTCGGCGGCGGGTGTCTGGCGCGGACATAGGTGCCCCTGTATCGATGTGTCCCCGGTCCGCGTGGCGGCGCCACCGCGCCGGCTGTCGTCCGGTCCCGGTACCCACGCTCACGCACCTTCACGACCGACGTCACACCGGTCCACCACCGATGTCGCGGCGCTCGGCGACCCCGTGTCGGCGCGGCGCCTGCCCGGTACCGGTCGGGCGCGTGCCCGTCGTGTCCGGCTGTGCGCCGGTTCACATCAGGGCATGCCGCTTTATGTGTGGGACAGACATGGCTCGTCCTGGCGACCGCCCCTAACGTTCGGCGCACACGCCGGCCATGTGGCCGGCGTCACCGGGTGCCCGATGGAGGTGGGATGTCCTCGACCAGTCCGCCGGACGTGTCGTTCGCGCTGTCGACCCGTGGGCTGTGCAAGGACTTCCGCGGCTTCCGCGCCGTCGACGGCGTCGACCTCGACGTGGCGGAGGGCAGCGTGCATGCCCTGGTCGGTCCGAACGGCGCCGGCAAGACGACCCTGTTCAACCTGCTCACCGGGTTCTTCGCGCCGACCGCGGGACGCATCGAGATCGGTGGACACGACGTGACCGGTCTGCCGCCGGAACGTGTCGCGCGGCTCGGTGTCGCCCGGTCGTTCCAGATCACCAGCCTGTTCCCGCAGCTCACCGCGCGTGAGCATGTGGAGTTGGCGTTGCAGTCGGACTCCGGCCTGGGCTGGCGGTTCTGGCGGTCGGCGAAACTGCTGGACCGGTACGCCGACCGCGCCCGCGAACTGCTCGACATGGTGGGGCTGTCCGCGTTCGCCGAGTCGGCCGCCGAAACCCTGGCGTACGGGCGCAAACGCGCCCTCGAACTGGCCATCGCGCTCGCCCTGGAGCCTCGCGTCCTGCTGCTCGACGAGCCGACCGCCGGCATGGGCCTGGAGGACGTGGACCGCACGGTCGAACTCGTCGACCGGGTCCGACAGGGTCGCACCGTGGTGATGGTGGAGCACAACATGAGCGTGGTCGGCCGCCTCGCCGACCGGGTCACCGTGCTCCAGTCCGGGCGGGTGCTCGCCGAGGGTCGGTACGACGAGGTCCGAGCCGACCCGCGGGTGGTAGCGGCGTACCTGGGAGACCCTGATGCTGTCCGTTGAGAAGCTGTCCGCCTGGTACGGCGAGGCGCAGGTGCTGCGCGACGTCGAGCTGAGCGTCGCACAGGGCGAGGTGGTCACCCTGTGCGGGCGCAACGGCGCGGGCAAGACCACCCTGCTGCGCTGCCTGATGGGGCTGCATCCGCAGTACACCGGAACCGTCACGTTCCTCGGTCGCGACCTCTCTCGGCTGCCCGCGCACCGGCGGGCCCGGCTCGGTCTGGGCTGGGTACCGGACGACCGCGGCGCGTACGCCACCCTGTCGGTGACCGAGAACCTCACCCTGCCGCCACTGGTCGATTCGGACGGCTGGTCGCTGTCCAAGGTGTACGAGGCGTTCCCGGCGCTGCGTGAGCGCCGCGACGCGCCGGCCACCACGCTGTCCGGCGGCGAGCAGCAGATGCTCGCGCTGGCCCGGGTGCTGCGTACCGGCGCCCGGCTGCTGCTGTGCGACGAACCCACCGAGGGCCTGTCTCCGCTGCTGGTCCAGCAGGTGGGCGAGATCCTCCGCCAAGCCAAGCAGCACGGCGTGACCGTGCTGCTGGTGGAGCAGAACCTGCATTTCGCCACGACCGTCGCCGATCGACACTACCTGCTCGCCGAGGGCCGGATCGTCGAGGCGATGGACAACTCCGAGGTCCGCGACCGCGAACACGAGCTGCTCGCGTACCTCGGGATCTGAACCGGTCCGGCCGGCGTGCCGGCCCGGCGCACCAGGTAACCCGCGCGACCCAACGCGCGGACGGGAGGAGAAGGATGCGCTCACCCATGGTCCCGGCGGCCCGGCTCGCCGCGGTCCTCGGCGTCGCCGCGCTGGTCGCGGCGGGCTGCGGCGGCGGTGGTCCGAAGAGTCAGGCCGGTGCGAAGCTGACCGACAACAAGATCGTGCTCGGCGTGCTGAACGACCAGTCCGGCGCGTACGCGCAGCTGTCCGGCAAGAACTCGGTCGAGGCCGTCAGGATGGCCATCGAGGACTTCAAGAAGAAGTACGGCGACAAGGCGATCACCCAGAACATCACGGTGGAGACCGCCGACCACCAGAACAAGCCGGACGTGGCTAAGAACAAGGCCCAGGAGATGTACGACCGGCTCGGCGTGGACGCCATCCTGGACGTGCCGACCTCGTCCGCGGCGCTGAGCGTCGCCGAGGTCGCCAAGCAGAAGAAGAAGCTGTACTTCAACATCGGCGCGGCGACCACGGACCTGACCGGCAAGGCGTGCAACAAGTACACGTTCCACTACGCGTACGACACGTACATGCTGGCCAACGGCACCGGCATCGCGGCCACCCAGAACGGGTCCAAGGCGTGGTACATCATCTACCCGAACTACGCCTTCGGTCAGGACATGACCAAGAGCTTCACCGAGGCGATCACCAAGGCCGGCGGCCAGGTGGTGGGTAAGGACGGCACGCCGTTCCCGAACCCCACCGAGGACTTCTCGGCGGTGCTGCTCAAGGCGGCCAGCAACAACCCGAAGCCGGACACGCTCGGCGCCATGCAGGCCGGCGCCGACCTGGTCAACGTGGTGAAGCAGTACAACGAGTTCAAGCTGCGGGACAAGGGCATCAAGCTGGCGGTCGGTCTGATGTTCATCACCGACATCCACTCGCTGACTCCGGACGCGCTGGCCGGAACGGTGTTCACCGACGCCTGGTACTGGAACTTCGACGACCAGAACCGCGCCTTCGCCGACCGGTTCTACCAGCGCACCGGCGCCCGCCCGTCGTTCGCGCACGCGGCGAACTACTCGGCGGCGATGCAGTACCTGGAGGCGGTGCAGGCTGCCGGTACCGACAACCCGGACGCGGTGGTCAAGCAACTGGAAGGCAAGACGGTCAACGACGTGTTCCTGCGCAACGGCAAGATCCGCGCGGAGGACCACCGGGTGCTGCACGACGTGTACCTCGCCCAGGTGAAACCGTCGTCGGAGGTCAAGGAACCGTGGGACTACGAGAAGATCCTCAAGACCATCCCGGCTGACCAGGCGTTCCGTCCGACCCCGTCGCCCGACTGCCACATGTCCTGATGTTCGCTGGCGGTGGCGGGCGGCGGATGCCGCCCGCCACCGCCACGCCGGGCGGGCAACCCGTCGACGCGGCGCCCGGCGGGCGCTGCCCGCCCGGCGACCCACGTCGTACGCGCCGGTGCCCGGTAGGGGAGGGGAGGACGCGATGGTCAACTTTCTGCAGCAGACGTTCAACGGGCTGGTCGGCGGCGGGTTCTACGCGCTGCTGGCGCTCGGCCTGGCAGTGATCTTCGGGATGCTGCGCGTGGTCAACTTCGCGCACGGCGCGTTCTACATGCTCGGCGCGTTCGGGGCGTACATCCTGCTCAAGGAAGCCGGGCTGCCGTTCTGGTGGGCGCTGCTGCTGGTGCCGGTCGCGCTCGGGATCGTCGGCGCGCTGCTGGAACGCGCCTTCGTGCACCGGCTGACCCGACTGGACCCGCTGTACAACTTCCTGCTCACCTTCGGTCTCACGCTGATCCTGCAGGACCTGGTGAAGTGGCGGTACGGCATCCAGCCCAGCCCGTACCAGATGCCGAAGGAACTCGGCGGCTCGCTCAACCTGGGGCTGTTCGAGTTCCCGGCGTACCGGGTGTTCGTCTTCGCCCTCGCGGTGATCGCCTGCCTCGCGGTGTGGTACCTGCTGGCCCGTACCCGGGTCGGCGTGGTGGTCCGCGCCGCCACCGAACGACCGGAACTGACCCGGGCGATGGGCATCAACGTGGGTCTGTGGGTGACCCCGGTGTTCGGGTTCGGTATCGCGCTGGCCGGGTTCGCGGGCGTGCTCGCCGCGCCGATCCAGGCGGTGAACCCGTTGATGGGCGCGGATCTGATCATCGTGGTGTTCGCGGTGGTGGTGATCGGCGGACTCGGGTCGATTTTCGGGTCGGTGTTCGCCGGGTTCGCGATCGGCGTGCTCAACGCGTGGGCGCAGGCGTACGCGCCGCCGATCGTCGCGCAGACGCTGGTCTTCATCCTCATGGCGGTAGTGCTGCTGTGGCGCCCCGCCGGGCTGTTCGGACGCGAGGAGTCGACGGTATGACCGACACACCGGGCACCGAGGAGTTGGGCGCCGGCGCTCTTGCCGCCGACGCCGGTACGACGCCGCCCGCGGTACGGCGGGCGCCGGTGCTGTCCGGGCGACTGGCGGGTCAGTCCTGGCTGCGGCCGGTGCTGCTCGTGGTGGGACTGGTCGTGGTGTGGGGGCTGCCCCGCTGGCTGTACCCGCCGGTCGCGATCGACATCCTCTGCTGGGCGCTGCTGGCGGTCTCGGTGGACCTGCTGCTCGGGTACGTGGGGCTGCTGTCCTTCGGGCACGCCGCGTTCTGGGGGTCGTCGGCGTACGTCACCGGTCTGGTCGCGGCGAAGCTCGGCGCGCCGTTCCCGGTCGCCGTCCTCGCCGGCGCGCTGGTCGCGGCGCTGATCGCCGCGCCCATCGGGTACCTGGCGGTGCGCCGCACCGGCATCTACTTCGCCATGGTCACCTTGGCGTTCGCGCAGATGCTGTACTTCGTCGCGAACGAGTGGCGCTCGGTCACCGGCGGCGAGAACGGGCTGCAGGACGTGCCGCGCACCCTGTTCGGGGTGGACCTGTCCGACCCGTACTACTTCTACTACTGGATGCTGCCGCTGGCGCTGCTCGGGTTCGGGATCGCGTGGCGGGTCGTGCATTCGCCGTTCGGTCGGGTACTGGTCGCGATCCGGGACAACGCGTCGCGGGTCCGCGCTCTCGGGTACCCCGCCCACCTGTACAAGATCGCGGCGTTCGTGTTGTCGGCGTTCCTGGCGGGGCTCGGCGGCGGGATCTTCGCCGAGGCGCACGGCTTCGTGTCGCTCGACGTGCTGCACTGGACGACCTCCGGCAAGGCGGTCGTGCTCGTCGTCCTCGGCGGGATCGGCACCCTGTGGGGCGGCACCCTGGGCGCGGCGATCGTGGTACGGCTGGAGGACTGGCTGTCGTTGCAGCACTTCGAGCAGGTCAGCTTGGTCACCGGGGCGCTGTTCGTGGTGGTCGTGCTGCTGTTCCGGCGCGGCATCTGGGGTACCGCCGCGCACCTCGCCCGCCGCTGGCGACGCTGATCCCCACGTCGCCCGGACGCGGACGGCTGCCGCGCACGGCGCGGCAGCCGTCCGCGGGTCAGTCCGCCAGCGGGCCGCGCAGCCGGTGCAGCCGCAGCGCGAGCTGTACCTCCAGGGCCCGCTCCGGGCGCTGCCAGTCCGCGCCGAGCAGCTGGCCCACCCGCTCCAGACGCTGGGTCACGGTGTTCACGTGCACGTGCAGCGCCTCGGCGGCGCGGGCCAGGCTGCCGCCCACCCCGAAGTACGCGTCCAGCGTCTTGACCAGCGCGGTACCCCGGCGCGTGTCGTAGTCGACCACGGGACCGATGGTGTCGGTCAGGAACCGGTCGACGTCCCGGTTCTCGCCCAGCAGCAGCCCGACGAAGCCGAGTTCGGCGGTACTCGCGCCCTCACCGGAGCGACCGAGCGCGACCAGCGCGGTCGCGCACCGGTCCGCGTCGCGGTACGCCGCGGCGATCTCCGCCGGCCCGCTCGCCGGGCCGGCGGCACCGGCGGTCACCGGTCGGCCCAGCACCCGGCTCAGGTCGCGGGCCACGGCACGGGCCGCCGTACCGGCGGCGGTACCGGGCAGCATCAGCACCACCCGGCGGTCCCGCGCGGCGGCGAGGCCACCCCGGGTCGACGCGTACGTCGACGCCCACGACGTCGCCCGCTGGCGCAGCGCCCCGCCCGCGTCGTCGCACACCGCGACCAGGACGCACGGCGCGTCCAGGTCGACCCCCAGTCGCCGGGCGCGGGAACGCAGCGCGTCCGGGTCGCGTACCGGGCGGGCGATCAGGTCGTCGAGCAGCTCGCCGCGTACCCGCCCCTCAGCCTCGGCCACGGTCTGCCGGAACAGCAGCAGCAACGCGGTGACCAGCGCGGCGCGCTCCAGGATCTGCTGGTCCGCGTCCACCAGGTCGTGGTCGGGGCGCAGGACCAGCGCGCCCAGGTTCTCCGCCCCCGCGACCACCGCGGCGACCCACAGTTCGCCCCGGCGCACGCTGCGCCCCTCGGTACGCGACGCGGCGACCGCCTCGCTGACCACCGACGGGTCCGGTTTGTCGATGCGGCCCACGGCGGCGACCTGCCGCCCTTCCGAGTCGAGTACCAGCAGCGACCCGCCGAGCACCTCGGTCACCGCGGCGGCGACGTCTTCGACGCCGCCGCCGCGCAGCACCAGCGAGGTCATCCGATCGTGCGCGGCGGCGGCCCGCTCCACCGACGCGCTGTGCGCCCGGATCACCTCGTTGGCGGCGGACAGCTCCTCCAGCGCCGCCTGGGTCTCGCCGAGCAGCCGCGCGGTGTCGATCGCGACGGCGGCGTGGGCGGCCAGCGACACCAGCAGGGACACTTCTTCGCGGGCGAACGGGCGGGCCGACCGGTTCGCCGCGTACAGCACGCCGATCACCCGCGGCCCGAGCCGCAGCGGTACCCCGAGGATGGCGACCAGCCCCTCCTCGATCACCCCGCTGTCGATCTCCTCGGTGTGCAGGAACCGGGCGTCGTTGGCGTAGTCGGCGGTGACGTACGGGGTGCCGGTCTGCGCCACCAGTCCGCCCAGCCCCTCGCCGAGACCCAGCCGCAGCCCCTGGAACTTCGCCGAGATCGAGCCGTCGGTGACCCGCATGTACGTGTCGCCGCGCTCGTCGTCGTTGAGCGTCATGTACGCCACGTCTGCGCCGAGCAGGGTCCGCGCGCGGTGCACGATGGCCCGCAGCACGGCGTCGAGGTCGCGCAGTCCGGCGAGGTCGCTGGCGGTGTCGTACAGCCCGGACAGTTCCTCCTCGCGTCGGCGTCGGCGCTCCAGCAGCGCGCGGACCCGCAGCGCCAGCAGCCTGGCGTGCTCGAGTTCGGCCAGCGCCTCGGGCGCCAGCCCGGCGGCGCGCGCCGCGATCAGGGGCCCTTCGAACTCCACCGCCGCGGCCTCGCGGGCCAGCAGCTCAAGGAACTCGACCGGCGACACAGCCGATATTCTGCCCTGGATCGGCGCGGCGCCCGGCATCGCTACTGCGCCGTCCAGCCGCCGTCGAGGCAGAACGACGCCCCGGTGACGAACGATGCGGCGGGCGAGCACAGGTACGCCACCATCTCCGCGACCTCCTCCGGCTCGATGAGTCGTTTGATCGCGGCACGGGTGAGCATGATTTTCTCGATCACCTCGGACTCGGCGATGCCGTGGGTGGCCGCCTGGTCGGCGATCTGGCCCTCGACCAGCGGGGTGCGTACGTACGCCGGGTTGATGCAGTTGGACGTCACGCCGTGCGGCGCGCCCTCCAGCGCCACCACCTTCGACAGCCCCTCCAGGCCGTGCTTGGCGGCGACGTACGCCGCCTTGAACGCCGAGGCGCGCAGCCCGTGGACCGACGAGATGTTGACGATCCGGCCGAAGCCCCGGGCGTACATGTGCGGCAGCGCGTGCCGGATCAGCCGGAACGGCGCTTCGACCATCACCTTCTGGATGTAGCCGAACCGCTCCAGCGGGAAGTCCTGTACCGGCGAGACGTGCTGCAACCCGGCGTTGTTCACCAGCACGTCGACGGCGGTGTCGAGCCCGTCGAGGGCGTCCGGGTCGGCCAGGTCGCGCACCTCCGCCACGGCGCCGATCTCCTCGGCGAGCGCACCGACGGACGCGGCGTCGCGGTCCAGCGCGATGACCCGTGCCCCGGCGGCGGCCAGCCGCGTCGCGCAGGCCCGGCCGATTCCGCTGCCGGCGCCGGTGACCAGGGCGGTTCGGCCGGACAGGTCGAGTCGGACCACGTCGGGTCGGGGATCGGTAGCTGAGGGGGCCACACCGTGCGCCGTCGTCATGGCGGGAAAGCTACGGCGGGCGTCGGCGCGGGCACATGGGTACGCGGCACATAGTGTGCGCCGTACCCATGTGGTCAGGCCCTTGATCGGTACGCCGGACCGAAGACGACCAGAAGCCGCAGATCCTCCGTGATGTCCACGAACCGGTGCGCCTCGCCGGCCGGTACGAAGATCACACTGCCCGGACCGACCTGCGCCTCGTCACCGCCCGCCACGATCCGGGCCCGCCCGGTGACCACCACGTACACCTCGTCCTCGGTGTGGATGCCCTGGTCGTCGACCCCGCCGGCGGCGATCAGGTACGTGCCGACCGACAGGTCGGGCACCGACAGGTGCTGGACGAACACGGTGCCGGCAGGGGAGACGTCTACGCCGGGACCGTCGGTTCCGGTGTGACTGGTGTCGAGGATGCGCACCGCTGGGACGTTAGCGTGTCGACGGGCGCGATCGGACCCCCTCGACGGTAGGGTCTCGAACATCCGTACGGCGCGGACCGCGCAGGGGCATCGCCCCGCGCCGAGCCGCCGTGGTCGAAAGGGAGGTCCGGCGTGCGTGTGCTCGGGGTCGATCCGGGGCTGACCCGCTGCGGGGTGGGCGTGGTCGAAGGGGTACCGGGTCGCACCTGCACACTGGTCGCCTACTACGTGGTGTACACCGACCCGGAGGACGATCTCGCCCTGCGCCTGCTGCACCTGGACCGGACCTTGACCGACCTGGTCGCCGAGCATCGACCCCAGTCGGTCGCGGTGGAGCGGGTGTTCAGCCAGCACAACGTGCGTACCGTGATGGGCACCGCCCAGGCAAGCGGCGTCGCGTTGGTCGCCGCCGCGCGGGCCGGTCTGCCCGTGCAGACGTACACCCCCAGCGAGGTCAAGGCTGCCGTGACCGGTTCCGGGCAGGCCGACAAGTCGCAGGTGACCGCTATGGTGACCCGGCTGCTGCGGCTGGACGCCCCGCCCCGGCCGGCGGACGCCGCCGACGCGCTCGCGCTGGCGATCTGCCACGTGTGGCGCGGCGGGACCCGGGACCGGATCGCGGCGGCGGCGCGACGGGGAGGAGTTCGATGATCGCGAGCGTACGGGGTCTGGTCGTGGCGACCACGCCGGAGGGCGCCGTGGTGGAGGTCGGGGGAGTGGGGCTGGCCGTCCTGTGTACCCCGAACACCCTCGCCTCGCTGCGCGTCGGCGCCGAGGCGCGACTGGCGACCAGCCTGGTGGTGCGCGAGGACGCGCTGACCCTGTACGGGTTCGCCGACGACGACGAGAAGGCGATGTTCGAGCTGCTGCAGACCGCGAGCGGGGTCGGGCCGCGACTGGCTCAGGCGGCTCTGGCGGTACACCCGCCGGACGTGCTGCGCCGGGCGATCTCGTCCGGCGACACCGCGACCCTCACCCGGGTGCCCGGCATCGGCAAGAAGGGCGCCGAGCGGCTGGTACTCGAACTGCGCGACCGGGTCGGTGCGGTCGCCGCGGGCGGTGACGGGGCGAGCACGGCGACCGCCTCGCGCTGGCCGGAACAGGTACGCCAGGCGCTGGTCGGGCTCGGTTGGACCGCCGCCCAGGCCGACCAGGCGGTCGCCGCGGTCGCGGAGACCGTGGACGGCCCGCCGCCGCCGGTACCGGTCCTGCTGAAGCAGGCGATCCGACTCCTGGGCAAGACACGGTGAGCGCGAGGAGTGAGCGGAGCGAGCCCCGCAGTCGCGAACGAGGACGGGCACGGTGAGCGCGAGGAGTGAGCGGAGCGAGCCGCGCAGTCGCGAACGAGGACGGGCACTATGAGTGAACTGGTGTCCGCGTTCGCGACGCCGGAGGAGCGGGACGCGGAGGCGAGCGTCCGTCCGCGCCGGCTGGCCGAGTTCGTCGCCCAGCACCGGGTGCGTGAGCAGCTCGACCTGCTGCTGCGCAGCGCGTTGCGGCGTGGTTCGCCGCCGGATCACATCCTGCTGTCCGGTCCGCCCGGTCTGGGCAAGACGACGCTCGCCATGATCGTGGCGGCGGAGCTGGGCGCGGGTCTGCGGATGACCAGCGGACCGGCGATCGAGCGCTCGGGGGACCTCGCCGCGATCCTGACCAGTCTGGCGCCCGGCGACGTGCTGTTCATCGACGAGATCCACCGCATCGCGAAGCCGGCGGAGGAGTTGCTGTACAGCGCGATGGAGGACTTCCGGGTCGACGTGGTGGTCGGCAAGGGGCCGGGCGCGACCGCGATTCCGCTGGACGTCGAGCCGTTCACCCTGGTCGGCGCGACGACCCGGGCGGGGCTGCTGACCGGTCCGATGCGGGACCGGTTCGGCTTCGTCGCCCACCTGGACTTCTACGCTCCGGAGGAGCTGCAGGCGCTGCTGGTCAGGTCGGCGCGCATTCTCGGGGTACCGGTGACCGACGACGGCGCCGCCGAGATCGCCGGGCGCTCGCGCGGTACGCCGCGCATCGCCAACCGGCTGCTGCGCCGGGTCCGCGACTACGCGGAGGTACGGGCAGACGGCGTGGTCAACCGGGATACGGCGCGGGCGGCGCTGAAGGTGTACGACGTCGACGAGCTGGGGCTGGACCGGCTGGACCGGGCAGTGCTGACCGCCCTGGTCGAGTCGTTCGGCGGCGGGCCGGTGGGGTTGTCGACGTTGGCGGTCGCCGTGGGCGAACAGTCGGACACGGTCGAGGAGGTGTGCGAGCCGTTCCTGGTCCGAGCCGGTCTGCTCGCGCGCACGCCGCGGGGCCGGGTCGCCACTGCCGCCGCCTGGCGTCATCTCGGGCGTACCCCTCCGAATGGTACGTTCGGATCGGGTGCTCAGACAGCACCCGACCTGTTCGGACCGGACGACATACCCGGTGAGCCGGGGTCGTAACCGGACCGTGATATGCGCCGCTTTCGGCGTTCCCAGTCGCACCGATTAGACTCGCCGCGGTCCGGACAGGACGTTACTTCGATGCTCGTCATGGTGCACGCCACGTCGAGCCCCATGGAAGGTCACCACCGTGCTTCTCGCAGCGCAGGGTAGCGGCGGCAGCAGTCTGTCGTTCCTGCTCTTCCTGGTCCTCATTTTCGGGGCGATGTACTTCCTCATGATCCGGCCGCAGCAGAAGCGCCGCCGCGAAGCGGAGCAGTTGCAGCGCTCGATCGCGCCGGGTGACGAGGTGATCACCGTCGCCGGCCTGTACGGCACCGTGCGCGGCGTCGACGACGACACCGTGACGCTCGAGGTCGCGCCGGGCGTGACGAACCGGTACGCGCGGGGCGCGATCGCCCGCGTGGTCACCCCGCGGGCGTCTGGATCCGACGAGGCATCCGACGTCGACGAATCGGCCTCTCCCGACGTCGTCGACCGTAAGGACTGACCGGACCGCGTTCCTTCGACCACCACCCGACGACCGTTAAGGAAACAGGACAGCCGTGGCCGCTCCCTCCGGACCGCTGAAGGTGACGCGATACTTCGCGGTACTCGCCGTCATCATCGCCGGCCTGTACGCGCTCGTGTTCTTCACCGGTAACCACAAGCCGCACCCGAAACTCGGTCTCGACCTGCAGGGCGGCACGAGCATGACCCTGTCGGCGACGACCCCGGACGGTAAGGCGCCGGACGCGGCCAAGCTGGACCAGGCTCGCCAGATCATCGCGAGCCGGGTCAACGACACCGGTGTCACCGAAGCTGAGGTGATCACCGAAGGCAGCAGCAACATCGTGGTCAACGTGGCGGGCAAGCAGACCGGCGAGCAGTTGCGTCAGCTCGTCCAGCCCGCCGAGTTGCGGTTCCGCGCCGTGCTCGGTACCGCGCAGGACAACCCGGCGCCGGAGTCGACGCCGGCGCCGTCGCCGAGCGGTTCGGCGACGCCCAGCGGCTCTGCCAAGCCGAGCGCGTCGGCCAGCGCGAACGCGTCCGCGACGCCGTCGCCGTCCGGCTCGGCGTCCGCGTCCGCCGCGCCGACGCCGAGCGCGTCCGCCGCGCCGGTGAGCGAGAGCGTGGAGAAGCAGCGCGAGGCGGTGATCGCCAAGCTCGGTCCGGTGTACCAGCTCGCCCAGGGCATCAGCGACCCGAACCAGGTCGACCAGAACACGCTGGCCGCGCTCAAGCCGTTCGGTGACCTGGCCCCGGCGGAGGTGGCCGTACTGCCGGCGGACATCCAGTACAAGGTGCCGACGATCACCTGCAAGCAGCTCAACGGCCGCCCGGTCGGTTCGATCAGCGACCCGAAGCAGCAGGTGACCGCGTGTGACAGCGGGACCAGCGCGCACACCAAGTACCAGCTCGACGTGGCGAAGGTGCTCGGTACCGACGTCTCGAACGCCACGTCCGGCTACGACACGCAGCAGGGCTGGCACGTGACGCTGTCGTTCAAGGGCAGCGGGCAGGACCGGTGGACCAAGCTGACCCAGGAGGCCAAGGACAAGGAGGCCAAGGACGGTCAGCAGCACGCGGTGGCGATCGTGCTGGACAACAGCGTGGTGTCGGCGCCGAACATCCAGTCGGTGATCACCGGCGACGCGATCATCAACGGCGGCGACATCAACCAGGACAGCGCGCGGACGCTGGCGGCGCAGCTCAAGTACGGCTCGCTGCCGCTCACCTTCAAGATCCAGACCGTGTCGGACGTCACCGCGACGCTCGGGCTGCAGCAGATGAAGGCGGGTCTGCTCGCCGGTGCGATCGGTCTGGCGCTGGTCGTGCTGTACTGCCTGTTCTACTACCGGGCCCTGGGCCTGGTGGTGATCGCCAGCCTGGGCGTCTCGGCGGCCATCGTGTACGCGGCTCTGGTGCTGCTCGGCCGGTCCATGGGCTTCACGCTCAGCCTCGCCGGCATCGCCGGGTTCATCGTCGCGATCGGTATCACCGCCGACTCGTTCGTGGTGTTCTTCGAACGGCTCAAGGACGAGGTCAAGGACGGGCGCAGCGTGCGTAGCGCGGTACCCAAGGCGTGGGAGCGGGCGCGGCGCACCATCCTGTCCGCGGACACCGTCTCCATCCTCGCCGCGCTGATCCTGTACCTGCTGGCCACCGGGGCGGTGCGCGGCTTCGCGTTCACCCTCGGCATGTCCACGATCTTCGACCTGCTGATCGTGTTCCTGTTCACCCACCCGCTGGTCGCCCTGCTGTCCCGCTCGAAGACGTTCGGCTCGCCACGCTTCTCCGGGCTGGGCGGCATGCGTCCGACCAAGACGACGGCTTCGAGCCTCGGCACCGTGCGTACGAAGGAGTCCTGACGATGGCAGCCAGCGGGACGAGCTTCCTGCGCCGCCTCTACCGTGGCGAGACGGATATCGATTTCATCGGTAACCGCAAGAAGTGGTACCTGGCCTCGGCGATCATCATCGTGATCTGCGTCGCCAGCATCGCGATCCGGGGCTTCAACTTCGGCATCGAGTTCGCCGGCGGAAACGAGTTCCAGATCCCGGTGAAGCCGGGCACCACGCTGTCCGACGTGCGCTCGGCGGTCGAGGACACCGGCGTCGAGGTACAGAGCAGCCAGGTCGCCGGGCAGGCGACCGGCAAGCCCAGCTACGTCATCCGGACCGCGAAGATCACCGAGGCGCAGCGCACCGACGTGGTCGACGCGTTGGAGAAGCGTGGCGACGTCGCCGCCAACGAGATCAACTCCAGCGAGGTCAGCTCGTCCTGGGGCAGCGACGTCAGCAAGAAGGCGGGCTGGGCGCTGCTGGCGTTCCTGCTCGCGGTCAGCGCGTACCTGTGGATCCGGTTCCGCGAGTTCAAGGTGTCGGCGGCGGCGCTGCTCGCGCTGCTGCACGACCTGCTGCTGACCGCCGGCGTGTACTCGCTGTCCGGGTTCGAGGTCACGCCCGGCACGATCATCGGTCTGCTGACCATCCTCGGTTTCTCGCTGTACGACACCGTGGTCGTGTTCGACAAGGTGGACGAGAACACCAAGGGCATCCTCGGCTCGTCCCGGTACACCTACGGCGAGGCCGCGAACCTGGCGGTCAACCAGACCCTGATGCGGTCGATCAACACCTCGCTGATCGGTCTGCTGCCGGTCGCCGGGCTGCTGTTCGTGGGCGCCGGCCTGCTGGGCGTCGGTACCTTGAAGGACCTCGCCCTGGTGCTGTTCGTCGGTATGCTCACCGGGGCGTACTCGTCGCTGTTCCTGGCGACGCCGTGGTTGGTGGACTTCAAGATGTTCGAGCCGCGGTACCAGACGCAGGCCAAGCGCGTGATGGCGAAGCGGCAGGGCGACCAGGGCAAGGCGAAGGCCGCGACCACGGTCGCGGCTCGGCAGACCGCGACGGCAGACGACGACGTGCAGGACGAGGAGTCGAAGCAGCGGGTCGACGCGCTCGCCGGCTCGTCGGGGCCCAAGGTCGGAGCGAAGCCGGCAACGGCGCGGCGGTCGAGCGGCGGTCGCGGCGGTCGCCCGGGCGGCAAGCGACGCCACTGAGCGCGGTCGACGTCCTGGGCGGTCGGCACCTTTGAGGGTGGCCGACGCGCTCAGGGCGGTCGGCGCCACGGGCGGCGGTCGGCGGGTTGATCGGGAAGGACGAGCGGCGTGACGCAGCCACGAGGGGACAGCGGAGCCGAGATCGCGGGGCTGGTCGCCAGCCGGATCATCGACGTACCCGACTTCCCCAAGCCCGGTGTGGTGTTCAAGGACCTCACGCCGCTGTTCGCGGACGGTAAGGCGTTCCACACCGTGATCGACGCGATCCGGCAGAGCGCCGCCGAGTTCGACGTGGTCGTCGGCATCGAGGCGCGTGGCTTCGTGCTTGCCTCCGCCGTCGCGTACGCGGCGGGAGTCGGCGTGGTACCGGTGCGCAAGGCGGGCAAGCTGCCCCGCTCCGCCCTGTCGGCGAGCTACGCGCTGGAGTACGGCGAGGCGACCCTCGAGGTCCACGAGGACGCCTTCGTCGCCGGCCAGCGGGTCCTGGTGGTCGACGACGTGCTCGCCACCGGTGGTACCGCCGAGGCGACCGTGGAACTCGTCGAGCGCGCCGGCGGGCGGGTCACCGGCTTGACGGTACTGCTGGAGCTGGCGTTCCTGTCGGGACGTGACCGCCTCGTTGATCGTCCGGTTCAGGCGCTGTTGACGGTTTAGCCGGTGGGGCCGCGCCGAACTCGGCGCGACCCCACCGCTGCCGGGGGTTGTCGACAGGTCCCGCCGGGTAGGATGGCGTTTCCGGCGAACACGAGCGTCCTGCCTGGCGGACCTGTCCGGTGTCTGGTAGGGCGGCCTGACCCAGACGGCGAGGAGCGGCCCCAGTGTCGAGCGACGTCGCGCCCCCTGCCGAGGGGACGATCACTCCGACGGGCGACAGCGCGCGTCCGTCCGGCGGCACGTCCGCACGTCCCGCCGGCAGCGCCTCCGCGGGTCCCGCCGGCGGTTCGTCCGCGCCGGACCGGTCGGCGACCGACGACCCGAGGGGCGGCACCGACCCGAGGAGCGCCGCCGAGACGAGGGGCGGCGGGGCGGATCCCGGCGCGGTCGCCGGTGACGCCACCGCCACGACACCCGCCGGGTTCGCGCTGTCCGGCGCGCCCACCGGCAGGCGGGTACGCGCCCGGCTCGCCCGGTTCAACGCACCCTGGCAGACGGCGCAGGTCAGCGAGGTACTCGAGCCGCTGATCGCGGTCCACAAGTCCACCCATCCCAAGGCGGACCTGCGCGAACTCCAGCGCGCCTACGACGTGGCGGCGCGCTGGCACTCCGGGCAGTACCGCAAGTCCGGCGACCCGTACATCACGCACCCGCTCGCCGTGGCGACCATCCTCGCGAACCTGGGCATGGACACGACCACCCTGGTCGCGGCGCTGCTGCACGACACGATCGAGGACACCGACTACACCCTCGACCAGATGCGCGCCGACTTCGGCGAGGAGGTCGCGCTGCTCGTCGACGGCGTGACCAAACTGGACCGGGTCAAGCTGGGCGACGCCGCCAAGGCGGAGACCATCCGCAAGATGGTGGTCGCCATGGCGAAGGACCCGCGCGTCCTGGTCATCAAGCTCGCCGACCGGCTGCACAACATGCGCACCCTGACCTTCCTGCCCAGGGCCAAACAGGAGCAGAAGGCGCGCGAGACGCTGGAGATCCTCGCCCCGCTGGCGCACCGGCTGGGCATGAACACCATCAAGTGGGAGCTGGAGGATCTCGCCTTCGGCACGTTGTTCCCGAAGAAGTTCGAGGAGATCAACCGGCTGATCGGCGAGCACGCCCCGCAACGCGAGGCGCTGCTGCGCCAGGTGACCCAGAAGGTGTCGGGCGACCTGAAAGCCGCCAAGATCAAGGCTGAGGTGACCGGGCGCCCGAAGCACCTGTACTCGATCTACCAGAAGATGATCAGCCGCAGCCGGGAGTTCGGCGAGATCTACGACCTGATCGGCGTACGGATCCTCGTCGACACCGTCCGCGACTGTTACGCGGCGCTCGGTGTGATCCACGCGAACTGGCAGCCGGTACCGGGCCGGTTCAAGGACTACATCGCGATGCCGAAGTTCAACATGTACCAGTCGCTGCACACCACGGTGATCGGGCCGAACGGCAAGCCGGTGGAGATGCAGATCCGCACCGTGGCGATGCACCGCACCGCCGAGTACGGCATCGCGGCGCACTGGCGGTACAAAGAGACCAAGGGCGCGACCGTGGTCGGTCCACCCGCGCACATCGACGAGATGACCTGGCTGCGCCAGTTGCTCGACTGGCAGCGGGAGGCGAGCGACCCGTCGGAGTTCCTCGACGCGCTGCGGTTCGACCTGTCCAGCCAGGAGGTGTACGTCTTCACCCCGAAGGGCGACGTGATCGCCCTGCCCACCGGATCCACGCCGGTCGACTTCGCCTACGCGGTACACACCGAGGTCGGGCACAAGTGCATCGGGGCGAAGGTCAACGGCAAGCTGGTACCGCTGGAGTCCACCCTGTCCAACGGCGACGTGATCGACATCTTCACGTCGAAGTCGGAGACCGCCGGACCGTCGCAGGACTGGCTCAGCTTCGTCAAGAGCCCGCGGGCGCGGACGAAGATCCGGCAGTACTTCAACAAGGAACGGCGCGAGGAGGCGATCGAAGCCGGCAAGGAGGCGATCGTCAAGGCGATGCGCAAGCAGGGGCTGCCCCTGCAGCGCATGCTCACCTCCGACACGTTGATCACGATCGCGCGGGACCTGCACCTCGCCGATGTCGCCTCGCTGTACGCGGCGGTCGGTGAGAGCCAGGTGTCCGCGCAGTCCGTGGTGCAGCGGCTGGTCGCCGCGTACGGCGGGGAGGAAGGCGCGGTCGAGGACATCGCGGAGTCGACCGTCGCGACCCGCCCGCCGCGTGTGCGGGGCGGCATGCACGACCCCGGTGTCGCCGTGGTCGGTGTCGACGACGTGTGGGTCAAGCTGGCCCGCTGCTGCACCCCGGTGCCGGGCGACGCGGTGTTCGGTTTCGTGACCCGTTCCGGCGGGGTGAGTGTGCACCGCGAGGACTGCGCCAACGCCGAGGACCTGCGCCAGCAGAAGGAACGGCTGGTCGAGGTCACCTGGAAGCCGACCAGCGCGTCGACGTTCCTGGTGGCGATCCAGGTGGAGGCGTTGGACCGGCACAAGTTGCTGGCGGACATCACCAAGGTGCTGTCCGAGGAACGGGTGAACATCCTGTCCGCGACCGTCACCACCACACGCGACCGGGTCGCGGTCAGCCGGTTCAGCTTCGAGATGGCCGACCCGAAGCACCTCGGTCACCTGCTCGCCGCGGTGCGCAAGGTGGACGGCGTGTACGACGCGTACCGGGTGACGTCGGGCTCCTGAGCCTCGCGCCGTCGGGTGCGATCGGTATCTCGTGGTCGGCGCGAGCGGGCGTTGCGGGGGTGCCGGGCGGAATCCGCGCGGCACCCCCTCGGCGATGTCAGGACTGGGCGGGGCTCGGGCTCGCGCCGCCGTTCGCCGTCGGCGCCGACACGGTCAGCGACTGGATCTTGACTTCGGTCTTCGGGGCGCCGTCACCCGGGTTGCCCTGAGCGCCCGGCGTGACCCCGGCGGCGGCGACCTTCTGCACGATGTCCAGCCCCTGCGTCACGGTGCCGAACACGGTGTAGTTCGGGTCGAGTTCGGTGTCCTTGTACACGATGAAGAACTGGCTGCCGTTGGTGTTCGGACCGGAGTTCGCCATCGCCACCGTGCCCGCCGGGTACGCCGGGCGCTTGCCGGTCGGCAGGTTCTCGTCGTTGAACTGGTACGACGGACCGCCGGTGCCGGTCGCGCTCGGGTCTCCGCACTGCAGCACGTACAGCCCGCTCGTGGTCAGCCGGTGGCACTTGGTGTTGTCGAAGAAGTGCTTGCTCGCCAGGTACGCGAAGCTGGCCGAGGTGCACGGGGCATGCGCCACGTCCAGGTCGACCTTGATCACGCCCAGGTTCGTGGTGATCGTCATGGTCTCGGTGCCCGAGCGGGGCTCACCCGAGGTCGGCGGGGTACCGACGTCCTTCACGTTCGGGTTGGCGGGCTGGTTCGGCCGCGCCGACCACGAGCAGGCGCCGGCCGTCGCCGCCGCCGAGGCGGCGGCGTTCGGCTGCGGCTTCTTCTTGCCGCTGGTCGCGGCGACCAACCAGATCACGCCGCCGAGCACGACCAGCACCGCGACCACAGCGCCGATGACGGCCTGCATCCGGCGGCGTCGCTGCGCCGCGGCGAGCCGTTCCGCCATCTCCCGCTCGAGGCGCGCCCGGGCCGCGGCGCGCTGCCGGTCCTTCAGGGAACTCACGGTGCTGTCTCTCCTTGTCGAGATCGGTCAGGGCGTCGCGGTCGGTCAGGACTTCGTGGTCGCCGACTGGCTCGGGGACGCGGACGGCGGGGTGCTCGGGGTCGGCGTGGCCGGCGGGATGGTCGCGCCCGGCGCGTCCACCCGCAGCGTCTGAATGGTCACCTGGGTCTTCGGCTTGCCGTCGGTGCCGCCGTCGGCGGTGCCCGCCGCGGCGACCTTGTCGACCACGTCGAGGCCGCTGACCACCGAGCCGAACACCGTGTAGTTCGGCTTGAGCTGGCTGTCCTTGTACACGATGAAGAACTGGCTGCCGTTGGTGTCCGGCCCGTTGTTCGCCATCGCCAGGGTGCCCCGCTTGTACGTCACGGTCTCGCCGCTCGGCGACGCCGACGGCGACGCGCTGGCGCTCGCGCTCGGCTTGGCTGAGCCGCTCGGCGTGACCGGCGGGTTGCTCGGCGTCGCATCCGGCGTCGGCACGTACTCGTCGGCGAAGGTGTACCCCGGACCGCCGCTGCCCGTGCCGCTCGGGTCGCCGCACTGCAGCACGTACAGCCCGCTGGTGGTCAGCCGGTGGCACTGGGTGTTGTCGAAGAAGTGCTTGTCGGCCAGGTACGCGAAGCTCGCGGCGGTGCACGGCGCCTTGGACACGTCGAGTTCCGCCTGGATCAGGCCGAGGTTCGTGTTGATCGTCATGGTCCTGGTGCCGGTGCGCGGCTCACCCGACGTCGGCGGCGTGCCGACGTTCTTGAGGTTCGGGTTGCTCCCGGTGTCCGCCGGGGTCCACGCGCACGTCCCCGCCGCGGTGACCTTCTTCTTGTGGTCGAAGCCACCGAGCGCCCACACCGTGCCGAGCACGACGAGCAGCAGTACCACGGCCGCGCTCACCCCGGCCTGGATCTGCCGGCGGCGTCGCGCCCGGGCCGCCCGGCGGGCCATCTGCCGCTCGAGCTTGGCGCGCGCAAGCTTGCGCTGCCGATCCCTGCTGGAAGCCACGGGTGCTCCTCCCCAAGTGCCCAGTGACGATCATCAGTGGCCGCCTGTGTCGTGCCACACGTCCGCCAGAGTGTACGGGCAGACTCTGGGAAATTGGTGAGGGCGTTCGGCGAACTGTGACCTGCGGGCACTGTCGGCCCGGCCGGTAGGCTTTCAAGGTCCGTACCGGTACCACTCGTGAGGATGTTGACGTGCTCGTCACCGGTTTCCCCGCGGACGCGTTCGGGACCAACTGCTACGTGGTCGCGACCGCGCCGGGAGAGCAGTGTGTCGTGATCGACCCGGGCATCGGGGTCGTCGAGCGGCTCGACGCGCTGCTGTCGGAGCATCGTCTGCATCCGGTCGCGGTCGTGCTCACCCACGGGCACCTCGACCACACCTTCTCGGTCACCCCGGTGTGCGGGGCGCGCGGCATCACCGCGTACATCCACCCCGACGACCGCGAGCTGCTCGCGGACCCGGCGAAGGGGCTGTCGCACGACCTCGCCGCCCTGTTCGGCGGCCGGCTGACCTACGCCGAGCCCGAGGACGTGGCGCCGCTGACCGACGGCGCGACCGTCGAGCTGGCGGGGGTGCGCCTGACGATCGACCACGCGCCGGGTCACACACCGGGGTCGGTGTTGCTGCGCGCCGACGGCGACGAGGCGCCGCTGTGCTTCTCCGGCGACGTGCTGTTCGCCGGCTCCATCGGTCGTACCGACCTGCCCGGCGGCGACTTCCCGGCGATGCTGGCGAGCCTGCGCGACAAGGTGCTGCCGCTGCCCGACGAGACGGTGGTGCTGCCCGGTCACGGACCGAGCACCACGATCGGCCGCGAGCGGCGCGCGAACCCGTTCCTGCTCGACGTGGTCGAGCGCAGTGGCCGCCCGGCACCGAATCGAGGCTTGTGACGATGGCGAAACCGACACCGATCAGCGGATTTCCAGAGTGGCTCCCGGCGCAGCGGATCGTCGAGCAGCGCTTCCTCGACCAGTTGCGCGGCACGTTCGAGTTGTACGGCTTCGCGCCGGTCGAGACGCGCGCGGTCGAGCCGCTGGACCAGTTGCTGCGCAAGGGGGAGACCTCCAAGGAGGTGTACCTGCTGCGTCGGCTGCAGGCCGATGCCGGCGAGCGCGGCGACGACACCCTCGGGCTGCACTTCGACCTGACCGTGCCGTTCGCCCGGTACGTGCTTGAGAACGCCGGGAAGCTGCAGTTCCCGTTCCGGCGGTACCAGATCCAGAAGGTGTGGCGCGGCGAGCGCCCGCAGGAGGGCCGGTACCGCGAGTTCACCCAGGCGGACATCGACATCGTCGACCGGGACAGGCTGCCGTTCCACTACGAGGTGGAGATCCCGCTGGTGATCGGCGACGCGCTGGGCGCGCTGCCGATCCCGCCGATCCGGATCCAGGTCAACAACCGAAAGCTGTGCGAGGGCTTCTACCGGGGCGTCGGGATCGGCGACCCGGAGGCGGCGCTGCGCGCGATCGACAAACTCGACAAGATCGGTCCGGCGGCGGTCGCCGAGTTGCTGACCGAGACCGCCGGCGCGACCGACGCGCAGGCGAAGGCGTGCCTGGCGCTGGCGGAGATCTCCGCCGAGGACGCCTCGTTCGCCGACGCGGTCCGGGCGCTCGGCGTCAGCGACCCGCTGCTCGACGAGGGGCTGTCCGAGTTGGCGCAGGTCGTCGAGGCGGCTCGGGAACACGCGCCGGGGCTGCTGGTCGCCGATCTGAAGATCGCCCGTGGGCTGGACTACTACACCGGCACCGTCTACGAGACACAACTGCGCGGGTACGAGCGGTTCGGCTCGATCTGCTCGGGTGGCCGGTACGACAACCTCGCCTCCTCCGGCACCGACCGGTACCCGGGGGTCGGCATCTCGATCGGCGTGACCCGGATGCTCGGGCTGCTGTTCGGGGCGGGCGCGCTGACCGCGTCGCGACCGGTACCGACCTGTGTGCTGGTCGCCCTGCCCACCGACGACGACCGGTCGGCGTGCGACCGGATCGCGGCGGCGCTGCGGGCGCGCGGGATCGCGACGGAGGTGTCGCCGAGCGCGGCGAAGTACGGCAAGCAGATCCGGTTCGCCGAGCGGCGCGGCATCCCGTACGTGTGGTTCCCGGGCGAGGCGGGGCACGAGGTGAAGGACATCCGGTCCGGCGCGCAGACGCCCGCCGATCCGGGCACCTGGACGCCGCCGGAGCAGGATCTGCGCCCGCGCGTGGTGTCCGCCGACTGACCGGACACCGGCGACGGGGTTCGGTGCCGGGCGACGGTTCGCCGCCCGCGACGGGGTGGCTGAGCCGGGCGTCCGGCGCGGTTGAAAGAATGCCGGGGCAGCCGAAGACGAAGGAGCCTTCCGTGATCCGTACCCATGACGCCGGCAGCCTGCGCGCGTCCGACGTCGGCACGACCGTCACCCTGGCCGGGTGGGTGGCCCGTCGCCGGGACCACGGCGGCGTCACCTTCGTCGACCTGCGCGACGGTTCCGGAGTCGTGCAGGTGGTCTTCCGCACCGGCGACGCGGCCGCCACCGCCCACGCCCTGCGCAACGAGTTCTGCGTCCGGGTGGTCGGGCAGGTGGACCGCCGCCCGACCGGCAACGAAAACCCGGACCTGCCCACCGGCGAGGTGGAGGTGAACGCCTCGACGCTGGAGATCCTGTCCGAGGCGGCGCCGCTGCCGTTGCCCGTCGACGACAACGTCGACGCCAGCGACGAGATCCGGCTGCGCTACCGGTACCTCGACCTGCGCCGGTCCGGTCCGCACCAGGCGCTGGTCCTGCGCAGCCGCGCCAACCAGATCGCCCGTCAGGTGCTGCACGCGCACGGCTTCCACGAGATCGAGACGCCGACGCTGACCCGGTCCACTCCGGAAGGCGCCCGCGACTTCCTCGTGCCGGTACGGCTGCAGCCCGGCTCGTGGTACGCGTTGCCGCAGTCCCCGCAGTTGTTCAAGCAGCTGCTGATGGTCGCCGGGATGGAGCGGTACTACCAGATCGCCCGCTGCTACCGCGACGAGGACTTCCGCGCCGACCGGCAGCCCGAGTTCACCCAGCTCGACATCGAGATGTCGTTCGTCACCGAGGACGACGTGATCGCCTTGGGCGAGGAGATCGTCGCCGCGCTGTGGCAGGAGCTGGCAGGCTTCCGGGTACCGCGCCCGATCCGCCGGCTGACCTGGCACGAGGCGCTGGACCGGTACGGCTCGGACAAGCCGGACCTGCGCTACGGGCTGGAGCTCACCGAACTGACCGAGTACCTGCGCGGCACCGGGTTCCGGGTGTTCGCGTCCGCGATCGACGCCGGTGGGTACGTCGGCGCGGTGGTCATGCCGGGCGGCGCCGGGCAGACCCGCAAGGAGTTGGACGGCTGGCAGGACTGGGCGAAGGCGCGCGGCGCGCGGGGTCTGGCATACGTCGTCCTCGATGCGGACAGCGGCGAGCCGCGCGGGCCGGTGGCGAAGAACCTGTCGCCGGAGCACCTGTCCGGGCTCGCCGACGCGGTCGGGGCGAAGCCGGGCGACGCGATCTTCTTCGCCGCCTCGGAGCACCGACGCGAGGCACAGGAACTGCTCGGCGCGGCGCGGGTGGAGATCGCCCGCCGGGTCGGGCTGGTCGACCCCGACGCGTGGGCGTTCTGCTGGGTGGTGGACGCGCCGCTGTTCGAGCGCGACGACGAGGGCGGCTGGACTGCGGTACACCACCCGTTCACCTCGCCGAACGCCGAGTGGCTGGACACGTTCGAGCAGGCTCCGGATCGGGCGCTGGCCTACGCGTACGACATCGTCTGCAACGGCAACGAGATCGGCGGCGGCTCGATCCGAATCCACCGCGCCGAGATGCAGCAGCGGGTGTTCGACGTGCTCGGCATGTCCAAGCAGGAGGCCGAGTCCAAGTTCGGGTGGCTGCTGGAGGCGTTCAAGTACGGCCCGCCGCCGCACGGCGGCATCGCGTTCGGCTGGGACCGCGTGGTGATGCTCCTGGCGGGCGGCGACTCGATCCGCGACGTGATCGCCTTCCCCAAGGCCGCGTCCGGCTACGACCCCCTCACGGCCGCGCCGACCACGATCACCCCGCAGCAGCGCGCCGAGGCGGGCATCGACGTCGTCCCCGACGAAGAACAGTCCTGACCCGACCGACGACACGAGGGCGGCCGCCGTTCCCACGGCGGCCGCCCTCGGCGTCGCAGTCGCGGTCGCGAGGGCGGTGCCGGCGCCCTGCCGGGGTCAGCGGTGGGTGCCGCTGGTGATGCGGTAGACGTCGTAGACGCCGTCGATGGAGCGGACGGCCTTCAGGACGTGGCCGAGATGCTTCGGGTCGCCCATCTCGAAGGTGAAGCGCGAGATGGCCACCCGGTCACGAGTGGTCGTCACGGACGCCGACAGGATGTTGACGTGCTGGTCCGACAGCACCCGGGTGACGTCCGACAGCAGCCGGGGCCGGTCGAGCGCCTCCACCTGGATGGCGACCAGGAAGACCGAGTCCTCGCCGGGCGACCACTTCACGTCGATCAGCCGGTCGGGCTCGTTCTTCAGGCTC
>DASUXA010000025.1:0-37313 GCA_036378155.1 Micromonosporaceae bacterium | reverse complement strand
CGTGCCCCCGGTTACGAGCAGGCGGTCCATGGCGTCTCCATCCTAGGCCCCCGATCCGCCGGGACCCGCGAGGCTACTCGTCGAGACCGGCGCGGGCCAGCGCCTTGGCGAGCTCCGCACGCACACCGGCATCGTCACCCTGGGCCAGCTGCGCCTGCGCCTGTTCGACCCGGGCCAGGGCGGCCTGGCGGTCGATCTCGTCCGCCATCTCGGCGGAGGTGGCCAAGACGTCCACGCGCGTCGAGTCTTCCGCGCTCGTGACGTGGAGGAACCCACCGTCCACGATCGCCACCACCCAGCGCCCGTCCTCGAGCTGGACCCGCAGGGCGCCGATCGCGAGCCGGATGAGCAGCGGGGCGTGCCCGGCCAAGATCCCGACCATCCCCGCCGTCCCCCGCGCCACCACCATCTCGGCCGGTCCGGCCCACACCTCGCGTTCGGGAGTGACGAGATGGACGTCGAGCGCCATCTACGCGGCCGCCTCCATCTTCCTGGCCGCCTCGACGGCCTCCTCGATGCCCCCGACGAGAAGGAACGCCTGCTCGGGGAGGTGATCGTACTCGCCCTCGCACAGGGCCCTGAACGACGCGATCGTCTCGTCGACCGGCGTGTACTTGCCGGGGATCCCGGTGAACTGCTCCGCCACGAAGAACGGCTGCGAAAGGAACAGCTGGATCCTCCTGGCCCGGGCGACGATGACCTTGTCCTCCTCGGACAGCTCGTCCACGCCGAGGATCGCGATGATGTCCTGCAGGTCCTTGTACCGCTGCAGGATCCGCTTCACCTCGCTGGCGACCGCGTAGTGCTCGGCGCCGACGTACTCCGGCGCGAGGATCCGCGACGACGAGGCGAGCGGGTCCACCGCCGGGTAGATGCCCTTGTCGGAGACGGACCGCTCGAGGTTGGTGGTCGCGTCCAGGTGGGCGAACGTGGTAGCCGGAGCCGGGTCGGTGTAGTCGTCCGCGGGCACGTAGATCGCCTGCATCGAGGTGATCGCCTGACCACGTACCGAGGTGATCCGCTCCTGCAGCTCACCCATCTCGTCGGCGAGGGTCGGCTGGTATCCCACCGCGGACGGCATGCGGCCGAGCAGGGTGGACACCTCGGAACCCGCCTGGGTGAACCGGAAGATGTTGTCGATGAACAGCAGCACTTCCTGCTTCTGCACGTCGCGGAAGTACTCCGCCATGGTCAGCGCGGACAGCGCGACCCGCAGCCGGGTGCCCGGCGGCTCGTCCATCTGACCGAACACCAGCGCGGTCTTGTCGATGACGCCGGTCTCGGTCATCTCCAGGATCAGGTCGTTGCCCTCGCGGGTGCGCTCGCCGACGCCCGCGAACACCGACACGCCACCGAAGTTGTTCGCGACCCGGAAGATCATCTCCTGGATCAGCACCGTCTTGCCCACACCGGCGCCGCCGAACAGACCGATCTTGCCGCCCTTGACGTACGGGGCGAGCAGGTCGAGCACCTTGATGCCGGTCTCCAGCATCTCGGTCTTCGGCTCCAGGTCGGCGAACGCGGGCGCGTTGCGGTGGATCGGCCAGCGCTCGGTGACCTGCAGCGTCTTCGGGTCGGCGTTGAGCACCTCGCCGATCGCGTTGAACACGTGACCCTTGGTGACGTCACCCACCGGTACCGAGATCGGCTCCCCGGTGTCGGTCACCTCCGCGCCACGTACCAGGCCGTCGGTCGGCTGCATGGAGATCGCCCGGATCATGTTCTCGCCGAGGTGCTGCGCGACCTCCAGGGTCAGCGTCTTGGTGCCCTCGGCGAGTTCCACGTCGACGTGCAGCGCGTTGTAGATCTCGGGCATCGCGTCGCGCGGGAACTCGGCGTCGACGACCGGGCCGATGACCCGGGTCACCCGACCCACGCCGGTCTTGGTCTCTACTTCAGTCGTCATCACACTTCACTTCCCGCGGCGGCGAGCGCGTTCGCGCCGCCGACGATCTCACTGATCTCCTGGGTGATCGCGGCCTGACGTGCGGAGTTCATTTCCCGCGTGTACTTCCGGATCAATTCTTCCGCATTGTCAGTCGCGCTCTTCATCGCCCGACGCCGCGACGCCGACTCGCTGGCCGCCGAGTCCAGCAACGCCGCGTAGATGCGGGTGTTGATGTACTTCGGCAGCAGCGCGTCCAGCAGCCGCTCCGGCTCCGGCTCGAACTCGTACGCCGGCAGCAGCCCTTCAGCCTGCTCGACCTCCATCGGGGCGAGCAGCCGTACCGCCGGGGTCTGCGTCATCAACGACTTGAACTGCGTCGACACGATGTGCAGTTCGTCGACGCCGTGCACGCCGTCGTGCCCCGGCCCGTCCAGCGCGTCGTCGGCGCCGTTCACGAACGCCTTGACCAGGGTCTCACCGATCTCGCGGGCGTTCTCGAACGCCGGCTGCTCGGAGAACCCGGTCCAGCTCGCCTCGATGGGACGGTTGCGGAACCGGTAGTAGGTGACCCCCTTGCGCCCGACGACGTACAGGAGCACCTCCTTGCCGTCCTCGCGCAGCCGGGTCATCAGCTGTTCGGCGGTACGGATGGCGTTGGCGCTGTAGGCGCCGGCGAGGCCGCGGTCGCTGGTGATCACCAGTACCCCGGCCCGGCGGACCTGCGGCCGGGGCACCAGCAGCGGGTGGTCGACGGTGGAGTTCGACGCCAGCGCGGTGAGCACACCGGTGATCGCCCGCGCGTACGGCAGCGACGCCGTCACCCGCTCCTGAGCCTTGGCGATGCGGCTCGTCGCGACGAGCTCCATCGCCTTCGTGATCTTCTTCGTCGCCTTGGTCGAGTTGATCTTGCGACGAAGTACCCGAAGCTGACCAGCCATGACTACTGCTTCTGCGGTACGACGCGGGTGACGGTCTCGTGCGTCTCGACGCCCTCGTCGATCGGCTCCGCCTCCGGCTCGTTGATCCGGACGGCGCGGTCCTCGGCGAGGAACATCTGCTTGAACGTCTCGATCGCCTTGGTCAGCCCCTCGATCGTGTCGTCGGTGAGCTGACCGGTGGTCGCGATCGAGGTCAGCAGCTCCTTGTGGGAGTGACGCAGGTACTGCAGGAACTCGTTCTCGAACCGCCGGACGTCACCGACCGGGACGTCGTCGATCTTCCCGGTGGTACCCATCCAGATCGAGACGACCTGCTCCTGTACCGGGTACGGCGAGTAGTTCGGCTGCTTGAGCAGCTCGACCATGCGCGCGCCCCGCTCCAACTGGGCCCGCGACGCCCGGTCGAGGTCCGACGCGAACGCGGCGAACGCCTCCAGCTCGCGGTACTGGGCGAGGTCCAGCCGCAGCCGTCCGGCGACCGAGCGCATCGCCTTGACCTGCGCCGAACCGCCGACCCGGGACACCGAGGTACCGACGTTGATCGCCGGTCGGACACCCGCGTTGAACAGGTCCGCCTCGAGGTAGATCTGCCCGTCGGTAATCGAGATGACGTTGGTCGGGATGTACGCCGAGATGTCGCCCGCCTTCGTCTCGATGATCGGCAGACCGGTCATCGAGCCGCCGCCCATCTCGTCGGACAGCTTCGCGCACCGCTCGAGCAACCGCGAGTGCAGGTAGAACACGTCGCCCGGGTACGCCTCGCGACCCGGCGGACGACGCAGCAGCAGCGACACCGCGCGGTACGCCTCGGCCTGCTTCGACAGGTCGTCGAAGACGATCAGGACGTGCTTGCCGGCGTACATCCAGTGCTGGCCGATCGCGGAGCCGGTGTACGGCGCGAGGTACTTGAAGCCGGCCGGGTCGGACGCGGGCGACGCGATGATCGTCGTGTACTCCATCGCGCCGAACTCCTCCAGCGTGCCCTTCACGGACGCGATGGTGGACGCCTTCTGACCGATGGCGACGTAGATGCAGCGCACCTGCTTCTTCGGGTCGCCGGACTGCCAGTTCTCGCGCTGGTTGATGATCGTGTCGACCGCGACCGTGGTCTTACCGGTCTTGCGGTCGCCGATGATCAGCTGCCGCTGGCCGCGGCCGATCGGCGTCATGGCGTCGATCGCCTTGATACCGGTCTGCAGCGGCTCCTTCACCGGCTGCCGGGCCATCACGTTCGGCGCCTGCAGCTCCAGTTCGCGGTAGCCCTCGTTGGCGATGTCGCCGAGTCCGTCGATCGGGTTGCCCAGCGGGTCGATGACCCGACCCAGGAACGCGTCGCCGACCGGTACCGAGAGGACGCGGCCGGTCCGCTTGACCTGCTGCCCCTCCTCGATGCCCTCGAACGTGCCGAGGATCACCACACCGATCTCGCGGACGTCCAGGTTGAGGGCGACGCCCAGGGTGCCGTCCTCAAACTCGAGCAGCTCGTTGGCCATCGTGGAGGGCAGACCCTCGACGTGGGCGATACCGTCACCAGCGGTGGTGACGATGCCGACCTCCTCGCGGGTGATCTCGGGGGTGTAGGACGAGACGTAGCGCTCGAGGGCGCTGCGGATCTCGTCCGAGGAGATGGTCAGCTCGGCCATCCTCAACTTCCTTTATGTCTCGATCGAGTATTCGAAAGTTGTCTACTTGGCCGCGAGCGCGTTGCGCGTCTCGTTCAGCCGTCGCAGGATCGTGCCGTCGTACAGGTCGTGATTGACCCGGACCCGGACGCCACCGAGGATTCGCGGGTCAACCGAGACCTTCAAAGAGACCTGTCGACCGTATATCTCGGACAAACGATCGCCCAACCGGCGCTCCTCGGCATCGGACAACGGGGCAGCGACGGTGACGTAAGCCACCTGACGGTCCCGCCGTTCCGCGGCGAGCTCGACCAGCCGGGTCAACGACGCGGCGAAGCCCCGCCCACCGAACCCGACCAGCGCGAGTTCGGCCAGGCGCAGCGTGGTCGCCGTGGCCTTGCCGTCCAGCAGCGAGGCGACCAGCGTGCTCCGCCGCGCCGGCTCGACGCTGGGATCGCCCAGCGCCGCGGCGAGCTCCGGCGAGCCGTCCACGACCTGACCGAACCGGAACAGCTCGTCCTCGACCTCGCCCAGCTCGCCGGCCCGGTCCGCGGCGGCGAGCAGCGCGTCCACGCCGAGCCGCTCCGCCGAGTCGAGCAGTTCGATCGCGCTCGCCGAACGGCCGCCGACCAGCGTCGACAGCACGGTCAGCGCGTCCGCGCGAACCTTGCCCTCGACCAGCGCGCGCAGCAGTCCGGCCCGCTCGTCACCCGGACGCGCCGGGTCGGCGAGCGCCCGCCGCAGGCGCGGCTCACGGCGCAGCAGCCCGGCGACCGCGAGCAGGTCCTCGGCGGTCGCCCGGATGTCGTCCGGCTGCGCCTGCGCGGCGTACGCGTCGAGCTGGTCGCGCGCCGCCACGTAGGTGTCCCGGCTGGCCGCCTCCATCAGCGGATACCCCCGGCGGTCTCGAGCTCGGCGAGGAACCGGTCCACCGTGCCCTTGCGGCGCGCCTCGTCGGCGAGGGACTCACCGACGATCTTGCTCGCCAGGTCGACGGCGAGCGTACCGATCTCGGCGCGCAGCTCGCGGATGATGGTCTGGCGCTCCGCCACCAACTGCTCCCGCCCGGCGGCGATGATCCGGTCCCGCTCCTCGGCGGCGCGGGCGAGTACGTCGTCACGGATGCCCGCGGCGTCCGCCCGCGCCTCGTCACGAATGCGTGCCGCCTCGGTGCGCGCCTCGGCGAGCTGCTGCTTGTACTGCTCGAACAATGCGTTCGCCTCGGCCTGACGCGCCTCCGCGCGCTGGATGCCGCCCTCGATCGCGTCCACCCTGGCCCGGAAGGTCGCCTCCATGCGCGGGAAGACGAACTTGATCAGGATCCAGCAGAGCACCGCGAAGGCGATCAGACCGATGACCATCTCCTGCCAGATCGGCAGCAGCGGGCTCGGCGCGTGTTCCGCCTCTGCGAGGAATCGCATCGGTATCTCCTGTCGATGGCTGAAGGGGTACGGACGTCAGCCGGTCGCCCACACGAAGCCGAACGCGATGCCGAACAGCGCGAGCGCCTCGACGATGGCGAAGCCGAGGAACAGGTAGGTCCGGGTCAGACCCGCGGACTCCGGCTGCCGGGCGACGGACTGGATGTACGCGGCGAAGACGAGGGCCACACCGATGCCGGGGCCGATCGCGGCGAGACCGTAGCCGATGGAGCTGAGGCTACCGGTAACTGCGAGAGTGTCCATTCCGGGGATTCCTCCTGGGTTTACCGCGTGTCCTTCACGCGGGGAGCGGGTTGTCGATGGTCGGGACGATTGACAATGCTCAGTGCGACTCGGCCAGCGAGCTCTCCACGTAGCTGGCGGTCAGGATGGTGAAGACGTACGCCTGCAGCGCGGCGACGAACAGTTCGAACAGCGTGATCACGATCGCCATCAGGAACGAGAACGGCGAGAAGGTCTTGATCAACCCGCTGCTCGAGGTCGCGAGCACGAAACCGCCTAGCGTGAAGACCAGCAGCAGCAGGTGGCCGGCGAACATGTTGGCGAACAACCGGAGCGCCAACGTCACCGGCCGAGTGATGAAGTTCTGGACCAGTTCGATCGGAATCAGCAGCGGCAGCAGGTATCCCGGCGCGGGCGGGATCGCGGCCAGCTTGAAGTAGCCGACGAGGCCGTGCTTCCGCACGCCGACGGCGAGATAGAGGATGTACGACAGGATCGCCAGGGTCGCCGGGAAGGCGATGTGCGCGTTCGGCGAGATCTGCAGGAACGGGATGATCCCGAAGACGTTCGTGACCAGCAGGAACAGGAACAACGACGCCAGGTAGGGCGCGAACCGCAGCCCGTCCCGCGCACCGATGACCTCCTTGGCCACGCCGTCCCGGATGAACCCGTACATCGATTCGGCCAGCCACTGGCTCTTGGTCGGCACCAACTGCGGCTTGCGGTAGCTGACCAGGAAGAACAGGATGATCAACGCGACCGCGAACCAGACCATCAGGGTGAACTTGGTCAGCCACGGGTACGCGCCGGCGATGCCGGGCAGGAAGAAGTCGCCGACACCCGGCGGAAACGGCGGTCGCGCGTCCGCGAGGAGGCTTACCTGTCCGCTCACCATGCCCCTTTCTCCGCTAGGCCCCGAAGCGTCGAACGATCAGGTAGATCGCGCCGGCCGCCCCGAGGACCACGCCGATGCCCATCCCGATGCCGCCGAGGTGCAACCAACGGTCGACCAGCCAGCCGAGGAAGCCCCAGACCGCCATCCCGGCGATCAGGTATCCGACGACTGCCCAGCCCGTGTTGATCCCGCTCGACCACGAGTCTTTGGGAGGACGTTCACCGGCCATGACGCGCCGAACGATATCAGCCTGCGCACGAACGGTGCGCGGCGGCCCCCGCGGGTAGCCCCAGCGGGGGTGGTGGCGCAGGACGAGGTAAGCGGTGGGTACGTTACTCCGGTCTGTCCAACCGCAAAACGGATAGCCACGCTACGTGACCAACTCGGACAGGTCGCACCGCCCGAACGGGGACCAGGTCGCGCAGGTCACCGCGAAGGTACCGGGGCGGCGTCTGGTTGGTCACATCATGCGGACGGTCACCCAGCCGCCGGGAATCGGGCGGCTCACCGGTGGTCGCGGTCACCCGCGACGGCGGAAGGCTCACGCGGTCCGCCGGCTCTCGTCGCCGTCCACGTGCACGATCTGCTCCTCGTTCGGGTCCCAGCGCCACTGCGGCGGTACACCGAGCTCCACCCCGCCCACCCAGCGTGCGGTACCCGGCCAGGTCATCCGGCCGGACAGCACCGCGATCAGGTCGTCCGGTCTGGTCAGTACCGGGGACAGCCGGTCCAGCACCGGGCGCAGCATCACCTCACGCAGGTACGGCTGAGGATCGCCGTCCTGGTGGGCGCGGTAGATCTCCTCGACCGCCTCCGCCCCACCGGCGACCGCCCGCAGGCACAGCCGCTCGGACAGCGACAGTCCGTCCGTCGTCCAGGGCAGTTCGGCGAGGTGCCGACGGATACCGGCGGCGAGACCGGGCAGCACCCGGTCCACGTCGGTACCGCCATGCCGCGCGCTGTCCGCCGCGGCGAGGGCGGCGAGCGGCTCCGGCGTGGCGGACCGCAGCGCCGCCCACGCCTCGGTACCGAGGGCGAACAGCTCGTCGTCGACTTCCCGGTCCCGCTCGGCGAGGTACACCCGACCGCGCAGGTCGGGCTGGGCGGCGAGGACCGCGAGCACCCGGATCAGCATCGAGCGGTGGTACCAGTCGGCGCCGAAGTCGAGCACGACCCGGTCGTACCCGTCGAGCTTGGCGAGCGCCGCGCGGTCCTCGGCGAGTCGCTGGCGCACCCGATCCCGGTCCAGCGCGTACGCCGAGGCGATGAAGGCGCTCCGGAGGTCGTCGAACCGGTCCGGGTCCGTCTCGTCCGGTACCGGTCCCTGGCAGATCGGGTCGGCGAGGCTCAGCCGGTCGCCGGGCACCGCCGGTGCCTCGCGTGTCACGACGGGCTCACCGGCGGCGGCAGCCTCCAGCGCGGCGGCTTCCCGTGTCGCCGCCGCGGGTTCCAGATCTTCACGCAGATCGTCGACGCACTGGATGTGCAAGGTCCGCATTCGGCGATGGTACGGCCCGTTGATCCGTTCTGCCCGGTGACGTCTGGATCCGCGCGCCGGGTCGCTCACCGCTTGCTGTCGATCTCCACGTACGGGATCTTCGCGTGCCACGTCCACCACGACTGGGCGGTGATCCAGACCAGTGCGGCGGCGATCACCCCCACGCCCATCGGTTCCAGCCCGTCCCAGCCGGTACCGGCGACCGCGGTCATCAGCAGACCGATCAGGGCGACCTTGACGACGTACGTGGCGAGCCCGACCGGCAGGACGAGTTTCGGTCTGACCGCGTCGGCCCAGGCGATGATCAGGCTGGAGACGGTGTAGCTGACCGCGACCAGGGCGACTCCCGCCGCTCCGCCGGCCGCGCCGGACGCGCCGCGCAGCGACCAGCCCACCGGTACCGCGAGGACGGCGAGCGCCCCGGAAGCGATCAGCCCGGACGGCAGGTGGCGCAGCCTGCGGCGCAGCGCCGCTACGGTCACCACGGGTCGGTCGGGACGTCGCGCCCCCGGAAGCTGCTCACGCGGCGAGTGTATGTCGCGCATGATGTGCGGTATGCGCTGCCTGGTCACCGGCGCCACCGGGTACATCGGCGGACGGCTCGTGCCCCGGCTGCTCGCCGAGGGGTACCAGGTCCGCTGCCTGACCCGGTCGGCGCGCCGGCTGCGGGACGTACCGTGGGGCGGCGACGTGGAGATCGTCGAGGCGGACCTGGGTCGCCCGGAGACGCTGCCGGCCGCCCTGACCGGGGTCCATACGGCGTACTACCTGGTGCATTCGCTCGGACAGGCGGACTTCGAACGGCGGGACCGGTGGGCGGCGGCGCACTTCGCGACCGCCGCGCGCGCCGCCGGGGTTCGCCGGATCGTGTACCTGGGCGGTCCCGAGCCCGCGCCGGGCGAGGCGTCGGCGCATCTGCGCTCGCGTGCCGAGGTCGCGACGATCCTGCTGGCAAGCGGGGTACCGACCGTGGTGCTGCGCGCGCCGGTGATCATCGGCTCGGGGTCGGCCAGTTTCGAGATGCTGCGGTACCTCACCGAACGGCTTCCGATCATGACGACGCCGCGCTGGGTGCGCAGCCGGGTCCAGCCGATCGCCGTCCACGACGTGCTGCGGTACCTGATGGCGGCAGCGGGACTGCCCGCCGACGTGAACCGGGGCTTCGACATCGGCGGTCCGGACGTGCTGAGCTACCAGGACATGATGCGGCGGTACACGGCGGTCGCCGGGCTGCGCGAACGCGTCATCCTCCCGGTGCGACCGCTGTCGCCGAAACTGTCGGCGTACTGGGTGGGGCTGGTCACGCCGGTACCGAACGCGATCGCCCGACCGCTGGTCGCCAGCCTGATCCACGACGCGGTGTGCCAGGAGCACGACATCGCCCGGTACGTGCCGGACCCGCCGGGCGGACTGACCGGCTTCGACGACGCGGTCCGGTTGGCGCTGACCAAGGTGCGCAACGCCGACGTGGAGACGCGTTGGTCCGGTGCGCCGTGGGCGCTGGCGCCGTCGGACCCGCTGCCGACCGACCCGGAGTGGAGCGGCGGCAGCGTGTACACCGACGAGCGCGAGCGACCGGTCGACGCGGGCGTGGACTCGCTGTGGCGGGTGATCGAAGGGGTCGGCGGCGAGAACGGCTGGTACTCGTTCCCGCTTGCCTGGTCGGTACGCGGCTGGTTGGACCGGCTGGTCGGCGGGGTGGGGCTGCGCCGGGGTCGACGCAACCCGGAGCGGCTCAACGTGGGTGAGGCGCTGGACTTCTGGCGGGTCGAGGAGATCGAGCGCGGTCGGCTGCTACGGCTGCGCGCCGAGATGCGCCTGCCTGGTCGCGCCTGGCTGGAGATGCGCGCCGAGGCGACCGGCGACGGGCACAGCGTGTACCGGCAACGCGCGGTGTTCCTGCCCCGAGGTCTCGCGGGCCACCTGTACTGGGCCGCGGTGTGGCCGTTCCACGCGATCGTCTTCGGCGGGATGGCGCGCAACATCGCCCTCGGCGCGGAACGCGCGCGCCCCGGTCAGCGGGAGCCGAACCCAGCCGGCGAGCGCGCTGACGTCAGCCGGTGAGCGACGTCGACCCCGTCGGCTCAGCCGACGAGCGACGCCGACCCCGTCGGGTCAGCCGGTCAGCAGCGTGACGAACGGGCGCAGACCGGCCGCGATCTGGTCGGCGATCCGGACGAAGAACGTCGCGTTGCGCCCCCACGGGTCGTCGAGATCGTCCTCGGGTCGGGGTGGGCGACCACCCCGGATCCGGTCGGCGATGCCGACGATGGCGCTCGCCCGGTGGTACACCGCGTCCGGCGTGGGCTCCGCGGGCGGCAGTCCCGCCGCGCGTACCCCGGTCAGCAGCCGCCCGAACTCGCCGAGGACGAAGGTGTGCTCGGCGGCGTCGGGGCGCAGCGCGACCACGTACTGCCACTGGTCGGCGGTCGCGGTCAGGACCAGGTCGGACGAGTCGACGTGCTCGCCGAGCAGTTTGCGCGCGACGAACCCGGCGTCGTCGACCCCACGCCGACGCAGTTCCCGCGCGGCGGGCGGGTTTATCGCCTCGCCCTCGTGCCACCCCCCGGTACCGGCGCTGTGGCTGTACAGCAGGTTGTCCGCCTTGTCGCCCCACGCCTCGCGCAGCGCGGCGACGAGCAGGCGTTCGGCCATCGGGGAACGGCAGATGTTGCCCATGCAGACGTGCAGCACACTGAACGGGGGCACGGTCTACGACTCCGGTCCGACGACGTCGGCGACCACGTCGCGCAGCTTCTCGAGCGGAATGGCACCGGCCCGGACCACACGCGGACGGGCACCGGTCACGTCGACGATGGTCGACGGGACGAGATCCGGGCTGGGCCCGGCCTCCAGGTACACGCTGACCCGGTCGCCGAACTGCGCCGCCGCCTCAGCGGCGGTGGCGGCGACCGGCTGACGGGTCAGGTTCGCGCTGGACACCGCCATGGGTCCGGTACGGCGCAGCAGGTCGAGCGCGACCGGGTGGTGCGGCATCCGCAGCGCGACGGTGCCGGCGAGGTCGCCGAGGTCCCAGCGCAGCGTCGGCAGGTGGGTCACCACGATGCTGAGCGCGCCCGGCCAGAACGCGGCGATCAGGTCGCGGGCGGCGCCGGGCAGCCGCTCGGCGAGCTCGTCGACCGCGTCGGGCGAACCGACCAGTACCGGCGGCGGCATGTGCCGACCCCGACCCTTCGCGTTCAGCAGCGCCGTCACCGACGCAGGCTGGAACGCGTCCGCCCCGATGCCGTACACCGTGTCGGTCGGCAGGACGACGAGATCACCTCGCCGCACTGCGGCGGCTGCCTCGGCGACGCCCCGTTCCCGCGCGGTCGGCTCTGCACAGTCGAAGAAGTTCACGAAGTGCCAGTCTGCCATCCGTCGCGGCGGGCGACCGTGTACCGGGGTCTGCCCGCCAGGTCCCGGCGCGCCTCGACGTCGGCGAACCGCCCGTCGGCGCGGATCAGCGCCGGTACCGCCGCGCCGTGGCTGTCGTCGTGCTCGACCGCGAACCAGCCGCCCGACTTGAGCAGCCGGGCGGCGAGCGGTACCACCGCGCGGACGATCGCCAGTCCCTGATCGGCGGCGAACACCGCGCGCACCGGGTCGTGCTCGGCGACCTCCGGCGGTACCGGGGTGCCGAGCGGCACGTACGGCGGGTTGCAGAGCACCACGTCGACCGTGCCGTCGAGGTCCGACAGCAGGTCGGGGTCGGTGACGTCACCCGCGACGACCCGTACCGGCGGGTCGCCGGCCGCCTCGCGGGCGGTCGCGTTGCGCCGCAGCCAGTCGAGCGCCGCCGGGTCGACCTCGACGGCGTACACCGTCGCGCCCGGTACCTCGTGTGCGACCGCCAGCGCGATCGCCCCGCTGCCGCTGCACAGGTCGACCACGAGCGGGCGGGTTGTGGCTGTATCGCCGGTGCCGGCGACGGAACCACGCCGGTCGCCGCCAGCGGCGACGGAGCCTCCACGGTCGCCGCCAGCGGCGACGGAAAGCGCGACGTCGACCAGCGACTCGGTCTCCGGTCGCGGCACGAACACACCCGGACCGACCTGCAGGTCGAGCGTGCGGAACGGGGCGGTACCGAGCAGGTGCTGCAGGGGCACCCGGCGGGCGCGCGCCTCGACCAGCGCCTCGAAGCGGCTGCCCTGACCGGGCGGGAACTCGTCGACCAGGAGCAGCCGGGCACGCGGTACGCCGAGCACGTGCGCGGCGATCAGTTCCGCGTCGTTGCGCGGGCTGGGCACCCCGGCGTCGGCGAGTCGCGCGGCGGCGGCCCGGATCGCGGCTGGTACCGGACGTCGAGGGGTCCCCCTGGAGGTGTGCGACACCACATAATCATTGACACCGGCGAGCGGCCGGATCACCGCGACCCCGAGGAGTCGCACCGTGGCGAGTACCGCCGACGTCGACACCGAAATCGAACGTGCGCGCACCCTGCTGTTCGCCGGGCGTTCCCACGATGCCCTGGGGCTGCTGGACGCCCTGATTCGCGGCGGCGATCCGCTCCGGCGCGCCGACGCGTTGGTTCTCCGGCTGACCGCGCTGATCAACCTGCGCCGGTCCGGCGAGTACCCGCAGACGCTGCGCGCCGCGTTCGAGGCGACCCGGGCGCACCCGGAACCCGACCGGATCGCCCAGGTCCACGCGCTCGCCGCGATCGTGGCGCACCTGGAGGGCGCCCTGGAGCGGTGCGCGACGCACCTGGTGAACAGTTCCCGGGCGCTGAAGCGGGTACGACGGGAGGACGCCGACCTCGCCTGGGCGTGGCACAACCTCGCCATGTCGTACTCGTACGTGGGTTTCCACGGTCACGCCCTGGCCGCGATGGAGGAGTCGCGCCGGGTGGCACGCACCGCCGGGGCGGTGGAGGCGGACTTCGTGGTACCGGCGATCCGTCTGCGCCTCGCCGTGTCCCACGACCAGCACGGGGACACCGAGAGTTGCCTGACGATCCTGCGCGACCTGTCCGCCGACCTGGCGTGGCACCGGCGGGCGGCGCCGGGCGGTACCGCCGGCATCCGGCCGATCAGCCGTAGCGCGTACGGGTACGGGCTGGCGCGGCTGGGCACCTTGGGCGTCGTTCCGGACGCCGACCCGCGACCGCTGCTGGACTCGGCGAGCGACACGATCCGCAGCCGGGACCTGCGGGTACTGGGCGCGATCTGCCTCGCCATCAGCGAGGGTCGCCCGGACGAGGCGCTGCGCCGGATGGACGGACTGCTGGTCACGGCGGAGACGCTCGGCGCCGCGGAACTGCCCCGGCTACGGGCGCTCGCGCTGCTCGCGGCGGGCGACCCGGTCGGCGCGTACACCGCCGACCGTCAGGCGTTCCGGGTCGCGAGCGCCCGGATGACGAAGCTGCGCGACCTGTTCGTCGACGGGATGGCCGCCCGGTTGGAGCACGAGAGCCTGAGCCGCAGCGTCGCGCGGTACCAGGGCGAGGCGCTCACCGATCCGCTCACCGGACTGCCGAACCGCCGGCACCTCGAGCGGTACGTCGGGGAACGTGCGGGCTTCGGCTGGCGGGTCATGCTCGGCGTCTGCGACCTCGATGGATTCAAGCAGGTCAACACGGTACACGGGCACCTCGCCGGTGACCTGGTGCTGCAGCGGGTGGCCCGGATCCTGCGCCGGGTGCTGCGGCAGGAGGACTTCGTCGCCCGGTACGGCGGCGACGAGTTCGTCCTGGTGCTGTCGGACGCCTGCGAAACCGAGGCGCTGGAGGTCGCCGGTCGGGTGTCCGCCGCGGTCGCGGCGGAGGACTGGAACGCGCTGGTGCCCGGTACCCCGATCGGAGTCACCATCGGATGGGCCGAGGTCACCCGTCCCGACGAGGTCGCCGCCGCGTTCGAGACCGCCGACCTGGTGATGCTCCAGGCGAAGCGACGTCCCCGCGCGTCGTGACCGGGCAGGCAGGTACCGGGCGGACGTGCCGCGCCGGTCGGGCGGTCAGCCCGAGGTGAACAGCCGCTGCAGGGCGGCCCGCTCGTCGGCTCGCTCCCGGTCGGCGCAGACCGCCTGCCACGCGTTGGCTTGAGCGCTGCGCAACCGCTCCTCACCGAGCACCCGTACGGCGACGTCCCTGGCGATGGAGACCACCGCGCGTGCGGGCATGGTGATGTCGAACGATCGCGTGGGCGTACTCATGGCTTCTATCCTCGCCCAGTCCCCGCCGGCAAACTGTGATGTTCCGGACACCGCTGGTTTGAGCTGCGTCACTCGTCCTCACGGTCGCCCGCGGCAGCGGTTTCCCTCCCCTTTGTACGCCCTGGTCCGACCGCCCTTCGGCGTCCCCGGCGGCACGCCTCTAAGCTGTCGCGGTGCGCGGAATCGTTCTCGCCGGTGGCACCGGCTCACGGCTGTGGCCGATCACGAAGGCTGTATCGAAGCAGCTCATGCCGGTGTTCGACAAGCCGATGATCTACTACCCGCTGTCCACTCTGATGATGGCGGGCGTCTCCGAAATCCTGATCATCACCACGCCCGAGGACCAGCCGCAGTTCCAGCGGCTGCTCGGTGACGGCTCGCACGTCGGGCTCACGTTGAGCTACGCGGTGCAGGAACGCCCCGAGGGCATCGCGCAGGCGTTCCTGATCGGCGCCGACTTCGTCGGCGACGAGTCGGTGGCGCTGATCCTGGGCGACAACATCTTCCACGGCGTGGGTCTCGGTCGACAGCTCAGCCAGCACAAGACGATCAACGGCGGTCGGATCTTCGCGTACTCGGTGTCCAACCCGCAGGAGTACGGCGTCGTCGAATTCGACGCGTCCGGGCAGGTCATCTCGATCGAGGAGAAGCCGGACAAGCCGCGGTCCTCGTACGCGGTGCCGGGGCTGTACTTCTACGACAACAAGGTCGTCGAGATCGCGCAGGGACTGAAACCGAGCGCCCGGGGCGAGTTGGAGATCACCGCCGTCAACGACGTGTACCTGCGCGCCGGCGAGTTGCGGGTCACCGTGCTCGACCGGGGCACCGCCTGGCTGGACACCGGCACGTTCGGTTCGCTGGTGCAGGCCGCCGAGTTCGTACGCGTCCTCGAGGAACGGCAGAACCTCAAAGTGGGCTGCATCGAAGAGGTCGCCTGGCGGATGGGTCTCATCGACGACGACCAGTTGCGCGCGCTCGCCGAGCCGCTGGTCAAGAGCGGGTACGGCAGATACCTGCTCGACCTGCTGGAACGCGGGCACTGAACACCCACCGGCGGGTCAGGCGTCCGGTCGCCGGGTGTCCGGGTGTGCGGGCGTCCGGTCGGACGCCCGCACACCCGGCGACGGTCACTCGTACCGCAGAGCGTCAACCGGATCGAGCCGCGCCGCCGCCCGCGCCGGAAAGTACCCGGCGAGCACCCCGACCGCCACGGCGGCGCCGAAGCCGACCGCGATACCGAGCAGGCTCGGCTGGGCGGACACGTTGACCGCCCGACCCACCGCGGCGGCGACCACCGAGCCGAGCACCGCGCCGAACGCTCCGCCGACCAACGTCACCAGTACCGCCTCAACCAGGAACTGCCGCCCGATGTCGCGGCGGCGCGCGCCGATCGCCTTGCGGGTACCGATCTCCCGGGTGCGTTCGCGGACCGACACCATCATCGTGTTCGCCACCCCGATCCCGCCGACGACCAGCGCGATCGCGGCGATGCCGAGCAGGAAGTCACGCAGCGTCGCCGCCTGGTCGTCGGCGACCTGCAGCAGCTGGTCCTGACTGGTCAGGCGGAAGTCGTCGGGGGTGGTCGGGGTCAACCGGTGGCTGGTGCGCAGCACCTGGCTCAACCGCGCCATCACCTGGTCCACCTGTCCGGGGTCGCGCACCGAGACACCGATCGAGCGCAGCCCGCGGGTGGTGCCGAGCGGCACCAGCCGACCGGCGACGGCGCTCAGCGGGACGAACACGACGTCGTCCGGGTCGCTGGCGCCCGCCCCGCCCTTCGGCGCCGCCACGCCGACCACCGTGAACGTCACTCCGTCGACCGAGATCTGCGCGCCGACCGCGCGCCGACCGGACAGTCCCAGGTCGATCGCGGTGTTCGCGCCGAGTACCGCGACCCGCAGCCCCCGCTCGTCGGCGAAACCGGTGAGGAACGAGCCGTACGCCATCGTGTACCCGCGCACCGTCGCCTCGGCGGCGTCGGTCGCGAGCACGGTCGTCGTGGTGTTCTGGCGACCGGCGACCACCGTCGCGTTGGGTACCGACAGCTCCGGCGCGACCGCGAGCACGCCGGGGTCGGCGGCGATCGCGTTCGCGTCGTCGACGCTGAGCGTCGCCGCGGTACCGGCGCCTGCCCGCGCCCCGTTGGTGACCGCCGACCCCGCCTGTACCGACACCAGATTCGTGCCGAGGCTGGCGATCCGGGCGGTGAGCTGCTTCTGCGCGCCCTGACCCACGGCGAGCAGGGCGACCACCGCCGCCACCCCGATCGTCACGCCGAGCGTGGTGAGCATGGTGCGTACCTGGTTGCCGCGCAGCCGGCGGATCGCGATCCGGAACGCCTCCGCGAAGCTCACCGCTGCCCCGCCGAAATCTCGCCGTCGATCACGTGCACGGTACGGTCGGCGTGCTCGGCGACCCGTCGCTCGTGGGTCACCACCACGGTGGTCAGCCCGTCCGCGTGCAGTTCGTCGAGCAGCGCGAGGACCTCCGCGCCCGACTGGCTGTCCAGGTTGCCGGTCGGCTCGTCGGCGAGCAGCAGCGCCGGGTCGGTGACCAGCGCGCGGGCGATCGCCACCCGCTGCCGCTGCCCGCCGGACAGTTGGCTGGGCAGGTGGCGGCGGCGTTCGGCGAGCCCGACACGTTCCAGCGCCCGTTCCGCTCGGGCGATCCGCTCGGCGCGCCGCACCCCCGCGTACACCAGGGGCGCCGCCACGTTCTCCACCGCCGTCTCGCCGGGGATCAGGTTGAAGCTCTGGAACACGAACCCGATGCTCCGGTTGCGCAGCCCGGCGCGTTGGTCGTCGGACAGGCTGCCGGCGTCGGTACCAGCCAGCAGGTACGTCCCGCTGGTCGGGCGCTCGAGCAGACCGAGCACGTGCAGCAGGGTCGACTTGCCGGACCCGGACGGACCGGTGATCGCCAGCGATTCGCCCGCGCGGACGGTCAGGTCGACGCCGCGCAGCGCGTACACCGTTTCGCTACCCATCCGGTACTCCCTGGTCAGCCCGCTGACCTCGATCACCGGTTCGGACACCGGCGTCAGGTCCCCGAGAACCAGCGTGTCGGGGTCAGCCACCGTTGCCCCCGCCGCCGGCGCCACCGTTGCCGCCCCGCGAGCCGCCGAACCGGCTGCCGCCCCCGCCCGGACCGCCGAACCCGCCTCCGGGCCCGTTCAGCCCACCGCCGAACCGGTTGGGGCGCGCCGTCGGGCTCGCCCCGGTCGTCGCGCCGACCACGCCGACCACCACGGTTTCGCCCTCGGTCAGTCCGGAGACGATCTCGGTGTACCCGGCGGTCGCCAGTCCGATCTCGACGGAGCGGGTCACCGGAGCGCCGTTGCGGAGCACCTGGACGGTGTACCGCCCGCGACCGCCGTTCACCGCGGACGACGGTACCGCCAGGACGTTGTCCTTACTGGCGATCGTCACCACGACCTGCGCCGACATGCCCGGCAGCAGTCGGTCGACCGGGCGGTCGAGTGTCAGTTGTACCGGGAACGTCACCACCGCGTTCGCGTTGGCGCCGCTGCTCACCCCTGCGGTCGGCAGGGTGGCGACCTTCGCCGGGGCGGTCGCGCCCAGCGCCGTGAAGACCACCTGCGCCGCCTGTCCGACCTGGAGTTTCGCGACGTCTGCCTCGCCGATCGAGGCTTGCACGATCATCGAGCCGGTACGCATCTGGACCGCCGCGCCGGCCGGGGCGGGCAGCCCCACGGCGACGTCGACCGCGGTGACCACCCCGGCGACGGGTGCGGTCAGCGCGGTCGCGGCGAGCGCCGCCTTGGCGCTGGCCACCTGCTGCTGCGCGTCGTTCACCGAGGCGAGGTCCGCCTGGTGCTGGGCGGCCTGCTGCGCCGTGCTGGCGGGGCTGGGCGCCGGCTGACCGCTCCGGGTCGGCGCAGGCGCGGGTGTCGTCGGTACCGACGCGTCGGCGCGAGCCTGCGCGGCGGCGAGATGCGCCTCCGCCGAGGCAACCGCCTGCCGTTGCGCGCTGTCGTCGATCCTCGCCAAGACCTGCCCAGCCTTGACCTGCTGTCCGACCGTGACGGTCACCGACGTGACCACGGTCGCGCCGGAAGCGACCGAAGTCGCCGACCCGCCCGTCGACCCGCCACCCGAGTTGCCGCCCGAGTTGCCGCCGCCTCCCCCGCCGCCAGCGAAAGCCAGGGCCAGCGTCCTTTCCGGTTGCACCGTTCCGGTCGCGCTGATCGTGTCCGCCACGGTCCGCCGGGTCACCGTGGCCGTCAGGTATCTCGCCTGGCTCGCGTCGCCGGGCGACCTGGTCAGGACGAAGGTCGTAGCCGTCGCCGCCACCACGAGGGCGCCGCCCAGCCCGTACCACAGTCGTCGTCGCATGCCGCGCTTTGTAGTGACGCAAGCTGAACCAGTGCTGAAAATCGCGCCCGGTACAGCGAATTCACAGCGAACTCAGGGGCAACCACAAGACGGCGACGGTACCGCCGTCGGGCGCCCGTTCCAGCCGCGCCCAGCCGTCGTGACTGCGCGCCACCTGCCCGACGATCGCCAGGCCCAGCCCCGCGCCGGGTACGTTGCGGGCGTTCGGTGACCGGTAGAACCGGTCGAACACCCGGGGAAGGTCCGACTCGGCGACGCCGGGACCGTGGTCGCGCACCCGTACCTGTCCCCCGCCGTCCACCATCCGCACCTCGACCTCGACCTCGCCGCCGGCGGGCGAGAACTTCGCCGCGTTGTCCACGAGGTTGGTGACCGCCCGGAAGATCCGGTCGGCGACGCCCCGGATCAGGACCGGTTCGACCGTGGTGGTGAACGACACGGTCGACCAGTGGCGGGCCGCCCGCTCCGCGACGTCCCGGGTCACCGCGTCCAGTCGTACGTCGCTGACCAGTTCCGCGGCCTCCTCGCCGCGGGCGAGGTCGATGATGTCGCCGACCAGTCCACTGAGGTCGGCGAGTCCCGCGTCGATCCGGGCGACCAGCCGCGATCGGTCCGCCGGCGCCATCCCTTCCGCCCGCGCCAGCAACTCCACGTTCGTGCGCAGGCTGGTCAACGGTGTACGCAGCTCATGGGACGCGTCGGCGACCAGTTGCCGCTGCGCGTCCACGGCGGCGGCGACCGCGTCGAGCATCGCGTTGAAGCTGACCGCCAGGCGGTGCAGCTCGTCGGGTCCGGCGGTATCGATGCGGTGCGTCAGGTCCATGGTGGACGAGACGCGTTCGGCGGCGTCGGTCAACCGGCTCACCGGACTGAGCACAGCCCGACCGACGAGCCAGGTCAGCGCGGCGGCGAGCACCAGCCCGAGCAGACCCACCCACGCCAGTCGTGCCGCCAGCCGGGACAGCCGGGCGTCCAGGTCGGTCATGGGCAGCGCGATCTGTACCGCGCCCCCGTCCGGCCACGCCACGGTGAGCAGCCGCAGGTGGGTACCGGCGACGTCGGCGTCGGACAGGAACGAGGCGTCGTCGCGTCCGTCCGCCACCGCCAGGGTGCGCGCGGTCACCGGCAGCAGCCGCTCCCCCGCCGAGGTGGTCACCGTCCCGTCGGGTGCCACGTACTGCACCTCGGCGGGGGGCTGCGTGATCGTCTCGGCGAACCACGGGGGGTCGCCCCGTACCGCGGCCTGCCGGCTCAACGTGTACGCGGCGCGCAGCTCGCCGTCCATGTCGCCGACCAGGTCGTGCCGGACGATCACGTACCCCAGGGCGGTCACCAGACCGACGACCAACGCGACCGCCGCGCCGGCGGCGAGCCCGAGCCGTCCACGCAGGCCCAGGGCGAGCAGTCGCGACCTCACACCGGTGCCCGCAGCATGTACCCGACCCCGCGCACCGTGTGCAGCAGCCGGGGCTCGCCGCCCGCCTCGGTCTTGCGCCGCAGGATGCCGACGAACACCTCCAGGGAGTTGGACGCGGGACCCAGCTCGTACCCCCAGATCCGGTCCGAGATCATGTCCCGGGACAGCACGTGCCCGGCATTGCGGAGGAACAACTCCAGCAGGGCGTGCTCGGTCCGGGTCAGCTCGATCGCCCGGTCGCCCCGGTACGCCAGCCGGGTCTGCGGGTCCAGGCGCAGGTCGGCGAAGCGCAGTTCGGTACTGAACGGCTCGGGGCGGGCGCGGCGCAGCAGGGCACGCAGCCGCGCCAGCAGTTCGTCCAGCGCGAACGGTTTGACCAGGTAGTCGTCGGCGCCCGCGTCGAGACCGGCGACCCGGTCCGCGACCGCGTCGCGGGCGGTCAGTACCAGGATCGGCACGCGGTCGCCCTGTCCACGCAGGCGTTCGCAGACCGCCAGCCCGTCCAGCCCCGGCATGACCAGGTCCAGCACCATCGCATCGACGGGATGGGTACCCATCCGGCTCAGCGCCTCGGCGCCGTCGCCCGCGACGGTCACGTCGTACCCCTCGAACCGCAGCGCCTCGCTCACCGCCTGCCGAACCGACGGTTCGTCGTCCACCACGAGAATGCGCTCAGCCACGAACGGAAGGCTACGGCGAACCGGCGGCGTACCGAAGACCTCGGCGGCGCGCCGGACCGGTCCGGGCGCTCACTTGCGCGACAGTTCCGCTTCGCCCGCCAGCCGGGCCTGCCGGTCCGCCTCCGTCAGCGCGTCCAGCACCGCGTCCAGGTCGCCATCCATCACGAGGTCGAGGTTGTACGCGGTGAAACCGATGCGGTGATCGGAGATCCGGTTCTGCGGGAAGTTGTACGTCCTGATCCGCTCCGACCGGTCCACGGTGCGGACCTGCGCCTTGCGCGCGTCGGCGGCGGCTGCCGCCGCCTGCTCCTCCGCCACTTGCGCCAACTTCGCGCGCAGCATCCGCATGGCGCGGTCCTTGTTCTGCAACTGGGACCGCTCGTTCTGGCAGGACACCACGATACCGGTGGGCAGGTGGGTGATGCGTACCGCGGAGTCGGTCGTGTTCACCGACTGCCCACCCGGCCCGGACGAGCGGAACACGTCGATCCGCAGGTCCTTGTCGTCGATGTGGACCTCGGTCTCCTCCGCTTCGGGGGCGACCAGGACCCCGGCGGCGCTGGTGTGGATGCGGCCCTGCGACTCGGTCGCCGGTACCCGCTGGACGCGGTGTACGCCGCCCTCCCACTTCAGTCGCGACCAGACGCCGTACCCGCCCTCCGGCACGCCCTTCGTCTTGATCGCGACCGCGACGTCCTTGTAGCCGCCGAGGTCGGACTCCTGCGAGTCGAGCACCTCGACCGCCCAGCCGCGCCGTTCCGCGTACCGCAGGTACATGCGCAGCAGATCGGCGGCGAACAGCGCGGATTCCTCGCCGCCCTCGCCCGCCTTGATCTCCAGGATGATGTCCTTGGCGTCGTTCGGGTCACGCGGAGCGAGCAGTTCGGCGAGGCGTTCCTCGAGCACGGGTATCCGCGCCGCGAGCGTCTGCGCCTCGGCGGCGAACCCCTCGTCCTCCGCCGCCAGTTCGCGCGCGGCGGCGAGGTCCGCACGCACCTGGTTCAGTTCGGCGGCGGTCTTGTGGATCGGGGTCAACTCGGCGAACCGGCGCCCGACCTTGCGCGCCAGCGCCTGGTCGGCGTGGATGGTCGGGTCGGCGAGCCGCTGCTCCAGCTCGGCGTACTCGTCGAGCAGGGCGCTGAGGCGGTCATTCGTCATCGGTCACACCTTTTCCGCTCCGGGGCGTCGGCCCAGCCGATCGCCGAGCTCGCCGTTCGACGGTCGCCCGGACATGACGACGGCGCCCGCCCTCGCACGTGCGAGGGCGGGCGCCGTGACGTCGCTACTTGCCGGCCTTCTTGGCCTGGGCCTTGGCGTACTTCTGCTGGAACTTCGCCACCCGTCCGGCGGTGTCCAGCACGCGCTGCTTACCCGTGTAGAACGGGTGGCACGCGCTGCACGTCTCGACGTGGATCACGCCGTTCTTGGCGGTGCTGCGGGTGGTGAAGGTGTTACCGCAGGAGCAGGTGACCTCGGTCACGTTGTACTGCGGGTGAATGTCGGGCTTCATAGCCACGGGTCCTCTCGTCGACGGTCGCCGGGTCGCCGCTTGTCGTTCGGCGTGAACCGGTACCAGGGGCTGCCGAACCAGTGTGCCAGAGGATCGGTAACCCACGGGAATCGGGCACCGGCATAACGCGGGCTGCCCGACAGGCATTCCCGATTTCGAACCCCCACCCGGTCGCGCGCGCGGGGCTCCAGGTCGCCGAGGGCGGGTTCTAGCGACCCGGCAACGCCGAGGGGCGGCCCGGTTCCGGGCCGCCCCTCGGCGATGTCGACGCTTACTCGCCCGGCGTGGACTGGGCGATCTGCATCAGGAACTCGATGTTGGTACGGGTCTTCTTCAGCCGGTCGAGCAGCAGGTCGAGCGCCTGCTGGCTCTCCAGCGAGTGCAGCACCTTGCGCAGCTTGTGCACGATCGCCAGCTCCTCCGGCGCGAGCAGGATCTCCTCCTTGCGGGTACCGGACGGATCGATGTCGATCGCCGGGAACACCCGCTTGTCAGCGATCTTGCGGTCCAGCTTGAGCTCGGCGTTACCGGTGCCCTTGAACTCCTCGAAGATGACCGTGTCACCGGCGGAACCGGTTTCCACCAGCGCGGTGGCGATGATGGTCAACGACCCGCCGTTCTCGATGTTGCGCGCCGCGCCGAGGAACCGCTTCGGCGGGTACAGCGCGGTCGAGTCGATACCACCGGACAGGATGCGACCGCTGGCCGGCGACGAGTTGTTGTACGCGCGACCCAACCGGGTGATCGAGTCGAGCAGTACGACCACGTCGTGACCGAGTTCCACCAGGCGCTTCGCCCGTTCGATGGCGAGTTCGGCGACGGTGGTGTGGTCCGACGGCGGACGGTCGAACGTCGAGGCGATGACCTCGCCCTTCACCGACCGCTGCATGTCGGTGACCTCTTCCGGTCGCTCGTCGACGAGGACGACCATGAGGTGGCACTCGGGGTTGTTGCGCGTGATCGCGTTCGCGATCGACTGGAGCACCGTGGTCTTGCCGGCCTTCGGCGGCGAGACGATCAACGCCCGCTGGCCCTTGCCGATCGGCATCACCAGGTCGATGACGCGGGTGGTGAGGATCTGCGGGTCGGTCTCCAACCGCAACCGCTCCTGCGGGTACAGCGGGGTGAGCTTGTAGAACTCGGGCCGCCGCCGCGCCTCCTCGGGGTCCATCCCGTTGATCGTGTCCAGCCGCACCAGCGGGTTGTACTTGTCGCGCCGCTGCTCGCCTTCGCGGGGCGCGCGCACCGCGCCGGTCACCGCGTCGCCGCGACGCAGCCCGTACTTGCGGATCTGCGACATCGACACGTACACGTCGTTCGGCCCGCTCAGGTAACCCGAGGTGCGCACGAACGCGTAGTTGTCCAGCACGTCCACGATGCCGGCCACCGGTACCAGGACGTCGTCCTCGCTGACCTGCGGCTCGGCACGGCCCTCACCGCCGCTCTCGCCCCGGTCGCCCCGACCACGCCGGCGGTCGCGGTACCGGCTGCGCCGGCCGCGCCGACCGCCGTCACCCTCGTCGTCGCCGTCGGGACCCCGGTCGCTGCCGCGGTTGTCGGGCCGGTCGCCCCGGCCGCCACGCCGCTCGCCGCGTTCCGCGGTGTCGGACCGGTCGCCACGCTCGCCGTCGCCGCCACGCTGGGCGTTCTCGCCGCGCTGGGCGTTTTCGGTGCGCTGGGCGTTTTCGGTGCGCTCGGCGGTGCCGTCCGCCCGGTCTGTCCGACTGTCGGCTCGCGTCTCGGCGGACTCGGTGCCGTTCGGGCGCGTCTCCGGCGGACCAGCCGGGCGGCTCGCCCGCCGTCCGGTACGCCCCTCGCCGTTGCCCGCCGCCTCGGACCGGTCGTCGCGACCGTTCCCGGCAGCCGTTCGTTCGTCACGCCCGGCTACCGCCTCCGGTCGCTCCTCGCGGCCGTTCACGGTCGCCGGTCGTTCGTCGCGGCGAGGCGCCTCGACGCGCTCGGAGTCGTTCCGGACGTCGGCGCGTACCTCGGCGCGAGGCGCCTCCGCCCGCGCCGGGATCTCCCGGGGCGCATCCGTGGCGCGCGGACCGGGCACCCGACCGTCGCCACCCTGGCGCTCCTGGATAGCCGCGATCAGCTCTCCCTTGCGCATCCGGGCGGTGCCGGAGATGCCGAGCGACGACGCCATGCTCTGCAGCTCGGGGAGCAGCATCGCGGACAGTCCGCTACCGGTACGACGACGGCGGGGTGTGCCCGCCTGCGACGGCTCGGCCGCGGAGACATCCGACGTCACGTCGGTAGTGTCGCTCAATGGATTCCTTCCCTCGTTAGGCCGGGGCTGCCCAGTGCAGGCGCAGGCCGGGCGGCCTCGGTTGCACCCGTGTCGCGAAACGCGCCGCGGGAGTCAGTAACAGCAGGACGGTTGCTGCCGGTGCGGCCATGTGCAGCGGCACCGCGCTAGACCGTCTGCGGCGATCCGTGGAGATTGCGGTACGGCGAGCCTGCTCGGCCGGGGAGTTGCCACGGGAGAGTTTGGGGGGTGTGCCGCCCCGCCAGATCGCGCGCTTCGCGGCTGTTGCTGGCTGCAGCGTAGTCAACTCGCTCAACCTGCGGCAACAGGGTCCGTGTCGGCGTGTTGCCAGTCTATCTCACAGTACGCACCGTCGGCATCCACTGTCAGTGTGTGCATTGCCCATCCCGGCTCGACGCAAACCTGCTGGTCGGATTGGAGCAGGGCAAGGACGCTCGGTCCGGCTCCGGATACCACCGCGGCGATGCTCTCCGTACGCAGCTTGTCAACAAGCTGGGCGGTCGCCGGCATTCCCGGTGCCCGGTACCCCTGGTGCAGGCGGTCCTCGGTGGCGGCGAACAGCAGCTCCGGCGCGGCGGTGACGGCGTGTACCAGCAGGGCGGCCCGTCCCGCGTTGAACGCGGCGTCCCGGTGCGGCACGGTGGCGGGCAGCGCGGCGCGCGCCTGGGCGGTGAGCCCCTGCTGCGCCGGTACGAACAGCACCGGGCGGATCGCGGCGTGCGGCACGAGGCGTACCGCCCGCGCCCCGTCCGCCCCGGTCCAGGCGATCGTGAACCCGCCCAGCAGGCACGGCGCGACGTTGTCCGGATGCCCTTCGAGCTCGGCCGCCAGCGCCAGGACGGCGCGGTCGTCCAGGATCGCCGGACCGTCGACCACGAGCGCGCGGGCGAGCAGGATCCCGGCGGCGATCGCGGCGGACGACGACCCCAGTCCGCGCGCCTGCGGTATCGCGTTGCGGCAGCTGACGTCGAGGCCGGGCGGGCGACCGCCGAGCCGGTCGAACGCGGCGTTCATCGCGCGTACCACCAGGTGACGCTCGTCGGTCGGCAGGTCGTCCGCGCCCTCGCCGGTGACCGCGACCCGCACCCCGGACCCGGTGACCACCGCGCTCACCTCGTCGTACAACGTCAGGGCGAGACCGAGGGCGTCGAAGCCGGGACCGACGTTGGCACTGGTCGCCGGTACCCGGACCCGGGCCGACGCGGACACGAAGCGCACCACCGGCACATCGTAGGTTGACCACCGGACCGGGCGGGCGGGCTCCGCCGCCGAGGTGGTCGCCCCGACCGGACCCGCCGCGCAACGGCACGGCGGTCTGCCGCGTAACGCGCCGAACCAGTCAGCCGGCGATCGGGTCGTTCACCGGTTCGGCCTCGCCCGCGGCATGCGGCGCGGTGGCGCCCACCGGCGCGTCGGCGGTCAGCCGGGCCGTGACCAGTCGCCAGATCACCGAGTACGCCAGGGTCGTCGCGCCACAGACGGCGACCAGTACGCGGACGTCGACATGGTCGAGGAACACGCCCACGAGGAGTTGGCTCACCGACACCGCGAGCGTCGCGATCATGATGTCGGCGGCGAACACCCGACCGCGCAGCGCGTCCGGTACCTCGGTCTGCAGGGCGAGGTTCGACATCGCCCAGTTGCCGCCGCCGGCCAGGTGCGCGACCGCGATGAACGCCAGTACCAGCGGGAACCACCGCACCACCGAGACGCCTAGGTAACCCAGGCCGTACGTAGCCATCGAGACCGCCAGCCCCGGCATCAGCCAGCGCGGTCGGCGCAGTACCGAGCGCAGCAGCAGCGGTCCGACGACCGCGCCCAGCCCACGGGCGGCGAACAGCAGCCCGGTACCGATCGAGCCGGCGCCGAACAGGCTCGTGGCCAGCATCGGGAACACCGCGAGCACGCCGTTGCCCAGGCCGACGGCGGACTTCACGGTCACCAGCGAGGCGACGCGCGGCCGATGCGCGATGTACCGGGCTGCCTCGCGGATCGCGTGCCAGGCGGGGGGCGGCGCCGCGCGCTGGTCGCGCGGCGCCTGCATCGGTCGGCGTACCAGGGCGGCGAGCGCGGCGGCGACGGCCAGCGACCCGGCGGTGACCAGGAAACAGGTGTACGGGCTGAACGCGGCGCTCAGCACCCCGCCGAGCGAGGCTCCGACCACGAGCATCGTGCCCCACGCCGAACCCGCGACCGCGTTCGCGGCGGACAGGTCCTCCGGTTCGACGAGGTTGGGCAGCGCCGCCGAGGCGGCCGGCGAGTAGAACGCCTTGGCGACCGCCATCGCGCCGACCGCGACCGGGGCGAGCCACGCGGTCTGCCGGTCGTGTACCAGCAGCAGGATCAGGACCGCGCCGATCGCCGACAGGTTCGCGGCGATCATGATCTTCTTCCGGTCGACGCGGTCGGCGACGGTACCGGCGAACGGCAGCAGCAGCGCGTTGATCCCGGTGTCGGCGGCGAGGACCAGACCGCCGAGCAGCCCGCCGCCGGTGAGTTTGGGCAGCAGGACGAGCAGCGGAATCATCACGAACCAGTCGCCGCCGAACATCACCAGTTCGGCGAGGAACAGGTGCCGGAAGTCGCGGTACCGGGTAAGGACCGACAACGGAGTCGCCACGTACACGTACAGTACCGGCCGTCGATGCGACAAGCCACAGCACACGCCGTGACCGGCGTTACTCGACCGGACGACGCCGGTCCTGCCCGCCTGACCTCGCCCGCGCCGACCTGGGCTCGCGCCCGGCCCGCGCCCCGCTCAGGCGAGGTCGAGCGCCTTCGCGGCGGCGAGCGCGTCGGCCGGGATGGTGATCGGCGCGGGCGCGGTCGAGATCGCCCACTCCGGGTCCTTCAGACCGTGCCCGGTGACGGTACACACCACCGTCGAACCCTTGTCGATCTGCCCGGCCGCGCACGCCTGCAGCAGCCCCGCCACGCTCGCGGCGCTGCCGAGCTCGACGAACACGCCGACACTTCGGGCGAGCAGCCGGTACGCCGACAGGATGTCCCGGTCGGTGACCGCGTCGATGCGCCCGTGCGACTCGTCGCGCGCGTCGAGCGCCTTCGTCCACGACGCCGGGTTGCCGATCCGGATCGCGGTCGCGATCGTCGACGGCTCGCGTACCACCTCGCCCCGCACGATCGGCGCGGCGCCAGCCGCCTGGAACCCGTACATCCTGGGCAGCGTCGCCGCCCGTCCGGCGGCGTGGTCCTCCTTGTAGCCCATCCAGTACGCCGTGATGTTGCCCGCGTTGCCCACCGGCAGACAGTGGTAGTCAGGCGCGTCGCCGAGCGCCTCGACGATCTCGAACGCGGCCGTCTTCTGCCCGTGCAGCCGGTCCACGTTCACCGAGTTGACCAGCGCCACCGGATAGTCGAGGGCGAGCTTGGCAGCCAACCCGAGGCAGTCGTCGAAGTTGCCGCTGACCTGGAGCAGCCGGGCGCCGTGTACCAGCGCCTGCGCCATCTTGCCGAGCGCGATGCGGCCCTGCGGTACCAGCACCGCACAGGTCAGCCCGGCGCGAGCCGCGTACGCGGCAGCCGAGGCGCTGGTGTTGCCGGTCGACGCGCAGATCACCGCCTTGGCGCCCTGCTCCACGGCGCGCGACACGGCGACCGTCATGCCCCGGTCCTTGAACGACCCGGTCGGGTTCGCGCCCTCCACCTTCAGGTACACGTCGCAGCCCGTACGGTCGGACAGCGTCGGCGCGGGCAGCAGCGGGGTATTGCCCTCGTACAGGGTGACGACCGGCGTGGCGTCACCGACCGGCAGCCGGTCCCGGTACGCCTCGATCAGGCCCCGCCACATGCCTCAGTCTCCCTCCACGCGCAGCACGCTGGCCACCGAACGCACCTCGGGCATGGCGCGCAGCTGCCGTACCGTCGCCGCCAGCGCCGCGTCCGGCGCGCGGTGGGTGACGATCACCAGCACCGCGTCGTCACCGCGGCCCGCCTGGCGGACCTCCGCGATCGACACGTCGTGCTGCGCGAACACCCCGGCGACGGCGGCGAGCACACCCGTGCGGTCGGCGACGTCGAGCGAGATGTGGTACCGCGTGACCACCTCGCCCATCGGGCGGATGCGCAGGTCGGCGTACACCGACTCGCGGGGCGCCCGGGTGCCGGCGAGCTTGTTGCGGGCGACCGCGACCAGGTCGCCGAGCACCGCGCTGGCGGTCGGCGCACCTCCCGCGCCGCGACCGTAGAACATCAGCTGCCCCGCCGCGGCGGCTTCGACGAACACCGCGTTGAACGCGTCGCCGACGCCGGCAAGCGGGTGGGTGCGCGGAATCATCGCCGGGTGCACCCGGACGCTGACCCCGCCCTCGCCGCGATCCGCGAGGCAGAGCAGCTTGATCGTGCAGCCCATCTGCTTCGCGCTGGCGACGTCCGCGGCGGAGACCTCGGTGATGCCCTCGCGGTACACGTCGGCGGCGCGCACCCGGGTGTGGAACGCCAGCGACGCCAGGATCGCCGCCTTCGCCGCCGCGTCGAAGCCCTCCACGTCGGCGGTCGGGTCCGCCTCGGCGTACCCGAGTTCGGTCGCCTCCTCCAGCGCCTCGGTGAACCCGGCGCCGGTCGCGTCCATCGACGACAGGATGAAGTTGGTGGTGCCGTTGACGATGCCGGTCACCCGCATGATCCGGTCGCCGTGCAGCGACTCGCGCAGCGGGCGCAGCAGCGGGATCGCGCCCGCCACCGCCGCCTCGAAGTACAGGTCGGCGCCGCCCTCGGCAGCCGCGTCGTGCAGGCTCGCCCCGTCCTCGGCGAGCAGCGCCTTGTTCGCGGTCACCACGCTACGACCGGACCGCAGCGCCTCGATCAGCCAGGTGCGCGCCGGCTCGATCCCACCGACGACCTCCACGACCAGATCGATGTCGTCGCGCTTGACCAGCCCCAACGCGTCGGTGGTGAAGATCCGCGAGGGTACCGGCAGCGGTCCGCGGTCGCGGTCCAGCCGCCGCACCGCGATCCCGGCGAGTTCCACCGGCGCGCCGATCCGGGCGGTGAGGTCGTCGGCCTGCTCGTGCATCAGCCGTACCACCTCGGCGCCCACGGTGCCGCAGCCCAGCAGCGCCACCCTCAGCGGTCGTCTCATCGCTCACCCCACGTCGAGAGCCAGCAGGTCGTCCTCGGTTTCCCGCCGGACGATCAGCCGGGCCTCGCCGTCGCGCACCGCGACCACCGGCGGCCGGGGCACATGGTTGTAGTTGCTCGCCATGCTGCGGCAGTACGCGCCGGTTCCCGGTACCGCGAGAAGATCTCCGGCGGACACGTCCGCAGGCAGGAACTCATCCTTCACGACGATGTCCCCGGCCTCGCAATGCTTTCCCACCACCCGGGCGAGCACCGGCGGAGCGTCGCTCGCCCGCCCCGCCACGGTCGCCGAGTACGACGCGTCGTACAGCGCCGTGCGGATGTTGTCGCTCATCCCGCCGTCCACGCTGACGTACGTGCGGATGCCGTCGACGTCCTTGACCGTGCCCACCTGGTACAGCGTGAACATCGCCGGTCCCACCACGGCGCGACCCGGCTCGAACGACAGCCGTGGTACCGGCAGACCGAGGCTCTCGCACTCGTGCGCCACGATCGCCTTGATGCCCTTGGCCAACTCGCCCGGCGTCGCCGGGTCGTCCTGCGTGGTGTACGCGATGCCGAAGCCGCCGCCCAGATCGAGTTCCGGCAGGTCCAGCCCGTACCGGTCGCGGATCTTCGCCTGTAGCCGCAGCACCCGCCGCGCCGAGATCTCGAAGCCGGCGGTGTCGAAGATCTGCGAGCCGATGTGCGAGTGCAGCCCGACCAGGTCGAGCACGCCCTCGTCGAGGATCCGCGCGACGGCGGTCAGCGCCGCTCCCCCGGACAGCGACAGACCGAACTTCTGGTCCTCGTGCGCCGTGGCGATGTATTCGTGCGTGTGCGCCTCGACGCCGACGGTGACCCGGACCAGCACGTGCGGGTGTACCCCACGCTCCCGGGCGAGCGTGGTCAGCCGGTCGATCTCGTCGAACGAGTCGACGACGATCCGACCGACCCCGGCGTCCAGCGCCCGCCGCAACTCCGACACCGACTTGTTGTTGCCGTGCATGCCCAGCCGCTCCGGCGGCATCCCGGCGGCCAGGGCGGTCGCCAGTTCGCCACCGGTACACACGTCCAGCGACAGGCCCTCCTCGGCGACCATCCGCACCACGGCTTTGCACAGGAACGCCTTGCCCGCGTAGTACACGTCGCAGTCGGTGAACGCGTCGCGGAAGTCGCGGCACCGCGCCCGGAAGTCGTTCTCGTCCAGCACGTACACCGGGGTGCCGAACTCGGCCGCGAGGTCGCGCACGCTCAGCCCGCCGACCCGGACCACCCCGTCCGCGCCGCGCTCGACTCCGGTGGGCCACAGTTGCGGCAGCAGCGCGTTGACGTCCGTCGGCGTGCGCAGCCACGCCGGTCCCTGGTGCCCGATGTCGGCGTGCAGCGCGCCCGCCTCGTGTGCTCGCATCGGTCAACCCTCCCGCGCTACATCCGCTCGGGCGCGGACACGCCCAGCAGTTCCAGACCGTTGGCGAACACGATCCGCGCCGCCTCGACCAGCCACAGCCGAGCACGGGTCAGGTCGGTCGGCGGCTCGTCGCCCTGCGGCAGTACCCGGCACGAGTCGTAGAACCGGTGGTACGTGCCGGCGAGGTCCTCCAGGTATCGCGCGACCCGGTGCGGCTCGCGCAGCTCAGCGGCGGTCGCCACCACCGACGGGAACTCGCCGAGCGCCTTGAGCAGCTCGTTCTCCTTCTCGTGGGAGAGCAGCGCGGGGTCGTAGTCGTCGCCACGGCTGACGCCGAGGTCGGCTGCCATTCGCAGCAGGCTGGCGATCCGGGCGTGCGCGTACTGCACGTAGTACACCGGGTTGTCGTTGCTGTGCCGGGTGACCAGTTCGATGTCGATGGTCAGCGGCGAGTCGGTCGACGACCGGGCCAGCGTGTACCTGGCGGCGTCCACGCCGATCGCGTCCACCAGCTCGTCGAGCGTGATGATGTTGCCCGCCCGCTTCGACAGCCGCACCGGTACCCCGCCGCGCACCAGGTTGACCAACTGGCCGATGAGTACCTCGATGTTGTAGTCGGGGTCGTCGCCGGCGCACGCGGCGAGTGCCTTCAGCCGCCCGACGTAGCCGTGGTGGTCGGCGCCGAGCAGGTAGAAGCACCGGTCGAAGCCCCGCTCGCGCTTGTTGACGTAGTACGCGGCGTCGGCGGCGAAGTAGGTCTTCTCGCCGTTGCTCCGGATCAGCACCCGGTCCCGGTCGTCACCGAAATCGGTGGTGCGCAGCCAGGTCGCGCCCTCCGCCTGGTACACGTGCCCCTGCTTGCGCAACTCGTCCAGGGCGTGTTCGACGGCGCCGGAATCGTGCAGCGTGCGCTCGGAGAACCAGACGTCGAAGTGCACCCCGAACCGTTCGAGGCTGGCCCGCATCGAGTCGAGCATCAGCCGGTACCCCTCGTCCCGGAACACCGCCAGCGCGTCGTCTCGGGACTTGTCCAGTACCCCCGGATTCGCCTGGACGATGTCGGCGGCGATCTCCGAGACGTATTCGCCCGCGTAGCCGTCCTCCGGCGTGGGCTCGCCCAGCGCGGCGGCGAGCAGCGACGCGGCGAACCGGTCGACCTGGGCGCCCGCGTCGTTGATGTAGTGCTCGCTGACCACCTCGGCGCCGGCGGCTGTGAAAATCCGGTGCAGGGCGTCGCCGACCGCCGCCCACCGGGTGTGCCCCAGGTGGATCGGACCGGTCGGGTTCGCCGAGACGAACTCCAGGTTGATCCGTTGACCGGCGAGGGCGTCGCCGCGCCCGTACGCGGAGCCCTCGGTGACCACGAGCCGCGCCAGCGCGCCGGCTGCCGCGGCGGCGAGCCGGATGTTGAGGAAGCCCGGGCCGGCGATCTCAACGCTGTCGATGTCCGGCTGGTCGGCGAGCCGGTCCGCGATCGCCTGGGCGAGGTCGCGCGGCTTCATCCCGACCTTCTTCGCGACCTGCAACGCCAGCGTCGAGGCGTAGTCGCCGTGCTCCGGGTTGCGCGGTCGCTCCACGCTCGTGCTCGCCGGCAGGACGGACGGGTCGAGCGCACGCTCGGCGAGCTCGGCACGGGCGGCAGCGAGTACAGCGTCAGCGAGGTTTGCGGGAGTCACTGAGCCATGCTATCGGGGGTAGACTCATCGCCCTGGCGGCAGCCCGTCGTGACGGTCACAATGCGGGACGCCGCCCCGCCCCGGGAGCCAGCCCCAGACCCCCCGAGCATGACGAGGCCCGATGAGCATCAGCACTCCCCAGCCCGGCGGTAACCGCCGGCCGTCCGTGGTCGCCAAGCCGGCCGCCGGCGCGAAACCCCGCGCCGACAAGTCGACCGGCGCCAAGCCGACCGCCGGCAAGACCGGTAAGCCGGGCGGGTCGCGCCCACCGATCAAGCCGATCAAGGCGAACACCAACCGCGACTGGTTCCCGGTCGCGCTGTGGACCCTGGTCGCGGTGATCGCCCTGGGGATCGTGGGCTACGGCGGCTGGCAGGTGTACCAGAACGGCCTGAGCTGGCAGGATCGCGCCGCGAAGATCGACGGGCTGGTCAACTACCGCAAGACCGAGCCGGACGTCACCAAGCCCGCCCAGCACGCCTGGGGTCCGCTCACGTACAAGCAGAGCCCGCCGGTCGCCGGGACGCACAACTACAACTGGCAGAACTGCATGGGCGACGTGTACGACGCGCCGATCGCCAACGAGCACGCGGTGCACAGCATGGAGCACGGCGCGGTGTGGATCACGTACCGACCGGATCTGCCGAAGGACCAGGTCGAGGCGCTCGCCAAGAAGGTGCGGGGCAACCCGTACATGCTGATGAGCCCGTACCCGGGGCTGGACAAGCCGATCTCCGTGCAGACCTGGGGATACCAACTCAAGGTCGACAAGGCGAGCGACAAGCGGATCGACGAGTTCATCAAGGCGCTGCGGCAGAACGCGTCGGTTGAGCCGGGTGCGAGCTGCTCGCAGGGCATCACCGCGACCGGTACCACCCCGCACGACCTCGGCAAGGACCAGCCGGGTGGCACCAACCAGATGGGCGGCTGATGAGCTCGGAGTCTGTCGTAGCCGACGAAATCGAGGCGCCGGCTGACGCGGCGGTAAACCGCCGCGTCAGCCGGCGCTGGCTTGCTCTGCTGGGCGTGCTGCTCGCCGTGGCCGCGGCGTACACCGGCGGCTACCTGACCCCGGCACTGCGCGCACCCGGCGACCACTCGCCCGAGGCGGGGTTCGCCCGCGACATGTCGACGCACCACGCGCAGGCGGTGGACATGGCGATGATGGCGTACCCGAAGGCGACCCTGCCCGAGGTGCGCATTCTCGCCGCCGACATCGCGATGACCCAGGAGAACCAGATCGGGGTCATGCACACCTGGCTGCTGAACTGGCATGACTCCGTCAACTCGCTGGACCCGCCGATGTCGTGGATGCCGGACGGCCCGGAGGCGCTGCACGACGGGCTGATGCCCGGCATGGCGACCCCGCAGGAGATGGACAAGCTGCGCAACGCCACCGGCAAGGACGTCGACATCCTGTTCTGCCAACTGATGCTGCGCCACCACCTGGGCGGCATCCACATGGTCGACGGGGTGCTCGCGGTCAGCCACAACCAGCAGGTACGTGACCTGGCGACCGCGATGAAGACCGGTCAGAGCGGCGAGGTGGAGGTCATGCACCACCTGCTCGACCAGTTGGGCGCCAAGCCGCTGTCGTAGCCGCGGCGCGGCGTCGGTCGCGCCGGGTGCCTGCGGGCAGCGCCTACACGACTCGTGGTGTACCCACACCTCCAGCGGTGTGAGCATCCCAGGATGCTCACACCGCTGACGCTGTCCGCACAACCCGAGCAGTGTGCGCAGTGACCCGTATCCGTCCGCACGGCGTGATCCCACGCAGGACGAGTTCTTCTGCTACGTGAAACGCGTGAGGCGGGCCCCGCATGCGGGGCCCGCCTCACCGTTGCCGGGTGACGTCAGCTGATGAAGGTGACGTCGCGACGACGACGCATGACGATCAGCGTCACACCACCGGCGACCAGGAGCAGACCGACGGCGACGAAGGCGCCGACGGCGGTACCGGTGACCGGCAGCGACCCGCCGGAGCTGGTCGACGTGCCCGGGGTACCGGGTACGGTCCCCGTGCTCGACCCGGACGGCGAACCGCCGTTGCCGCCCGGCGAGGAGGCGGATGCCGTCGCGCTCGGGCTCGTGTTTCCGCCCGTGGCCGGGCAGGTGTGGGTCAGGTTGAACCCGTTCTTGGGGTCGCGAGCGGTGCCGCTGATCGACGCGGTCGCGTCGGTCAACGTCCAGCCGGCTGGCGCCTTGATCCACGCCTTGCTGGTTCCGTTGTCGTTGACGATTCCGCCGTTGGGTGGCGTCGCCGACAGCTGGGTCGTGCCCGACCCGGTGTCGAACGTCGCGGTAACGCTCAAGAACACCCCTGCGTCACCACCGTTGCTCGGCAGGACGAACACCCACACGTCGGAGTCGGCGTACGGCCCGCCGCCGAAATTGCACTCGTGGTTGTCGAAGTTCGCGGCAGTCGTCGGCACGTTGCCGTCGTTGATCGAAATGTCGGAGTTCGCCCAAGCCGGGCTCGAGACGAACAGCGCGGTGACAGCCGCACCAGCGACCGCCAAGCGGGCAAGCCAGCGGCTCCCCATGCATCCTCCCCAATGGTCAAACTTGCCAAGCTGGATATTCGCGGTTGGGCGACCGTGCCGGTAGAGGTCAGTCGGCTCGGCCGGGTACCCGAACGTCGGAACTGATCAGTCGACGCGGATGAGGGGTCGCTCCCGCCGCCCTTCGTGCTCCGGACAGGTCGCGCCCGGTAAGCGACGACAACCCGGGAAGGACAGCGCACAGCGCATCGACCGCGGCACGTCCACACGGCCCTTTCATCGATGATCAGGGGACAAGGTATTTTCCCGGTTTTGGGGCGTCACGCAACAGCTGTCCGCTCACATGTCGGAAATCCGTCGCTACGCAGCGCTGTGACCAGGGGTGACACGCCGATACGACAGACACGCCCGAGGGCCCGACAACCCGGAAGCGACCCGCGCCGAGGCTCTGCTACTCTTCTCTGGTCGCTGAGCCCCCGTAGCTCAGGGGATAGAGCACCGCCCTCCGGAGGCGGGAGCGCAGGTTCGAATCCTGCCGGGGGCACCCTCGCGAATCATCGATTTACCAGCCAAAACAAAGCCCCTGACCAGCGCGTACGCGGTCAGGGGCTTCGCCGTTATGTCCGGTTGTCACCGGCGGTCTGCGGCCATGATCGGCAGTCTGCGCCGAATACGTGCCGAAGAACGGCGCGAGGAACTCGCGGTATGCCGCCAAGCCCTTGATCCGCCCCGCCGGGGCGTCGCACACGACGTCACCGGCGAAGTAGCTCAGCGCCGCGTCCATGTCGTTGCGGGTCCACGCTCGGTAGTAGGCCAGTGCCGTTTTCAGCGCCGCGCCGCCCGTGCGGCCGTGCACCGTGCCGGTAGCCATACCGTCAACATAGGTGGACGCGTCAGGTCCCACAACGCCGACCTCACACCGATTGGCCCATGCCGCCACTCGCGCCACGGGCGACCTGGTGCGGATCTCCACGATCACCCGGCTCGAACTCGGCCATTCGGCACGCTCCGGAGTCGCGGGACGCAAACAGTTCGCCGCCCCGCCGCTGTCCTTGATGCCGGTCGAACACCTGACGCCGGCCATTGAGCACCGGGCCCTGGAGGTGCAGATGCTCCTTGCTCAAGTCCGGCGGTCGAGTGTCGGATCGGGCGGCTCGCCGGTCGTCTGGTTGGTAGAGGCACCAGACGAAGGAGGACGATCGAGATGGCACAGACAGCCCAGCCGAACCCGATTCCGAACACGTACCGCCGGGTCACGCCCTGTCTCGTGGTCCGGGACGCGGCGAAGGCGCTGGACTTCTACGCCGACGTGTTCGGCGCGACGGAACGGATCCGCTTCCCCGGCCCAGACGGCACGGTGGTACACGCGGAGATCCAGATCGGGGACTCGGTGGTGATGGTCGAAGGTGAGGACCCGCGGCGGGGCACCAGCGCGCCGCCCGAGGGAGGGCTCGGCGGGTCCCCGACCTTCCAGTTCATCTACGTCGACGATGTCGACGCGGTGACGGCACGCGCCGTCGAACTGGGCGCGACCCTGAAGCGTGCCCCGGAGGACCAGTTCTACGGCGACCGGGACGCGTTCGTCGTGGACCCGTTCGGGCACGGCTGGACCATCGCCACGCACGTGGAGGACGTGAGCCCGGACGAACTCACCCGACGCATGACGGCCCTGTACACATAGACCGACGCAAAGGAGACCCGATGAAATACGTGCTGATGTTCGTCGACACCGAACAGTTCGCCGCCGACCTCGCCGC
>DASUXA010000024.1:0-31453 GCA_036378155.1 Micromonosporaceae bacterium | reverse complement strand
GCCTCCGGATCAATTCCCTCGCCCTGGAGAAACTCGTGAATGATCTCCTCGGAGTGCTTGCCACCACTGTTCGCGGCACTTACCAAGGACAGCCCGCCCTCGGCGTTCCGGTACTCGAACACTGCGATGTTGCGGCCCGCTTCCACGCCCTCCTGCATTCGGTGGTCGTAGGCAACCTTGCTCAGGTCATTCGACCCATATGGAACCTCGCCGACATCGCAGTTGTGGACGAGTATGGGCAGGCCCGCCGCGACCACGTAGTAGGTGTGGATCCGGTTGACCGTGAGGTCGCGCATGTCGGTGCCGGTGCCGGTCCAGGTGTGGACCGCGGTGACGGTCAAGGTCGTGCCGTCGGGGGCGACCAGGGTTGACTTGCCTGGGCGCAGGTCGCCGGCCTGGACGAACCGGTGGGTGCTCAGGTCGTAGAACGGGTGGTGGGTGGTGGTGTGCAGCGTGGTCGCCCCGCCCGACGTGGTCGTCGACGCCGAGGAGTGCGCCCGCGTCCGCTGTTGCCGGCGGCTTTCGGCGGCCGGCTGCTCCCGGTGCCCGCTCTCCGACGCTGACGCGACCGAGGTCGACGTGGACGTCGTGGTGACGCTGACGTCGGTCATGTCGGTGTCGTGGTTGCGGTGCAGCGCCACCACCGGCTCGGCCGTCGTCTCGCCGGTCGCCGGGTCGGTCGACTCCACCTGGTCACCGACCGCGATGTCTTTGATCGGCCGGGTGGTGCCGTCGGCCATCAGCACCGGGGTGTCCGGCGCGAAACTGTGCATGCAGTTCGACGCCGCCTGCTCTGCCTTCTGCTCGGCGGTGGCTTCAGCCTTCGCCTCGGCCCTGGCCGCGGCCTCCTGCTTCGCCTTGCGCGCGGCAGCCTCCCGCGCGGCCTGGGCCTCCTTGGCCTGCCTGGCTTCCTTCGCCTCGTTCGCCAGCCGATCAGCCGCCTTGGCATCCTTGTAGACGTCCTCGGCCGCCTCCGCACCGTGCACCAGGTCCTTGGCCGCCTCCGCACCCTCGACCGCGTACTTCGCGCCCTTGACCGCATACCGGGCACCGATCGCCGCGTCCCCGATCACCGGAATCGCCCCGGCGAACGACAACCCGGCATCCAGCCAGTCGCCCTCGGCCGCGTACCAGACGCCGTTCGCCACATCGGCGACCGCACCGACCACCGGGATCATCCCGGCCGCGTCCAACGCCGCGTGCCCCAACGTCGACAACCAGCCATGCCCGTCGATCTCGACGTTGGAGAACGGGTTACCGCCGGCGAACGCGTACCGGTTACCGGTGAACGGATCCGCCGCCAGATCCATATCCGCCAACGCGCCGTTGTAGGCGTCCCGCGTCAGGAACCGGTTCAGCCCCGGGTCGTAGGTGCGGAACCCCATGTTGTACGTGCCGCTGGCCGCATCCCACCGGTCCGCGTTGAACCGGTACGCGTTGTACGGCTCCTTGCCCGGGTTCGTCGGGTCCGGCTTGTCCACACCGGTCGAACCGGCACTGTCGTCCTGGCCGTAGGCGGTGTACCCGTACGTCGACTTGGTGTCGCCGTTGGCGTCGGTCACCGCCTCGACATCCGAGTGCGCGTTGTACGAGTAGTACGTCGGCTCCTCGCTGCCGTCACTCTTGTGCACCACCTGCGACAGCCGCTCGCCCCACGGCGAGTACGTGTACGTCTTGGTGGTCGTGCCATTGACCTGCTCGGTGACGACCGCCTTGGACAGCGCCAGGTACTGGAACGTGGTGGTCTTCTCGTTGCTGGTCCCCACGTTCGCCGTCTGGCTGACCGTCCGGTCGAACGGGTCGTAGACGAAGTTCGTCTTCGTCAACGCACCGCCGACCTTGTTCTGCTGCGACGCGATGTGGTCGAACCCGTCGTAGGTGTACTTCGCGGTCAGCGACCCACTCGTGGTGACCGTGTCCAGCCGGCCGAACGGGTCGTAGTTGTACAGCGACGTGATCCCGCCGACGACCGTGGACTGCAACCGGTTCCGGTCGTAGTTCGAGGTGGTGGTACTGCCGCCGACGGTCTGCGACACCACGTTGTTGTTCGCGTCGTACACGTACGACTCGCTCGACGAGTGGTCGCCCGACTTGTTCGACGTCGCCACCCGGTCCATCGGGTCGTACGTGTTGGTGGTGGTCTCGTTGACCAGCACGCTGTGGTTGTCCGCGCTCATCGTCTTCGCGGCGTCGGTGAGCGTGTTGCCGTTCGGGTCGTAGGTGTAGTCGTGCTGCGACACCAGCGTCCCGTCGGACTTCTTCTCCACCTGCTGCTTCAGCGCCCCGTCGAGGAAGTAGGCGGAAGTGACGGTGTTGTTGTTCGCCTTCTTCTCCGTCGCCACCTGTCCGCTCGCCGTCCAGGTGAACGTGGTCACCTTGGGCGACGGGTCGTTGGCGGACTCCTTGTCGGTCACCTTGGACAGCAGGTCGCGCACGTCGTACTCGTACGTCGCCGTGGTGCTGTCGTGGTCGCGGGTGGCGGTGTTGCCGTTCGGGTCGTAGGTGAACGAGGTGGTGTGCTTGGTGACCCCGTTCAACTTCTCCACCACGGAGGCGACCTGGTTCAGCCCGGTGTAGCCGACCACGTAGTCGTCGACCGGCGCGCCGGGGCTGTGGTCGCCGACGTCGGTCATGTTGCCGTTGGCGTCGTAGGTGTAGGTGAAGTCCTTCTTCTCGTTGTCGACGTCCGCTGAGTTGTCCCGCACCAACGTGACGGCGTCGGCGACGACCGTGCCGTTGGCGTTGTCGGACAAGGTGATCTTCTGACCACTGCCGGTGGCGCTGAACGCGTACTTGCCGAGGCTGACCCAGCCCCCCGCGTTGCTGGTCTGGTCGACCGGCACGCTCGCCGAGCCGCCGTTGTAGTTCACCGTGTACGAGGCGTTGCTGGCCGCTCCGGACACCGCCGGGAACTTCACGTACGCCGTGTAGTTCCCGTCCTCGGGAATCACCAGGTTCCAGGTGAACGTGTCGGCGCCGGTACCGGACGCGTGGGTGGCGTAGTCGTAGCCCTGGTAGCCGCTGCCGTTCGAGCTCCGGTTCCAGGTACCCGAGGTCGCGACGTTCTGGGCGTCCGAGTTGTCGACCAGCACCACCTGCAGGCCGACCGGTACACCGTCGTCGCTGCGCGCCTTGAGCTTGCCGTCCGGGTAGTACGACCAGGTCATGGTGCGCGAGGAGGAGCCGCCGGCGGAGGTCACCGTCCGGACCGTCTGCTGGCCCAGCTCGTTGTAGTCGTACGAGGTGACGATGTCCCACGGGTCGGTGCTGGTCCTCGTCCAGCCGTTGTCGAAGTAGGTGTACCTGGTGTCGTTGCGTACCGACTGCCCGTTGGACGGCGGCGCGCTGACGGTGACCAGCCGCCCGGCCTCGTCGTAGGTGTACGTGGTCGGGTTCGGCTGGTTGTACCGGGAGTCGTTCGGGTCGTACGGCGGGGTCTGCGACGCGACCCGGTTGAGCTTGTCGTACGTGGTCTGCGACACGAAGTCGTCGGCGACGGTCGTCGTCGCGACGCCACGAGGCGTGATCACCTTCGTGTTGTTGCCGACCTGGTCGTACTCGTACTGGGTGGTGTTGTACACGATGCCGCCGCTGTTCGTGGTGTGCGGCACCTGCTGCTTGATCACGTCACCGCGCGAGTCCAGCGTGTACAGCGTGGTGTTGTTGTCCTCGTCGGTGGTCGCCGTGACCAGCCCGTCATGGTCGTACGTGGTCGTCTTGAAGTTGCCCGCCGCGTCGATCACCTTCACCGGCGCGTGGTTCAGGTCGTACTCGTACTTCGTGGTGTAGTCGGTGGTGTCCGCCGTGGCGTTCTTGCGCGGGTCGACGACGGTGGTCAGGTTGCCGACGTTGTCGTAGCTGTACGTGGTCGTGTTGCCGGCCGCGTCGGTGGTCGAGATCTCCTCGTAGATCTCGTCGTACGCCAGCGTGGTGGTGTAGTCGGTGGTGTCGCTGGTCAGGTTGCCGTTCGGCTCGGTGACGGTCAGGACGTTGCCGACCTTGTCGTAGGTGTACGTCGTCTCCCGCTGCGGGTCGCCGGCGTTGTCGACCGGGTCCAGCGAGGACACCAGGCGGTCGTCGGCGTCGTACGTCGCGGTGTACACAGCCCCGTTCGCCGCCGTGGTCTGCGTGACGTTGTCGTTGGCGTCGTACACCGGCGCCGGGGTGGTGATGTAGACGCCGGCCTGGGTGTCTTTCGGCTGGACGTTGTCCAGCGGTCGGCCGAACGTGTCGTACGCCTGGGTCGTCTCGTGGGTCAGCGGGTCGATCACCGAGGTGACGTTGCCCCGCACGTCGTAGTGCAGCTGGGTGGTGTGGGTCAGCGGGTCGGTGATCGTCCCCGGATAGCCGCTCGGGTCGAAGGCGTCGTACGTGGTGGTGTTCCCGTCCGCGTCCGTGCTGGTGCGCAGTTCGCCCCAGGTGTCGTAGGTGTACGTGGTGGTGTAGTCGCCGGCGGTGGAGGTGGCGTTGCCGTCCGGGTCGGTGACCGAGGTCAGGTTGCCTTCGGTGTCGTAGCCGAAGGTGTACGTGCGACCCTCCGGGCTCACCTTGCCGATCAGGTCGGCGATGTGCCCGTTCAGCCCGGTCTGGTAGGTCAGCGTGGTGCCGGCCCAGCCGTGCGCGTTCGCCTCGGCGTTCTTGATCTCGGTCGGGTACCCGGTCTTCGGGTCGTACGTCCAGGTCGACACCGCCCCGTTGGGTTCCTCGACCCGGGTGACGTTGTTGTCGGCGTCCCAGTTGAGCTTCGTCACCTGGTTCTTGGCGTTGGTGGTCTGGGTCAGCCGCCCGTACCCGTCGGTCAGCTCGGTGTCGGCGTGGTTCTCCGCGTCGGTGACCACGGTCTGCACGAACGAGCCGGAGGTGCCGTCCGGATCGGTGTACGCGAACCGGGTCGGGTTGCCCAGCCGGTCGGTGTACGACTTGGTGGTCCAGTGGAACTGCGGGTCGTCCCCGGTCTGCGGGTAGTTGTACGCGATGCTCGTCGCGTTGCCCCGCGGGTCGGTGACCTTGACCAGCTTGACGTTCTTGTTGCCCTGGGTCATGTCGTAGGCGAACGCGAACACCTTCGGCTGGCTGGACCCCGAGCCGTCGACGAACTCGCCGAGCAGACCCTTGTCGGTGTACGTGAAGGTCAGCGTCCGACCCGAGATGTCGGTGACCTTCCGGACGTGGTCGATGATGAACGGGTTGGTCAGGTTGCTCTGACCGGTGACCTTGGTCCACGTGGTGTCGTCGATGTAGTCGTACGTGTCGCCCTTCGCCCAGTAGTCGACGGTGAGGGTCTGCCGACCGGTGGCGTCGGTGATGTACCGCAGGAACTTGGTCGGCTTGTTCTGCGACCGGCGTTCCTCGTACGTGAACGACATGACGTTGCCGTTCTTGTCCTCGATGGAGGACAGGTACCCGTCGCAGTCGTAGAAGAACTGGGTGCGGTCGGGGCGGGTGAGCACCCAGGCGCGCGACTCCTCGGTGTTCGGGTCGCACACCACCTGGCGCTGCAGGTACAGGTGCACGCCCGCCGGGGCTTTCCATTCGCCGGCGGTGGAGTCCCAGGTGAACGTGCTGCTGGTCCCGTCGCCGTCGGTCAGGGTCACCTCGGTCGGGTCCGGGTTCGGATGGAAGTCCAGCGGAGTGCCCAGCCGCATCAGCGACGACGCCTGCATCGACCAGCCGTACCCGGCGACGGTGTCGGACGAGTCCAGCGAGTTGTACGACAGGCGCACGAACGTGGACAGCCCGCGCGACGGGTTGGCGAACGCGTTGTACGACCAGACGGTGTTGCCGGCGTGCAGGTTGTTGACCAGGGAACTGCCCGCGCCGGTGGACACGCCGGTGTAGTCGTAGAACTTTTCCAGCCCGAGCTGGTCGCTGGTCGGGTCCTCGACCGCGACGTTCTGGTCGAGCGAGGCGATCCCGTCGGTCGCCGACAGCCACTGGTCGGTGGTCTTGTTGTGCAGTTCCCACTTCAGGACGTAGTCGGTGCGCTTGTTGCCTGAGTCGGACTGGATGGGTGTCTTCAGGGTGGCGTTGATGGTGACGGTGTCACCGGACACGATGTCCTTGGGGAGCGGCGTGGCGACCTGGTTTCCGCCGGTGGTCACGTCGGTGCCGTCGGGCAGCGTCCAGTGGTACGACAGTTCCCAGGTCGACGCCGCCCAGGTGGACAGGGTCGGGTTGGAGACGGTGACCGCGATGGTGTACGTGTCGCCGGGGATCATCCGCGCCGGGGTGTCCGGCGCGTAGTAGGTCGACTGCGGTGTCTTCTCCAGGTAGGTGACCTCGAGCGTGGGGCGCAGCATCGGCTCGGCGCCCTCGGAGGACAGCAGCATCACCCGCTGGGTGGCGACCGACTCGTCGTGCATCTTCAGCAGCAGCCCGTAGTCGCTGGACGGGTTGGCCAGCCAGCTCTGCGCTGCCGAGGTGACGTCCCACACCTCCCACTCGGGGTCGTTGGTGATGCCGTAGTTGCCGCCGACGGTGTCGAGCACCGTCGGGTCGTAGTCGCCGCCGGGCGTGGTCCATGCCGTGGTCGAGCTCGCGTTGTTCCAGGTCGCGGTGGTCTCGCTGAATCCCCTGGTCAACTTGTGTACGTCGACGTAGCCGTCGAACGCGCCGTAGTCGTACGTGGTCCACATGCGCAGCTTCGCCGAGGCGATCTGGGCGGTCGACGGGATGTCGCTCAGCGCCGGGAACTTGACGATGCCGCGGGTGACGCCGTAGTACGACGAGTTGTTGCCGGCCGAGACGTAGTGGTCGCCGTCGTACACGTCGACGTTGGTGGTCGGCAGCGCCTTGGACAGCGTGGTGTCCACGGTGCTGGTGCGGTACACCTTGGTGATGCGGCCCGCCTTGGGTAGCCGTACCCCGACCGTCGGGGAGGCGATGACCTGGCCGTCGGCGGTCTTCACCGCGACCATGTAGTAGTAGTACTGCCCGAGTTGGGTGTCGGGGGTGTCCGCGGCGGTGGGGGTCGCCGTGGTGTCCTGGAAGCTGGTGGTACCGGGCGGCAGCGGCGCGACCAGCGTCGCGGCGGACGGCGTGAACATCTGGTGCACGCTGCGGTGCACCTGGTACTCGACGATGTCGTCGCCGGTGGCGGAGGACGGGTCCTGGTACGCCGACCAGTTCAGTGCCGCGCCGGTGGCGGTGATCGTGGTGGGCTGGGCGACGGTGACGCCTTGCCGACCGAAGGTCACCGTCAGCTTCGGCAGGTTGTAGTCGCGGCCGCCGTTCTGGTACGCGTACTCCGACGCCTCGTAGATGGGTCCGCCCCGACCCTTGGTACCCTCGTCGACCGCCTTGATCATCAGCCCGTGGTTGGTGCTGGGCGAGTTGACCCAGGACTGCACGATGTCGCGGACGCTGAAGTTGTTCCAGACGCTGGACACGCCGGATTTCTTGGTGTCCACGGCGGACTTGGTGAGCCGGACCGCGTCGGCGATGACGGCCTTGCCGGACACGTCGCCGAGCACGATCTTGCCGGTGGTACCGGCGACGAACGGGTGGGTACCCAGCGTCTTCCAGATGCCTGCGGCGCTGCCGGTCTGGTCGACCGAGTAGGTTTTCTGACCGCCCGAGTAGTACACGGTGTACGGGGCGCTGCCGGCGCGGTCGGACTCGCTGACGTAGTGCACCTCGACCTGGTAGTTGCCGTCCTCGCTGATGGTCGGCACCCAGGTGAACGTGTCCCCGGTCGCGGTGTCGTTGTTGTAGCGGTAGGTCCCGTTGATCCCGTACGGAGTCAGGGACGTGTTGGTCGACGCCGGCCAGGTGCCCTTCATCGCGATCTTCGAGGTGTCGGTGTCGTCGACGGTCACCGAGTTGCCGGTCGGCGCGGGCGCGATGTTGCCGCTCATGTTCGACCAGGTCGCCGTCGACTCGTCCCACGCGGTGGTGATCTGCCGCGCCTCCATCGACACGTCGTAGGCGTACGTGTACAGCGTCTGGTCGTAGTACATCGACAGGGTGGCGCTGTCGATCGTGGTACCGGTCGGGATGCCGGTCAGCGGGAACTGCACCAGCGTCCGCCACGCGTACGACGCGTCCGTACCGACCTTGAGCTGGTACGACGAGTTGTAGTTGGTGCCGGTGCTGCCCGAGTAGATCTCCACGTCCTGACCGTCGGCGGGTACCGGCTGGATGTTCACTGTCGGGTCGATCGTGACCGGGTAGGTACGTGCCGGGTCGGCGAGCCACGCCGAGTCGGCGGTGACCGTGACGGTGGCGGTCGCGCCGCTGACGGTCAGGTGCTGGGTCACCCGGTTGGAGAAGGCGGCGCCGGTCTTCGCAGCGCCCGCCTTGCTCGAGTCGTACATGTACGGCGCGGGCAGCACGAACAGCGGTCGCCCGTCGTCGCTGACGAAGGCGATCGAGCCGTCGTCGCGCGCCAGGGCGTGCACGCCGTGGGTGGACAGCGTGAACGTCGCGCTGAAGCCCGCCGCCGGTCGGTCGGCGAGCACCAGGTTCTCTTTCAGCTCGCGGGACGTCACCTGGTAGACCAGGTCCGCGCCGCCGACCGCGTCGCGATAGGTCACCGTCGAGCCGGAGATCGTCGGTGTCATGCCGTGCGCCTGTCCGTCGAGGCCGAACTCCACCCAGCGGTCGCCGTCGCTGACCCGGACGATGCGGGTCGAGTCCGCGCCGAACCGGGTGGTGAAGGTGTTCGTGGTGTTCGCGGCGACGAAGCCGTCCTGCCGCGAGGGGCGCACCGTGGTGTCGATCGGCTGGTACCTGCCGTGCGCGTCGCGGTAGTTGACCGGCGCGGCGGAGATGTCCGCCTGCACGCGACCGTCGCTGAGCTGGTAGTACGTGGCGTTGGCGGTACGCCGCTCGGGCAGTTCCCGGACCCGCTTGGCGGGCGGCCACTTCACCGCGGCGGGCAGCGCGTCGGCACGTGGTACGGCGCCCTCGGTCAGCCGGCGCGGTCGTACCCGTGGCCGCTGGTTCGCGCCGTGGTCGGCGCCGACGAGTCCGCGCAGCGCGTCCCACAGTCCCGGCCCACCTGCGGTGCCTGGCGCTCGGGCGGAGTCGGCCGTGACGGCGACTCCGATCAGGCCCACGACCAGCGTCAACGCCAGTGCGATGCGAACGGTCCTACGGTCGGCCTTCAGCATCCGTCGGAAGATATCCATCGATTCCTCACGGTCGGCAGGCAACACGGAGACGCGCCGGTGGCATCGTCGTGCGTGAATCATCAGACCGAGGCGGCGACAGCGGAACCTGGAGTGATCCAGAGAAAAAGGCGTTGATTTAGCTCGATAGTCCTGATAGGAACGAGTCCCGCACGGACCTGCGGGGAGGACATCGTGCGAAGCGTGGTGACGATCCGGGTACCGGCGTCCAACGGCGCGGCGGCCCGTCAACTCGATCTAGGCGAAGGAGACCGCGCGAGGTTCGCTCCGTGCCGGTGCGGCACCTGCGATCTCGATATCAGATTCGCGCAGGGTACGCCGTGGTTCGCCGGGGAGATCCTGGCGAGGTCCGACCATTGGCTGGTCAGCAACCTCGGGTCGGGGCAGGCGCTGCTGGTCGAGAACCTGGAGAACTCGTACGAGTACCTGACCGTCGAGGCGGGCCGAAGCCTCGTACCGGTGCCGTTCGAACTGTCCCGGGTCGGGCTCGCGGGGCGACCACGCGGACCGAAACTCACCGTGTTCGGGCCGGAACCCCGGCAAGCGGACCTTCCGCTGACGCCGTGCGCCCAGGTGAGCGAGCCGCGCCCGGCTCTCAATCCGCGCGCCGCGTACTTCGCCGTGCTGCGCACGCTGTGTGAGCCACGGCTGCGCGGCGCGCCGTCGACCCCGCTGCCGACCTCGGAGGAGATCGCCCGGCGGCTCGGGTCGAGCATGACGGTGCGCGCCGTCGACGCGCACATCGAGTACCTGACCGGCAAGCTCGGGCTGACCCGCGGCTGCGGTCGCGACGTACTGGTCGCCACCGCGATCCGGCACCGGCTGGTACCGATGTGACGTCGAAGTGACCGCCTCGTTGACGGTATATATCGCCGCCCGTACTATCGGCGCATGACGTCTCCGCTCCAGGAACCGACGTTCCTGATCCTGACCGCGCTGGCAGCTACCCCGCTGCACGGGTACGGCGTGATCCAGCAGGTCGCTGCGCTGTCCGACGACCGGGTCCGGTTGCGCCCCGGCACGCTGTACGGGGCGCTGGACCGCCTCGCCGAGCAGGGTCTTGTCGAGGTGTCCAGCGAGGAGGTCGTCGAAGGGCGGCTGCGCCGGTACTACCGACTGACCGACCACGGCGCGGCGGTGCTGGAAGCCGAGGCGGCGCGGCTGCGCGCCAACGCCGACGCCGCCGCGCGCGAGTTGAACCGGCGACCGCGCGCCCGGCAGCGCCCCGCGCACCGGCCGGCGACCCCGTGACCACCGGACCAGTTGCCGACCACGTCGCCCTCGCCCGGCGGTACCGGCGGCTCCTGCTCGCCTATCCGCCCGGCTGGCGCGCCGCACGCGGCGACGAGATCCTCGGTACCCTGCTCGACACCGCACGACCAGGACAACGCCGCCCCGGCGGCGCCGACGTCGCCGACCTGCTCGCCGGGGCGGCACGCGCGTGGCTGCGGACAGCACACTGCGACGACCTCGCCGACGGCGTCGCGATCGCCGCGCCGATCGCGCTGGCCCTGGCCGCCGGGCTGTCCGCCGCGCTGTGGCTGATCGTCGAGCCCAGCGGCCCGGCGACCACCGCGCCGATCGGGTACGCCGGCTGGCTGCTCGCCGCCGTGGTGTGGACGGCGCTCGGACCGGCGCCGGGTCGCGTCGCCGCAGCCGGCGCGCTGGCGGCGACCGGCCTCGCCGTACCGGCTGCCGCTGTCACCTCCGCATACCGCCCTCCGCTGTGGACCGTGCTCACCCTGACCGCGCTGGGAACACTCGCCCTCGGTGCGACCGGCGGCGGCGCGCCGGGGCGGGGTCGCGCGACCGTACCGCTGGGTGCGCTGGTCGCCGTGGGCGTGTTCGCGGTCCTGCCTGCCGCGCACCGCACCGACGGGTACTACCAGTCGGTCGTCGTTGCCGCCGGGACGACCGTCGCGCTCGCGGTCGCCGGTACCGGTGCCGTCGCCGTGGTCCGCGCGGCGCGGCGGCAACCCGCTCGACCGTGGCTGTGGGCCAGCCTGCTGCTCGCGCTGCCCGGCGGCTGGCTGGGTCCGGAACCCGCCCGCGTCTGGCGGTTCGGGCTCGCCGGTTGGTGTGCGCCGCACTTCGGTCGCCTCTCCGAAGTGCTGCTGGCCACGGCGGCGGTGCTCGTCCTGGTGCCGTGGCTGCGCGGCACGTCGACCGTGGACGTCGAGTCGGCACGGACGCGACTGGGTCGAGCCGGTGGCGTGGCGGTCGGTTGCGCGGGCGGGTTGAGCCTCGCGCTCGGCGCGACCATGGCGGTACCAGCGCTCGCCGGCGTCACGGGGGCCGGCGAGCCTCCGCACGGGCTGCTCGTCACCCTCGCGCTGCTGGGCGTCGTCGGTACCGCCGCACCGCCCGCTCCCGGACGGCGCGCCGCGACCGTCGTCGCCGCGCTCGGGGCGGTACCGGCGACAGCGGCGGTGCTCGTCTACGGCAGCGGCTGGACGATCTACGGCTGGCACGACTTCGCCGACAACGCCGAACTCGCCGGTACCCTCGCGTTGATCCCGTTTGCCCTGGCGGCGGTCGCGTCCGTCACGGCGCTGCGCGCCGGACCGCCGCGCCCCCGCGCGATCATCGTCCTGCTCGCCTCGGTCACCTGGCTGGGCGCCGCCACCCTGCCCTACCTCGACTTTTGGGGACCGGTCCTGCTGCTGCTCGCCGTCGGCGGGGTCACCGTCACCGTCTGCTGGCCGCTGCTGCGACCCGCCGGGGGCGCGAGCGGAAGTGCTCCGTCCACACCGCACAACGCTCACGGTGTACGCACCTCACCGCCCTTGTACGGCTTGGACGACATGCCCCCGGTGTAGCGCGCCGCCGAGCCGTCACGCCCGCACCGGTCCAGCCAATGAGCACAGTTATCGACGGGAGTCACGGTGAAAGTTCTTCGCCCTGCCCTCTGGGTCGGCTTGTTCGTGTCGCTGTGCGCGATGGGCGCGTTCGGCGAGTGGACTCCGCGCCGCGAGGACCTCGACGAGGACGGCTATCTGTCGATTCTGGCCGGTGACGGCGAGTCGGACCCCCGACCGGGGGCGGCACCGTGACGGTCACGCGTCGCGTCGGAGTGATAGTCGCCGCGGTTGCGACGACGGCGGCCTGCGCCCAGCCGTACCGTGCCGCCGACGACGCGACCTCGCCGGCAACGACCGCCGACCAGCCCGCGCCGAGCATCACCCCGAACCCGAGTTTCCCGCCGATCGGCGGGGTCGTCGCGACCGGTATCCGGGTCGACGACCGGGAACTGCTCATCTGGTTCGGCAGGTTCAATGCCCGGCCCGACGGCGTGGCGGTCGACCATGCCTGGTACGACCGGGCGACCGGCGCGATCGGCCGGCAGCCGGAGACCTGGCCCGGACCGGGCGAGTTCAGGGGCTTGTACGAGATGTGCCCTCCCCCGGCGACTCTGCACATCCACGAGTTGTGGCTGGTCGACGGTCGAATGGTCGACTTCGGGTTCGTCGCCGGGAGCGCCGACCGGATGGTCATGACGCAGGGTGGGCGCACGTACCACGCCAGCCTGCGACCCTGGGCGGAGGACCCGAGCCTCGTCGCGTTCTGGCTGGTCCGACCGGCGGCGCCGACGACGCGGTCGGCTCCGCCACCGGCGACTGACCTGCCGCGCATCGTCGCCACCCGCCACGGCGCGCCGGTGGTCGACTTCGCGTACACCCCGTGCCGGCCGCCCGCGCCGCGCGACGGCTGAGCGAAACGACACGATCAGCGCGGTCGCGGTGCGACCATCACGGGCATGGGCATCCTCATCCGGGTGGTGATCACCGCGATCGCGTTGTGGGTCGCCGCGATCGTGGTGCCCGGCATCAGGATCAGCTCCGGCGGTACCTGGGGAGACATCCTGGCTCTGGCCCTGATGGCGCTGATCGTCGCCGTGATCAACGCGTTCCTCAAACCGGTGGTCAAGGTGGTCGGCTGTCCGCTGTACATCCTCACCCTGGGGTTGTTCGCGCTGGTCGTGAACGGTCTGCTGCTGTGGTTCGCGAGTTGGATCGCCGAACAGTTGTCCATCCCGTTCCACGTCGACGGGTTCTGGCCGGCGTTCTGGGGAGCGATCATCGTCGGCGTGGTGAGTTGGCTGCTCAACCTCGTGGTACCGGACGCCAGACCGAGCTGACCCCGGCAACGGCGCGCTGGTTACGCTGCCGGCGTGGCTGGACACATGACACCCGACGAGTTCCGCAGGTACGGGCACGCCGTCGTGGACTGGGTCGCCGACTACTGGGCGGGTGTGCACAACCTGCCGGTACAGCCGCCGGTGCGCCCCGGTGACATCGCCGCCCGGCTACCGAAGACGGCGCCCGAGCACGGCGAGAAGTTCGACGAGATCCTCGCCGACCTCGACCGGGTGGTCCTGCCCGGGGTCACCAACTGGCAGCACCCGTCGTTCTTCGCGTACTTCCCGGCGAACACGTCCGGTCCGTCGGTGCTCGGCGACCTGGTCAGTGCCGGGCTGGGCGTGCAAGGCATGCTGTGGGCGACCAGCCCCGCCGGTACCGAGGTCGAAACCGTGGTGCTGGACTGGTTGGCGGACCTGCTGGACCTTCCGCCCGCGTTCCGGTCCACCGGTACCGGCGGCGGGGTCATCCAGGATTCGGCGTCCTCCGCGGCGCTGGTCGCCACGCTCGTCGCGCTGTACCGGGCGAGCGGCGGCACCTGGCGCGACGAGGGCGTGCGTCGCCGGTACACCGTGTACACCTCGACCCAGGCGCACTCGTCGGTGCAGCGCGCCGCCCGCCTCGCCGGTATCGGCGACGACAACGTCCGGCTGATCGACGTCGATCCGGACACCCTCGCCATGGACCCCGACGCGCTGCGCGCCGCCATCGAGCGGGATGTCGCGGACGGGGCGGTACCGGCGCTCGTGGTCGCCACCGTCGGCACCACCTCGACCACGGCGGTCGATCCGGTGCCGGCGATCGGCGCGATCGCACGGCGGTACAAGCTGTGGCTGCACATCGACGCCGCGTACGCCGGGGCGACGGCGGTGTGCCCCGAGTTGCGCTGGGCGCACGCGGGCGTCGAACACGCCGACTCGTACTGCATGGACCCGCACAAGTGGCTGCTCACCGGGTTCGACTGCGACGCGTTCTGGGTCGCCGACCGCGGCGAACTGATCCAGGCGCTCACCGTGCTGCCCGAGTACCTGCGCAACGCCGCGACGGCGTCCGGCGCGGTGATCGACTACCGGGACTGGCAGGTACCGCTGGGCCGCCGGTTCCGCGCTCTCAAGCTGTGGTTCGTGCTGCGCTCGTACGGGGCGGAAGGGCTGCGCGCACACGTCCGGTCGGGTGTCGCGACGGCGCAGCGCCTCGCCGAGTGGGTCGCCGCCGACGAGCGGTTCGCGATCGTCGCCCCGCACCCGTTCTCGCTGGTCTGCTTCCGGCTGGTCGCGGGCGACGAGGCGAGCGAGGAACTGCTGGAACGGCTCAACGCGTCCGGGGCGGTGCTGCTCAGCCACACCCGGGTGCAGGGTCGGTACACGTTGCGCCTGGCGATCGGCGCCCCGCTCACCGAGCCGCGCCATGTGGAACAGGCGTGGGCGCTGATCCAGCGGACCGCGGGCGAAGTGCTGGCAGCACGACCGTAATTACGCGCTTTCTCCACCAGACCGGGCGGACCGTGCTGTCATTGCCGAAGAGGGACTGACCGGGCAACGGTCGCCAGCGGTGACCTGCCGCGATCGGGGTGGAGGTCGACATGGCAACGTCGAGCCTGTTCCGAAGCGGGCAACCATTGCGGCTCGCCTGGTACTGGTACCTGGTCACCGGCATCGCGTGGATCATCATCGGCTGGATCGTGCTGCGGTTCGACTACGTGTCGGTCGCGGCGGTCGCCGCGCTCGCCGGCATCGTGGTCCTGCTCGCCGCGCTGGCGGAGATCCTGTACGCGATGACCAGGGCGAGTTGGCGCTGGCTGCACATCGCGCTCGCGGTGATCTTCGCGATCGCGGGGATCGTCATCCTCGCCCGACCGGGACAGTCGTTCGTCTGGATCGCCGCGTTCCTCGGCTGGTACTTCCTGTTCAAGGGCTTTTTCGACATCGTGGTGTCGATCGCCACGCGGGTCGACAACGAGGCGTGGTGGCTGCTGCTGATCGTCGGCGTCGTCGAACTGCTGCTCGGCTTCTGGGCAGCCGGCCGGTACGTCCGCTCCGCCGCCCTGCTGATCATCTGGGTGGCGGCGCTCGCCATCGCCCGTGGGATCGGCGACATCGTGCTGGCGTTCGGCGCCCGCCGCCTCGCGCACGAAGCCGAGTCGCGACCGCGGATCGTCCCCGCGGCGGAGCCGGGACGCGAACCGACGCCGGGGCGCGAACCCGGGTCGGGGCGCGAGCCGGGGCCGGACGAGACTACCCAGGCTCAGCCGACGACGCCGATGCGCGGGACCGGCGCACCGTACGGAACGTGATCGAGAAGCGCAGCTCGGGGACCGCCGGGATGCTGTGCTGCCAGCTCGACCGGGCGGCCCCGGCGAGCACGTACGCCGAGCGCGGCGCCAACTGCTGTTCGTACACCAGCCGCCGGTCCCCGACCCGGCGCTGGAACCGCATCACGCACGCCGATCGGAGCGACACGCCGATCACGGATGGACCGAACATCGGCGCGTCCCGGTGCCAGCCGATGGTCGCGCCGGGCGGGTACCGGGCGACCAGGGTCTGCGCCAGCGACTCCGGGTCCAGCCCCGCCAGCGCCGCGCACCGATCGCGCAGCCAGACCAGCGATCCGGGCAGCGGATCAGTGGGCGTGAGCTGCCACGACTCGTACCCGTAGTCGAAGCCGAAGTGCCGGACGGTACGGCGGGCGGTCTGTCCCCGGAGGACCACCGGCTGCAGTGTCATCGCCTCGACGACGTCGAGCACGCCTCGCTCCTCGGCGGGGGTGAGCAGATCGGGCTGGTACACGAGCCCGTCGGGTCGTTCCACCACCCCGCGCATCCCCGCCATTCGCCCAGGCTAAGCGGCACGCGAACACGTCGGCGTCGACGCCGTCGCGGACCGACCCTCGACACAGGCTAAACATTTGTTTAGGATGCTGTACGTGCGATCAGCATCTGATGATCGAACCGCCCGCGCGGTCATTCGCGACGAGGCGCTTCGACTGTTCGCGGCGCACGGCACGGATGCGGTGACGCTGCGACAGATCGCCGCCGCCGCAGGCGTCTCGCCAGCGCTGGTCGTGCATCACTTCGGGTCGAAGGAAGGGCTACGCGAGGTGGTCGACCAGCACGTACTGGACACGTTCGAATCGATGTTCGCCGAGCTAACCGGCCCCGACGCGCCCGACCTCGCCGACCCTGCCACCGCCGGCTCGATGGCAGAGTCGCTGGTCCGGCACCTGCCCGCCGACTCGCCGATCCCGGCATACCTACGTCGCATGCTGCTGTCCGACAGCCCCGCCGGCCGTCACTTGTTCGAGCGGTTGTTCCAGCTCAGCCGAGGCGCCCTCGACGCGCTCGTCGAGGCGGGGATGTCCGGGCCGGGTGCGGACCCGGACGTGCGCGCCGCCGTCCTGATGGCCAACGACCTGGCGGTCCTGCTGATGCGCGACCAACTCAGGCACGTCCTCGGGTTCGACCCGTTGTCCGGCGACGGGATGCGCCGCTGGGGGCGCGAGGTGCTCACCATGTACTCGACCGGACTGCTCGGCTCGCCGGGCGGCGAGCCGACGCTCCCCACCTCGCCGACCCCGCCCGGACCCGACACCGATCCGGAGGCGTCCCGATGAGCGCGCCGGCTGTCGCGATCGACCGGCTGACCAAGCGGTACGGGTCGCTCACCGCCGTCGACGACCTGACCCTCACCGTGGCGCCCGGCGAGGTCGTCGGCTTCCTCGGACCGAACGGTGCCGGGAAGACGACGACCATCCGCACCCTGCTCGGCTTCCTGCGCCCCACCTCCGGTTCGTGCGCCGTGCTGGGCTCGTGGCCGGGACGCGACGTCGCCGTCCGTCGCCGCATCGGCTACCTGCCGGGCGACTTCCGGGTCGAACCGGCGATGACGGCGCATCACCTGTTCGCCTGGTACGCCCGGCTGCGCGGCGTCGGACTGGACCGGGCCCGTGAGCTGTGCGAGCGGCTCGACCTCGACCCCACCCGCCGGTTCGGCACGTTGTCGAAGGGCAACCGGCAGAAGGTCGGGCTGGTCCAGGCGTTCCTGCACGACCCGGACGTGCTCGTCCTGGATGAGCCGACGACCGGACTCGACCCCGTCGTCCAGCGCGAATTCCTGGCGATGGTGGACGAGGCGGCGCGACGGGGCGCGGCGGTGCTGTTCTCGTCGCACGTCCTGCCCGAGGTGGAACGGGTCGCGGACCGGATCGCGATCATCCGGGGTGGTCGGCTGGTCACCATGTCGACTGTGGACGACCTGCTGGACCAGGCGAGGCACCGGCTCGAACTGCGGTACGCCGCCCCGGTACCGGACGGGCTGCTCGACGGCGTACCCGGCGTGGTCCGGGCGGACGTCGACGGGTACCGGCTCACCGTCGTCGTCGACGGACCGGTCGGACCGGTGCTGCGCGCCGCCGCGAGCCGGGATGGACTGGTACGCATCGACACCGTCGGCGACGAACTGGAAGACCTGTTCCTAGCGGAGGTGCGCTGATGCTGTCCGTGCTCGCCCACGCGGTCCGGCGACGCCGGATCGGGCTGATCGGCTGGAGCCTCGGTCTGCTCGGGACGGTCGCGCTCCTGGCGGTCGCGTACCCGACGGTGCGCGGCAACCACGAACTCGACCGCACCTTCGCCGGACTGTCACCGGGCGTTCGGCAGTTGTTGGGCCTCGCCGACGGGGGCGGGCTCACCTCGCCCGTCGGGTACCTCAACAGCCAGTTCTTCGCCAACCTGCTGCCGGTCATGCTGCTCGTGTTCGCGATCGGCGCCGCGTCGTGGTCGATCGCGGGCGACGAGGCGGCGGGAACGCTCGAACTGCTGCTCGCCAACCCGGTCAGCCGGGTCCGTGTCGCGTACGCCCGGCTCGTCGCGCTGGTCGCCCTGCTCGCGGTCCTCACGGTGGTGAGCGGCGCCGGGCTGGTCGCCATGGCTCCGGCGACCGGGTTGACGACGGGACTCACCTGGCCGCACCTGATCGCGGCCACCGTCGCCGGTGCGCTGATGGCGCTCAGCTACGCGACGGTCGCGTTCGTTGTGGGAGCCGCGACCGGCAGCCGACCCCTCGCGCTGGGTGTCGCCAGTACCCTCGCCGTGCTCGGCTACCTCGTCGAGGGGCTGGCCGCGGCGGTACCGGCACTGCGACCGGTGCGGTCGGTGACGCCGTGGCACTGGCTGATCGACTCCGATCCGCTGCGTCACGGGCTGACCTGGCAGGCGTGGCTGCTGCCGCTGGCGGTCGCCGTGGTGCTCGGTGCGCTGGGCGCTGCCCTGTTCGCCCGGCGCGACCTGCGCTGATCGTCCGACGGCAACGGCAGCGCATACCGCTCGTCGATCGAGCGGCTTGCGCGGTGCGGCTACGGTGACCGCGCGTGACCGCGGACGCCCGTGGCGTTCACGTCGTGCGTTCGCGTACCCCCGACGGGGTCAGGTCCAGGCGCGCGGGTCGGCGGCGAGGTCGCGTACCCGGTCCGGCAGCTTGCCGTCCGCGACGTCCGCCACGGTGACCAGTTCCAGCACTTCGCGCTCGGTGGCGCGCAACGCGATCCACACCTCCTGCAGGGCGCGCGCCGGTCCGTGGTACCCGAGATCCTCCGGACGCTGCCCGCGCACGTTCGCCAGCGGTCCGTCGATCACCCGGATCACGTCCGCGAGGCTGATCTCGGCGGGCGGTCGGGCCAGCCAGTACCCGCCCTCGGGGCCGCGCTGCGCGTGCACGACGCCGCCGCGCCGCAACTGCAGCAGGATGCTTTCCAGAAACTTCGGCGGGATCTGCTGGGCACGGGCGATCCGTTCGGCGGTGACCGGACCGTCCAGCGCGCCGGCCAGTTCGCAGACCGCGCGCAGCGCGTAGTCGACCCGTGCGGACAGGCGCATGAGCTGATTATCCCCGCCGCGCGAAGCGGCTGATCAGGGCGGTCGGCACCGCTAATCGCCCACCCGGCGCAGCAGCCCCTCCTGCACGGCGGTGGCGATGTGCCGACCGTCCGCGGTGAACATCCGACCGGTCGCCAGCCCCCGCCCGCCCGAGGCGGACGGGCTCCAGCAGTCGTACAGGAACCAGTCGTCGGCGCGGAACGGGCGGTGGAACCACAACGCGTGGTCGAGGCTGGCGCCGACGAAGCCGCCCGGTCCCCACACCTCGCCGTGGACCGACAGCACCGAGTCGAGCAGGGTCAGGTCGGACGCGTACGTCAACGCGCAGGCGTGCAGCAGCGGGTCGTCGGGCAGCTTGCCGTCGATGCGCATCCACACCCGCTGGTGTACGTCGGCGGGTCGGTCGCCGGGGCGCACCCAGCCGGGCTCCCCCACGTACCGCACGTCCATGGGTCGCGGAATGCTCGCCCAGATGCCGAGCCGTTCCGGGTACCGGGACAGCCGCTCCGCCATGCTCGGCACCTCGTCGGGCGCCGGTACGTCGTGCGGTATCGGCGCGTGGTGCTCCAGTCCCTGTTCCTGCCGGTGGAACGAGGCGGACATGAAGAAGATCGGCTTGTCGTGCTGCAATGCCACGCTGCGCCGTACCGAGAACGACCGCCCGTCGCGGACGTTTTCCACGGTGTAGATGATCGGCTCGCGGGTGTCGCCCGGTCGCACGAAGTACCCGTGCAGCGAATGCACCGCACGCTCCGGGTCCACGGTGCGACCGGCTGCCACCAGCGCCTGCCCGGCGACCTGCCCGCCGTACACCCGCTGCGGCGCGACCTGCGGACTGACGCCGCGGAACAGTCCGGCACCCAGCCGTTCCAGGTCGAGGACGCCGAGCAGCTCGTCGACCGCTGCCTGGCCGACCAGCACCTCGTCGCTCATTTCGCCTCGATCAGCGAGCCGATCTGGTGTACCCGCAGGGTGTTGGTGGAGCCGGGCACGCCCGGCGGGCTGCCCGCGACGATCACCACGTAGTCGCCCGGCGCCGCCAGCCCGAGCTCCAGCAGCGACTCGTCGACCTGCCGGAACATCTCGTCGGTGTGCGCGGCGAACGGCACCAGGAAGGTGCGGACCCCCCAGGACAGCGCGAGCTGGTTGCGTACCGCCGGGTCCGGGGTGAGCGCGATCAGCGGCAGCGAGCAGTGCAGCCGGGCGAGTCGACGAACCGTGTCGCCGGTGGTCGAGAACGCGACGAGGGCCTTCGCGCCGATCGACGAGGCGATGGTGGACGCGGCGGCGGTGATCGCGCCGCCTCGGGTCCGCGGGTCGTGCTGGAGCCTCGGCGCGGTGAACGAACCGGACTCGGTGGTCGCGACGATCTTCGCCATCGTGGCGACCGAGAGCACCGGGTACCGTCCGACGCTGGTCTCGCCGGACAGCATGACCGCGTCGGCGCCGTCGAGGACCGCGTTGGCGACGTCGGACGCCTCGGCGCGGGTCGGGCGGGAATTCTCGATCATCGAGTCGAGCATCTGTGTCGCCACGATGACCGGCTTGGCGAGCTCGCGGCACAGTTGCACGGCGCGCTTCTGTACCAGCGGGACGCGGTCCAGCGGCAACTCCACGCCGAGGTCGCCGCGAGCGACCATGACCCCGTCGAACGCGTCGACGATCTGTTCCAGGGCGGCGACCGCCTCCGGCTTCTCGATCTTGGCGATGACCGGGCGACGGATGCCGACCTCGTTCATGACCTCGTGGACCAGTTTGATGTCGTCCGGCGACCGGACGAACGACAACGCGACCAGGTCGACACCCAACTGGAGCGCGAAACGCAGGTCGTCGGCGTCCTTGTCGGACAGCGCCGGCACGCTGACCGCCACGTTCGGCAGCGACACACCCTTGTGGTCGGAGACCCGGCCGCCTTCCAGCACCAGACATTCGATGTCGGTACCGTCGTTGACCCACTTGACCTCGAGCGCCACCTTGCCGTCGTCGACCAGCAACCGGTCGCCCGACTTCACCTCGGTGGGCAGCCGGCGGTACGTGCAGGACACCCGGTCGTGGTCGCCGAGCACGTCGTCGCTGGTGATCACGACGGTCTCGCCGGTGCGCCAGTCGACCGGTCCGTCGACGAACTTGCCCAGCCGGATCTTCGGACCCTGCAGGTCCGCGAGGATGCCGACGGGCTTGCCGGCGGCCTCGGCGGCGTCGCGCACCAGCCGGTACATCCGCTCGTGGTCGGCGTGTGTGCCGTGGCTGAAGTTGAGCCTCGCCACATCCATCCCCGCGTCGACCAACCCTCGGATACGCTCAGGCGAGGCGGTGGCCGGTCCCATCGTGCAGACAATCTTGGCGCGACACGTCACAGGTACACAGGCTAGTGCCTGTGCTCTGGTGGCTCGATCGAGGACCCCTGGTCGTCCCAGCCTGCGGTCACGGCTGCGCGCCGCGCGCATCACGAGCGACTACAACCTGTAGTCCGTCCGGTGCAGCGAGTACCGTCACCGAGCCGTCCGCCGCCACCCGCACGTCGAGTCGATTGCCTGCCAGTCGTACCCCGGCGACCTCGAACGCGCCGACCGGGGACGGGCCGGGCGGTCGCAGCACGACCCGCCCGGCGGGTACATCCGGCTCGATGCCCAGCAGCACCTGTACCAGCGCCGGCGCGACCGCCGCCGCCCATGCCTGCGGTCGGCAGGCAGCCGGGTACGGCACCGGCGGCAGCCCCGGCAGATGGTGCCCCCCGTACAGTTCGGGCAGCCGGTACTCGAACCAGGGCGCGGCGGCGAGGACCCGCGTCATCAGTCGACCCGCCGCGTCCGGGAAGCCGGCGCGCGCCAACCCGACCGCCGCGATCGCGGTGTCGTGCGGCCACACCGAACCTCCGTGGTACGACAGCGGATTGAACCCGGTCGCGGTGTCGGCGAGCGTGCGCAACCCGTACCCGCCGGTCAGCGGCGGCGACAGCAGCCGCTCCGCGACCGTCGCCTCCTCGTCGGGGCTGAGCAGACCGGTACCGAGCAGGTGACCCATGTTCGACGCCGGACCGTCGACCGGTCGCTTCGCGCCGTCCAGCGCGATCGCCGGGTACCGCCCGTGCGCGTCGGACAACCAGTACGCGCGCCGGAACCGCTCCGCGAGCCCGGCCGCCCAGTCCCGCCACCGTTCCGCGCCCGGCTCGTCGAAGGCGGCCAGCAGCGCCGCGCCCTCGGTCGCCGCCCGGTACGCGTACCCCTGCACCTCGCACAGCGCGAGCGGGACGTCGGCGAGCCGCCCGTCGGCCCACTGCACCCCGTCGAACGAGTCCTTCCAGCCCTGGTTGGACAGACCCTGCCCGGTCGGTAGGTACTCCACGAAACCGTCGCCGTCGGCGTCGCCGTACCGGACGAGCCACTCCAGCGCCCGCCGGGCCGCCGGCAGCAGCGCCGCGACCTCGGCGTCCGGCGCGCCCCACCGCCACGCCTCGGCGAGCGCGATCACGAACAGCGGGGTGGCGTCGACGGTGCCGTAGTACACCGGGGGCAGCGACCCGCCGGACCCGGCGGGTCGCACCTCGTGGAGGATCTTGCCGGGCGCCTCCTCGCGGACCGGGTCCACCTGGGTGCCCTGACGGCGGGCGAGGGTACGCAGCGTGCCGGTGAGCATCTCGGTGCCCAGCGGCAGCGCCAGCAGCGCCGACCACAGCGCGTCCCGCCCGAACAGGGTGAGGAACCAGGGACTGCCGGCGGCGAAGTACGAGTCGCCGGGGGCGGCGGGATCGACCAGGCGCAGCGCGTCCAGGTCGGCGACGCCCTGCCGGACCAGGTTGTCGGCGCGGTGGTCGTCCGCGCTCAGCCGCAGCGGCTCCGCCGACCAGGGCGCCGGTCCGTGTGCCGGGGTCGGGCGGAAGTTCGTCGTCGACCCCGACGCGGCGTCGTCCGTCGACGCGCCGCCGACTGTCGATGTCGGGGCGTCGCCCGCCGGCACGTTGTCGTCCGTCGACGCCGCGGCGTCCGGCTGGTCCGGGGACCCGCCGTCGCGGCGGATCCGCACCTCGACGCTCCAGCGCCCGCCCGGCGGTACCTCGACCCGCCAGCGCAGCCGCCCGGTCGCCGGATCCGCCTCGACCGGCGCCGAGCAGGTCAACCGCGCCGACGCTCCGTCCGGCGCCCGCCAGCGGAACCCTTGTCCGTACGGCTCGCCGGTCAACGGCGTCGTCGCGCGCCCGCTCTTGATCTCGCCGATCGGCGCGAGGTCGCAGGCGACCCTCAGTTCGACGTCCACGGCGGCGGTGCGCCGGGCGCGGTTGACCAGCGTGAACGTCTCGGTACCGCCGTCGGTGCCGGCGACCCGCAACCGCTCGCAGGTCACCGCCGGGTCGGGGCCGTCGCCGGGTGCGGCGCGCACCACGCCGAGGAAACTCGCCCGGTCGGCGGAGAGCAACCGGTCGGTCAGCGGCGCGAGGCGCTCTCCCGCGACCGTCCACGTCAGCCCGGACAGCACGCGCCGGTCGGCGACGTACAGACCGTCGACGCCGCCGAGCAGGTCGCCGTGCCGGGGCGAGATCCACAGCGCGGGCGCCCGTACGCAGGTGAGGTGCTGGTGCAGGTACGGCTGGCGGCCGGGCGGCGCGTCGCCCTGGGTGCGGTGTCCGGCGGTGGACGCCTCGGTCATCGGATCCCCCCTTGACATCGCGGCGCGGCGGTGACATCGTCCGGTCACCATTTGAGCGTTCAAAAAGTCTGTGAACCATAACCGACGCCGATCACGGCGCGAAAGTCACCGGGAGGGGCGATGGGCGAAGGCGGCTCGCAGCCGGCGACCCTCGCCGACGTCGCCCGCGCCTCCGGCGTGTCCCGGCAGACCGTGTCCAACGTGATCAACGCGCCGCACCGGGTACGCCCCCAGACCCGAGCCCGCGTCCAGGAGGCGATCGCCGCGCTGGGGTACGAGCCGAACCGGCTCGCCCAGGCGTTGCAGGCGCAGGCGTCCCGGCTGATCGGGTACCGCATCGACCCGATGCAGCCCGACTCGCTGGGCACCATCCACGACCGGTTCATCCACGCGCTCGCCGAGGCGGTACAGGCAGCCGACCACCAACTGCTGGTCTTCGCCGCCACCGACCAGGAGGACGAGCTGCGCACGTACGAGCGGCTGTACCGCACCGGCGCGGTCGACGGCTTCGTGCTGTACGGCATCGACCACCACGACCCGCGCCCCGCCGCGCTGGTCGGCTTCGGCGCGCCCGCGGTCGCGTTCGGGCGTACCGACGAGCCGACCGAACAGTCCTGGGTGGACATCGACAACGCAGCCGGTACCGCGGCGGCGGTGGACCACCTGGTCGCCCGGGGGCACCGGCGGATCGGCTTCCTCGGCTGGCCGGAAGGGTCCGGTACCGGCGACCGCCGCGCCGCCGGCTGGTACCAGGCGATGCGCCGGCACGGGCTGCTGCCCGGCTCCGCCGACCTCGACCTGCGCGGGCAGGACTCCATCCTCAACGGCGCTCAACTCGGGCTGGCCCTGCTGGACCGCCCCCAGCCGCCCACCGCGATCGTCACGGTCAGCGACACCCTGGCGGTCGGCGTGCTGCAGGCGGCGCGGGGTCGCGGTCTCACCGTCGGGCGGGACCTCGCCGTGGTCGGCTTCGACGACACCCCGGCCGCGCGGGTGCTGGAACTGTCCAGCGTGTCCCAGCCCATCGAGAGCGCGGCGGTCGCGATCGTCCGCTGCCTGCTGCCCCGGCTGCCTGCCGGTCGGGGCGCCGAACCCGGTACCGAGGAGACGCCCGGCCGGCTCCTCGCGCCGCACCTCGTGGTACGGGCGTCCAGCGCCTGGTCCCCCGTACCCGGCTGATCCCCATCCCAAGGAGGTCCTTCGTGAGACTCCGGCTCCACCGCGCCGGCCTCGCCGTCGCCACGGCCGGCCTGCTCCTCGTCGCGGGTTGCAGCAACTCCAGCAGCTCCGACCAGGGCGGCAAGAGCACCGGCGCGAAGCTGTCCATGTACGCCTTCTCGTCGTCGCCCGCCGAGGACTCGACCCTGCGCGGCATCGTCGACGCCTACAACAAGCTCGGCCGCAACACCGTCACCCTGAACATCGTGCCCGAGTACGACACGGCGCTGCAGACCGCGCTGGCCGGCGGACAACCGCCGGACGTGTTCTACGTCAACGACAACAAGCTCGCCGACCTGGCGAAGGCCGGCGCGCTGGAACCGATCGGCGACAAGGTCGACAACCCGGGCGACTTCTACGACACGCTCAAGCAGTCGTTCACCTACCAGGGCACGTACTACTGCCCGCCGAAGGACTTCTCGACGCTGCAACTGGTGTACAACGCCGACGAGCTGAAGGCGGCCGGTGTCCAGCCCCCCACCACGTGGGACGAGCTGAAGGCGGCGGCGCAGAAGCTGACCAAGCCGGGTCACCCGGGGCTGGTGATGAACGCCGAGTTCTACCGCTGGGGCGTGTTCCTGGCGCAGGCCGGCGGCTGGCCCACCAACGACGACGTGACCAAGATGACCATGGACACGCCCGAGGTGCGCCAGGCGCTGCAGTACCTGGCGGACGGCCACAAGGCGGGCTACTTCGCCAGCCCCGCGTCGGTCGGCGCGGGCTGGGGCGGTGAGGCGCTCGGCAAGGGCAAGACCGCGATGACGATCGAGGGCAACTGGATCGTCGGCGCGATGAAGACCGACTTCCCGAACGTGAAGTACGCGGTCGCGGAGCTGCCCGCCGGGCCGAAGGGCAAGGGCACCATGTCGTTCTCGGTCTGCTACGGCGTGGCGAAGGCGAGCAAGAACAAGGCCGCCGCGATCGACTTCGTGAAGTACCTGACCTCGCCGGAGCAGCAGCTGAAGTTCACCAAGGAGTTCCCGGTGATGCCGTCGCGCAAGTCGCTGGCCGACCAGTGGCTCGCCGACAAGCCGCAGCTCAAGGCGTTCGTGACCGGGGCGGACTACGCGAAGAAGTCGGTGTTCGTACCCGGGTTCAAGACCGTGATCGACACCCTCAACGACGGCATCCAAGGGCTCGCCAAGGGCGACAAGAGCGTCGACGACGTGGTCACCGCGACCCAGAAAGCCGGCCAGGACGTACTGGGCGGCTGAGCCGCCGGTACCACCGGCGTCCTTCCCCGGTGCCGCACGGCGGTACACCGGGGAAGGACGCCGCCGGATGGACGAGGACGAGAGGAGGCGCGATGAGCGGCGATACTGCGGTGTCCGGTGAACGCCCCGCTGCGGTCGCGGGACCCACGTCGGGTACGCCGACCGGCGTGCCGCCGGCGATCGCCCGCCCCCGACGGCGCGGCGGCGGTATCCATGGTCGGGAGGGGCTCGCCGGCTGGCTGTTCGCCACTCCCGCGCTGATCGGGCTCGCCGTGTTCATGGTCGCGCCGATCCTGCTCGCGTTGTGGGTCAGCTTCCGCGACTGGAGCGGACTCGCGCCGCTGTCCACCTCGACGCCGGTCGGTCTGCACAACTACCACGACCTGCTGGTGCGCGACGGGGTCGCGCGGACCGACTTCGCCAAGAGCCTGCGCAACAACCTGTACTACGTGATCGGCGTGGTACCGACCCAGACCGCGATCGCGTTCCTGCTGGCGGTCCTGGTGAACCAGAAGATGCTGAAGGGGCGCACGTTCTTCCGTACCGCCTTCTACTTCCCGTCGGTGACCAGTTCGATCGCGATCGCGTTCATCTTCGTCTTCATGTTCAGCCCGACCGGGCTGGTCAACACGGTGCTGACCGCCGTCCTGCCGGGCGCGGTACAACTGGTGTGGCTGGACGACGCGGACGGTCTGCTGCATCTGCTGCTGCGTCTGGTCGGGGTGGACTCCGCGCCGCATGCGCTCGCCGCGCACACGTTCATGGGTCTGTCCTGGTGGGACTGGCTGTCCGGGCCGAGCGTGGCGCTCACCACGGTGATGATCCTCGCGGTGTGGACCACGGTCGGCACGTTCATGCTGATGTTCCTCGCCGGGCTGCAGAACATCCCGGTGGAGTTGGAGGAGGCGTCGATGGTCGACGGCGCGACGCCCCGGCAACGGTTCTTCAAGATCACACTGCCGCTGATGCGGCCCACCCTGTTCCTGGTCCTGACGCTCGGGCTGATCGCGACGTGGCAGGTCTTCGACCAGGTGTACGCGATGACCTCCGGCGGTCCGCAGAAGACCACGTTCACCCCGGCGTACCTGGTCTACCGGGAAGCGTTCGAGAACTCGTCGATGGGCCACGCGTCGGCGATCGCGTTCCTGCTGTTCGCGCTGATCGTGGTGCTCACCGGGGTGCAACGGCTGGTCCTGCGGGGAAGGGGCGACTGAGGTGACCACTGTGGAGTCGTCGCACCCGGCGACGGTCGCCGGGCCGCGGTCGGGGCGTTCCGCGCGGCGTCCCGGCACGGCACGCACCGTCAGGCTGGTCGCCTACCTGCTGCTGGCGCTGGCCGCGCTCGGGTTCCTGTACCCGTTCCTGCTGTCCGTGGCGACGTCGGTGAAGTCCCGCGCGGAGGTGTCGGACCACCCGATCATGCCGTGGCCGCTGCACTGGACCAACCGGGCGTGGGACTTCGTCCTCCTGCACAGCGACTTTCCGAGGTGGCTGCTCAACTCGGTGGTGGTGACGGTCGCCGCCACCCTGCTGCGCCTGTTCATCGAGTCGCTCGCCGGGTACTCGCTGGCGCGGCTGCGCTGGCGGGGACGCGGTCTGGTGTTCGCCGGGGTGCTCGCCGTGCTCGCCGTCCCCCCGATCGTGCTCGTCGTACCGCGGTTCCTGCTGCTCAAAGAGCTGAACCTGCTCAACTCGTACGAGGGGCTGGTGTTCCCGCTGGCCGTGGACGCCACCGGGATCTTCATCATGAAGCAGTTCTTCGAGCAACTGCCCCGCGAACTCGAGGAAGCCGCCCGCATCGACGGGGCGAACATCTACCAGGCGTACTGGCACGTGGTGCTGCCGGTGGCCCGACCCGCGCTGATCACGCTGACGATCCTGTCGTTCCAGGGCACCTGGAACGAGTTCCTGCTGCCGTTGATCGTGGTGCGAGCCAGCCCCGACCTGTGGACGCTGCCGTTCGGGCTGTCCACGTTGGGCCGTGGCGGCGCGGGCGGGCAGACCTTCGACTACCCGGTGATGCTCGCCGGCTCGATCCTGACCATCGTGCCGGTCGCCATCGTGTTCGTCATCTTCCAGCGGTTCTTCGTACGCGGCATGGCGTCGCAGGGGCTGAAGGGCTGACGAACCGACCGCGCTGCGCCCGCGACCGCCCCGTCCGCGGGCTCGCCCGGCGCCGACAGGCACACCCTCCGCAGCTCATCACCGCACCGCGAGCGGCCGCGCCGCCGGCGTCACCGGCGCCGGCAGTTCACCACCGCCGCCCAGGTACGCGTGGATCGCGCTGGCCGCCGCGCGACCCTCGGCGATCGCCCACACGATCAGCGACGCGCCCTTGTGCATGTCACCGGCGACGAACACACCCGGCGCCGCCTGCCAGTCCGCCCCGCAGTCCACCGCGCCGGCCCGGTTGCGTACCACGCCCAACCCGTCGAGCAGCGGCTGCGGTTCGGTGCCGTCGAAGCCGATCGCCAGCAGGACCAGATCGGCGGGCAGGTCGCGCTCGGTACCGGGGATCGGGGTGACCACCCGTCGACCGTCCCGGCGCTCGACGGCGACCTCGGTGATCCGTACCGCCCGGACCCGGTCCTCGCCGACGAACCGCTGCACCGCGACCGCGAACACCCGCTCGCCGCCCTCCTCGTGCGCCGGGTACTCGCGCAGCACCCACGGCCACGTCGGCCACGGGTCGCGCGCCTCGTCCCGGTCGCGCGGCGGCTCCGGGTACAGGTCGAGCTGGGTGACGCTCGCCGCGCCCTGCCGGTGCGCCACGCCCAGGCAGTCGGCGGCGGTGTCGCCGCCGCCGATGATGACCACGTGCTTGCCCCGGGCGTCCACCGGCGGGTGCGCGATCGTGCCGGCCACCGCCCGGTTCGACCCGACCAGGTGTTCCATCGCCAGGTGTACCCCGGGCAGTTCGCGACCCGGAGTGTCGGCGGTGTCCCGACCGTTCAGCGCGCCGCAGGCGAGCAGGATCGCGTCGTACCCGGCGCGCAGCTCCTCGACACCCACGTCGACCCCGACCGCGCAGCCGGTCACGAACCGCACCCCTTCGGCGCCCAGTTGCTCCACCCGCCGGTCGATGTGGCGCTTCTCCATCTTGAAGTCCGGGATGCCGTACCGCAGCAGCCCGCCGAGCGCGTCGTCCCGCTCGTACACGGTCACGGCGTGCCCGGCGCGGGCGAGTTGCTGCGCCGCGGCGAGCCCCGCCGGGCCCGAGCCGACCACCGCCACGCGCCGCCCGGACGGCTCCGGGGCGGGTTGCGGGGTGACCCAGCCGTTGTCGTACGCCCGGTTGATGATCTCCACTTCGACCTGCTTGATGGTCACCGGGTCGTCGCCGATACCGAGCACGCACGCCGCCTCGCAGGGCGCGGGACACAACCGCCCGGTGAACTCCGGGAAGTTGTTCGTCGCGTGCAGTTGCTCGATCGCGAACTCCCAACGCCCGGTGCGGACCAGGTCGTTCCAGTCGGGGATGCGGTTGCCCAGCGGGCAGCCCTCGTGGCAGAACGGCACGCCGCAGTCCATGCACCGGGTCGCCTGCTCGCGGATCAGCCGGTCGTCCGCCGACGGGTACACCTCGCGCCAGTCGCGGATGCGCACCGGCACCGGCCGGCGCTTCGGCAGCCGTCGCTCGTACCGCAGAAAGCCCTGCGGGTCAGGCATTGACAACCTCCTGGGACGTCCTCGGTGCGGGGGGACGGTCGAGCGCGGCCATCACCGCGTCGTCGACGTCGCGGCCGGCGGCTTCGGCGGCCCGGATGACCTCCATGACACGCTGGTAGTCGCGCGGTACCACGGCGGTGAACTCGCCGACCGCCTCCTCCCAGCGGTCGAGCAGCGCCTCGGCGACCGGCGAGCCGGTCTCCTCCGCGTGCCGGCGGACCAGCGCGCGCAGGCTGTCCCGCTCGCCCGCCGGTACCGGTCGCAGGTCGACCAACTCCCGGTTGACCAGCTCCCGGTCCAGCCGCCACACGTACGCCTGACCCCCGGACATCCCGGCGGCGAAGTTGCGCCCGGTCGGGCCGAGCACGACGACGGTACCGCCGGTCATGTACTCGCAGCCGTGGTCGCCGACGCCCTCGACCACCGCGACGGCGCCGGAGTTGCGTACCGCGAACCGTTCGCCGACCCTGCCGCGCAGGTACAGCTCACCGGCGGTCGCGCCGTACAGGATGGTGTTGCCCGCGATGATCTGCTCGTGCGCGGCTCCTGCCTGGACGAACGGCGCCCGTTCGTCCGGGCGTACCACCAGCCGCCCGCCGGACAGCCCCTTGCCGACGTAGTCGTTGGCGTCGCCGATCAGCCGCAGGGTGACCCCGCGCGGGACGAACGCGCCGAACGACTGCCCGGCGGTGCCGCGCAAGGTGAACCGGATCGTGTCGTCGGGCAGCCCCGCCCCGCCGTACCGGCGCACCACCTCGCCGCCGAGCATCGCCCCGATCGAGCGGTGCACGTTGCGCACCGACACGGTGGCGTGCACCCGCGCGCCGTCGTCCAGCGCCGGCCCCGCCAACCGGATCAGCTCGTTGTCCAGCGCCAGGTCCAGCCCATGGTCCTGGTCGCGTACCCGGCGGCGGGATGTCGAGGCGGGCACGTCGGGCGTGTGTACCAGCGGCGTCAGGTCCAGCCCGTGCGCCTTCCAGTGCTCCACCGCCGGACGCACGTCCAGCAGTTCGACGTGCCCGATCGCCTCGTCGAGGCTGCGGAACCCCAGTTCGGCAAGGTACTGCCGGACCTGCTCGGCGAGGAACCGGAAGAAGTTCTCCACGAACTCCGGCTTGCCGGTGAACCGCTCGCGCAGCACCGGGTTCTGGGTGGCGATGCCGACCGGGCAGGTGTCCAGGTGGCAGACGCGCATCATCACGCAGCCGGAGACAACCAGCGGAGCGGTCGCGAAACCGAACTCCTCGGCGCCGAGCAGCGCGGCGATGACGACGTCGCGGCCGGTCTTGAGCTGGCCGTCGGTCTGCACGACGATCCGGTCGCGCAGTCCGTTGAGCAGCAGGGTCTGCTGGGTCTCGGCGAGGCCGAGCTCCCAGGGACCGCCGGCGTGCTTGAGGGACGTGAGCGGTGCCGCACCGGTGCCGCCGTCGTGGCCGGAGATCAGGACGACGTCCGCGTGCGCCTTGGACACCCCCGCCGCGACCGTGCCGACCCCGACCTCGGCGACGAGCTTGACGTGCACCCGCGCCGAGGGGTTGGAGTTCTTCAGGTCGTGGATCAGCTGGGCCA
>DASUXA010000023.1:0-36653 GCA_036378155.1 Micromonosporaceae bacterium | reverse complement strand
GTGCGGCAATGAATTGCCGAGGCCACCAGCGGACGACGCGGCGCGGCGGCGCGGGCGCGCCGCCGTGCCGCGTCGGCACGGCTACAGGTACTGGCCGGTGTTGCTGGCCGTCTCGATCGACCGTCCCGCCTCGGCACCCTTGCCGCCGGAGACCAGCGTGCGGATGTACACGATCCGCTCGCCCTTCTTGCCGGAGATGCGCGCCCAGTCGTCCGGGTTGGTGGTGTTGGGCAGGTCCTCGTTCTCCCGGAACTCGTCGACGCAGGCGTCCAGCAGGTGCTGCAGCCGCAGCCCCTTGCGCCCGGAGGAGAGGAACTCCTTGATCGCCATCTTCTTGCCGCGGTCCACGATGTTCTGGATCATGGCGCCGGAGTTGAAGTCCTTGAAGTACAGGACCTCCTTGTCGCCGTTGGCGTAGGTAACCTCGAGGAACCGGTTGTCCTCGGTCTCCGAGTACATCCGTAGCACCGCGGCCTGGATCATCGCGGCCACGCACGCATCGGCGGAGCCGCCGTGCTCGGCCATGTCGTCCGGGTGCAGCGGCAGGTCGGGCAGGATGTACTTGGAGAAGATGTCCTTCGCCGCCTCCGCGTCCGGCCGCTCGATCTTGATCTTCACGTCCAGCCGGCCGGGGCGCAGGATGGCCGGGTCGATCATGTCCTCGCGGTTGGACGCGCCGATCACGATGACGTTCTCCAGGCCCTCCACGCCGTCGATCTCGCTGAGCAGCTGCGGGACGATGGTGTTCTCCACGTCCGACGAGACGCCCGAGCCGCGGGTGCGGAACACCGAGTCCATCTCGTCGAAGAACACGATGACCGGAGTGCCTTCGCTGGCCTTCTCCCGGGCCCGCTGGAAGATCAGCCGGATGTGCCGCTCGGTCTCGCCGACGTACTTGTTGAGCAGCTCCGGACCCTTGATGTTGAGGAAGTAGCTGGTCCGCTTCTCCTCACCGCGCTTCTCGGCGATCTTCTTGGCCAGCGAGTTGGCCACCGCCTTGGCGATCAGCGTCTTGCCGCAGCCGGGCGGACCGTACAGCAGCACGCCCTTGGGCGGGCGCAACTGGTGCTCGCGGAACAGCTCGGCGTGCAGGAACGGCAGCTCCACGGCGTCGCGGATCTGCTCGATCTGCCGGTCCAGGCCACCGATGTCGTGGTAGTCGACATCCGGCACCTCCTCCAGGACCAGCTCCTCGACCTCGCTCTTCGGGATGCGCTCGTACGCGTACGCCGAACGCGGCTCGATGAGCAGCGAGTCACCGGCACGCAGCGACTGGCCGTCCAGCGTGTCGGCGAGGTGCACCACCCGCTCCTCGTCGGCGTGCGAGATCACCAGCGCCCGGTCGCCGCCCTCGAGCAGCTCCTTGAGCATGACGACCTCACCGGCGCGTTCGAACCCGAACGCGTCGACCACGTTGAGCGCGTCGTTGAGCAGCACCTCCTGGCCGCGACGCAGGTCGTCGGCGTCCAACGCCGGCGACAACGCGACCCGCAGCTTGCGCCCACCGGTGAACACGTCGACCGTGCCGTCGTCGTGCTTCTCCAGGAACACGCCGTAGCCGCTGGGCGGCTGCGCCAGCCGGTCGATCTCCTCCTTGAGCGTGACGATCTGGGCGCGAGCCTCCTTCAGGGTGGCCACGAGCCGCTCGTTGTTTTCGGTTAGCCGGGCCAGCTGGGCCTGAGTGGCGGTCAACCGCTCCTCGAGCTGGCGTACGTGTCGTGGGCTCTCGGTCAACTTGCGCCGCACCAGAGCGAGTTCCTCCTGCAGGAACGCGACCTGGGTGGAGAGATCGTTGGCCTCCTTCTCCCAACGTGCGGCGCGCGTCTCCGCGTCGTCGCTGCGTGCCACGTCCCACCTCCCCGGGGGCTCGAACGTCAGGCCTTAACACTAACCGCTGATCGCGCGAAGCGACCTGCTCGACACCGTCGAGATCCCAGGCTAGTTGGCCGGCGCGGATCGCGGCAGGTCCCTGTGCCGGTGACAGAGACCGCGGTCGACTGTGACCTCGCCCGACGATACCGGCGGCGACCCGCCGGGCGCCGAGGGTGGTCGGGTACCGTCGCCAACGGGACCACCACAGGGAGGTTGGCGTGCCGGGCGAGACCGACGAGCTGCGGGTCTGGATCGACCAGGAGCTGTGTACCGGGGACGGGCTGTGCGTGCAGTACGCGCCGGAGGTCTTCGAGTTCGACATCGACGGCCTGGCGTACGTCAAGGACGGCGACGGCGAGCTGATGACCGCCGCCGGCAGCCGCGTCGACGTGCCGGCGCACCTGCGGCTCGAGGTGATCGACGCGGCCAAGGAATGCCCCGGCGAGTGCATCCACGTCGAACGGGCACGCGACGGCGCGCCCGTCGCCGGACCGGACGCGCAGGACTGACCCGCCGAAGCGACCCGGCGCCGGTCGTCGCGCGGACGTGGACCGCGCCGGGGAGATCGACCGGAGCGACCCTAGTCGACCAGCGAGGCGACCAGGTGGGCGAACTGCTCCAGCCGGGCGATCTGCCCCGCGCCGCCGTCGTCGAGGGTCTTACCGAACCGCAACGCGTCGTGCCGGGGCAGCACGCCCGCGCCGTCCGCCGGCACACCGCTCTCGTCCAGCGACCGCAGCAGCAGGTACACGTCGACGCTGTCGACGCGCGCCTTGCCGGTCGGGGTCCGGCCCAACTTCCGCCGCCAGCCCACCTCGACCACGGCGGACAGCGGCACCACCCGTACCGCTGAGGTCATCGCACCCGGCGGGCCCTCGTCCGGCGGTACGTCCTCGCCGTGCCAGAGCACCAGGCGTTGCCCGTCGCAGACCGCCGCCTCCTGCCAGACGCCGTTGACCTCGTTGACGAACCGCTCCAGGGTGAACCCGAGCACCTCCCGGCCGCCCAGGGCGGCGCCCAGCGCGTCCAGGGCGATGTCCGGGTCGCGCAGGTACGCGCGGGCCGCCGCGTCCAGGTCCTGGTACGGCGACCAGTCCGGAAAGACCAGGGGCAGCTCCCCGCCGAACCCGGTACGGCTCATCCGTCCTCCTCAGCGCCCCGACCGGCGTCCTTCGCCCGGCGCAGCGCGTACGCCTCGGCGCCCTTGCTCGGTTTGCGGCGTCTGGGCGGGGCCGTCACGCCGGGCGCCAACCGGCGGGCGCTGACCAGGAACGCGGTGTGCGCGATCATGCGGTGGTCCGGGCGTACCGCCAACCCCTCGGCGTGCCAGTCGCGCACCAGCGTCTCCCACGCCCGGGGCTCGGTGAACCCGCCCCTCACGCGCAGCGCCTCGACCAGTTCGGACAGCTGCGGCGTGGTCGCCACGTACCCGATGAACACCCCGCCCGGCAGCAGCACCCGCTCGACGAGGTCGAGCACCTCCCAGGGGGTGAGCATGTCCAGGATCACCCGGTCGAACCCGGTCGCATCGCACCCCGCGACGTCGCCGACGCGCAGGTGCCACGCCGGGTGCGGACCGCCGAAGAACGCCTCCACGTTGCGCCGGGCGATCTCGGCGAAGTCCGGGCGCAGCTCGTACGAGTACACCTGCCCGCTCTCCCCGACGGCGCGCAGCAGCCAGCAGGTCAGCGATCCCGAGCCGGCGCCCGCTTCGAGGACCTTCGCGCCGGGGAAGACGTCGCCCATGGTGACGATCTGCGCCGCGTCCTTCGGATAGATCACCTGCGCGCCGCGCGGCATGGACAGCACGTAGTCCGGCAGCAGCGGGCGCAGCGCGAGGTACGCCGTGCCGCCGCTGGACGTGACGACGCTGCCGTCCGGCTGGCCGATCAACTCGTCGTGGGCGAGGCCGCCCCGATGGGTGTGGTACACCTTCCCCGGCTCCAGCACCAGGGTGTGCATCCGCCCCTTCGGGTCGGTGAGCTGGACGCGGTCGCCGGGGCGGAACGGTCCCCGTCGGGCGAGCGCCGGGGCGCCGGCCGAGCTGGCGGCCACGCCCGCGGCGGCGGAGGCGGAGGTCACGGTGTCGTCCCCCTGGCGGTGACGGTGGGCGGGCTCGTGGTGTCGCTCCGCCCGCCTCGGCGGTGGAGCGCGCAGACGACATCATGACGCGCCGGCCGTTGTCGAACGTCGGCCGGGTCCACGGGACAGTCGTACCGCTGCCTTAGCCTGTCCGCCATGACAGCGGAGCTGGCCCCGGAGCGGGGCGCGACGAGGCGGGAACGAAGCCTTCCAGGTCAGGCGTCGCTCTCCCCGTCCCGGGCCGCCGATTTCAAGACCTGTCCCCTGCTGTACCGCTTCCGCACCATCGACCGGCTGCCCGAGCAGCCGTCGGTCGACCAGGCGCGCGGCACCCTCGTGCACGCCGTGCTGGAGCGGTTGTACGACCTGCCCGCCGCCGAGCGCACCCCGCAGGCGGCCGCCGCGCTGGTCGAGCCGCAGTGGCTGCGCCTCGTCGAGGAGCAGCAGGAGCTCGCCGAGCTGCTGACCGGCGCGGTCGAGCCGGCTGCGTTCCTGGCGTCGGCGACCGAACTGCTGCACGGATACTTCACCCTGGAAGATCCGCGCCGGCTCGAGCCCGCCGAACGCGAATGCCTGGTCAGCGCGGAGCTCGACACTGGCCTGCTGCTGCGGGGATACGTCGACCGGCTGGACGTCTCCCCCACCGGCGACCTGCGCGTCGTCGACTACAAGACCGGCGGCGCGCCGCGCGAGGCGTTCGAGGCGCGGGCGCTGTTCCAGTTGAAGTTCTACGCGCTGGTGCTGTGGCGCACCCGCGGCGTGGTGCCCAGGGTGCTGCGCCTGGTCTACCTGCGCGACGCCGAGATCTGCGACTACACCCCCGACCTCGACGAACTGCTCCGGTTCGAACGCACGCTGGTCGCGCTGTGGCAGGCGATCGAACAGGCGACCGCCGCCCGCGACTTCCGGCCCAAGCCGAGCCGCCTGTGCGACTGGTGCTCCCACCGGACGCGCTGCCCGGAGTTCGGCGGCGACCCCCCGCCGTTTCCCGATCTGGATCTCCTGGCGCCGGTGCCGGTCGACGTCGCCGGACGCGACGAGTAGCGGACACCCGCCCCTGACCCCGGTGGCGCTGGTCCCGCTCGACGCGCGACCGGCGCTGCTCAGGGACATCCCCGAGCGCGCATCCGGGCGCACCCGCACCACGATCTCAGTCTCCGCTACCTCCGCGGTATGACGCACCACGACCCTCGCGGGGACGACGATGAGTGGTGCCGGGCGACGTCTGTCGGCCGGTCCAGCTTTGCGGAAAGGGAACACCAGTGACGGCGACAGGATCAGGCGCGGCGACCCGCGCGGTCGACGTGTGGAAGGTGTACGGCACAGGCGAGGCCCAGGTGGCGGCGCTGCGAGGGGTGAGCGTCGAGTTGGCGCGAGGCGCGTTCACCGCGATCATGGGACCGTCCGGGTCCGGTAAGTCCACGCTGATGCACTGCCTCGCCGGGCTCGACTCGGTGACCAAGGGCGAGGTGTACGTCGGCGACACACTGATCACCGGGTTGTCCGACCGCCGCCTCACCGACCTGCGCCGCGACCAGGTCGGGTTCATCTTCCAGCAGTTCAACCTGCTGCCCACCCTCACCGCCGAGGAGAACATCCTGCTGCCGCTGGCGATCGCCGGGCGCAAACCGGACCGGACCTGGTTCGACACGGTGATCGACACGATCGGGCTACGGGACCGGCTCGGTCACCGACCCAGCCAGTTGTCCGGCGGACAGCAGCAGCGGGTGGCGTGCGCCCGGGCCATGGTGTCCCGCCCCGAGGTGATCTTCGCCGACGAGCCGACCGGCAACCTCGACTCCCGGTCCGGCGCAGAGGTCCTGGGGTTCCTGCGCCGATCGGTCCGCGAGTTCGGGCAGACCATCGTGATGGTCACCCACGACCCGAACGCGGCCAGCTACGCCGACCGGGTGCTGTTCCTCGCCGACGGTCGCGTGGTCGGCGAACTGGTCGACCCGTCGCCGGAGAGCGTGTTGGAGACGATGAAGCGACTCGACGCGATGTCGGCGGTGTCGTGATGCTGCGCGCCACGTTGAAGAGCCTGCTGTCGCGCAAGGTGCGGCTGCTGTTGTCCGGGCTGGCGGTCCTGCTCGGCGTGATGTTCGTGTCCGGCGCGTTCGTGCTGACCGACACGCTGTCGCGGTCGTTCGACAGCCTGTTCGCCACCGCGTTCTCGGGTGTCGACGTACAGGTCTCCGGGGCGTCGCCGGTGGTCGCCGAAGGCGACCGGCAGGCCGAGCCGCCGGTGGTACCGGCGGATCTGGTCGACCGGATCAAGGCGGTACCGGGCGTGGGCGACGCCACCGGCGTCGTGCAGGCGGACGGCGCCCGTATCGTGGGCAGGAACGGCAAGGTCGTGACCACGTTCGGCGCGCCCCGGTTCGGGCGCAACTGGACCGGTACCTCCGGGCTGGTCGAGTTGCGTTCCGGTCAGGGTCCGAGCCACGACGACGAGATCGCGATCAACGCGGGGCTGGCCGCGACCACCGGGTACCACGTGGGCGACCGGGTCGGCGTGCTGACCCTGCAGCCCAAGCGGACGTTCACCATCGTCGGCATCTTCGGGTACAGCGGCGGGCGGGACTCCCTCGGCGGGGAGCAGACCATCGCGTTCACCACGCCCGCGGCGCAACGGCTGATGCTGGGCGAGCCCGACGTGTACAGCGAGATCGACGTGACCGCCGCGCCCGGCGTGCGGGACACCGTGCTGCGCGACCGGCTCGCCGCCGCCCTGGGCAGCGGGTACGACGTGAAGACCGGGGCGCAGCTGGCCGCGCAGCAGAGCCAGAACTTCCGCGACAACCTGAAGTTCTTCAACTACGTGCTGCTCGGCTTCGCCGGCGTGGCGCTGTTCGTCGGGGTGTTCCTGATCTTCAACACGTTCTCGATCATCGTGGCGCAGCGCACCCGGGAACTGGCGCTGCTGCGCGCCCTCGGCGCCAGCCGCCGACAGATGATCGGGTCGGTGCTCGTCGAGGCAATCGTCATCGGACTGATCGCCTCGGTGCTCGGGCTCGCCGCCGGGGTCGGCGTCGGGGCGCTGCTGGCGTACGTGTTCGGGCACACCGGCGGAGCGAACCTGCACCTGGCCGGCATCGGCGTACCAGCCGCCGCGGTGATCTCCGCGTTCGCGGTCGGGGTCGGCATCACCCTGATCGCGGCGTTCCTGCCGGCGCTGCGCGCCTCACGCGTCGCCCCGGTCGCGGCGATGCGCGAGGCGGCGACATGGGACCGGCCGCTGACCCGGATCACGGCGGCCGGTGGCGGGGTGACCGTGGTCGGCGTCGGTCTGCTCGTCCTGGGACTGTCCGGACGGGCGCACGGCTCGACGCTGCCGGCCATCCTCGCCGGGGTCCTGCTCGCGTTCCTCGGCATCGCTTTGCTCACCCCGATTATCAGCCGCCCCGTGGTGGGCGTGCTCGGGCGGCTGTTCGCCCGGTCGGTACCGGGGCAACTCGGCCGGCGCAACTCGGCTCGCAACCCGCGCCGCACCGCGATCACCGCCGCCGCGCTGATGGTCGGCATCGCCCTGATCACCGGCGTCAGCGTCATCCTGTCGTCGGCCACGGCGAGCATCACCAGGATCGCGAATCAGCAGGTCAAGGCTGAGCTCGTGGTCGCCGGCGACAACGCCGGGCCGCGAATGGCGACCTTCGACAAGGCGGCGTTGGACGCCATGCCCACCCTGCCGGGCGTCCGTGAGGTCGCCGGATTCTTCGTCGACGCCGGTCTGGTCGACGGCAAGCGGACCACGCTGGAAGCGGTCAACGACCCGGCGGCGATGCGCGACATCTTCAGCCTGAGCGCCACCGGCGGCAGCCTCGATCGGCTGGCGCCCGGACAAGCGCTGGTCGACGAGAAGACCGCCACCGACCAGGGCCTGCACGTGGGCAGCACGGTACGGGTGCAGACCGCCCGAGGCGACGCCCGCGACTACACGATCAGCGGCGTGTACGCCAAGAGCGACCTGCTGCGCGGGTGGATCCTGCCGGGCTCGGCAGCGGCGGGGTTCCGGGTCGCCCAGCCGACCCAGGCGCTGATCCGGGTCCAGCCAGGCGCCTCGGTACCGCAGGTCCAGAGCCGGGTCGACGCCCTGCTCGCCGACTCGCCCGAGGTCACCGTGAGCAGCCGCGCCGATTTCGTCAAGCAGCAGACGTCGCGGTTCGACGTGGTACTCACCATGATCCAGATCCTGCTCGCCCTGGCGATCCTCATCGCGGTGCTCGGGATCGTGAACACGCTGGCGCTGTCGGTCATCGAACGCACCCGCGAACTCGGGGTGCTGCGCGCCGTCGGGCTGCGGCGGGGTCAGGTGATGCGGATGGTCACCGTGGAGGCGGTGGTGATCGCCGTGTTCGGCGCGCTGCTCGGCGTGGTGGTCGGCGTCGGGCTCGGCGCCGCCGTGGTGCGGGCGCTACGCGACCAGGGTTTCACCGACCTCGCGCTGCCGTGGGGGCAGATGGGCGGATACCTGGTGCTCGCCGCGATCATCGGAGTGGTGGCGGCGGTGCTCCCGGCGATCCGCGCGGCACGGGTCAACGTGCTCGCCGCGATCGCGTACGAGTAGCGACCCGGGCGGCGGTCGCGCGGCGGGCGCCGCGCTACCGCCGCCCGCCGCGCAGCAGCCGGCGCAGCCACGCCACGTCGACCTCGGCGAGGCTGGTGACCAACGCGACGCCCGGCAGATGGGCGAGGTCCACCTCGGAGGGTACGGCGACCACGGTCGCCCCGGCGGCCAGCGCGCTGGCCACCCCGGTCGGCGAGTCCTCGATCGCCACACAGTCGCCGATCGCCACGCCCAACCGGGCAGCGGCGGTCAGGTACGGGCCGGGGTGCGGCTTCGTCTCGTCGACCTCGTCTCCGCACACCACCGCGTCGAAGTTGTCCGGACCGATGGTGCGCAGCGCCACGTCCACCAGGTGCCGGCGGGTCGCGGTGACCAACGCCGTCGGCAACCCCGCCGCCCGTACCTCGCGCAGCAGCTCACGGGCGCCCGGTCGCCACACCAGCCCGTCGGCGAACAGTTCCTTGACCCGGTCCTCGAGCCACGTCACGCTGGCGATCGGGTCGCGCCACGGCTGACCGATGTCCTCGTGCAGGATCTGCATCGACTCGGCCATGCTGGTGCCCACCATCCGGGCACGCGCCGCCGCGCTGAGCACCGCGCCGTACCGTGCGGCGAGCTCGAACAGCCCGACATCCCAGACCTTCTCGCTGTCCACCAGCGTGCCGTCCATGTCGAACAGCACCGCCGCCAGGCCCTGCCCCAAATCCCCCACCTTGACGTGATCGATCGCGGCCGGATCCCGCCGCCGGCCGTGCTCACCCTACGCCGACGACGGACCCCAGCTTGTCGGGGTTGGCGACGACATAGATGGCGACAATCACGCCGCCGTCGGCGACGACGGTGAGCGTGTGCCGGGTCTTGATGTTGTGGACGACCAGCGCGGGCGCGCCGTTGAGCTCGACCGGTACCACCGACAGCCGCCGTGGTCGCGAGTAGATGCCGGCGAAGAACCGGGCGACCTTGGCGCGCCCCTCGATGGGATGGCGGGCGGCACGGGCCCGCCCGCCGCCGTCGCTGTACGCGACGACGTCGGTGTGCAGGAGCTTCTCCAGCCGGCCCAGGTCGCCGTCGCGGGCGGCCGCGACGAAGTCGGCGAGCAGCCGGCGGTGCTCGTCCGGCGACGGGGTGAACCGCGCTCGCCCCGCCCGCAGCGCCGCCTCCGCCCGCCGGTACAGCTGGCGGCAGTCGTCCGGGGTGCGGTCGACGATTCCGGCGATCTCGTGGTACGGCAACTCGAACGCGGTGCGCAGCACGTACACCGCCCGTTGCGGCGGCGTGAGCTGCTCCATCAGGTGCAGTACCGCCAACGACAGGTCGGACGTGTCGACCGCGCCGAACGGCGACGGGTCGGTGGACACCGGCTCCGGCAGCCACTGACCCACGTAGTACTCCCGCCGCCCCCGGGTGCGCAGCAGGTCCACGGCGAGCCGCGCCACCACCCTGGTCAGGTAGCGGCGCGGCTCCCCCACCCGCGCCCGGTCCGTGCCGGCCCAGCGCAGGTACGCCTCCTGCAGCACGTCCTCGGCGTCGTGGGCGCTGCCGAGCAGCCGGTACGCCAGCCCGTACAGCATGGGCCGGTGGGCGAGGAAGTGCTCGGCAGCCTCGCTCACCCCGCCCTCGCGGGCGCCGGGTCCGCCGACGGGCGAACGGGCGTCGCCGGGGTGGGGGTGCGACTCGATACCGCGATCCGGTTCCATACGTTGATCGTCGCGATCGCCAGGATGAGGTTCGCGACCTCCTCGTCGGACCAGTGTTTCACCGCCTCGTCCCACACGTCGTCCGGTACCCCGTGCTCGCCGAGCCGGGTGACCGCGTCGGTGAGCGCGAACGCGGCGCGTTCCCGCTCGTCGAACAACGTCGACTCGCGCCACGTGGCGACCGCGAACAGCCTGCGGCTGTCCTCACCGTCGGCGAGCGCCGCCTGGCTGTGCATGTCGACGCAGTACGCACAGCCGTTGAGGATCGAGGCGCGCAGCTTGAGCAGGTGGTAGACGGTCGGGTCGACGACCGAGGCGCAGTAGCGTTCCAGCGCGGCGACGGCGCGGAAGCCGGCGGGCGCCAGTTCCCTGATAGCAATCCGTTGGCTCATACCCGCACGACGCATGGGACGTGGCGGGGCGTGACAGTCCCGGCTGTGACCCGGACGACACCGCTGCGTCACGGCGCTGCGTGGACCGACCGCCGCGTCGGCGCTCGGCGGGCGCGAACACCGGTACGCCGAGCCCGGCCAGCCGCAGCACGTCGAGGTGATCGCCGTGCTCGTGCGTCATCAGGACGGCGTCGGCTCCGTGCAACGCGCGCGGCCCGCGCCACACGCCGGGGTCGATGACCAGCACCGCGCCGTCGTGCTCGAGCCGCACACAGGCGTGGGTGTACGTGACGATCCGCAGGCGCCGAACGTATGCCCCTGCCGCCGTCCCTCCGGCGCGACCTTCCGGCCCACCTGGTCACGGAGTGCGGCGGCGTGCGGGACGGTGTCCCACCTTGCCCGGGCTGAGCCGACCTGGTCTTTAAGCTCCTAGCCACAGGAACCCCCTGGTCAGGATGCCCGGCTACGCAAGGAGGACGAGCGGTTGCGGACCGAATTGGACAGGATCCCCGCGGTGATCGAGGTACGACGAACGCGTGCCGTGCGCGGGGCGAGCGCGTCGTGATGGAGGTCAGGCTCGCGTCGGTGGCGGCGCCGGGCCGCCCCGCCAACGAAGATCACGTCTTGGTGTACGGCGACCTGGTCGGCGTGTTCGACGGGGTGACCGAGGATCCGGGTCACGACAGCGGGTGCCGGCACGGTCCCGCGTGGTACGTGCGACGGTTGGCTGCGCACCTCGGTCAGGCGTACGCCGACGCGCCCACGGCGGACCTCGCGCGGTTGCTGGCGACCGCCATCGACGGCGTCCGTGGCGACCACGGTCAGGGCTGCGACCTCGATCGCCCGGCGACGCCGGCGTCCACGGTGTGCCTGATCCGCGTCGATGGCGAGAGGTTGGATTATCTGCTGCTCGGCGACAGCCCGTTGGTGGTGGACCGCGACGGAGGCGGCGTCGAGGTGATCGCCGACGACCGGGTCGCGCGGACGGTCGCCCGGATCCGCGCGGCGCCGGTACCCGACGAGGCGGGGTCCGCCGCGTCGCCGCACACGCCGGGCAAGTACCGCTACCTCAACCAGCCGGGCGGGTACTGGGTCGCCGCTGCCGACCCGCGCGCCGCGTTCGAGGCGGTCACCGGCGCCCTGCCGGTGCGGGGTCCGGGACGGGTACGCCGGGCTGCGCTGCTCACCGACGGCGCTTCCCGCGCGGTCGAACAGTTCGCCCTGCTGGACTGGGCGGGCCTGCTCGACGTGCTCGCGGTCGAGGGTCCGACGGAGTTGATCCGGCAGGTGCGACGCGCCGAAGTCGCCCAGGACGTACCCCCAGGGTCGCGCCGCAAGCGCCACGACGACGCCACCGCCGCCCTCTGCCTCTGCCAAGTTGATGAAACCTATTGACGTACTAGCCGTGATGGCTAAAAGTTTCTACCGTGCCGCGACTGAGGACCCCGACAACTGTCGTCGCTGCCGCAAGCCGGCGGACGGGCGAGCGTGCGCGGGCCGACCATCCACGTCGGTGGGGCGCGCGCGGGGTGCGGCCGGGACGGCCCGGCTGACGGACCGTCCCTCCGATACCCCGGGGCGCGGCGGTCGGCGGGTGCTCACCGGCGCCCGCGCCGCGCGCACCTCGGTAGCGATTTGACTAAGGTTCCCGCAGATGAGAGGCACAAGCATGAGAAGGCGCAGCGGGTTCGCGATTCTCGCGGCTGCGGCGCTCGTGGCGACCATGAGCGCCTGCGCCCCGTCGGGTTCGTCGAACAGCGGTAACGGCGACAAGGTCACGCTGTCGGTGTGGTCGTGGCGCCCGGAGGACGCGGCGACGTACAAGAAGATCTTCGACAAGTTCCACGAGTCGCATCCGAACATCACCGTGGACTTCAAGCCGTACAAGTCGACGGAGTACAACACGATCCTGAACACCGGCCTGACGCAGGCGGGCGGCCCGGACGTGATGCAGCTGCGCGCGTACGGGTTGTTGCAGCCGCTGGTCAAGGCGGGCTACCTCACCGCCCTCGACGGCAAGGTGGCGGGACTGTCGAACTTCGACTCCACCGCGCTCGACGGCGCGCGTGGCAAGTCGGACGGCAAGGTCTACGGCGTGCCGCTGGAGATGTCGACGTTCCAGATCTACTACAACAAGGACATCTTCTCGAAGTACAACCTGCAGCCGCCGACGACCTGGGATCAGATGATCTCGGACGCGAAGACGCTGCAGTCGGCCGGCATCACGCCGTTCGCCGCGGCCGGCAAGGACAGTTGGCTGCTGCCGCTGTACGACGACACCTTCGCCGCGACCCGGTACGGCGGTCCGGACTTCGAGAAGAAGCTGCTCGGCGGCCAGGCGAAGTTCACCGACCCGGACTACGTCGCCGCGCTCGACGTGCTCAAGCAGCTCAAGCCGTACTTCCCGAAGGACCAGATGGGCCTCGGCGAGACCGACGTGCAGACGCTGTTCGCCACGGGCAAGGCGGCGATGATCCCCGAGGGGTCGTTCGCGCTCGCACCGATCAAGAAGATCAACTCGAATCTGAACCTGGGCGTGTTCGACGCGCCGCCCGCGCCCGGCGCGGTGACGAACAACCCGCTGCAGGTCGGCTGGGTCGACGCGTCGTACGGGCTGAACGCCAAGTCCGCCCACCAGAAGGAGGCGCTGGAACTCCTGCAGTGGATGACGACCGCCGACTTCGGGCAGATGGTGGCTGACGACCTCAAGCAGATGTCGCTGATCAAGGGCGTGCAGTCCGCCGACCCGCTGCTCAAGCAGATGGCGCAGAACTACCAGGACCACCCGACGCCGTACCTGATGCTGGTCGACTTCCGGTACGGCACGCCGCTCGGCAGCGACCTGGAGGCCGCCGGCCTGCAGAAGATGCTGCTGGGTCAGCAGACCTCCGCACAGGTCGCCGGCGACATCCAAAACGGTGTTTCGCAGTGGTTCCACCCGTAGCCAAGGGTGTCGGACCGGTTGTTCGTGCCGGGCGCGGTCGTCGTACCGCGCCCGGCACGAACCCTGTACCCCGGATGAAGTGGCGCGTCGCCGCCTGTTTCCTCCTGCCGGCGTTCGCCTTGTACAGCCTGTTCGTCGTCTACCCGCTGCTGTCCGCCCTCGCCTACAGCTTCTGGCGCTGGCAGGCCACGGCACGCGACGGCTTCGCCGGACTGTCGAACTTCACCGGGCTGTTCACCACGTTCCCGCTCAACCAGCAGCTCTGGCCCGCGTTCTGGCACACCGCCGTGTTCTTCGTGGGCACCATGCTCGTACAGAACACATTCGGGCTGCTGGTGGCGGTGCTGTTGCACGAACTGCCGGTGGGCAGGCGGTTCTTCCAGACGATCTACACGCTGCCGTACCTCGTCGGCGGGCTCGTCGTCGGCTACCTGTGGAGCCTGCTGCTGAGTCCCAGCTTCGGCCCGGTGAACAAGGTGCTGGAGGCGGTCGGGCTCGGCGCGTTCGCCAAGCCCTGGCTCGGCGACCCGTCGACCGCCCTGCCGGTGGTCATCCTCGTCAACGCCTGGCAGTACATCGGCTTCCCGATCCTGCTGTTCGGCGCGGCGCTCGCCGGGCTGCCGCAGGAGTACGCCGAAGCCGCCCGCGTGGACGGGACGAACGCGTGGCAGCGGTTCTCCCGGATCACCCTGCCGCTGCTGCTGCCGTCGATCGGCGTGGTGTCCATCCTGACGTTCATCGGCTGCTTTAACACGTTCGAGCTGGTGTACGCCCTGTCGGGCGCCCAGGGCAACCAGCCCACCGGTCCGGGAGGCGCCACCGACGTGCTCGGGCTGATCTTCTACCGGGTCGCCTTCCAGGAGGGCGGCGCCAACGCGATCGGTCAGTCGTCGGCGCTGGCGGTGCTGCTGTTCCTGTTCATCTTCGGCATCGCCGTGCTCGCCAACCGCATCATCCGCCGCCGTGAGGCTTCGCTGACATGACCGTGGTACAGGAACAGGTGGAGCCGCGCACCCGACCGGTGGCCCGCCGCACGAAGCGCCGCACGGCGCGGGAGCGGGCGGTGCTGATCCTGGCGGTCCTGCTGCTGTGGAGCTACGCCGCGGTGGCGCTCGCGCCTATGATCATCATGGCGCTCGACTCGCTGCGGCCCAACGCCGCCGTACTGTCCGATCCGCTGGGCCTGCCCACGTCGCTGACCTTCGCCAGCTACGCGAAGGCGTGGACCGAGGCGTCGTTCGGGACGTACCTGCGCAACTCGGCGCTCGTCACGATCGCCGCCGTGGCGCTCGACGTCGGCGTGTCGCTGCCGGCGTCCTACGTGCTCGGGCGTTACCAGTTCCGGGGCGGCGGCGTGCTCACCGCGTACTTCCTCGCCGGGCTGATGCTGCCGATCCGGCTGGGCATCCTGCCGATCTTCTACCTGCTCGGCGGCCTCGGCATGATCGACTCCCGGCTGGGGCTGGTGCTGGTGTACGCCGCCAGCGGCATCCCGTTCTCGGTGTTCATCATGACGGCGTTCTTCCGTGGACTGCCCCGCGAACTGGAGGAGGCGGCGCGCATCGACGGCGCCGGCGAGTTCCACATCTTCGCCCGCGTGATGGTGCCGCTGGTCAAACCGGCGATCGCCACCGTCGTGGTGTTCCGCTTCGTGCCGCTGTGGAACGACTTCTTCTTCCCGCTGGTGCTGCTGCGCACGACCGACAAGTACACGCTGCCGGTGGGGCTCACCCAGTTCTTCGGCGAGTTCCAGACGGACTGGTCCACGCTGTTCGCGGGGCTGGTGATCGCCACCGCACCGATCGTGGTCCTGTTCCTGGTGGCGACCAAGCAGATCGTCGCCGGACTGACCGCCGGCATGGGCAAGTGAGGCACCGCCGCGACCAGACCGACGTGCGCCGTATCCACCAGCTGATCCGGAGGACCGTGTTGAGACTGGACATCCACCGACGTGCCCTGCTCGGCGCCGTGCTCGCCGCCGCGCTGGCGCCGCTGTCATCCGCCGCGCCGGCCGGCGCGCACGTACCGGGATCCGACGCGCCGCCCGTGGCGCTGCGCGTGGCGACGTACAACATCCACGCCGGCGCCGGCGAGGACAACGTCTTCGACCTCGACCGGACCGCCGAGGCGATCCGGCAACTGCACCCGGACGTCGTCGGCCTGCAGGAAGTCGACGTCCACTGGGGAGCGCGCAGCGACTTCGTCGACGAGGCGCAGGCGCTCGCCACGCGGCTGGGCATGGGCGTCTTCTTCGCGCCGATCTACGACTTCGACCCGCCGGCCGCCGGCGCCCCCCGCCGCCAGTACGGGGTCGCGGTGCTCAGCCGGTACCCCATCCTCGAGGCGGAAAACCACGACATCACCCGGCTCTCCACCCAGGTGCCGAACCCCGTGCCCGCCCCGGCACCGGGCTTCGCCGAGGTGACGGTCAACGTGCGCGGAGCGCACGTCCACGTGTACTGCACCCACCTGGACTATCGGTCCGACCCGACCGTGCGGCGCATGCAGGTCGCCGACACGCTACGCATCCTCGCTGCCGACTCCGGACCGAAGGTGCTCGTCGGCGACCTCAACGCGCAGCCGGGTGCGCCCGAGCTCGCCGCCCTCTGGCAGGACCTGCGGGACACCGCACCCGGCGGCGCGAACACCTACCCGGCGATCGATCCGGTGAAGCGGATCGACGTGATCAGCGTCTCGCCGGACATCACCGTGGTCGGCACGCACACCCTGGCGACCGTGGCGTCCGACCACCGGCCGGTGGTCGCCGACCTCCTGCTGCACCAGCGCGGCAACTGAACCGGGCCGCCCGGACGGCAGGCGACGCGGCGAGGGGCGCCCCGGTTCCCGAGGGCGCCCCTCGCCGCGTCCGGCGGGGACCACGGTCAGCACGGCCAACGCGCCGCGTCCAGGTCCCGGTTCTTGCGCATCGAACTGAACCCGAGCGCCCTGGTCTGCGGGCAGAACTGTTCGTTCGGGGTGTCGTACTCCACGTGGAACACCGCCTTGCCGGCGCGGATGAACGGCACCAGCTTGTCGCATTCCTGGTACTGCACGCACTGCTCGTCGATCGCGAAGTCGAACGTGTCGACCAGTTGCGCCGCCTGGTCGACGTCGTTCTTCAAACCGATCGACAAGCCCCGCTGATGCGCCAGGTCGGCGAGCATCCGGTTGTACGCCAGTTGGTCGGCGGCGGTCAGGGGGAAGCCGGTGTCGTTGGTGTACCCGTCGACCAGGTCCGCTTCCACCCCGTCGAACCCCTTGCTCTGGCACACGTCGAAACGCCCCTCCATGATCGGGCGCAGTACGTCGCGTCGCCGGATGTCCAGCCACCGCTCGCCGTGCCAACCGTCGCTCCTGCCGAGCACCGACGGCGGGAACTGGCCGCGGTCGGGTCGGAAGTCCTCCAACGCCCCGGCGTTGATGTAGCAGATCACCTTGGCGCCCTTGGCGTGCAGTTCGTCGACCGTCGCCGCGTCGGTGTCGTCCACGTCGACATCGAACATCTGGGCGTCTACCGAGGTGTCCACCTCCCCGCTGAGCTGCCACTGCCAGGTGGTACCGGGTTTCGGCACCCAGGGACGGGCACCCGCCGGGCGGGTGGTGGGCGCCGCGGACGGCGATACCGACCCGGACGAGTGCGCGCACCCGGCCAGCAGCGTGGCGACCAGGGCACACGCCAGTACCGGCGGCCCGACCCGGATCACGATGCGAGCCTCTCGAACAGCCCGTCCGGCAGCCGCGCCCACGGGTTCGGTCCGCCGAGCCCGGTGATGTACGCCCCGCCCGCGTGGCGCAACGCCAGCAGGGCGTACGCGTCGCCGAGGTGGTCCGGCGGCACCGCGTACACCAGGTGGTAGAACTGCTCGGCGGGGCGCGCCCGGACCCAGCGGGGCACCCCGACGTCGACGTACGCGCCCCACGGGCCCTCGAAGGTGCCGAGCAGGTCGGCGTGCTCGGCGTACGCCTCGACCGGATGGGTGCCGTGGTTGAACGCGACGACCCGCGCGCCGAACCCGCGCGCCCACTCGCCCAGCGCGGCGTAGTACCCGACGTGCTCGGCGACGCTGGACACCTGGTCGAAGAACACCCCGGTCACCGTGTACCACTCGAGGTAGCGCTCCACGTCGGCCAGCGCGTCGTCGGTGCGGCGCCGACCGTACTCGGTGTCGACGTATCCGGCGACGACCACACCCGCCTGTCGCAGCCGCCGCACCGCGTCGACGAACATCGGGTCCGGTCGCTCGCCGGGGCCGTCGGCGACGTTCAGCACCACCAGGCGCAGCATCGGCGCGCAGCGCACCAGGCGGTCCCACGCGTCCGGGTCCACGGCCGGATGGAAATATGCCGGTACGACGGCGCGCACGCGACCGTCCACGGGCACCGTCACGCTTCACTCCTCGCGCTCACCAACGCCACCCAGGTTCGCGACTGCCGGGCTCGCTCCGCTTCACTCCTCGCGCTCACCAACGCCACCCGAGTTCGCGACTGCGGGGCTCGCTCCGCTTCACTCCTCGCGCTCACGATGTCGCCTCCCACAGGTCCGCGAGCGAGACCACGAGGTCGCGCCGGGGTCGCCAGCCGAGGTCCGCGCGCGCCAGACTGATGTCCGCCTGCTGCCACGGTACGTCCGCCGACCGGGTCGAACCGGCGGAATCCTCACAGACCCGACCGTGGTATCCGCTGAGCGTGGTCAGGTGGGTGACCAGCGTCCGCACCGGTACCCCCCGCCCGCTGCCGATGTTCACGATCGGGTGCGGCAGCGTCGGCGCGGTCGCCGCGGTCAGCGCCGCCTCGGCGACGTCGCGCACGTCGACGAAGTCGCGCACCGCGTCCAGCGGACCGAGGCGCACCTCGACGCCCTCCGCCAGGGCGGTACGCAGTTCGGCGACCAACCGCCCCGGCAGCCCCGCGGTCGTCGCGCCGGGACCGACCGGGTTGAACACCCGCAGCACCACAGCGTGCGGTACCGCGGCGCGGGCGAGTTCGACCAACTGGGTGGCGGCGAGCTTGGTCACCCCGTACACGCCGACCGGGCGGGCCGGGGAGCGCTCGGTGACCGCCACGCCCGGCTCGGACCACCCGTACTCGGCGGCCGACCCCAGGTGGACCAGCCGGGCCAGCGGCGCGGCCCGCGCCATCGCCCGCACCAGCGTGTACGTGCCGGTGATGTTGACCGCCGCCAACCTCGGCGCCGGTCCGGACACCGCGCCGGCACAGTTGACCACGGCGTCCGGCGCCACCTCGGCGAGCGTGGTCGCCAGCCGGCCCGGGTCGTCAGCCGCGAGATCGACCAGGACGTGCCAGGGCGAGTCCGGCAGCGGCGACCGCGCCGCCGTGACCACCTCCATGCCGGCCGCTTCCGCCCGCCGCCACACGTGCGTGCCGAGGAAGCCGGTCGCGCCGACCACCATGAGGCGCACGCCCCTACGCCCCCTTCAACAGGCTGCCCCGGATCAGGTCGAACTCGGCGTTGGCCCGGTCGTAGTCGTCCGGGCGTCCGATGTCCAGCCAGTACCCGTCGAACGCGTACTCCCGCGGCGGTGTGCCGCGAGCCAGCAGGTCCAGCACCAGGTCGTCGAAGCCGAACGGCATGCCCGGGGTGTACCGGGTCAGCGTTTCGCGGGTCAGCCCGTAGATGCCCATGCTGACCCGGAAGTCGATGCTCGGCTTCTCGGTGAACTGGAGGACCTGCCCGTCCCGCGTGGTCAGCACCCCGAAATCGATCTTCACGTGGCGCTGGTACGTGGCGACCGTCAGCGGCGCCTGCGACCTGCGGTGCGCGCCGATCAGGTCGGCGTAGTCGAGGTCCGTCAGGACGTCGCCGTTCATCACCAGGAAGTGTTCGGGCAGCCGGTCCAGTGCCTGCAGCACCGGGCCCATCGTCCCCAGCGGGTTGTCCTCCAACGTGTAGTCGATGGCGAGCCCCCAGCGCCGGCCCCGGCCCGCGTACGACCTGATCAGGTGACCGTGGTGACCGATGGCGAGGGTGACCGTGTCGAAACCGTGCTGGGCGAGCTGGCTCAGCACGATGTCCAGGATCGAGAACTCGTCACCGATCGGTACCAGCGGCTTGGGCAGCCGGGTCGTGTACGGGCGGAGTCGGACGCCCTTGCCGCCGGCCAGAATGAACGCGTGCATGGTCTCCCCCGATGATCACTGGTGGTACTCGTTCAGTCGGTAGCGCGACAGGTTCGCCGGTTGCCGGAACCACTCGATGGTCCGGGCCAGACCCTGCTGCCTGCTGTACCGGGGCTGCCAACCGGTCCGCTCGCACAACTTCGAGCAGTCGCCGATCAGGCGCATCACCTCGGAGTCCTTCGGCCGCAGCCGCTGGGTGTCCTCGGTGAAGTCGGCGGTCACGCCCATCACGCTCGCGATGTCCTCGGCGAGCTGTCCGATCGACACCTCCACCCCGGTACCGGCGTTGAACAGCTCACCGACCACGGCGGCGGCGGGCGCGGTGCCGACCGCCACGAACGCCTCGGCGGTGTCGGTGACGAAGGTGAAGTCGCGGGTGGGCGCGAGCGCGCCGAGTTTGAGTTGCCGGGAACCGGCGGCGAGCTGGGTGATGATGGCGGGGATCACGGCTCGGGTGGACTGCCGGGGGCCGAACGTGTTGAACGGGCGCAGCGTGACCGCCGGTACCTCGTAGCTGAGGTGGTACGACTCGACGAGCTTGTCGGCGGCGATCTTCGACGCCGCGTACGGGGACTGCGCCTGCAACGGGTGGGTCTCGGCGATCGGCGCGGTGCGCGCGGTGCCGTAGGTTTCGCTGGTCGAGGTGTGCACGAGCCGGGCGGTGCCGCACGCGCGGACCGCCTCCAGCACGTGCAGCGTGCCGATGGTGTTGGTGTCCACGAACGACCGCGGCGCGCGGTACGAGTACGGGACGGAGCCGAGCGCGGCCAGGTGGTACACGGTGTGCGCGCCGTCGACCAGGTCGCGCACCGACGACGGGTCGCGGACGTCGCCGAAGCGCACCTCGACGTTGTCCAGCACGTCCGCGTCCAGAGTGTCCAACCAGCCGCGCGCGCTGTGCATGTTGTACAGCACCATGGCCCGCACCCGGTACCCGCGCGCCACGAGCGCTTCGACCAGGTGGGAGCCGATGAACCCCTCGGCTCCGGTGACCGCGACGAGTTCTGAGTTCAACCCCTGCCTACCCTTCTGGAAACCTTCCGCACCCGGCTCGCGCCGGGTGCCCCCTGCCGGTCCGCGCTGCCCACCGCGCGGTCGTCCCTCTCACCGCGTCGCGGGCGGCGCGGTCGTCTCTCTCATCCGCCGCAGGCGGCGCGGGCCCCCGCTGCCCCGCGCCCGTGCCCCGGCTCAGTACGCGTGTCGCACCGCCCGACCCAGCACCACCACCGCGTAGCCGCCCAGCACCGCCAGCAGCGCGACGTTCGCCGCGACCTGGGCGGACATCCCGTAGTCCCGGAAGACGAACTCGCCGGTCAGCGCGAGCGCGGCGGCGAGCAGCACCGCGCGCACCCGGAACGTCTGCAGCAGCAGGGCGAGGAACATCGCGGCGCCGAGCGCCAGGTACGTCACCAGGCCGGCGAGCATCGACCGGTCGGGCGGGACGAGCCGGTTCGCCACCGCGACGGCGACCGCGCCGGCGGTCAGCAGCACGGCGGCGCCCAGGTACCACAGGACCGCCCCGACCAGCACCAGCCGGGCGCGCAGCCGGAACCCGCGCGGGTGGGTCGTGGTGCGCAGCAGCCGCTGGGTGCGCCGCCGGTACCAGGACAGCACCAGTTCCGCCGGGCCCATGCTCAGCGACAGCGGCAGCCCGGCCACCAGCACGCCGGCGTTCGCGCCGGGGTGTCCCGGTACTCCCGCCGCGATCGGGAACGCCAGCAGCGCGGCGGCGAGCAGCCCGAACCCGAGGGCGGGCAGCGCGCCGCGCAGTTCGGCGGCGCTGACCAGTCGCCCGCCGGTGCCGGTACGCCGGGTGTGCAGCACCGCGACGAGCAGCGCGAGCAGGGGCGTGGCAGCCAGCGCCGCCCAGGCCGGGTACCGCAGCGCGGCGGGCTGCCCGAGCGCGAGGAACACGCTCGCCCCGGTGACACTCGGCGCGAGCACCACCAGCAGCCACCACTCGACCCCGAGCACCATCAGCACGCAGGCGCCCAGCATGTACGCGCCCTGCCCGACGCCGAACGCGAGCGCGCCGGCGCGCGCCGGTACCACGAACGCCGTCGCGGCCAGGGCGAGCACCAGGATCGCCATGCCGGCGGCGAGACCGGCACGCAGCAGCCGGCGCGCCTGGTCGCGGTCGGTCCAGCCGAGCCGCTGGTACCCCAGGTGCGCCAGCCCCTGGCTGAGCGACCAGGACACCAGCATGGACACCAGCAGCGCGATCAGCGCGGCGCGTCCGGTCAGCAGCCCGGCGGCCGCCGGGAAGCACGCCGCGGGCAGCCCGTACAGCACGCCGTGCAGCAACGATCGGCGGGCGCGGACCCGGTACGGGTCCGGGGCGGGCGACGGCTCGGCGGGTCGGCGCGGCACCCGCCGGTATAGCTCCTCGGCGAGGCTGAATGTGTCCGCGAAGCCGTACCGCTGCCGGACCGTGGCGTCGCCGATGCCGTCGAACTCGATCGCGGCGGCGATCTCCAGCGGATCGACCGCGGATTCGCAGACCGGGGCGAGGTGCGCGCACAACTCGGCGATGTGGTGTTCGGCGGTGTCGATGTCGACGGCTGCGCCGGCACGCTGGTGCTGTCCGGGCGGGGCGACGTGCGCCGCCGGATGCGGCGCCGGACCCACCGACGGGTGTCCGCGCAGGCCGGACACGGCTTCCGCGCTCATCGCGCTCCCTCCAGGGCGGACTCGACCGGCACGGCGGGCTCGGCGGTGGGCAGGCGACGACCGGCGGCCACGAAGTTGTAGATCTCGTCGATGGTGGCGATGGCCCGGTCGACGGTGAAGTACTCCAGCGCCCGGGCCCGGGCCGCCGCGCCGAGCCGTCGACGCAGGTCGTCGTCGCGCAGCAGGGACAGGCACGCCTGGGCCAGCGCGTCCGGGTTGCGCGGCGGTACCACCAGGCCGGTGTCGCCGACGGCTTCGGTGACCCCGCCGACGTCGGTCGCCACGCAGGCACGCCCGCAGGTCATCGCCTCGATCAGGCTGTACGGGAAGCCTTCGGAGATGCTGCACAGCACGACCACGTGACCGGCGGCGTACGCGTCGCGGATGTTGTCCACCCGCCCCTCGAAGGTGGCGACGTCGGCGATGCCCAGCTCGGTCGCCAAGGTTCCGCACTGCCGCACGTAGTCTTCGCGGCCGTGCGGCGGGGACCCGAACATGCGCAGCCGCGCCTCGGGCATGTCCCGGTGCACCTGGGCGAACGCGCGCAGCAGGGTTTCCAGGTCCTTGATCGGGTCGACCCGCCCGACCCAGGAGATCGTGGGCGTCGGCGGCTCGCCGTCCAGCCCGGGGAAGTCGGCGGGGTCGACACCGTTGTGGACGGTACGGATGATCGACGCCCGCGCGCCGAGCCGCTCCTCCCAGCGCTTGTTGTACACGTTGCCGGGGGTGATCACCTCGGCTTCGTGGTACCCGAGGGCGCACAGGTGCCGCACGAAGCTCAGGTACAGCGCCTTGACCGGCCACCGGTACGGCGTGTTGCGCCCGTGCAGGTACTGTTCGCGCAGGTAGATGCCGTGCTCGGTGACGATCAGCGGGGTGCCGTACCGCCATTTCGTGGTCAGCGCGGGCAGCACGCCCAGCCCGTTGGTCACCGCATGCAGCACGTCCGCCTGTACCGGCGGGTGGCTGAGCGCACGCAGCGAGTGCTCCAGCAGTTGCAGTGCGACCAGCGCGTCGTGCAGGGTCGGCGTGGCGGGCGACGGCGCGCCGGACGGGTCGCCGGGCGCCCATCGGTCCCGCCACGCGTCGCTGAGCAGCCGTACCGCCTGCTCGCTGGCGAAGTTCGCGGCCAGGCTCTCACGCTGGCCGTAGTCGACGAGGTCGCGCAGCACGTCACCGAGGCGGCTGGGCGGGGCGGTCGGGTCGAGCAGCACGTCGACGAGTTCGGCGAGCCTGGTCAGGAATCCGGGGCGGGCGCGCCGGCCGGGCCTGGACCCGACCGGCGTCGCCCCCCACATCGGTACCGCGACCAGCGAGCCGACGTTGTCCGGCAGCGGCCAGGCGCACTGTTCGGCGCCGGTCGCCACCAGCGCGACGACCTGGAAGTTGTGCCCCGGCATGCCGCGCACCAACTGGTCGCACCAGACGCTCACCCCTCCGTACTGGTAGGGATAGGTGCCCTCGGTGAACATCGCGATGTCCGTCCCCGTCACCCCATCTCGGCTCACCGTCGATCCCGACGCGCCGGCTACTTCGGACCGCCGCTCGGGCTCACGCTCGGCGCGCGTGCGGCGTCGCGGTGCGCGCCGGCGGTGCCGTTGGTCCGGGCGCCGGGTGTGGGTACCAGCACCGCCGTGCCCGGATCGGTCGTCGGGAACGGCACGTGCGCGTGGTCCGGCGCGGCCGCGGTGCCGGGCAGCGCCAACGGCAACGGCAACGGCAGCGGGTCGGAGCTGCCTCCGCCGTACGGCGCGGACGGCAGCGTCAGCGTCGCGGGAGACAGGAACAGCGTCAGCCGCCCGGACCGCTCACCGCCGTACGCGCTGCCGAACATCGCCATGCCCATCCGGGTCTGGTCCGGAGCGGTGACCGGTACCGCGGTCCCCGACGGGCCAGTGATCGTCACCGTGCTGCCCTGCACGTAGCCGCTGACCGTTCCCGCGCCCAGCGTCGTCGTCCAGGTCTGCTGCGCGTCGAGCGCCTGCGCCGAGGCGGACAGCCGGTTGTTGACCACGGGCGCGTTGGCGGCGAACACGGTGCGGTAGGCGTCGAGCACACCGGCGATCACCGGGTACGCCAGCCGGTCGTCGGTCAGGTTGGACTGGTGCATGTAGAACACCCGCGGGTCGTTGCGCAGCACGTAGCCGAGGGTGATCTGGATCTGCTGGGGCAGGATGTACGAGCTCCAGCCGGTGCTCGGGTCGAGCGGCTTGATGCACGTCGTGGTCGGGTTGTTCTCGCAGATCCCGCTGCCGCCGTCCGCCGTGGAGGTGTAGATCCAGTTGTACTCGTCGACCTCCTGCGGCACCGTCGACACGTTGTAGAACACGTTGATCGGGTGCCTCGGGTCGCCGAGCGCGGCGCCGACCGGGCGCAGCGCCGGTTCGCGGGAGGCGTCCAGTCCGATGTACTTGACGCCGTCGGGACCGAGCGCGTTGACGAAGTTCGGGTTGTCCACCGGCTGCTGGGGCAGGATCTTCGTGCCGGAGTGTTCGCCGGCGACCATCTCGCCGCGGTCGATGGAGAATCCGTTGGTCTGCGCCCAACTGACGTTCTTGAGGATCTCGTCGTTGATGGTCTTCGAGTCGACCCAGACGGTGCTGCCGTTGGCGTCCGTCTGGCAGCGCCACGGGTTGACCGAGTAGTCCTGCACACAGCCGAGGAACTGGTGGGTGTACGTGTGGTTGACCCACCGGAACGACGAGGACAGCGACTGGAACGTGGTGAACATCGGGTCGGGCCCGTCGGCTTGGAAGTCCGCCTCGGCGCCGCCGTTGAACAGCATGTCCATCATGAAGCCGTGGTCCTGCTGCCACTGGGCGGCGTACCGCACGTCGTCGGCGGTCATCCGGATCGGCGTGGTGTCCGGGGTACCGGGCGGGCAGTAGCCGTCGCCGGGCGTGCAGTTGGCGTCGCTGCTCCACGCCGCGTCGGCGCTGAACACGTCGTCGATGTGCACACTGAAGTAGTTGCGCCAGTACCCGAAGTGGATGCCCCTGGTCACCCAGTCGACGACGCCGTGGGCGAGGTACCGGAACTGCAACTGGTAGTAGTTGAAGCCGAAGCTGAGCTCCAGACGCTCCCGACCGTTGTTGGTGTACACGCCGGCGATCACGCCGCTCGCGCTGTTGTCCGGCAGCGTCGCGGTCAGCATCGGGGTGTACGAGGCGGTGGCGGTGTCCGGCAGCGGCTGGGCGAGGTACCCCCAGGATTCGCTGCCGCCGGCGGCGCCCTCGAAGGTGAACGCGCCGCCCAGGTACCGGAACGCGGTGGACAGCCCGGCGCTGGACACGGTGACCTTGGCGGCGTCGAGCGAGCCGGCGTAGGTCGGCGGGTTCATCCCGACGTCGGCGTTCGGGTAGTCGTACGCCTCGACCTGGCGTACCGCGAACGCAGTCTCGTAGCTCGCCAGCGCCGCCTGCTCGTCGGCGGACAGCGCGGGCAGGTAGTTGCTGGGCAGCACGACGCCCTGGTAGTACGCCTCCGGTGTGCCGTCGGCGCGGGTACCGGACAGGAACGCGCTGGTGATCGTGGGTCGGGACGAGTCGTTGAGGTCGACGACCGTGGTCGGTACCCCTTCGGACGCCAGTTGGTCGCGGATCGCGTCCACCCAGGGCTGGCCGTCCGTGACGACCAGAACCTTGAGGTCCACGCGCGGCGGGCTGGTCGCGGCAGACGCGGGCAGCGCCGCCGGACCCAGCAGGGCGCCGGCCGCGAGCAGCGCCGCGGTGACAATGCGCGTCGCCCGGGCCGCCCCGCGGGTGCGGACCGGGCCCAGCGCCGCGGTGGCAATGCGCGTCGCCCGGGCCGCCCCGCGGGTGCGGAGCCGGCGCGGCACGCGCACGGGTATGGGTCGTCGGCTAGGCATGGGCGGGATCTCCCTCGTGAGACGGGGTCAGGTCGGGCGCGCCGACCGGGGCGGCGACGCGTCCGCGCCGGGCGAGCAGGTCCTCGTACAGGTCGTCGATGCGTCGGGTGACCGCCGCGATGCCGTACCGTTCGGTCACCTCCGGCACGTCGCGGCGCGGCCGGCGACCGGCGGCGATCTCGATGCCGATCTGCTCGCGCAGCGCGGCGGGAGTGCCGTCGACCCGCCGGGCGCGGTCGGTGACGATGCCGTCCAGGGCGGGGCACGCCGTGTACAGGGCGGGCATGCCGTTGGCGAGCGCTTCGAGCACGGACAGCCCGAACGTCTCCTGGGCGGAGGTCGACACGTACAGGTCGAGTGAGGACAGCATGGCGACGCTGTCCGGTTGGAACCCGGCGAACACCACGTGGTCGGCGACGCCGTGGCGTGCCGCCACGGACCGCAGCCGGTCCAGGTCGTCGCCGCGACCGACGATCAGCATCCGGCACCCGGTACCGAGCAGCGGCGCGGCTGCCTCGATCGCCAGGTCGATGCGCTTGTTCGCGTCGAGCCGTCCCATCACGCCGAGCACGTACGCGTCCGGTGGGATGCCGAACTGGGCGCGGCCACGGGCGCGTGCCTCGGCGTCGAACGCGAGCCCGCCGAAGTCGAGGCCGTTCGGGATGGTGACGATCTTCCGGGCCGGCACTCCCCAGTCGACCAGCCGCTGCCGCACCGTGTCGGACACCGCGATGGTGACGTCGGACAGCATGTCGGTGCCCAGGTACAGCGCGCGTACGCCGGGCGTCATGGGGCGGCGTTCGATGTGCGTCTCGCCGATCGAGTGTTCGCTGGTCACCACCACGGGGACGGCGGCCAGCCGGGCGGCGACGCGACCGTAGATCTGCGACCGGTACAGGTGGACGTGGACCACGTCGTACCGCTCGCGCCGCATGATCGCCCGCAGCCGCAGCAGCGCCGACACCTCGGTGTTGCGGCGCATGCCCAGATCGCGTACCCGCCGACCGTCCGCCTTGATCAGATCAGCCACGACCCCCGGGTTGTACAGCGTCACCACCTCGGCGTCGTGGCGGGTGTGCTGCAGGAGCATGCGTAGCTGGTACTCCGCGCCACCGGCCGCCAGACCGGTGATCACGTGCAGGATCTTCAATAGAACCCTCCTCGCCGGGACTCGGTCGCCCACACCCCGTGTGCCGTCCGGCACGACGACCGGATTCGATGCGCCGGCGCTGGTGACGGCCGCGTCCCGCCGCGCCCCCGCCAGTGACCGGTTCGTTTGCGCCATAGCCGGCTGTGGCCGTGGGCGTCCTGATCACCCCGGTCTGCCTGCCGATGGGGGCCAGCGTAGGAACACGCGATGCCGGACAGATCCCACAAGCGACGTATCCGAACTACGTCAAAAGCAGGGGCAGAAGTACGGCATGTCGCGATCGGGGTGGATGCGACGATGTCGGGCGTGGAACGCGTGCCCGTGCTGCTGGTCGACGATCACCCGGTGTTCGCCGAGGCGTTGGCGGCCCGGCTGGGCAGCGAGCCGGATCTGGCGGTGGTACCGGTCGCCCACAGCGTCCGGCAGGCGCTGGCTGAACTGGCGCGCAGCCGCCCGGCGGTGATCGTGCTGGACTTCGCGCTCGGCGCGGAGAGCGGGTTGACGCTGCTGGACCGGGTACGCGCCGAGTATCCGGACATCCGGGCGGTCGTGCTCAGCGCGGTGGACAGTGTGGACGCCGTCGTCGAGGCGGTGCGTCGCGGCGCGCGGGCGTGGCTGCCGAAGTCCGTCGACGTCGGGCAGTTGGTCGACGTGGTACGCGGGGTGGCGCGCGGCGAGGCGTGGCTCGCGCCGGCTCTGCTCGGTCCGGTGCTCACCAGGCTCACCGGACCGGAGCGCGTCGAACCGGACCGGCTGGCGGTACTGACCTCGCGCGAGCGCGAGGTGCTGCAGTGCCTGGTCGACGGGCTGCCCAGGGAGACCATCGCGCGGCGGCTGTACCTGTCGGGCAACACGGTGCGTACCCATGTGCAGCGGCTGCTGGCGAAGCTGGACTGCCATTCGGTGCTGGAGGCGGTGGCGGTGGCGCAGCGGTCCGGGATGCGGCAGTCGGCGTCGCGTCGGTGACCCGACAGGGCGATCCCCACGCGGCGTGGCTGCTTGGGCTTTCTGCCGCGTTTGCGTCGAGCGCTCCCTATGCTGAGCTACGTACCGCTCCGAACGCTTACTCAACGTATGCGCTCGGTTTCCGGGCCTTGCACTGAGATCTGAACGCGGGGGGGGGATCGTGATGGGCGACCAGCGTGGTGGGCCCCTGGTGTCGGACGATCCGGAGCCGGTGCGGGCGCGGCCCGACCGTACCGCCCCCGACGCCGGGTCGGACGGGCTGGACCGCCGGCTGCGCCACGACATCCGCCACGAACTGGCCACCATCGGCCTGCTCGCGTCGCTGCTCGCCACCGCCGACGACATCGGCGCGACCAGCCGCACCCGCGCCAGCCAGCTGCTGCGCGAGACGCGCTGGCTCGCCGAACTGCTGCAGGCGTACGAGGACGCGCGACCGGGCGGCGGGGCGCCGTGGCCGACGCCGGTCGAGCCGCTGCGCGTCGACGTCCTGGTCGGCGAGGTCGTCGCGACCCTGCGCCTGACCCATCCGACCGAGATCCACTTCGTACCCGCCGAGTCCTGGACGTGCGGCAACCGGCTCGCGCTGTGGCGGGTGCTGCGCAACGTGCTGGAGAACGCGTTGCGCGCCGCCGGACCGCGCGGGCGGGTACAGGTGCGCGCCGGCACCGCGGACGGTTGGGCGGTCGTGCAGGTCGACGACGACGGACCCGGCTTCGGGCGCGGTCCCCACGGTCTCGCCCACCTCGGACTGCGCATCGTGCGGGACATCGTCGCCGAGTACGGCGGCGGCGTCGTCACGACCGGCAGCGACCTCGGCGGCGCGCGGGTGCGCCTGCTGCTGCCGGCGGTACCGCCGCCGGACCCGGCGCACCCGTCCCCGGCGACCCGGCTCGGAGAGGATCCGGCGTGCGCATCCTGATCTGCGACGACCACCCGGTGTTCGCCGAGTCGTTCGCGGCGGTGCTCGGCAGCGCCGGGTACGAGGTCCCCGCCGTGACGCACTCCCCCGACGAGGCGCTCGCCGCGCTCGCCCGCCACCAGGTCGACGTCGCCGTGCTGGACGTCCGGTTCCCGGACGGAGACATCCTCAGCCGGCTGCCGGAGCTGCGCGCGGCGGCGCCGGCGACCCGTACCGTGCTGCTGACCGCCGAGTCCGACCCGAACCTGGTGCGCCACGCGCTGGCCGCCGGCACGCAGGGCGTCGCGCACAAGGGTGCTCAGGTCGCCGACATCTGCGCGACCCTGGACCGGGTGTACGCCGGTGAAATCGTCACCGGGCACGACGCCGCCCCGACGCCGGGCCGGTCGCGCCCGACGGGTCCGTCGCGGGAGGCGCAGCGGCTCGCCCGCGACCTCACCCGGCGTGAACGCGAAGTTCTGTGCCACCTGGTACGCGGCAAGGACACCAAGGCGCTGGCGCGGGCAACCGGGGTGACCTGGTCCACCGCCCGCGGGTACGTCCAGAGTGTGCTGACCAAGCTGCGGGCGCACTCCCGGCTGGAAGCCGCCGCCGTCGCCGTCCGGTACGGACTGGTCAGCGGCGAGACCGGGGAATGGCTGCTGTGAACCCCGGCGGTCACCAGTCGTGGACGGTGCCGTCCTTGAGCCGGTTGTACGGCAGGTACGCCGGCACGTAGGGGAACTTCCCGGCAGCCTGTTCGTCCAGGTCGACCCCCAGTCCGGGCGCCTCGCCCGGGTGCAGGTACCCGTCGGTGAACGTGAACGACTGCCGGAACACCTCGTTGGTGAGCGCGCCGTGGCGCATGTACTCCTGGATGCCGAAGTTGTGGACGGCGAGGTCGAGGTGCAGCGCGGCGGCCATGCCGACCGGCGAGATGTCGGTCGGGCCGTGGATACCCGACTTGATCTGGTATTGGGCGGCGAAGTCGAGCAGTTTGCGCATGGCGGTGATGCCGCCGGTGTGGGTGACCGCCGAGCGTACGTAGTCGATGAGCTGTTCGCGGATCAGCGTCTGGTAGTCCCACACCGTGTTGAACACCTCGCCGATCGCCAGCGGGGTGACGGTGTGCCGACGGACCAGCCGCAGCGCCTCCTGGTTCTCCGCCGGTGTGCAGTCCTCCAGCCAGAACAGGTCGTACGGTTCCAGCGCCCGACCCAGGCGAGCCGCCTCGATCGGCGTCAACCGGTGGTGCGCGTCGTGCAGCAGCGGCAGTTCCGGACCGAACTCGTTGCGTACCGCCTCGAACACGCCGGGCAGGTGGCGCAGGTACGCACGGCTGTCCCAGTCCTCCTCGGCGGGCAACGGGGTGCGTCGCGCCGGCTCGTAGTCGTACCGCCGCCCGTCGGTGGACTGGGCGGCCACCCCGTACAGCGCGGTGATGCCGGGCACCGAGGTCTGCACCCGGATCGCCCGGTACCCGGCTTCCAGGTGCTCGCGGATCGAGTCGAACAACTCCGGCAGGTCCCGCCCCGACGCGTGACCGTACGCCATGATCCCGGTGCGCGACGCGCCGCCCAGCAGCTGGTACAGCGGCATCCCGGCCGCCTTCGCCTTGATGTCCCACAACGCGGTGTCCACGGCGGCGATCGCGGCCATCGTCACCGGTCCGCGCCGCCAGTACGCCGAGCGGTACAGGAACTGCCAGGTGTCCTCGATGCGGTGCGGGTCCCGGTCGATCAGCAGCGGCGCCACGTGGTCGCGCAGGTATGCCGCGACGGCGAGTTCACGTCCGTTGAGGGTACCGTCGCCCAACCCGGTGATCCCCTCGTCCGTCGTGATCTTCAACGTCACGAAGTTGCGGTCGGGGCTGCACACGACGACGTCGACGGCGACGATCTTCACTGGCGGTACCTTTCTAGCGGATGGTGCTTCCGGCCTCGTACCCGTCCAGAAGCGACAGTTCCTCGCGGCGCGGCAACCCTTCCCAGTCGCCCACGGTCGACACCGCGAACGCGCCGAGGGTGACCGCGCGGCGCAGGCTGGCGGCGAGGTCGAGCCCGTCGAGCACGCCGGACAGGTACCCGGCGGTGAACGCGTCCCCGGCGCCGACGGTGTCGACCGCGGTGACGTTCGCCGCCCCGGCGTGGCACACGCCGTCGCGGGTGTGCGCGCGGGCGCCGGCGGCGCCCAGCTTGACCAGCACGGTGCCGACCCCGCGGCGCAGCAGCGCGCCGGCGGCTTCCCGCTCGCCGTGGGTGGGATCGCTCAGCAGGTCGAGTTCGTCGGCGGAGGCGACCACGACGTCGGCGTGGTCGGCCAGCGGGGTCAGCGCCGCACGCGCCGCCTCGCGGGACCAGAGCCGGGCGCGGTAGTTGACGTCGAGACAGACGGTGGTGCCCGCCGCCGACGCGGTCCGCGCCGCCCACAGCGTCGCCTGCCGCGCCGGCTCGGACAGCGCCGGGGTGATACCGGTCAGGTGCAGCACGCGCGCGCCGGCGGCGAGCGCGGGACGCAGGTCGTCGACGCACAGCAGCGAACCCGCCGATCCCGCCCGGTGGTACCGCACCCGCGTCACGTCGGCGGTGCGCCGCTCCAGGAACATCAGCCCGGCGGGGTGTTCGCCGTCGACCGTCACATGCCCGGTACCGACGCCCTCGGCGCGCAGCCCGCGCAGCACGAACTCGCCGAGTTCGTCGCCGCTGACCCGACCCGCCCAGGCGACCCGGTGACCCAGCCGCGCCAGGCCGATCGCGACGTTGGTTTCCGCCCCGGCGAGGTGCATGGTCAGCGCTCCCCCGGCGGCGAGCGGCCCCGCCGAGCGCAGCGAAATCAACGCCTCGCCGAAGGTGAGCACGTCGACGGCGCTCACTTCGGCACCGCCACCGCGGCGAGGTACGCCCGCGCGCGCTCACGCAGACCGCCCAGGTCGGCGGGGTCGGACGCGGCGGAGCCGATCAGCGGACCGCCGACGCCGACCGCGATCGCCCCGGCGGCGAGGTACCCCGGCACGTCGGCGAGACTCACCCCGCCCACCGCGACGAACGCCAGGTCCGGGAACGGGTCCCGCAGCGCCTTCAGGTACCGGGGACCGCCGAGCGACGCGGGGAACAGTTTGATCGCCGCCGCCCCGAGCCGGTGCGCGGTGTACGCCTCGGTCGGGCTGAGCGCCCCGGCGAGGACCGGCAGATCCCGGCGGACCGCCGCGGACACCGACTCGGCGACCGCCGGGGTCACCGCGAACTGGGCGCCCGCCGCGACGACGTCCGCCACGTCGTCGCCGGTCAGCACGGTACCGGCGCCGACCAGCGAGCCGTGCGGCGCGGCGGCGCGGATCGCGGCGACCGCGTCCAGCGCGCCGGGTGTGGTCAGGGCGACCTCGACGGCACGCACCCCTTCGGCGAGCAGGGCGGTACCGGCGGCGATCGCGGCGGACGTGTCGCTACCGCGGATCACCGCGAGCAGGCGCGCGGCGGCGAGTTCGGCGACCAGGTCGACAGGCATCGCGGTCACCATTCCGCGTACGAGCCGTCGCGGTGCCGCCACATCGGAGAGCGCCAGGCGTGGCCGCGCTTGTCCGCCGCGCGTACCGCGTCCTCGTCGATCTCGATGCCCAGACCGGGCGCGGTCAGCCGTTCGATGTACCCGTCGACCCAGCGCAGCGGGGCGGTGTCCAGCAGGTAGTCGAGCACGTCGGCGTCGGTGTTGTAGTGGATGCCCAGGCTCTGCTCCTGGATCAGGTAGTTCGGCGTGGCGAAGCCGACCTGCAGGCACGCGGCGAGCGCGATCGGCCCCAGCGGGCAGTGCGGCGCCAGTTGCGCGTCGTACACCTCGGCCAGCGCCGCGATCTTGCGGACCTCGGTGATCCCGCCCGCGTGCGACAGGTCCGGCTGGGCGACCGCGATACCGGCCTGCAGGACCGGCAGGAACTCCTGCCGGCTGTACAGCCGCTCGCCGGTGGACACCGGGGTGGTGGTCGACTGGACGAACGCGCCGATCAGGTGCGAGTTCTCCGGCACCACCGGCTCTTCCAGGAAGAACGGGCGGTACGGTTCGAGCAGCGGCGCGACCCGCCGGGCGGTGGCGAGGGTGAACCTGCCGTGGAAGTCGACGGCGACGTCGCGGTGCTCGCCGAGCACCTCGCGGGCGGCGGCGACCCGGCGTACCACTCCGTCGAGTTCGGCGACCGACGCGACCGGGCTCATCCGACCCGACGCGTTCATCTTCACCGCGGTCAGTCCCTGCTCGATCCGGGCGCTGATCTGTTCGCGTACCTCGTCCGGCTCGTCACCGCCGACCCAGCCGTACACCCGGATCCGGTCGCGCACCGGTCCGCCGAGCAACTGGTGCACCGGCGCGCCGTACCGCTTGCCGGCGATGTCCCACAGCGCCTGGTCCAGCCCGGCCACGGCGCTGGCCAGGATCGGTCCGCCGCGGTAGAACGAGCCTTTCGTCATGACCTGCCAGTGGTCCTCGACGCGCAGCGCGTCGCGACCGACGAGCAGTTCGGCGAGCTGTTCGACGGCGGTACGCACGGTTTCCGACCGGCCCTCGCAGCTCGCCTCGCCCCACCCGACGATGCCGGATTCGGTCTCCACCCGCACGAACAGCCACCGTGGCGGTACCAGGAACGTCTCGACGCGAACGATCTTCGTCATGGGGATGTGCTCAGCCCTTGGTGGCGCCGGCGGTCAGGCCGGAGACGACGTACTTCTGGACGAACAGCGCGATCAGCATGATCGGCAGGGTGACCACGGTGGCGGCGGCCATCAGACCGCCCCAGTCGATGCTGGCGTACCCGACGAAGTCGAAGATCGCGACCGGCAGGGTCTTGGTGTCCGCGGCGGACAGCACCAGGGCGAACATGAAGTTGTTCCAGGAGAAGATGAACGACAGGATGCCCGCCGTCGCCAGTCCGGGCGCGGACAGCGGCAGCGTGATGCGCCGGAACGCGCCGATGTGGGTCAGCCCGTCGACCAGCGCGGATTCCTCCAGTTCCAGGGGCAGGCTGTCGAAGTAGCCCATCATGATGTACACGACCAGCGGCAGCGCCACGAACATGTGGCTGAGGATCAGCACGCTGTACCCGCCGACCATGCGCAGGTTGGAGAACACGTAGTACCAGGGCACCAGCAGCGACACGCCGGGGATCACCCGGGCCATCAGCACCACCAGCGCCGACTTGCGCATGTTGAACCGGCTCATCGAGTACGCCGCCGGTACCCCGAGGATCAGCGACAGCACGGTCGCCGCGAACGCCACCCAGAGGCTGTTGACGATGAACTGCACGTAGTTCGCCTGGCGCAGCACCTTGGTGTAGTTCGCCAGGGTGGGCGAGAAGTCCAGCAGCTTGCCGGTGTCGTAGATGTCGACGTTGGTCTTGAACGACGCCGCGATCATCCACAGCAGCGGCGCGAGCAGCGCGACCACCACGACTGCCAGGGCCGTCACCCGGAACACCCGGTACGGCATGCCCGCCCTCATCAGCGCGCCTCCTTCCGCCGGGTCAGGGCCCACATCGCAGCGATGATCAACAGGAAGAAGATGATCAGTACCGCGGAGGACACGCCGTACTCGTTGTAGTCGAAGCTCAGCCCGTACGCGTACACGTTGAGCGTCTCGACCTCGTGGAACGAGCCGCCGCCCTTGCCCTTCGTGGCGTACAGGATGTCGAACGTCTTCAACGCGTCGATGCCGCGCAGCAGGATCGCGACGGTGATGGTGGGCGCCATCAGCGGCAGGGTGATGTGCCGGAACCGCTGCCAGGTGCTCGCGCCGTCGATCCGCGCCGCCTCGTCCGGCTCAGACGGCAGCGAGGTCAGCCCTGCCAGCAGGATCAGCACGACCATCGGCGTCCACTGCCAGATGTCGATGAAGATGGTAGTGGGCAGGGCGGTCGTGCGTCCGGCGAGCCACGGCTGCGGGCCGATACCGATCCAGCCGAGCATCTGGTTCGCCAGCCCGATGTTGGGGTCGAAGATGAGCCGCCACATCATCCCGATCGCGACCGGGGTGGCGACGAGCGGCATCAGGATCGCGACGCGCACCCACTTCTGCCCCCGGAACGGTCGCCACAGCAGCAGCGCGATCGCCATACCGAGGACGACCTCGAACAGCAGCGCCACGCCGGTGAACACGGCGGTGCGCAGCACCGCCGGCCAGAACCGGTCGGTGTCCGACAGCACGTCCAGATAGTTGCGCACGCCGACGAACTCGTAGTCGGCGCGCACCGATCCCTCGGCGTCGGTGAGGCTGAGGTACGCCGTCCACACCAGCGGGATGACGATCAACGCGGCGACGAAGATCATCGCGGGCGCGGCGAACAGCCATTTGCGATGGTCGTCGGCCCACTGTGCCCAGCGGGGAGTGTCGGCGAGGGTGGGACGGGCCTCGCGCGGTCTGGAGGGTGCGGTGACGGCTGCCATAGACATCTCCGGTTCGGCTGTCGGGCCGGTGGCGCAGCGACCGCTGCGCCACCGGCCCTCGAGGTCCTACTTCGCCTCGTCGTCCAGGAACTTCTGGAAGGCGGAGTTGGCGGCGTCCGCCGAGGCGGCCGCGTCCTTGCCCGAGATCGCGTCCACGATGGGCTGACCGACGATCTCGCGTGCCTGGGCGACCTTCACGACCAGGGGCCGGTCGTGACCCACACCGTTCTTGGTGCTGATCGCGATGGCGTCGACCAGGTCCTTCGGGTACGTCGAGGTGCCCTCCGGGTCGTTCCAGACCGACGTGCGGGCGCCCGGTACCCCGGACTTCTGCTGGGCCAGCGTCTGCTGCTTGCTGGTCGCCCACTCGATGAACTTCCACGCGTTCGCCTGGTTCTTCGAGGCGGCGTTGATGCCCAGCGCCCAGGACGGGACGTTGTACGGCTTGGAGCCGGCGGGACCGGCGGGGAACGGTGCGAAGCCCACCTTGTCCGACACCTTCGACTTGGCGGGGTCGGTGGCGTTCTTGTACAGCGAGTCCGCCTCGGTGTAGAACGCCGCCTTGCCCTGGGTGAAGATCGCCATCGCCTCGGGCCAGCCCATGTCGGTGCTGACGTTCTTCGGGCCGTGGTCCCTGATCAGGCTGCCGTAGAGGGCGTAGGCCTGCTTGGCCTCGGGGGTGTTGACCGACGCCTTGCCGCTCTGGTCCACCCAGTCGCCGCCGTAGCTGTACAGGAAGCTCGAGAACTGGGTGACCGCCGGGGACTTGCCGGTGCGGGCGACGAAGCCTGCGACACCCGGGTTGGCGGCCTGCACCTTGGCGGCGGCCTCCTTGAGCTCGTCGAGGGTCTTCGGCGGGTTGGTGTAGCCGGCCTTCTTCAGCAGGTCCGTGCGGTAGTAGAGGACCTCCTGCTCGGTGATGATCGGGACGCCGACCACCTTGTCCTCGTAGGTTGTCGCCTGGACCGGCCCGGCCTGGAAGTC
>DASUXA010000022.1:0-20092 GCA_036378155.1 Micromonosporaceae bacterium | reverse complement strand
CGCCCGGCGGCGATCATCCGGGATCTGGACCTGCTACGCCCGATCTACCAGACCACCGCCGCCTACGGCCACTTCGGCCGGGAACTCCCCGAACTGACCTGGGAACACACCAACCGCACCGACGACCTCAAAGCCGCCGTGGGCTGACGCGTTCGCGTCCCGTCGGGCCCGTCGTCCGTGGTACGGACGGCGGGCCTGATAGTACTGACCCGTGACAGCGCGCAGGCGGGCCGAGCGGCAGCCGGCACCGGTATCGCCGGTCGCCCGGGTCTGCGTCGACGTACCGCTGGCGCACCTCGACCGGCCGTTCGACTACCTGGTACCCAGCGACCTCGCCGACGCGGTCACCCCAGGCGTACGGGTGCGCGTCCGGTTCGGCGGACAACTCGTCGACGGGTACGTGCTCGAGCGGGCGGAGCGCTCCGAGCATCCCGGTCGCCTGGCGTACCTGGAGCGGCTCGTCTCACCCGAACCCGTCCTCAGCCCCGAGGTGCTGCGCCTGGCGCGCGCCGTCGCCGACCGGTACGCCGGAGCCCTCGCCGACGTGCTGCGGCTGGCGGTACCGCCCCGGCACGCCCGGGTCGAAGCCGAGAACCCGGTCGAAGCCGAGAGCCCGGTCGACGTCGAGAGCCCGGTCGACGTGGAGGCGGGCGCCGAGGCGGAAAACCTGCCGCCCGCACGGGCGACCACGTACCCGGCGGGCTCCGGCTGGGACCGGTACCCGGCGGGACCGGCGTACCTGCGCGCGCTCGCCGAGCACCGCGCGCCCCGCGCGGTGTGGTCCGCGCTGCCCGGCGAGGACTGGCCGGCACGGCTGGCGGAGGTCATCGCCACGGCGGCACACGCCGGGGTCGGCGCGCTCGCCCTGGTCGCCGACGCCCGGGACCTCGACCGGCTGGACGCCGCCCTGACCAAGGCGCTCGGCGGCGGCGGGCGGCACGTCGCGCTGTCCGCCGCGATCGGCCCCGCCGAACGGTACCGGCGTTTCCTCGCCGCGCGACGCGGGCGGGTGGCGGCGGTCATCGGTACCCGCGCCGCCATGTTCGCCCCGGTCGAGCGGCTCGGACTGGTCGCGATCTGGGACGACGGGGACGACCTGTACGCCGAGCCGCGCACCCCGTCCGCGCACGCCCGCGAGGTCCTGCTCACCCGCGCCCAGTTGACCGGGGCGGCCGCCCTGCTCGGCGGGTACGCCCGCAGCGTCGAAGCGCAGCAGTTGGTCGAGACGGGGTGGGCGCGGGAACTGGTCGCCGGGCGCGACACCGTCCGCCGGTACGCCCCGGCGGTCACCCCGGTCGGCGACGACGGCGAACTGGCCCGCGACCCGGCGGCAGCGGCGGCGCGGCTGCCCAGCCTCGCCTGGCGCGCCGCCCGCGACGCGCTCGCGGCGGGCGCTCCGGTGCTGGTGCAGGTGCCCCGGCGCGGATACCTGCCCGCGGTCGCCTGCGCGCACTGCCGCACGCCGGCACGGTGCCCGTCGTGCGCGGGGCCGCTCACCCTCGCCGCCGCGTCGACCGTGGCGACCTGCCGATGGTGCGGCAAGGCGGCCGCCGGGTACCGCTGCCCGCGGTGCGGGGGTCGCCGGCTGCGCGGGTCGGTGGTCGGCGCGCGACGTACCGCCGAGGAGCTCGGGCGGGTGTTCCCCGGCGTGCCGGTGCGCACCTCGGGACGCGACGGGGTGCTGGCGACCGTACCGGCGGAGGCGTCCCTGGTGGTGTCCACTCCGGGCGCGGAACCGGTACCGGCAGGTCCCGGCTACGGGGCGGTCCTGCTGCTGGACACCTGGGCGTTGCTGACCCGCGCCGACCTGCGGGCGGGGGAGGAGACGGTGCGCCGGTGGTACGCGGCGGCGGCGCTGGCCCGCCCCGCCCGTGCGGGCGGACGCGTGGTGGTCACCGCCGACGGCGCTCTCGCCCCGGTACAGGCGCTGATCCGCTGGGACCCCGGCTGGTTCGCCGCGCGTGAACTCGCCGAGCGTCGCGACCTCGGCTTCCCGCCGGCCGCGCGGGTCGCCGCGGTCACCGGGGCACCCGACGCGGTCGCCGACCTGCTCGCCGTCGCCCGGCTGCCGGACGGCACCGACGTGCTGGGACCGGTACCGGTCGGCGACGGCGCGGAACGGGTGCTGCTGCGGGTGCCCCGCTCCGCCGGTCGCGCGCTGGCGGCGGCGTTGCACGCCGCCGCCGGGGTACGCAGCGCCCGCAAGGCGCCGGAGCCGGTGCGGATCAGGGTCGATCCGCTCGACCTGCTGTGACCTGTGGACAGGAAAATCACGATCCGGGCCCGGCCCGTACACTGAAGGCGCATCCGTCGTGCCCACCACAGGGAGCCACCGCGTGACTGTCCTGCCGATCCGCCTGTTCGGAGATCCGGTGCTGCGCACCCCCGCCGAACCCGTCGTCGACTTCGACAAGGAGCTGCGCCGGCTGGTGCGCGACCTGACCGACACGCTGCACGACGCCGCCGGGGCGGGGCTCGCCGCCCCGCAGCTCGGGGTGGGGCTGCGGGTGTTCGTCTTCGACGTGGACGGGGTCACCGGGCACCTGGTCAACCCGGTGCTCGACTTCCCGGACGAGGAGGAGCAGGACGGCGAGGAGGGCTGCCTGTCCATCCCCGGCGTGTACGTCGACACCAAGCGGCGGATGAACGTGATCGCGAAGGGCTTCAACGAGCACGGCGACCCGGTCCAGATCGTCGGGACGGGCATGATGGCCCGCTGCTGCCAGCACGAGACGGACCACCTCGACGGGGTGCTGTTCCTCGACCGGCTCGACCCGGAGCGGCGCAAGGCGGCGATGAAGGCGATCCGCGAGTCCGACTGGTACGACCCCGCCGCCCCGCCGAAGGTGCGGGTGAGCCCGCACGCCAGCCGCGGTCTGTTCGGCTGAGGCGGACACGGTGCGGCTGGTCTTCGCCGGTACCCCCGACGTGGCGCTGCCCTCGCTGGAGGCGTTCGCCGCGTCCTCGCACGAACTCGTCGCGGTGGTGACCCGACCCGACGCCCCGGCGGGGCGCGGCCGCAAGCTCGTGCGTTCGCCGGTCGGCGCGTGGGCCGACGAGCGCGGCATCGAGGTGCTCACCCCGCGGCGCCCCCGCGAACCGGAGTTCCTGGAACGCCTGCGGCGGATCGCGCCCGACCTGGTCCCGGTGGTCGCCTACGGTGCGCTGGTCCCGCCCGCGGCGCTGGAGATCCCTCGGCACGGCTGGCTCAACCTGCACTTCTCGCTGCTGCCCGCGTGGCGCGGGGCGGCGCCGGTGCAGCATGCCGTCCTGCACGGCGACACGGTCACCGGCGCCAGCGTGTTCCAGTTGGAGGAAGGGCTGGACACCGGTCCGGTGTACGGCACGCTCACCGAGGAGATCAAGCCCACCGACACGGCCGGCGACCTGCTCGACCGGCTCGCGACGGCGGGGGCGTCGCTGCTGGTCGCGGTCGTGGACGCGATCGACGCCGGTACCGCCCGCGCCGAGCCGCAGCCGTTGGACGGCGTCTCCCTCGCCCCCAAGATCACCGTGGACGACGCCGAGGTGCGCTGGATCGACCCGGCGTTCGCCGTGGACCGGCGCATCCGCGCGTGTACCCCGGCTCCCGGCGCCTGGACGACGTTTCGCGGCGAACGGGTCAAGCTGGGCCCGGTCGCGCCCGCCGAACTCACCGACGCGCTGGCTCCCGGCGAGATCCGCGTGCAGCGGTCGGGCGTGCTCGTCGGCACCGGTACCGCCCCGGTCGTGCTCGGCGAGGTGCGTGCCGCCGGAAAGAAGCCGATGCCGGCGGCGGACTGGGCTCGCGGGGTGCGACCCGAGCCGGGGGAGCGGTTCGGATGACCCGACCGTCCGGTCCGGGGCGTCGGTCGCGCGGCCCGCGCCCGGCGCGCTCCCCGGTCGCGGTCGACCCCGCCCGCGAAGCCGCCTACCAGGCGATCGCGGCGGTCCAGCGCGAGGACGCGTACGCGAACCTGGTGCTCCCGGCGATCCTGCGGGACCTGCGGCTGTCGGGTCGCGACGCGGCGTTCGCCACCGAACTCACCTACGGCACGCTGCGCGCCCTCGGTACCCTCGACGTGATCATCGCTCGGGTCGCCGGTCGGGACACCGCGCGCATCGACCCGCCCGCCCGTGACGCGTTGCGGTTGGGCGCGTACCAAGCGCTGTACACGCGGGTCCCGGCACACGCCGCCGTCGCCACCACCGTCGACCTGGTGCGTACCGTCGCCCCCGGCGCCGCCGGGTTCGCCAACGCGGTGCTGCGCCGGATCGCCGAGCGATCCGTCGACGACTGGCTGACCGAGGTGGCCCCCCGGTACGACGAGGACCCGGTCGCTCATCTCGCGATCACGCACCACCACCCGCAGTGGATCGTGCGCGCGTTCGCCCAGGCGCTCGGCGACGACCTGGACGAGACGGCGCGGCTGCTGGTCGCCGACAACGAGGCGCCGCCGGTACACCTGTGCGCCCGACCCGGTCTGATCGACCCGCAGGACCTGCTCGACCAGGTCGACGGGGTACCGGGAGCGTTCAGCCCGTACGCGGTACACCTGGAACGCGGCAACCCGGCGCAGGTCCCCGCGGTCGCCGACGGCCGCGCACACGTCCAGGACGAGGGTTCGCAACTGGTCGCGCTGGCACTCGCCGAGGCGCCGCTGACCGGGTCGGACACCCGGTGGCTGGACCTGTGCGCCGGGCCGGGCGGCAAGGCGGGTCTGCTCGGCGCGCTGGCGCGGCTGCGGCAGGCGCGGGTCACCGCGGTCGAGGTCGCCCAGCACCGTGCCGACCTCGTCGCCCGGTCCTGCCGGGGGCTGCCCGTCGACGTGCTGTGCCGCGACGGTCGCGACGTCGGTCGCGATGCGGACCTGCCGGAGCAGGCATTCGACCGGGTCCTGGTGGACGCGCCGTGCACCGGGCTCGGAGCGCTGCGCCGCCGACCCGAGGCTCGCTGGCGCCGCCAGCCCTCCCACCTGCCGCCGCTGACCCGCCTGCAGCGCGAGCTGCTCGGCGCGGCGATCCGCGCGGCGCGCCCCGGCGGGCTCATCGCCTACGTCACGTGCTCGCCGCACGTCGTCGAGACGCAGGTGACCGTCACCGAGACGGCGCGGCGCTCGGCGCACCCGGTGGAGTTGGTCGACGCCCGCCAGTTGCTGCCCGCCGGCATGCCGGGGCTGGGCACCGGCCCGACCGTGCAACTGTGGCCGCACCGGCACGGCACCGACGCGATGTTCCTCGCGGTCCTGCGCAGGACCGCCTGAGCCGCGCGGCGGGCGGCGCGGCGGCGGGCGACTCGGCGTGGCGGGCGGCTCGGCGTGGCGCGTCGTCCGGGACCCGGTCGCCGCGCGGGAAGGCAGGTGCCGTTCGAGGCGTACGCGCCTGGTGATGTGCGTACATCACCAGCGGTGTACACCTGTCGCGACACCCCCGCCGCGCCGGCCGACCAGCGGTCGCGTTGAACAGCCGTCGCGACCCACCCCCGCTCCCGCAGGCGACCGCCCCGCGCCCGATTCCACCGTGACGAGCCCGACACCCGCGGGCGCGGCTGGTCGCCCGCTTCGTAAGCTGTGCCCGTGCCGACCCCGTCCCTGATCGTCGCGCCCAGCCTGCTCGCCGCCGACTTCGCCCGACTGGCGGACGCCGCCGACGCGGTACGGGACGTCGCCGACTGGCTGCACGTCGACGTGATGGACAACCACTTCGTGCCGAACCTGACCATCGGGCTGCCGGTGGTACAGAGCCTGCGCGAGGCGACCAGCATGCCGCTCGACTGCCATCTGATGATCGAGCGGCCGGAGCGCTGGGCGGGCGGGTACGCCGAGGCCGGCGCGTACAACGTCTCGTTCCACGCCGAAGCCGCCGAGGACCCGGTGACACTGGCGCGCGACCTGCGGGCTGCCGGTACGAAAGCGGGACTGGCGATCGACCGGGACACGCCGGTCGAGCCGTACCTGGACATCCTGCCCGAGTTCGACACCCTGCTGATCATGACGATCAAGGCGGGCTTCGGCGGGCAGCGGTTCATCCCGGAACTGCTGGACAAGGTACGCACCGCCCGCCGGCACGTGTCGGCGGGACATCTCGAACTGCGCATCGAAGTCGACGGCGGGATCAGCGAGGACACCGTCGCGGCGGCAGCCGAGGCGGGCGCCGACGCGTTCGTCGCCGGTACCGCCGTGTTCGGCGCCGCCGATCCGGCCGCGGCGGTGCGCGCGCTGCGCGAGGCTGCCCGCCGCGCCGCCGACCAGGGGTACGGCGAGGAGGCGCGCTGATGACCGACGGCGCCGTACCGCGCGAGCTGATCCTCGTGGTGGACGACGACGTCGACATCGCCCGGTTCGTCGAGGTCAACCTGCGGTTGCAGGGGTACGACGTGCTGCTCGCCCACAACGGCGCCGAGGGCTTCGACCTGGCCCGCGCCCACCAGCCCGACCTGGCGATCATCGACCTGATGATGCCGGTGGTGGACGGGCTGGAGCTGACCCGGCGCCTGCGCGCCGATCCGATGGTCGGGCTGATCCCGATCATCATGCTGACCGCCAAGGGGCTCACCGTGGACAAGGTCCACGGGCTCAGCCACGGCGCGGACGACTACGTGGTCAAGCCGTTCGACACCATGGAGCTGATCGCGCGGGTGCAGTCGATGCTCCGGCGCACCCACGAGATCCGCGAGGTGTCGCCGTTGACCGGGCTGCCCGGCAACATCCGTATCCTTCGCGAGATCGCCGACCGTACCCACGGCGGCACGCCGTTCGCGGTGTGCCACATCGACATCGACAGGTTCAAGAGCGTCAACGACGCGTACGGGTTCGCGCGCGGGGACGAGTTCATCGTGGCGCTGGCCGAGGCGCTGCGTCGCGCGGTCGTCGCGGTCGGTCTGCCGTCCGCGTTCCTCGGTCATATCGGCGGCGACGACTTCGTCGTGGTGTGCCATCCGGACCAGGTACGCCCGCTCACCGAGCAGGCGGTTGTCGACTTCGAGGCGGCAGCGGACGGGCTGTACGACCCGGTGGACGCCGAGCGCGGCTACCTGGAGTTGACCGACCGGCGCGGCAACGTCCGGCAGGCGAACCTGGTCACGTTGTCGATCGGGGTCGCGCTGTCGGCGAGCCGCACGTACTCCGACCCACGCGAGGTGGTGTCGGTCGCCTCCGAGATGAAGACGGTGGCGAAGTCGCAGCCCGGCTCGTACGTCGCCGTCGACCGGCGCGGCACGGCGAGCTGACCCGGCGCGGCGAGCTGACCCGGCGCGGCGGGCTGACCCGGCGCGGCGACCTGACCCGGCGCGGCGCCCCGCGTCTGGGTGTGACATCGACCGTGCCTGTTTCACCGTGGGTCGCGAGGTGGCAGACTCGCAGACGGACCCACCACGCGCTGGCGGGACTCGGTGCAATTCCGAACCGGCGGTGATCCACGTCCTCGTGGCAGCCCGCGACCCGGTCTCACGACCGGTGGACCCGGTGAGAATCCGGGGCCGACGGTGACAGTCCGGATGGGAGACAGCGCGCGGGAAGGCCGGCTCGCGGCGGTACCGCCCGGACCGGCCGGCGGCGGCGTCGGCGCTGTCGCGACCCCGCCCACCCTCCCACCGCCCGCGCGTGACGCGAGCGGGAAGGGGAGACGATGGCGGGCAGCGCGGACGAACCCGCGCGCACCACTGCGCCGGCGGCGGAAGCCGCGGCGATGAGCCGCGCCATCGAACTCGGCGCTCTCGGGCTTGGTGCGACCAGCCCGAACCCGAGCGTCGGCTGCGTGGTCCTGGACGCCGCCGGGCAGGTGGCGGGTGAGGGGCGCACTGCTCCCGCCGGTGGACCGCACGCCGAGGTCGTCGCGCTGCGCGCCGCGGGTCGGCGGGCGCGCGGCGGTACCGCCGTCGTCACCCTCGAACCGTGCGACCACACCGGGCTCACCGGTCCCTGTACCCGGCAGTTGATCGCTGCCGGTGTCGCCCGGGTGGTCCTCGCGGTTCGCGACCCGAACCCGATCGCCGCCGGGGGCGTGGAAACCCTGCGCGCGGCGGGGATCGACGTCGAGATCGGGCTCGCCGCGGCCGAGGCGGCTCACGGATTGCGCTACTGGCTCACCGCGGTACACCGTCGGCGTCCGTACCTGATCTGGAAGTACGCCGCGACGCTGGACGGCCGGGTGGCGGCCGCCGACGGTACCAGCAGATGGATCACCTCTCCGGACGCGCGTGCCGACGTGCACCGGCTGCGGTCCGGCGTCGACGCGATCATCGCCGGGGTCGGCACGGTGCTCGCCGACGATCCGGCGCTGACGGTACGGCTGGCGGGCGTGGAGCGCCGACCGCTGCGGGTCGTGGTCGACAGCCACGGTCGCACCCCGCCCGACGCCCGGGTACGCGACGACGCCGCGCCGACCTGGGTGGCGACCGCCGGCGAGGTCGGTCGCGACCCGGACGGACGGGTCGATCTCGACGCTTTGATGACCGCCCTGTACACCCGGGGCGTGCGCGGCGCCCTGCTGGAAGGCGGACCGACGCTCGCCGGGGCGTTCCTGCGCGCCGGGCTGGTCGACGAGGTCGTCGGGTACGTCGCACCGAAACTGCTCGGCGCCGGACCGGCAGCGCTCACCGGGGTCGGGGTCACCTCGATCGGCGAGGCGATCGACCTGGTCCTCACCGACGTCACCCGGGTCGGCGCGGACATCCGGCTCACCGCCGTCACGAAGGAGGCATGACGTGTTCACCGGCATCGTGGAGGAACTCGGCTCGGTGGTCACGGTGACCGACCTGGGCGACGCGGCGCGGATGACGATCCGGGGGCCGCAGGTCACCTCCGACGCCCGACCGGGCGACTCGATCGCGGTCGACGGCGTCTGCCTGACCGTCGTCGGCGTGGACGGCGACACGTTCGGTGTGGACGTGATGAAGGAGACGCTGGACCGCTCGTCGCTGGGCGCGTCGCGGGTCGGCGACCCGGTGAACTTGGAACGTGCCGCGACGCTGAGCAGCCGGCTCGGCGGTCACCTGGTGCAGGGACACGTCGACGGGGTCGGCGTGATCGCCGCGCGGCAGCCCGCCGAGCACTGGGAGACGGTGACCGTGACCCTGCCCGCCGGGCTCACCCGGTACGTGGTGGAGAAGGGTTCGATCACGGTCGACGGCGTGTCGCTCACCGTGACCGGCGTGACCGGCGACCACTTCTCGGTCAGCCTCATCCCGACCACCCTCACGCTCACCACGCTGGGGCGCAAGGGCGTCGGCGACCCGGTCAACCTCGAGGTGGACGTGGTGGCGAAGTACGTGGAGAAGCTGCTGGGAGAGCGGGTGGCGCGATGAGTGACGGGTTCGGCGCGATCGAGCAGGCGGTCGCGGACATCGCCGCCGGGCGTCCGGTGATCGTGGTGGACGACGAGGACCGGGAGAACGAGGGCGACCTGATCTTCGCCGCTGCCGCCGCCACGCCCGAGCTGGTCGGCTTCACCGTCCGGTACACCTCCGGAATGATCTGCGTGGCGCTCACCGGCGAGGACTGCGACCGGCTCGACCTGCCGCCGATGTACCACACGAACCAGGATCGGCGGGGCACCGGGTACACCGTGTCGGTGGATGCCCGCGAAGGCGTGACGACCGGCATCTCGGCGGCGGACCGCGCCCGGACCATCGCGCTGCTCGGCTCGCCGGACACCGCCGCGGTCGACCTGTCGCGGCCCGGTCACGTGTTCCCGCTGCGCGCCAAGGAGGGCGGGGTCCTGCGCCGACCGGGGCACACCGAGGCCGGGGTCGACCTGGTCCGGATGGCGGGTCTGCACCCGGCGGCGGCGCTGTGCGAACTCGTGCACGACGACGGCTCGGTACGCCGACTGCCGGCGCTGCGCGAGTTCGCCGCCGAACACGAGCTGACCATGATCTCCATCGCCGACCTGATCGCCCATCGGCGCCGGTACGAGCGGCAGGTCGAACGGGTCGCCGAGGCGCGGCTGCCCACCGAGTACGGCGTGTTCCGGGCGATCGGGTACCGCACCACGCACGACGCGTCGGAGGCGGTCGCGCTGGTGTACGGCGACCTCGAACCGGGCGACGACATCCTGGTCCGGGTGCACTCGGAGTGCCTGACCGGCGATGTGTTCGGCTCGGTGCGCTGCGACTGCGGACCGCAGTTGCAGGCGGCGATGCAGCGTGTCGTGGAGGAGGGTCGCGGCGTGGTGCTGTACGTGCGCGGCCACGAGGGGCGCGGCATCGGACTGATGCACAAACTGCAGGCGTACCAGTTGCAGGACCAGGGACGCGACACCGTCGACGCGAACCTGGAACTGGGGTTGCCCGCGGACGCGCGGGACTACGGTACCGGCGCGCAGATCCTCGCCGACCTGGGTATCAAGACGATGCGGCTGCTGACCAACAACCCGGCGAAGCGAGCCGGGCTGGAGGGGTACGGGCTGCACGTGGTGGGGCGGGTGCCGCTGCCGGTGCGACCGCACCCGGAAAACGTGCGGTACCTGCGCACCAAGCGCGACCGGATGGGGCATCTGCTGGACGACCTGGACGAGTACGTGGAAGGGCTGGCGTGATGGCTGGGTTCGGAGCCCCGGACGTGGCGACGGTGGACGGCGCCGGTTTGCGGCTGGGTATCGTCGCGACCCGCTGGCATGCCGACCTGACCGACCTGATGCTGGAGCGGGCCCAGGCCGCGGCGAAGGCGTGCGGGGTCGACGACGTGGTCGTGGCGCGGGTCGCCGGTTCGATCGAACTGCCGGTGGTCGCCCAGGCGTTGGCGCGTCGCTGCGACGCGGTGGTGGCGCTGGGCGTGGTGGTACGCGGGGCCACACCGCACTTCGACTACGTGTGCCGCTCGGTGACCGACGGGCTGACCAGGGTCGCCCTGGACGAGTCGACGCCGGTGGGCAACGGCGTGCTCACGGTGAACACGATCGAGCAGGCGTACGAACGTGCCGGTCTGCCCGACTCGAGCGAGGACAAGGGCTGGGCGGCGACCGTGGCGGCGTTGGACACCGCGCTCGCCCTGCGCGAGCTCGGCGGCGCCTGATCCCGGGTTCGCCCGCAGCCGGCGGACAGCGGCATCGGCCGCGTCGTCCCGCCCGCCCGGACGCCGGCGCCGCCCGGTGCGACGTTGCGGGCGGCACCTGCCAGAATGGGGCCTCGTGAAGACCTTCGAGGAGCTGTTCGAGGAGTTGAGCGGGAAGGCCGCCGCCCGCACCCCGGGCTCCGGCACCGTCGCCGCGCTGGAGCGTGGCGTGCACTCGATCGGCAAGAAGGTCGTCGAGGAGGCGGCCGAGGCGTGGATGGCGGCCGAGCACGAGGGTCCGGCGCGCGCCGCCGAGGAGATCGCCCAGTTGCTGTACCAGGCGCAGGTGCTGATGCTGGCCAGCGGGCTGACGCTGCGGGACGTGTACCGACATCTCTAGGCGCGTTCCGAGCCCCGCCCCGACCCGCGCCCAGAGGATCTGATGCTGCGTATCGCCGTACCCAACAAAGGCACCCTGTCCCGGCCCGCCGCCGAAATGCTGCGCGAAGCCGGCTACCGGCAGCGCTTAGACGAGCGTGATCTGGTCTGCCAGGATCCCGCCAACGACGTCGAGTTCTTCTACCTGCGCCCGCGCGACATCGCCACGTACGTCGCCTCGGGCGAGCTGGACCTCGGCATCACCGGACGGGACCTGCTCGTCGACGCCGACGTCGACGCCGAGGAACTGCTCGACCTCGACTTCGGCGGGGCGACGTTCCGGTTCGCCGCGCCGCCCGGTGTGGTCCGCGCCGTCGACGACCTGGCGGGGCGGCGCATCGCCACCGCGTACCCGGGGATCGTCGCCAAGCACCTCGCGCAGCGGGGTCTGTCGGCGAATGTGGTGCGGCTGGACGGTGCGGTGGAGAACGCGGTACGTCTCGGCGTGGCGGACGTCATCGCCGACGTGGTGTCCACCGGTACCACGCTGCGCCAGGCCGGGCTTGAGCCGGTCGGCGAGCCGATCCTGGTTTCGTCGGCGATCCTGATCCGCCGCCCGGACGCGCCCGCCAACGGCGCGGTCGCCCAGCTGCTGCGCCGGCTGCAAGGGGTACTGGTCGCCCGTCGGTACGTGATGCTCGCCTACGACGTGCGTGCCGATCGGCTCGACAAGGCGTGCGCCTTGACGCCGGGCATCGAGTCGCCCACGATCTCGCCCCTGCACCGGGAAGGTTGGGTCGCGGTACAGGCGATGGTGCTGCGCACGGACAGTCACCGGATCATGGATGAGCTGTACGAGGTGGGCGCGCGCGCGATCCTCGTGACCGACATCCAGAACTGCCGGCTGTGACCGGGGCACCCGTGAACCGCAACGCGTCCGCGCTCGCCCTGGGCGCCGTCGCCGGGCTCGCCGCCGCCGCCCAGGCCGCGCTGAACGGCGTACTCGCCTCGACGCTGCACAGCGCGCTGCTGGCAGCTTTGGTCAACAACCTGATCGGGCTGGTGATCGTGGCCGGTGCGCTGGCGTCGCCAGCGGTACGCGCCGCGTTGCGCCGGCTGGTCGGCTCCGGGCTGCCCTGGTGGGCGTACCTGGGTGGGTTGGGCGGCGCGGCGTTCGTGGCAGGCGCGGCGTACGCGGTACCGGTGCTCGGTGTCGCGCTGTTCGCGGTCGCCCAGATCGCCGGGATGACCGCCGGTGCGGTGGCGGTCGACCGTACCGCCGTTGGCCCCGCCGGCGCCCTGCCGGTCACCTGGCAGCGGCTGGTCGGCGCCGGTATCGGACTGCTCGCCGTGGTGGTCAGCCAGTTCGGTCGGCTCAGCGGCGACCTCGCGCTCGGCGCGCTGGTGCTGGTGATGGTCGTCAGCGCCGGTACCTGCCTGCAGGTCGCCCTCAACGCGCGGGTCACCGTCGCGTCCGGCAGCGCGAGCGTGGCGACGCTGGTCAACTTCGTGGTCGCCACGCCGCCGATGGCGGTGGCGCTGGTCGGCGGCTGGCCGGGCGGCGGGCGTTGGCCGGACCACTGGTGGGTGTACCTGGGCGGGGTGTGCGGCGTGGTGATCGTCGCCGGCACCGTGGTCGCCGGCCGGGTGATCGGCGTGCTGCGGTCGAGCCTCGCACTGACCGCCGGTCAACTCGCCGGCGCGCTGGTCATCGACGGGCTGCTACCCGGCGGTGTGGGACTGTCGCCGTGGCTGCTGGTCGGGGCGCTGCTCACGGTGGTGGCGGTGGCGGTCGCCGGGTACCGGGGTCGACCCGTTGCCGCCCCGACCCCGGTCGCGGCGGTCACCGCCGACGCGGAGCGCTAGCCGTCCCAATCTGCCGCCGCCGTCGGCGGCGGCACCCTTGCGTGGCATGCCGCGGCCGGCGGCACCTGCGGGTGGCGTGCCGCCGCCGGCACCCGTTGGCGTGGCGACATGGTGGCGGGACGGGTCGCCGCCGGTGCCGGAAGCGCCTGGTGGCAGACTCGTTACCCATGAGCGGGACGGTCGTGGCCAGGCCGCGCCGGGCGCGGGTGGTGTGCTGGGTGCTCGCCGTTGTCGTGCTGGTGGTCTTCTCGGCGGTCGGTACCGCGTTGCGCGGCGCCACCGACGCCGGTACCGGCAGCTTCCAGCGCGGCGACCAGGTGGCGATGATCGGGCTCGGCATCCTCGGCGCGCTGGTGATCCTGGCGTTCACCCGACCGCGGGTGGTCGCCGACTCTACGCACGTCGAGGTGCGCAACGTGCTGGGCAGGTACGACCTGCCGTGGGACGTGGTCCGCGCGGTGCGGTTCGACCGGGGATCACCCTGGGTGAGCCTGGAGTTGCACGACGACGACCTGCTGCCGGTCATGGCGGTCCAGGCAGCCGACAAGGAGTACGCGGTCGGTGTGGTACGGCAACTGCGTGCCCTGCTGGACGCGCACCGCGCGGCGGGCGTACCGGACGGCCCGCGCGACCGCGACTCGATCTCGGACGACCACTCGATCTCGGACGGCGACTCGGTCGCCGGCGACGACGCCGCTCCTCGCCGCTGACCCAGCGTGAGGTCGTCCACCTCGCCCTCTGATATGCTTGCCGCGTCGACCACACCGTGACCAAGGATCGCCGCCAGGTGATCCGGATACGGTGCACAAGCGGAGCACCCGCTCCCACCCGAGCAGCCGACAGGTGGCCGGGTTCCGGTCAGCCACCGGTGGGAATTCCATCGTGGTGGGGCGCGTTGGCGTACCCGGACCGGTCGAGCGGGCCCTGGCATTCGCCGGGGCCTTCTGCTTGCGGGCCGGCACGTTACGAGAGGTACGGACTCGAGGAGGCCCCATCAGCGTCGAGCCACGCGTCAACGAACAGATCCGGGCACGTGAGGTCCGGCTGGTCGGCCCGGAAGGCGAGCAGGTGGGCATCGTCCCACTGGAGCGCGCCTTGCAGTTGGCCGCCGATGTCGACCTGGATCTGGTCGAGGTAGCGCCGATGGCGCGCCCGCCAGTGTGCAAGCTCATGGACTACGGCAAGTTCAAGTATGAGCAGGCGCTCAAGGCGCGCGAAGCACGGCGTAACCAGCAGCAGACCGTCATCAAGGAGATGAAGCTGCGCCCGAAGATCGACTCGCACGACTACGAGACCAAGAAGGGTCACGTCGTGCGGTTCCTGAAGGCCGGCGACAAGGTCAAGGTGACGATCATGTTCCGCGGCCGCGAGCAGAGCCGTCCGGAGCTGGGTTTCCGGCTTCTGCGCAAGCTCTCCGAAGAGGTCTCGGACCTGGGGTTTGTCGAGGCCGCGCCGAAGCAGGACGGCCGCAACATGATCATGGTTCTAGCACCGCACCGGGCGACCAAGGTCGCCGCCGCCGCGCGCGGTGGCGGACCGCGGGAGCGTGACGGTGCCAGAGCGGCCGGGGATGCCGCGGCACCCGCGGTCGACGACGCCGGATCGACCGGCGAGTAACAGGGGAGACACGACGAATGCCGAAGATGAAGAGCCACACCGGTATGGGTAAGCGGGTGAAGGTCACCGGCAGCGGCAAGATCGTTGCCGAGCAGGTCGGCAAGCGCCACCGGCTGGAGGGCAAGTCCTCCCACGTTACCCGCCGGATGACCGGGACCGTCGAAGTCAGCAAGGCCGACACCAGGCGGATCAAGAAGCTGCTGGGCCGCTGAAGCGCGCCGCTGAGAAAAAGGAGTCAATGACGTGGCACGCGTCAAGCGGGCAGTGAACGCCCAGAAGAAGCGCCGTACCGTCCTGGAGACCGCCAGCGGCTACCGTGGGCAGCGCTCGCGGCTGTACCGCAAGGCCAAGGAGCAGGTACTGCACTCGATGCAGTACGCCTACCGCGACCGGCGCGACCGCAAGGGCGACTTCCGGCAGTTGTGGATCACCCGCATCAACGCCGCCGCCCGCGCCAACGGGATGACGTACAACCGGCTCATCCAGGGCCTGCGGCTGGCCGGCGTCGAGGTGGACCGCAAGATCCTTGCCGACCTGGCGGTCAACGACGCCGCGGCCTTCACCGGACTCGTCGAGGTCGCCCGCGCGGCGGTCGCCGCCGAGGGCACCGGCGGCGCGGCGGCGCAGGCCGCCTGAGCCGGTTGCCGGCTCGCCAGCATCCCCGACCCGGGGTGGATCCGTTCACGCGACGGACCCCCCGGGTCGTTGCTGCGCGCCGGCTGTCGCGTCGACGCGACCGGGACGCCGCGCGCCGGTTCCTGGTCGAGGGTCCCCAGGCGGTACGTGAAGCGCTGGCAGTACCGGACCTGGTCAGCGACGTGTTCGCGACCGGGGCGGCGCTCGACCGGTACCCGGACCTCGCCGCCGCGACCGTCGCGAGCGGGGCGCGACTGTCCCCGGTCACCGACGACGCGCTCGCCTCGCTCGCCGAAACCGTGCACCCGCAGGGGTTGGTCGCGGTGTGCGACTTCGTCGACGTACCGCTCGCCCGGGCGCTCGCCTCCGCGCCCCGGCTGGTGGCGGTGCTCGCCGACATCGCCGACCCGGGCAACGCCGGTACCGTGCTGCGCACCGCCGACGCGGCGGGCGCCGGCGCCGTGGTCTTCGCCGGTACCGCGGTCGATCCGTACAACGGCAAGTGCGTGCGCGCCTCGGCGGGCAGCCTGTTCCACGTCGACGTGGTGCGCGGCGGTGATCCGGCGGCGATCGTCGCCGCGCTGCGCGCGGCGGGGCTGCTGGTCCTGGCCGCCGACCCGTACGGCCCCGGCGACCTGGACGCGCTCGCCGACGCGGGCGACCTGTGCCGACCGACCGCCTGGCTGTTCGGGTCGGAGGCGCACGGTCTGCCCGCCGACCTCGCCGAGGCGGCCGACGCGCGGGTACGCGTGCCGATCCACGGCCGCGCCGAGAGCCTCAACCTCGCCGCCGCGGCGGCGGTCTGCCTGTACGCGTCGGCGCGGGCGCAGCGCAGCCACCGCGCCGGGCAGGCGCAGCGCAGCCACCGCGCCGGGCAGGCGCAGGTGGACGACTCCGCCGGGCAGGCGGGTCGCGGCGCGGTCGCCGGTCGTTTCGCGGCGGACGCCATGCCGGTCACCCGGCGCGACGTACCCGGCTCCTAGACTTTGCCGGTTGCCACTCGAAGGAAGACAGTCGTGAGCTACCGCAGCGATCCGTACGACCCCAAGCAGGTTGCCCTGCTCGACCAGAGCGCGCTCGACGAGGCCGTGACCGCGGCGCGCAAGGCGTTCGCCGAGGCGGGCGACCTCGACGCCCTCACCGCTGTACGCCACCTGCACCTCGGCGACCGAGCGCCGGTGTCGCTGGCGCGCCGCGAGATCGGCGCGTTGCCGCCGGCCGCCAAGGCCGACGCGGGCAAGCGGGTCAACGAAGCCCGTGCCGCCATCCAGACCGCCTTCGACGTACGGCGCGAGGAGTTGGCCGCCGAGCGCGAGCGGCGGGTGCTGGCCGAGGAGGCGGTCGACGTCACGCTGCCCTGGGACCGGCGCCGCCGGGGCGCGCGTCATCCGCTGACCACCCTGATGGAGCGGGTCTCCGACCTGTTCGTCGGCATGGGATACGAGGTCGCCGAGGGCCCCGAGGTCGAACTCGAGTGGTACAACTTCGACGCGCTGAACATCGCCCCGGACCACCCGGCGCGCACCATGATGGACACCTTCTACGTCGCCGCCGCCGAGGGCGTGACCGGGCGCAGCGGTCTGGTGTTGCGCACCCACACCTCGCCCGTACAGGCGCGGACCATGCTCACCCGCCGACCCCCGATCTACGTGGTAGTACCGGGCCGGGTGTACCGCACCGACGAGTTGGACGCCACGCACACCCCGGTGTTCCACCAGGTCGAGGGCCTGGTGGTGGACCAGGGAATCACGATGGCGCACCTGCGGGGCACGTTGGAGCACTTCGCCCGGGCGATGATCGGCCCGGAGGCGAAGGTCCGCTGGCGACCGTCGTACTTCCCGTTCACCGAGCCGTCGGCTGAGTTCGACGGGTGGTTCCCCGAGCACCGGGACGGGCCGCGCTGGGTGGAGTGGGGCGGCTGCGGCATGGTGAACCCCCGCGTGCTGCGCGCGTGCGGCATCGACCCGGAGGAGTACTCCGGGTTCGCGTTCGGCATGGGCATCGAACGCACCCTGATGCTGCGCCACGGCGTGAGCGACATGCGCGACATGGTCGAGGGCGACGCGCGGTTCACCTGCGCGTTCGGGATGGAGGTCTGAATGCGCCTGCCCGTTTCCTGGCTGCGTGAGTACGTCGACGCGCCCACCGACCCCGCCGCGCTGGAGCATGCGCTGGTCCGTGTCGGGCTCGAGGTCGAGGAGATCGTCGACCTGCGTACCACCGTGACCGGTCCGCTCGTCGTCGGTCGGGTGCTGGACATCGAGGATCTGACCGGGTTCAAGAAGCCGATCCGGTACTGCCGGGTGGACGTGGGCGAGGAGCAGCCGCGCGGCATCGTGTGCGGGGCGACCAACTTCGCGGTCGGCGACCTGGTGGTCGTGGCGCTGCCCGGCGCCGTGCTGCCCGGCGGCTTCGCGATCGCCGCCCGGCGCACGTACGGCCATGTCTCCGACGGGATGATCTGCTCGGCGCGCGAGCTGGGGCTGGGTGAGGACCACTCCGGGATCATGGTGCTCGCCGAGGACTCGGCGACCGGCAGCGGCTCAGTGGCACCGGGCGTGGACGCGCGTGCCGTGGTCGGGCTCGACGACGTCGTCGTCGACATCAACGTCACCCCCGACCGCGGGTACTGCTTCTCGGTGCGCGGCGTGGCGCGCGAGTTGTCCCACTCCCTCGGTGTGCCGTTCCGCGACCCGGCGGGGCTGGTGGAGCCGCTTGCCGGCACCGCCGACCCCGCGTACCCGCTGACTGTCGAGGACACGGTCGGCTGCGACCGGTTCACCGCGGTCGCGGTGCGCGGCATCGACCCGGCGGCGTCGAGCCCGGCGTGGCTGACCACGCGGCTGATCCACGCCGGGATGCGGCCCATTTCGCTGACCGTCGACATCACCAACTACCTGATGCTCGAACTCGGCCAGCCGATGCACGCGTTCGACCTGAACGCGCTGACCGGTCCGCTGGTGGTGCGCCGGGCGCGGGCGGGGGAGCGGTTGACCACGCTCGACGGTCAGAACCGCGCGCTCGACCCGGAGGACCTGGTCATCGCCGACGACACCGGGGTGATCTCGCTGGCGGCGGTGATGGGCGGGGCGACCACCGAGGTGTCGCCGTCCACCGTGGACGTGCTGTTCGAGGCGGCGCACTGGGACCCCGTGTCGGTCGCGCGGACCGCGCGGCGGCACAAGCTGGGCAGCGAGGCGTCGAAGCGGTTCGAGCGGGGCGTGGACCCCGAGCTGACGACCGTCGCCGCGGCTCGCGCGGCGGCTCTGCTCACCGGGTACGCCGGGGGCGTCGCCGGGGACCGGGTGCTGGACGTGGACCACGTCGCGCCGGCCCGACCGGTACGCCTCGCGGTCGACCGCCCGGCGCGCACCTCCGGCGTCGACTACCCGCCGGAGCGCGTGGTGGCGCTGCTGGAGGAGATCGGCTGCGCGGTACAGCGGGACGATCGTGAACTGGTCGTCACGCCGCCGACCTGGCGTCCGGACCTCACCGACCCGGCGGACCTGGTCGAAGAGGTGGTACGGCTGGACGGGTACGACCGGGTGCCCAGCGTGCTGCCGGTCGCGCCGCCCGGGCGCGGCCTGACCGCCGAACAGCGGCGTCGCCGCGGCACGGGGCGGGCGCTGGCCGAGGCGGGGTACGTCGAGGTGCTGTGTTACCCGTTCGTCGGCGCGGCGACCCTGGACGCGCTCGGTCTGCCCGACGACGACCCGCGTCGCGACGTGGTACTGCTGGCCAATCCGCTGTCGGAGCAGGAGCCGGCGCTGCGTACCACGCTGCTGCCGCCGCTGCTGGCGACGCTGCGCCGCAACATCGGCCGGGGGCTGCGCGACGTCGCCCTGTTCGAGCAGGGTCTGGTGTTCCGCCGCGCCAAGCGGATGGGGCCGCCCCCGTCGATGGGGGTGGACGGTCCGCCCTCGGAGCTGGATCTCGCCGCCGCGCACGACGTGGTACCGGACCAGCGTTGGCACGTCGCCGTGGTGCTGGCCGGCGAGGTCGAACTGGGCGGCTGGTGGGGTCCGGGACGCGCCGCGTGCTGGGCGGACGCCGTCGAGGCGGCGCGGACCGTGGCGTCGACCGCCGGGGTGCCGGTGAGCACGCGCGCCGCCGCGTACGCGCCGTGGCATCCCGGTCGGTGCGCGGAGATCGTGGTGGACGGGCGGGTCGTCGGACACGCCGGGGAACTGCACCCGTCGGTGTGTGCCGCGTTGGACCTGCCCCGGCGCACCTGTGCGATGGAGATGTCGCTGGACGCGCTGCCGCTGCCGCCGGTCACCCCGGCGCCGCGCATCTCGACGTACCCGCCCGCGCTGATCGACGTCGCGCTGGTCGTCGACGACGCGGTACCGGCGGCCGAGGTCCAGCGGGCGCTGGTCGAGGGCGCCGGTGCGACGCTGGAGTCGGTGCGCCTGTTCGACGTGTACACCTCCGCCGAGCAGTTGGGTGCGGGGCGCAAGTCGCTGGCGTACAAGCTGGTGTTCCGTGCGTCCGACCGGACGCTGACGGTGGAGGAGGCGGTGTCGGCGCGGGACGCGGCGGTCGGCGAGGCGGGCAGGCGCTTCGGCGCGGTTCTGCGGGGCGCCTGATGGCGCCGCGCCCGGTCGGTTCTGCGGGGCGCCTGA
>DASUXA010000021.1:0-14855 GCA_036378155.1 Micromonosporaceae bacterium | reverse complement strand
GTCGCGCTACGTACCGGTGGGATCGCCTTCGCCATGGTGACGCTGGCGTTCGCCCAGGTCGGCGCGATCCTGACCGCCCGCGACCCGGGCGGGTTGACCGGCGGCGAGGAGGGGCTGCCGCTGGACGCCTCGAAGCTGCCGGCGGCGCTGGTCGGGGTGGCGAACACGGTCAACCTGTACTGGCTGGCGTTGGCGTATCTGGCGCTCACCGTGTTCGTGGTGCACCGGGTCGCGGCGGCACCCGCCGGTCGGGTGCTGTCCGCGCTGCGCGACGACGAGCGTCGGGTCGGCGTGCTGGGACTCGACCCGTACCGGTTCAAGCTGTTCGCCTTCACGCTGTCCGGTCTGCTCGCCACGGCGGGCGGTGTCGTGTACGCGCTGCTGGTCGGTGGTGCGTCCCCGAAGGACGCGGCCTCCGACCTGACCTTGTCACTGTTGGTGATGGTGGTACTGGGCGGACCGGGTACCCGGTGGGGTCCGGTCATCGGCGGAGTTCTCTTCACGTACCTCGACGAGCGGTTGACCGCACTGGGGCATGTGTCCACTGTGGAACAGTTGCCGAGTGTCCTACGTGGACCGTTGTCGCAACCGTTGTTCGTGCTCGGAGTGGTGTTCATTCTCGCCGTGTACTTCGTTCCGGGCGGTCTGGCGAGCGTCACCCGGCGGCTGCGACCCCTCCGCCGTTCGATGCGGAGCGACATGGCCCGTTCAGTGGAGGGCACGCAGGCCACGGTCGGTACCGAGTAACCCAAAGTAATCGACTGTGATGCATTGATTTCCCGGTTTCCGCGCGCATACGCTCCTCGGCAAGTCAACTCCCCAACCCCTGGGAGGGTTTCCTATGCGCGTCTCCCGTCGCATGGCCGGTGTCGCCGTCGCGGCTACCGCCGTGGCGTCGTGGCTGGCTTTCGCGAACCCGGCGCAGGCGGCTCCGTCGCCCACCGGTGTAGCGCACGCCACCATGCACTCGTGCCCGGCTGCGCTCGCCGGCGAAGCGTCCTGTATGGCCGTCGTCCGCACCGACATCAAGCCGCTGAAGGGCGTCCAGCCGAACGCCACCCCGTCCGGCTACGGTCCGGCCGACCTTCAGTCCGCCTACAAGCTCCCGTCGTCGACCGCCGGCTCCGGCCAGACGATCGCGATCGTGGACGCCTACGACGACCCGACCGCCGAGTCCGACCTCGCTGTCTACCGCAGCCAGTACGGCCTGCCGGCGTGCACCACGGCGAACGGCTGCTTCCGTAAGGTCGACCAGAACGGCGGCACCACGTACCCGCGTAAGAACGGCGGCTGGGCTCAGGAGATCTCCCTCGACCTCGACATGGTCTCGGCGATCTGCCCGAACTGCCACATCCTGCTGGTCGAGGCGAGCAGCAACTCGTTCGCGAACCTGGGCGCGGCTGTCAACGAGGCCGCCAAGCTGGGCGCGAACGCGATCAGCAACAGCTACGGCGGTTCGGACGCCTCGGACTCGAACTACGGCTCGTACTACAACCACCCGGGCATCGCGGTGACCGTGAGCTCCGGTGACAGCGGCTACGGCACCGAGTACCCGGCGTCGTCGCACTACGTGACCGCGGTCGGCGGCACCTCGCTGACCCGCGCGAACAACACCCGCGGCTGGAACGAGACGGTGTGGAGCGGCGCGGGTAGCGGCTGCTCGTCGTACAACGCCCCGCTGTCCGGGCAGGCGTCGGTCAACACCGGCTGCTCGAACCGCGCTGTCGCGGACGTGTCCGCGGTCGCCGACCCGAACACCGGTGTCGCGGTCTACGACAGCACCGCGTACCAGGGTCTGTCCGGCTGGCTCGTGTTCGGTGGCACCAGCGTCGCGTCGCCGATCATCGCCAGCGTGTTCGGCCTCGCCGGCAACGCGTCGAGCATCGACAACAACTACCCGTACAGCCACGCGAGCTCGCTGTTCGACGTGACCTCGGGCTCCAACGGCTCGTGCTCCCCGTCGCAGCTGTGCACCGCTCGTACCGGCTGGGACGGCCCGACGGGCCTCGGTACCCCGAACGGCACCGGCGCCTTCTGATCCACCCAGCTCCACCAACACCAGGGGCCCGGCGCGCGACGCCCCGCCCATGTCTCACCGGCGACCCCGCACCGTCACCGAACGCTGGGGGACGCCCCGGACCGGCTCGGCGGACACCCGCTCCTCCGCCAGCACGTCGTTCGCGGCCAGTACCCCGGACAGCGCCGCCCGTTCCATCAGCCCCGCGCAGAACGGCAGACGCAGCCAGTCACCGGCGAGTCGGACGCCACGCGCGTCGGTGAGCACTGCGGGTCGTTGCGCCCAGCCACCGGGTGGGAACCCCGGTGCGAGCCCGCCCATCCTCGCGTCGACGTGGACGGCGCGGACGTCGGCTGTCTCCGGCCACAGCGCCCCCAGTTCGGCACGCATCCGCGCGGTCGCCTGTGCCGGGTCGGTCGCGTCCGTCGCATACGAGTGCAGTTCCACCACGGACCCGCCGGTACCCGATGCCCATTCGGCGCTCTGCCGCTCGAGCCGGTGGTAGCAGGTGATCGAGTCCAGAGTCGCCTCCCGGGTCACGCCGGTGAACACCGCCCGGTCGGGGGACACGTCACGGTCCAACCAGAGTCGGGTCACCGCGTACGGGGCGGCGGGGCGCTGCGCGGCGACCTGGCGGGCGAGTCGCGGCGCGGCGGCGGTCGCCTCCGGGGACCCGGCGAGCAGGGTGGCGAGGCCGGGGACATCGGTCGCCAGTACCAGGTGCCGGGCGGTGTACCGCGCTGCGTCCCCGGTTTCGACCCGCCAGCGGCCGTCCGGTTCGGGAGCCAGCGTGGTCGCGGCGGTACCGGTCGCCACCGTCGCGCCGCGGTCCTCCAGGTACCTCGCCAACGGGCGCCACAGGCAGGTGGCGTGGTCCTCGACCGGCGCGTCGATGGTCAGCCCCTCCGGATTGCCGAGGAAGTAGAAGTGGAACATCGCGACGAGTTCCGCGGCCGACAGGTCGTCCTCGGCGTTGAAGAAGGACCGGGCGAAGACCTCGAACAGCACGGCGCGCGCCCGGTCCGGCAGCCTCGTCGCGTCCAGCAGTTCGCGAGCGGTACGCCCGTCCAGTTCGCGGTACGTCTCGACCGGGTCGTACCGCAGCAGCGGCAGCGCCGCCGCGCCGTCCATCCGGCGCAGATCGGCGAGGCGTACGCTCGGCGATCGCACCAGCAGGGCGAACAGGCTCAGCGGCGGCGCGGGCGGAAGCCCGGCGAAGTCCTCCTCCGGCCACTGTCGCGACGTCACCGGATAGGACGGGAGGGTACGCAGGAAGCCGAGTTCGGGATCGACGCGTCGCAGGATCGCCCGCAGCGTGTAGTACTGCCGGAAGAACGCGTGGAAGCCGTGTTCGACCCACTGCGTCGTACCGTCCGGCAGCCGATGCGGCCACGCCGCGACCCGGCCGCCCAGGTGGTCCGACGCTTCGAGCAGCGTGACGCGCATGCCCCGCTCGGCGAGTACGACCGCGGCGGACACGCCGGCGGGTCCGCCGCCGACGACGACGGCGTCGGACGGCTCGGTCAGCGTCGGCGGCAGGTCGGCGCGCGGCCGGACCAGCAGGTGCGGCCGTACCCCGAGGGCGGCCGCGACGGCACGGGACAGCCGGTCGGTCATCCGGCCGGCGGCAACGCCCGCGACTCGCCGACCGCCAGGTCCCACAGGTCGTCGCGGGACCGTCCGGCGGCTGTCCACGCCTCGACCGCCGTGTCGACCGGGTCCAGCAGCGGCTCGGCGGAGAGCAGGAACGTACCCCAATGCATGGTCGCCATCCGCCGCGCGCCGAGGTCGTCGCAGGCTCGTACCGCCTCCTGCGGGTTCATGTGCACCGGCTTCATGAACCAGTTGGGCTCGTACGCGCCGACCGGCATGAGGGCGAGGTCGATGCCGGGGTACCGCGCCCCGATGTCGGTGAACCAGTGCCCGTACCCGGTGTCCCCGGCGAAGTAGACGCGCGTGTCGGCGTACCCGACAGCCGAGTCGCGCCGGGCGGTGAAGATCCATCCGCCCCAGAGCGACTTGCAGGTATCGGTGAGGGTGCGTCGGCTCCAGTGGTGCGCCGGCACGAAGTCGACGTCCACCTCGCCCAGCGGTACCGACTCCCACCAGTCCAGTTCGATCACCTGGCGGAAGTTGCGGCGCCGGAACCACCAGCCGAGCATCGCCGGTACGAACACGGGGACGTCCCTGGGCAGCCGACGGATCGTCGGAGCGTCCAGGTGGTCGTAGTGGTTGTGCGAGATGACGACCGCGTCGATGCGACCGATCCCGTCGAGTGGGACGCCGGGCGGGGTGAGCCGGGGGCGTACCCCCGGAATGCGTCGCGACCACACCGGATCGGTGAGGATGGTCAGCCCGCCGATCCGCACCACGAACGTGGCGTGTCCGATCCAGGTGACGTCCGTGGTACCGGGCTCGGCCGGTGGCAGCGCCGCCCTGGGCGTGACCGGGATGCGGGCGACGTCGGCGAGCGCGCGCCCGTTCGGCATCTCGCGCAGCATCCGTACCACGTCCCAGCCGCCCGGCAGCGGCGAGGTCAGCCGGTCGCTGAACGTCTTCGGCCAGTTCCGCCCGCCGAAGGTGCGACGTGCCTGGTCCAGATCCTGGCCCACCCGGTGCGGATCGAACATCGGTCCATTGTTCCAAGGCGGGACGGTCCGGGACCCCGGAACAGCCGTCGAGTCGGCGGACCGACGCGCCGACCGGGGTCCCGCCGTACCGGTGCTACTCGCCGAGCGCCCCGACCAGCGCGGCAGCGGTGTCCGCGAGCAGGGTGTCCGGCGTCACCGGTGCGCCAGCCAGGTCGCTGAACAGGGTCGGCAGCCCGGGCAGCGGGAACCCGTCGTCGGCGCGTACCGCCGGAGCCAGGTGCGCCAACGCCTCGCGGGTGTGTGCCCACGCGGTGGTGACTTCGCGCGGCGACGGTACTCCGAACCCGTGCCCGACCGGCGCGGTGTGCCGCAGCCGCACGATCGGGGAGTCGATGTACGCCATGACGACGCGGCACCGGTCCTCCAGCAGCGCCTGCTGCTCCTTGTCCCACCCGGTGAGTACCGAGCAGGGCCGGGGGCACTCGGCGGCGCACACCGCGAGGGCGTGCGCGACGTGGCTGTGCTGCCGGTCGAGGTACGAGCGCCAGCCGGCGGGAGCCTCGCGCGGCGCGCGCAGCGCGTGTTTCGCCGCCGCCTTCTCGGCCCTGGTGTGTGGACACTGCTCGTCGTCGAAGTCGCCCCACGCGCTGCCGTCGCGCTTCACGTCGGCGGCGAGCCGAGCCGGGTCGCCCGCGTGCCCCAGCACCGACTCCCACGCCAACAGCGGAAGGTATTCGCTGGTGATGTGTACGGCCGCGACCAGCGCGGCGGTCTCGCGCCGCCGCCACCGGGCGTCGATGACCTCCAGCAGCAGCCGGTACGCCGGGCGTAGCGAGCCCAGCGCGCCGCGCCGCCGCTCGTCCGGGCGCTGCGGCATCCGGCACGCCAGCGCCCGGTGCAGCAGTTCGGCGGGTACCGCGTCGCCGCTGACCCGGTCGGCCATGCTCGCGTCGATGTTCGCGTCGGTGGCGGCGTCCGGGTTGCCGAAGTCTTCGGCGTCCAGGTCGAGCAGCCGTTGCCCGAAGGCGCACAGTTGCTGGACCTGCGCGGCGGTGCGGGTGGTCAGGGCCTCGCCGCCGGCGCCGGCGCTGACCAGGGCGGCTACCTCGCCGAACGCGTACCGGCGGGCGAGCGCGATGAGAACGTCGTGTGCTGTGTCCACGCCGGACACTGTCTCACGCGCCCGCACACCCGCCGTGTCGCATGATCGTCAGTTGTCGGCGACCGCCTCGCCGGCTCCGGCGACCGCGCCGGAGTTGCCCGAGCCGCGACCGCCTCGGCGCCGCCGCCGGGGCTTCGCCGCGGGTTCCGTCGCCGGTTCGGCGGCGGCGCTCGCCTGATTCGCGGTACCGGCGTCCTCGCCGTCGTGCCCCGCCGCGATCCGGCGGCGGCGTCGACGTCGCGCCGGTCGCGCCGCATCCTCGGACGGCTGCTCGACGTCGCTGCCGCCGCCGTGGGAGCCACGAGCGCCGCGCGCGCCACGGCTGCGCCGTCCGCGACCGGTACCGCCGCCGCGCTTGCCCTCGATGTCCTCGAGCTTCTCCGCCGACAGACCGGCGCGGGTGCGCTCGGCACTGGGCAGGGTGCCGGTCACGTTCGGGTCGATGCCCAGGTCGGTGTACAGGTGGTCGGACGTGTGGTACGTCTCTGCGGGCTCGCCGAGGTCCAGGTTCAGCGACTTGTCGATCAGCCGCCAGCGCGGCATGTCCTCCCAGTCGACGAAGGTGACCGCCACGCCGGTCGCGCCGGCTCGCCCGGTACGCCCGATGCGGTGGACGTACGCCTCGGCGTCCTCCGGGCAGTCGTAGTTGATCACGTGGGTGACCCCCGACACGTCCAGACCACGGGCCGCGACGTCGGTGGCGACCAGTACGTCGATCTTGCCGGTGCGGAACGCGCGGAGCGCCCGTTCCCGGGCGCCCTGCCCGAGGTCGCCGTGTACCGCCGCGGCGGCGAAGCCGCGGAAGTCGAGGTCCTCGGCGACCCGGTCGGCGGCACGCTTGGTACGGGTGAAGATCATCGTCAAGCCGCGCCCCTCAGCCTGCAGGATCCGGCTGAGCACCTCGATCTTGTTCATCGGGTGGGTGCGGTACACGACCTGCTTGGTCAGCGGCGACGGCCCGGACTCGCCGACGTGACCCGCGTGGATCGTCACCGGGTTGCGCAGGAAGCGGCGAGCCAGGGCGACGATCGGGTCCGGCATGGTCGCCGAGAACAGCATGGTCTGCCGCTCGGTCGGCAGCATCGACAGGATCTTCTCGACATCGTCGAGGAAGCCCAGGTCGAGCATGCGGTCCGCCTCGTCGAGGACGAGCGCGCCGACCCGGTCGAGACGCAACTGCCGCTGGTTGGCGAGGTCGAGCAGGCGCCCGGGGGTACCCACGATGATCTCGACGCCCTTGTTCAGCGCGGCGATCTGCGGCTCGTACGCCACCCCGCCGTACAGGGGCAGGACCCGCACGCCACGGGTACGTCCAGCGGCCTCGATGTCACGGGCGACCTGCAGTCCCAGTTCGCGGGTCGGTACCACGACCAGCGCCTGCGGAAGTCCGTCGGCGCCCTCGTCGGGAGCGGTGACCCGCTGCAGCAGGGGAATGCCGAAACCGAGGGTCTTGCCGGTACCGGTCGGCGCCTGGCCGATCAGGTCCGCTCCGCGTAGCGCGATGGGCAGCGCGTACTCCTGGATGGCGAACGCCCGGGTGATTCCGATCGCCTCGAGCGCGGCGACGGTCTCCGGGCGGACGTCGAGTTCGGTGAATGTGAGGCTGTCCGGGCGTACCGGCGCGGGGCGGGCCGTCGTGTCAGCCCGCTGAGTGTTTTCTGTGTCCATGGATATGTGGGATGGTCCCTCTCGCGGGAGCGTCCGCTGCGGGTCCGCGGGGACGCTCGGTCTTCTGGCGGCGACCTGCCGTCCGGTGCGCTCGCGGGCCTCTGACCTGCGCCGCTGGCGCTCGCCGGGCCACACGCGATAGTGCCGGGCCGCACGCGTCGCGGGCGCCGGTCGCGCCCGCAGTCCCCCCAATGATACGCGCTGTGTCCGGATAACGGCTGAAGGTGTCACTGGCGCGCCGGGCAGGGCTTCAGCGGTAGCCTGCGCTGGTGTCCGAATCGCAGTCGAACGAGGCGCTGATCGACCTGCTGGCCCTGCTCGCGTACGGCGAGCTGCAGGCCTTCGACCGGATGGCGGCGGATGCCCGGCTCGCACCCGACCTGCATCGACGGGCGGTACTGTGCGAGATGGCGGCGAGCGAGATCGGCAACTACCGGCGGCTCGCCGACCGGCTCGCGGCGCTCGGGGCGGACGCGGAGACCGCGGTCGAACCGTTCCTCGACGCGCTGGACACCTACCACGACCGCACCGAGCCGAAGGACTGGCTGGAGGCGCTCACCAAGGCGTACGTCGGGGACGCGGTCGCCGACGACTTCTACCGCGAGGTCGCGACCTACCTCGACCCGGCGGACCGGCGCCTGGTGCTGGACGTACTGCACGACACCCGGCACTACGAGTTCGCCGCGGCGGAGATCCGAGCCGCGATCGCGAACGACCCGAAGGTCGCCAACCGGCTGTCGATGTGGGCGCGGCGGCTGGTCGGCGAGGCGTTGTCGCAGGCTCAGACGGTCGCTGCGAAGGGACCGGCGCTGATCGGACTGATCGCCGCGTCAGCCGACCAGGCGGGCATCATCGGACTGTTCCGCCGCCTGACCGACCAGCACACCCGCCGGATGACCGCGGTCGGACTGAACAACTAGGTCCAGTCGCCTCGTCGCGGGCCGCGGTGTGTCCTTCGACGCGTACAACGTCGGCGATGTACGCACACCGCCAACGTTGTACGACTCGGGCGAGGCACGCCGGCACGCGGCGGCGCGTGCTCGCTGACTCAGCCGGCGGTGAAGCCGACCGGTCGAGGCGACGCCTCCGCGATCTCGACGTAGGCGAGCTTGTCCACCGGTACGATCACCCGCCGCCCACGGTCGTCGAGCAGCATCAACACGCCGCTGTCGCCGCTGATCGCGTCGGTCACGGTCCGCTCGACCTCCGCCGGCGTCTGTGCGCTCTCCAGCACCAGTTCGCGAGGCGCGAACTGCACGCCGATCTTGACCTCCACGTCATCCTCCTCAATGCGGCGGGCTCCGCCGAAAAGGCTAACCGAACCGGCGCGCGCCGCCCATCGGCACGCCCGGCACGCCCGGCACGCCCCGGTACGTCAGGCGCTTTCCGGCAGTTCGCTGCTCTGCAACGGGAAGCTGGCGATACCGCGCCAGGCGAGCGCCGCGAGGAGCGCTTCCGCCTCCGCCTTGGGTACCCGTCGGCCGCCCGCCAGCCAGAACCGCGCGGCGACCTCGGCGGCGCCGGTGAGCCCGGAGGCGAGCAGTTCCGCCCGTGCCCGGCTGACCCCGGTGTCCGCCATGATGGTTTCGGTGATCGCCGCCACACAGCCCTGCTCGACCCGTTCGACGCGTTCGCTCACCCGCGGCTCGTTGCGCAGGTCCGACTCGAACACCAGGCGGAACGCTTCGCTCTCGTGGTCGACGAAATCGAAGTACGCCTGCATGGCGCGGATGACCCGCTCCTTGTTGTCCGAGGTGCTCGCCATCGCGACCCGCATCTTGTCGACCATCGCGTCGCAGTGCATGTCCAGCAGCGCGAGGTAGAGCTCGAGCTTGCTCGGGAAGTGCTGGTACAACACCGGCTTCGACACGCCGGCACGTTCGGCGATGTCGTCCATGGCTGCGGCGTGGTAGCCCTGCGCGACGAACACCTCCTGTGCGGCTGCGAGCAGTTGCTTGCGACGGGCCGAGCGTGGAAGGCGTACTGGTCGGCCCTGGTGAGTACCGCTCGTCGCCGCGGCCATGCCCACCTCCGGCAGTTCATGTGTCGTGTTCGGTAGTTATCAGACGTACCTCCACACGGTAGCCTCACCTCGGGCGACCGAGGAGCGCACGGTGGACGAGATGGGGCAATCCGGCGGGACGGCACCGGAAAGCGATGCGAGCGGTACGGGGGATGTGACTTCCCGTACCGACTGGTCGGCGCAGCCCGGGCCGGTCGGAGCGGGGTGGGGCGGCCCCGGCGGGCAGGCCGCGCGCCAACCGTGGGCGCCTGATCAGCAGGCGGAAACGCCTTCCCGGCAACCGTCCCAGGACGCGACCCCGCCGCCCTGGTCGCGTCAGTCGGTACGCCCGTCGACCCGCTCCGGGCAACAGAACTGGAGCGACGACCTGGGCGGCGACGGGCTTCAACCGCGGTTCGGCGCGTCCGGAGAGCGCGATTCGAGGCGCAACGGGCTGCACGTGGTCAACGGGTTCGGCGGCAAGGAGCACGGCCGGCAGTCGCACCCCGACTCCGGCACCCGCTACGCCGACCTGCTCAACCCGGCAGCTCCGCTCACCGCGCCGCCGCCCGCCAGCGCCCCGCCGTACCCGTACGAGGGCGACCTCGAGGATCTGGGCGCGGTCGCCTCCGAGCCCGGTCGGCACGGCAGCCAGACCGGGTCCGTCGCGCAGAGTGCCCAGCCGTGGTCCGGACATCAGGCGGACCAGCAGGGGTGGCAGGGGGAAGCGGCAGATCGGTCCTGGGCGGGGCAGCAACCTGAGCAGCCCTGGCCGGGGGAGCCGGCACAGCAGCCTTGGCCGGGGGAGCCTTCGCAACAGCCCTGGGCGGGGGAGCCTTCGCAACAGCCCCGAGCCGACCAGCAGCCCGTGGAGCAGTCCTGGGCGGGGCAGCGTGCCGAACAGCCCGTGGAGCAGTCCTGGCGCGCCCAGCAGGTCGAGCAGACCTGGGCGGGCGAGCAGCCTGCCCAGCAGCCCTGGGCGGCGCAGCGCGCCGAGCAGCAGACCTGGGCGCCACCGGCGGAACAGACCCGGTCCGGGCCACCCCGCGGGGAACCGGCACCCGCCGACCACGCCACGGTGACCGTCTCGCCGCAGGAGAACCCCCCGGCGACCGCCGCGCCGTCGGAGGAGGCCCGGGCGCAGCGGGTACCCCGCCAGTGGGCTCCCGAGGCGCGCCACCACCATCCGGAGGACAGCCCGAAGCCGACCCGGCGCGAGCGCCGGTACGCCGACGAGCCCGAAGCTGAGGAGGTTTCCGTCGCGGCGCCGGACGACGTCCAGGCGGCACCCGCCGCCCCCGACGTACTGCCTCAGCGGATTCCGGGCGTGCCCGATCTCCCCCCGGTACCGGACGCGGACCGCGACTGTCCGCTGTCCGGACCGCTGCCGCCCGGCCGCCCGGAACCGGGCGCGCTCGCGCGGATCGCGACCTACCTGCGCGACGACGACCCGGATCTGCCGCGCGAACAGTTGGACGTGAGCGCGGTGCTCGCCGCCGTCCGCGCCGTCCAGGGCGTGCGCGGCGCCGACGTACGGATCAACGACGAAGGGGTACACACCCTGCGCCTGGAACTCGCGGACGGCGCCGACCCCGGTCAGGTCAGCCGGGACGTGGCGCGACTGCTGGAGGAGAGCATGGGCCTCGCGGCCGGGCCGCCCCGGCACACGCCGGTCCAGGCGGCTCCGGTCGCCGAGGTACCCAACGCGGGGCGCTGGCAGCCGCCGGCTCCCCGGTCGCCGGAGGAGCAGCCGGAGCCGGAGCCGGCTCCGCCGGTGTGGCCGCCCGCCCAGCCGCACGCCGAGTCGCCGGTACGAGGTCAGGCTCGGGGTCGCGCGGTGGTACCCGGTCAGGGCCCGCGCCTCGCGCTCGACCGGGTACAGGTCAGCACGCTCGGGCTGGACGCCACGGTCGAGGTACGGCTGACCGTCGACGGTCGCCCGGCGCGTGGCGTCGCGACCGGTCCCGCCGTCGACGGGTACCTCCTGCGGCTCGCGGCGGTCGCCGCCGCGAGCGCGCTCGACCAGGTGCTGGGCACGATCGAACACGCCGGTGAGGCGCGCTGCTTCGTCGAGCACGTGGGGATGATGCCGTTCGGTAGCTGCGAGGTCGCGGTCGTGGTGCTGCTGCTGGCGTCCGGCGGCTTCGTCGAGCAGCTCACCGGGTCGGCGCTGGTGTCCGGAGATCCGCGGCAGGCGGTGGTACGCGCGACGCTGGACGCGGTGACCCGGCGGGTGACCGCGCTGCTGCCGTGACCGCCCCCGCCGGCACCGCGCGCGTCGTCCACACGGTCGGGCAGTCGGTGGGCGTCGTCGATCGCGATATGGCAGGCTCACCGTGATGTCCCCGTCCAGACCGCCCAGACGTGACGATCCGTCGCCGACGAGCCGCGACCGGTACGGCTACCCCGACGACGCGCCGTCACGCGCCCAGGCACGCCGTGTGGAGCGCGCCCGCGCCGCGCGCCGCCGTCGCCGCATCGTGTTCGCCGCCGTACTGGTCACCGTCGCCGCGCTCGGCGGAGCCGTCGTAGCCCTGCGCGGCACGCACGGCTGGACCGCCGTGCTCGGCGCCGGCAAGCCCTCGCCCGCGGCGTCGGCCAATACCACCGCACTGCCCAGCGACGCGACGCCCTCGGCGTCCGCGACGCCGACCTCGGCTTCGACCAGTGCCGCTTCCGCGCCCACGAAGTACACCGGTCCGGTGACCGGGCCGGGCACGTTCACCTACGCGACTACGCGGAGCCCGGTGCTCGGCACCTCGGGCACGCTGCACCGGTTCAAGGTCGCGGTGGAGAACGGCACGGGGCAGAACGCCAACGCGTTCGCCGCCACGGCGGTGAAGACGCTCGGCGATCCGCGCAGTTGGATCGCGGGTGGCAACGTCCGGCTGCAGCAGGTGCCGCAGGGCGCGGCGTACGACTTCATCCTGTATCTCGCCACGCCGGGCACGTCGGAGCGGATGTGCGCGGCCGGGGGCCTGCACACCGAGAAGTACACCTCGTGCCGGATCACCGGCCAGGTCATCATCAACCTGGCGCGTTGGCTGACCTCGGTCCCGGACTACAACGCTCCGCTCGAGGTGTACCAGCAGTACGCGATCAACCACGAGGTCGGGCACGAACTCGGGCACGGTCACGAGGCGTGCCCCGGTCCGGGGCAGCCGGCGCCGGTGATGCAGCAGCAGACGTACGGTCTGAAAGGGTGCGTCGCCAACGCCTGGCCGTACCTGAACGGAAAGCGGTATGCCGGAGCGCCCATCCCGTGATCCGGACGCGGTGTCTCACGACACGCCGTCGTCGGGAAGCCACGGCAGAATGGCGACGTTGTCGGTGGAGTCCGCATCCCGTCGTTCGGAGGACATCGTGTCCCTGCCCCCGTTGGTCGAACCGGCCGAAGCCCTGACCACCGACGAGGTTCGTCGGTACAGCCGCCACCTGATCATCCCCGACGTGGCGATGGACGGGCAGAAGCGGCTGAAGAACGCGAAGGTGCTGTGCGTCGGCGCCGGAGGTCTCGGTTCGCCCGCGCTGATGTACCTCGCCGCCGCGGGTGTCGGCACGCTCGGCATCGTCGAGTTCGACACCGTCGACGAATCCAACCTGCAACGCCAGATCATCCATGGTCAGTCGGATATCGGACGCCCCAAGTCGGAGTCGGCGCGGGACACGATCCGCGAGATCAACCCGTTGGTCGACGTCGTGATCCACGACGAGGCGCTGAACAACGACAACGTCTTCCGGATCTTCGAGCAGTACGACCTGATCATCGACGGCACCGACAACTTCGCCACCCGGTACCTGGTCAACGATGCCGCGGTGCTGCTCGGCAAGCCGTACGTGTGGGGCTCGATCTACCGGTTCGACGGTCAGGCCAGCGTGTTCTGGGCGGAGCACGGTCCGTGCTACCGCTGCCTGTACCCGGAGCCGCCGCCGCCCGGCATGGTGCCGTCCTGCGCCGAGGGCGGGGTGCTCGGCGTGCTCTGCGCGAGCATCGGCTCGATCCAGGTCACCGAGGCGATCAAGCTGCTGACCGGCGTTGGCGAGCCGCTCGTCGGGCGGCTGATGGTGTACGACGCCCTGGAGATGACGTACCGCACGATCAAGGTGCGCAAGGACCCGAACTGCGCGATCTGCGGCGAGAACCCGACCATCACCGGGTTGATCGACTACGAGGACTTCTGCGGCGCGGTCTCCGAGGAGGCGTCGGCGGCCGCAGCCGGGTCGACGATCACCGCCGCCGAACTGAAGGAGTGGCTGGACGCCGGCAAGTCGATCGAGCTGGTCGACGTGCGGGAGCCCGCCGAGTACGAGATCGTCCGCATTCCGGGTTCGCGGCTCGTGCCCAAGGGCGAGATCGTGTCCGGCGCCGCGTTGTCCTCACTGCCCCAGGACCGGCAGATCGTCCTGTACTGCAAGAGCGGCGTCCGCTCCGCCGAGGCGTTGGCCGCGGTCAAGGCGGCGGGCTTCAAGGACGCGGTACACGTGCAGGGCGGGGTCGTCTCATGGGTACGCAGCATCGACCCCTCGTTGCCGATCTACTGAACGTTCTGCCGGGCTGTCGCGTCGGTCCGCGCCGGTAACCTGTCGGCGTGGTCGACATTGATGCCGCGATCGGCTACGTCGTGGCGCACGGGGATCCGGTCGACCGGGCGCGACTGTCCTGGTTGCGCGCCGGGAAGCTGCCGGACGAGGACGTGTTGGCCAAGGCTGAGATGGGGCAGACAGCCGCCGGCGGTTGGCCGGCGTACTGGGGCGCCCACATCGCCTCGGTCGACGCGACCTGCTTCCGCCTCGCGGAACTCGACGATCTGGGCGCGCTGGGCCGGCCACCGGCCCGGCGCGGCCTGGAGTGGCTGTCGTCGCGTCAGCGCGAGGACGGCACCTGGGAAGAGGACGAGGCGCTCGCCGATACGGCGCCGCCCTGGGCGACGCCCGGCGACCCGGAGGCGCGGCTGTACCTGACCGCGAGCGCCGGCTACTGGCTGGCGGTGGCGGGACCGTCGCGACCGGCGCCGAGCGCCGACGCGAACGTCCACAGCGACCGGGTCGCCCGGGCTGCCAACGCGTTCCGGTCCGCGCTGCGCAGCGACGGCTCGTGGCCGTCCTACCTGGCCGCCGGCTGGTTCGGCGCGGCCCTGTTGTACCAGTGCGGCTGGTTCTACGAGGCGGCGCAGGTGCAGGTCATCCTGGCCGAACGGGTGCCACAGATGAGCCCGGCGGACACCGCTGCCATGGCTGCCGCGCTGCGCCGGGTCGGCGTCGGTCCGGACGACTGGCTGCTGGTCGCCGCACGCCGACGGCTCGCCGAAACCCAACGCAGCGACGGCGGCTGGACCAGCGACGACGGTGACGCGTTCGACGTGCACACCACGCTCACCGCGATCAGAGCCGTCCGCTGATACGTGGCCGGTCGGG
>DASUXA010000020.1:0-36925 GCA_036378155.1 Micromonosporaceae bacterium | reverse complement strand
CCCGACCACCTTCGCCCGGTCCTCGAGGTTCGGGCAGGCCGGATAGCCGAACGCGTACCGGCAGCCCCGGTAGTCCGTGCCCAGCAGCCCGTCGACGTCCGCCGGGTCGAAGTCGCCCACGGTACGACCGTCGGGCAAGGTCAGCTCGGCACGGATGCGCTTGTGCCAGTACTCCGCCAGCGCCTCGGTGAGCTGGACCGACAGTCCGTGTACCTCGAGGTAGTCGCGGTAGGCGTTGCGGGCGAACAGCTTCGCGGTGTACTCGCTGATCGGGTGCCCCACGGTGACCAACTGCAACCCGATGACGTCCAGACCCTGCTCGCGCGGTCGGAAGAAGTCCGCCAGGCACAGCCGCCGCTCGGCGCGCTGACGCGGGAACGTGAACCGGGCCCGCTCGGTACGCCCGTCCTCGTCCAGCACCACCACGTCGTTGCCCTCCGAGTAGCACGGGTAGTACCCGTACACCACGGCCGCTTCCAGCACGTGCTCGGCGGTCAACCGATCCAGCCAGTACCGCAGCCGCGGCCGGCCCTCGGTTTCCACCAGCTCCTCGTAGGACGGTCCCTTGCCGCCGCGCGCCCCGCGCAGACCCCACTGCCCGACGAACGTGGCCCGCTCGTCGAGCAGCGCCGCGTACTCCGCCAGCGGAATCCCCTTCACCACCCGGGTACCGAAGAACGGCGGGTTCGGCACCTCGACGTCGACGGCGACGTCGGAACGCACCGAGTCGTCGTCCAGCGGCGGCAGGCTCGCCGCGACCATCGCCCGCTGCCGCTGCCTGCGCTGCCGCCGCTCGGCCAGCGCCGCTTCCCGTTGCGGGTCGACGACGCCGCTTCCGCCGCGCTTGGCGGTCATCACCCGGTCCATCAGCGACAGTCCCTCGAACGCGTCCCGCGCGTAGTGCACCTCGCCCGGGTACAGCGCGCGCAGGTCGTCCTCGACGTACGCACGGGTCAGCGCCGCCCCGCCGAGCAGCACCGGCCAGCGCTGCGCGACACCCCGGGAGGTCATCTCCTCGAGGTTTTCCTTCATCACCACCGTGCTCTTGACCAGCAGACCGGACATGCCGATGGCGTCCGCGTCGTGCCGCTCGGCGGCGTCCAGGATCGCGGTGATCGGCTGCTTGATGCCGATGTTCACCACCGTGTACCCGTTGTTGGACAGGATGATGTCGACCAGGTTCTTGCCGATGTCGTGGACGTCGCCCTTGACCGTGGCCAGCACGATCGTGCCCTTGCCGGCGGAGTCCGCCTTCTCCATGTGCGGCTCGAGGTAGCTGACCGCCGCCTTCATCACCTCGGCGGACTGCAACACGAACGGCAGCTGCATCTGACCGGACCCGAACAGCTCACCGACGACCTTCATGCCGTCCAGCAGCGTGTCGTTGATGATCTCCAGAGCCGACCGGGACTCCAACGCCGCGTCGAGGTCCGACTCCAGACCGTTGCGTTCGCCGTCGATGATCCGCCGGCGCAGCCGCTCGTCCAGCGGCAACGCCGCCAGCTCCTCCGCCCGGCTGGCCCGCGCGCTCGCCGCGTCGACACCCTCGAACAGGTCGATGAACCGCTGCAGCGGGTCGTACCCGTCCCGACGCCGGTCGTACACCAGGTCCAGCGCCACCTCGCGCTGCTCGTCCGGGATTCGCGACATCGGCAGGATCTTCGACGCGTGCACGATCGCGCTGGTCAGCCCCGCCTGTACCGCCTCGTGCAGGAACACCGAGTTGAGCACCTGCCGCGCCGCCGGGTTCAACCCGAACGACACGTTCGACACGCCGAGGGTGAAGTTCACCCCCGGGTACCGCCGGGCGATCTCGCGGATCGCCTCGATCGTTTCGATCGCGTCGCGGCGCGTCTCCTCCTGCCCGGTGGCGATCGGGAACGTCAGGCAGTCGACCAGGATGTCGGACAGCGCCATCCCCCACCGGCCGGTCAGGTCGTCGATCAGCCGGCTGGCGACCGCGACCTTCCAGTCGCGGGTGCGCGCCTGGCCCTCCTCGTCGATGGTCAAGGCCACCACCGCCGCGCCGTGCTCGCGCACGATCGGCATCGCCCGCGCGTACCGCGAGGTCGGCCCGTCCCCGTCCTCGAAGTTGACCGAGTTGACCACACACCGGCCGCCGAGCATCTCCAGCCCGGCCTCGATCACCGCCGGCTCGGTCGAGTCCAGCATGATCGGCAACGTGGACGCGGTGGCGAACCGGCTGCCGATCTCCCGCATGTCGGCGACCCCGTCCCGACCGACGTAGTCGACGCACAGGTCGAGCAGGTGCGAGCCGGATCGCGCCTGGTCGCGGGCGATCTCCACACACGTCTGCCAGTCACCGGCCAGCATCGCCTCGCGGAACGCCTTCGACCCGTTGGCGTTGGTCCGCTCCCCCACCATCAGCACACTGACGTCCTGGACGAACGGCACGTGGTGGTACAGCGACGACACGCCCGCCTCGGCGATCGGCTCGCGAGGCGCCGGCCTCAGCCCGCCGACCCGCTCGACGACCCGCGCCACATGCTCCGGGGTGGTACCGCAACAGCCGCCCACCAGCGACACGCCGTACTCGGTGACGAACCGGTGCAGCCACTCCGCCAGCTCGTCCGGGCGCAGCGGGTACACCGCCCCGTCCGGTCCCAGCTCGGGCAGACCGGCGTTGGGCATCACGGACAGCGGCACCCGCGCGTGCTGCGACAGGTACCGCAGGTGCTCGGCCATCTCGGCGGGTCCGGTCGCACAGTTCAACCCGATCAGGTCGATGCCGAGCGGCTCCAGAGCGGTCAGCGCCGCGCCGATCTCCGAGCCGAGCAGCATCGTCCCGGTGGTCTCCATGGTCACGTGGGCGATCAGCGGTACCGTGCGGCCCTGCGCCGCCATCGCCCGCCGCGCCCCGATCAGCGCCGCCTTGGCCTGCAGCAGGTCCTGGCAGGTCTCCACGATCACCGCGTCGACGCCGCCGGCCAGCAGCCCCGCCACGTTCTCCTGGTACGCGTCGCGCAGCGTGCCGAACGTGACATGACCGAGCGTCGGCAGCTTGGTGCCCGGACCGACCGAGCCGAGGACGTACCGCTCGCGGCCGAGCCGCGACCAGCCGTCGGCGACCTCGCGAGCCAGCCGCGCGCCCGCCTCCGACAGTTCCCGGATCCGGTCGACGATGCCGTACTCGCTGAGGTTGCCGAAGTTCGCCCCGAATGTGTTTGTCTCGACACAGTCCGCCCCGGCCGCGAAGTACGCGTCGTGGATCGAACGGACCACGTCCGGACGGGTCGCGTTCAGGACCTCGTTACAGCCTTCGTGTCCTTCGAAGTCGTCGAGGTTCAACTGCGCGGCCTGCAGCATCGTGCCCATCGCCCCGTCCGCGACGAGTACTCGATCGGACATGGCGGTCAGAAAGGAATTCGGCACACCACCAGGGTATGCCGCGCACTCGAGAGGCTCTCGTGGCTCCCACGCTGCGGACGCCGGCGGTACCCGTGGACACCCGGCGGCGCGGCGCCGGCGTGCCCGGCGGTACCCGGGTGCCCGGCGGCGCGACGCTCGGACGGCCGACCCGGGCGCGGCCGGAAAGCCAGCCACGGCGGCAGCCCGTAGGCTGGACCGGTGACCGAGTTCGACGGACTACCGGTGCTCCGCTCCCCAGTGGCGATCGCCGCCTTCGAAGGCTGGAACGACGCCGCCGACGCCTCCACAGCCGCGATTGAGCACCTGGAGGAAGTGTGGTCGGCGCGCCAGGTGGCGGCTCTCGACCCGGAGGAGTTCTACGACTTCCAGGTCAACCGGCCGACGGTGGCGCTCGGCGAGGGACAGAGCCGGACCATCGAATGGCCCACCACCCGGTTCTCGGTGGCGACCCCGCCGGGTACCGAGCGGGACGTCGTGCTGATCCGGGGCATCGAGCCGAGCACCCGCTGGCGCACGTTCTGCGACGAGGTCCTGGAGATTTGTCACAGCCTCGAGGTCAACCAGATCGTGCTGCTCGGGGCGCTGCTGGCGGACGTGCCGTACACTCGCCCGCTGCCGATCACCGGCACCGCCGCGGACGAGGCGACCGCCGAGCGGTACCGGCTCGCCCCGACCCGGTACGAGGGACCGACCGGGATCGTCGGCGTGCTGCACGAAGCGTCGGTGCGAGCCGGGCTGGACGCGCTGTCGTTCTGGGTACACGTGCCGCACTACGCGAACAACCCGCCCTGCCCCAAGGCGACGCTCGGGCTGCTGCACCGGCTGGAGGACCTGCTGGACCTGCCGGTACCGATGGCGGATCTCGCCGAGGACGCCGCCGACTGGGAGCAGCGGCTGCGCGCCGCCGCCGAACAGGACGCCGAGCTCGCCGAGTACGTGCGCGAACTCGAGGACCGCGCCGGCGACGACGGGCTGCGACCGCTGTCCGGCGACGAGATCGCCCAGGAGTTCGAGAAGTACCTGCGCCGTCGCGGCGGTTCCGCGGGCCCGACCGCCGGCTCGTGGTGAGCCGCAGCCGGACGCTCTGCCGGTGGTGACGGTCGGCGCCGACCGTGGCGCCGACGAGCCCGGTGCGACCCGCGGCGCAACCGGGCGCCGTCGCTTCCGCCGCGCCGGTGGCGCCTGCCCGTCGGGGTCTCCGCGCGTCGGCTGGGCCTTCCTCATCGGGAAACGTGTCCTGGTGCGGCGTGGCACACCCGCTCAGGCGTCCTAGGACGCTAGGTTATCGGACACCGGTACGGCAGGATGATGATCGGACCGAAACCCGGCAGGAGCATCCGACGATGACGATCAACCCAGGTGCCGCCGAACACCCCCATCGGCAGATCGCCAACCAGATCCGCGCCCAGATCCGCCGGGGCGACTGGGGACCGGGCGAGAAACTGCCGTCGATCCCGGCCATCGCCGAGACGTACGGCGTAGCCAAGCAGACCGTCCAGCGCGCCATCGACAACCTGCGCGTCGAGGGGCTGCTCATCACCCGCCCCGGCTCCGGCACGTACGTGCGCGGTACCCGGCGGCGGCTCAACCGGCTGTCCCGCGGCCGGTACGGCGTGCACCGCGGGTACCACGCCGACCTGGCGGCACGGTACCGCCAGCAGCTCACCGAGGTGGGCCGCTCCCCCGCCCCGGCAGAGGTCGCCCACGCCTTCGGGGTACCCGTCGGCACCCTGCTGGTGGTCCGCCGGCACCTGGTACGTACCCAGGACGCCCCGGTCGAGGTCGGCGCGTCCTGGCTGACCGTGTCCGACGCGGGCGGTACCTCGCTGGAACGGCCCGAGCCGTTCGGGCGTCCGCTGTACCAGGAAGTCGAGGAGGTCACCGGGCGGCGGTACGTGTCCGCCACCGACGAGGTGACCGCCCGGCTGCCCAGCCGCGACGAAGCGGAGATCCTGCACATCCGCCCGGACACCCCGGTACTGCATCTGCTGCACGTCGCCTACGACGAGCGGCACACGCCGATCGAGGTGGCACAGGCGACCTGGCCGGGACCGGTGACGGCGCTCACCGAGGAGTACCGGATTCCCGCCGCGCCCGCCCCACGCGACGCCGACGAACCGGACCTGGTGCTCGGCTGACCCGGTGCCGTCGCCCCGCGCGCGGGGCGACGGCACCGCCCGCTACAGCCGTACCCCGAGCAGCGCGTCGACCGTGGTCGCGACCAGCGCGGGCGCGTCGGCGTCCGCGCCGGTACCCGCGAGCGCGGCATCCGCCCAGGCATCCACCAGGGCGAGCGCGCCCGGCGTGTCCAGGTCGTCGGCGAGCCGTTCGCGTACCCCCGCCAGCACCTGCGCCCCGGACGGCCCGGACGGCCGGGCGGTCGCCTCGCGCCACCGCGTCAGCCGTTGGATCGCCGCCTTGAGCAGCTCGTCGGTCCACTGCCGGTCGGCGCGGTAGTGGTCGGCGAGCAGCGCCAACCGGACCGCCATCGGGTCGACGTGGTCGGCTCGCAGCCGGGACACGAAGACCAGGTTGCCCTTGCTCTTGCTCATCTTCTCGCCGTCCAGCCCGATCATGCCGGCGTGGACGTAGTGGGTCGCGAACGGCGACCGACCGGTCAACGTCTCGGCGTGCGCCGCCGAGCACTCGTGGTGCGGGAAGAGCAGGTCGTTGCCGCCACCCTGGACGTCGATCGTCGGACCGAGCAGGTCGAGCGCGATCACCGCGCATTCGATGTGCCAGCCGGGTCGACCCGGACCGAGCGGACCGCCGGGCCACGCCGGTTCGCCGTCGCGCGCCCCGCGCCACAGCAGCGGGTCCAGCGGGTCCCGCTTGCCGGCGCGGTCCGGGTCGCCTCCGCGCTCGGCGGCCAGCCGCAGCATCTGCTCGCGGGACAGGTGCGACTCGTACCCGAACCGGGGCGCCGCGGAGATGTCGAAATACACGTCGCCGGTGCCGTCGTCCAGCCGGTACCCGGCGCCCGCCTCGACCAGGGCCGCGACCTTCTCGACGATGGACGGGATCGACTCGACCGCGCCGACGTAGTGCGCCGGCGGAAGGATGCGCAGCGCCTCCATGTCCTCGCGGAACAGCGCGGTCTCCCGCATGGCGAGCACCACCCAGTCCTCGCCGTCGCGCTCGGCCCGCTCCAGCAGCGGATCGTCGATGTCGGTGACGTTCTGCACGTACCGCACCCGGTGCCCGGCGTCGCGCCAGACCCGGCTCACCAGGTCGAAAGTGATCATCGTGGCGGCGTGGCCGAGGTGGGTGGCGTCGTACGGGGTGATGCCGCACACGTACAGCGTGGCGGTCTCGCCCGGCTGCGTCGGCCGTACACCGTCGCGGGCGGTGTCGAACAACGCCAGCGGCTGCCCCTCACCGGGCAGCGACGGTACCTCCGGGGCGGTCCAGGACTGCATCCTGACAGGGTAACGACCGCCGACGCGGGTGATCAGATCGAGGTGCGGCTCCGCTCGCGACTGTGGACCGCTCGCGACTCTGGACCGCGGCGGCGCGGCTTCGGGATCAGATCGGCGGCCACGGTACCGAGGGCCAGTCGCCGCTCGGCTCCGGAAAGCACCCCTTCGCCAGCAGCCGGTCGATGCGCCGACCGACGCTGGACACCTCGGCGCCGGTCAGGTGCTCGGCGAGCGCCTCGCCCAGCGCCCCGCCCAGCGCCTCGCGTACCCGGTGCAGCATGTCGCGGGCCTCGTCCGGCAGCGGTTCGCCGATCCAACCCCACAGCACGGTGCGCAGCTTGTTCCGGACGTGGAAGCAGACCCCGTGGTCCACCCCGTACACGGCGCCGCCCGGACCCGCCAACACGTGCCCGCCCTTGCGGTCGGCGTTGTTGATCACTGCGTCGAACACCGCCATGCGCGCGAGGACCGGCGCGTCGGCGTGCGCGAGGACGAACGGGTTGCCGCTGGTGTCCTCCGCGTCGAGCACGGCCCGCCACCCGGCGGGTACCGCGTCGAACGGCACAAACCCGAGCAGCGGGTGCGGCTCGTCCGGTTCGTCGATCCACAACTGGCAGGCGCCCGGACCCAGCGGCCCGTCCCGCAACACGGTCGGCGGGACGAGTCCCCAGCCGCCGGCCTGGGCGACCAGGTACGCCGACACCTCGCGACCGGCGAGCGTGCCGGTCGGGAAGTCCCAGAGCGGGCGTTCGCCGCGCACCGGTTTGTACACGCAGTGCGCGGTCAGCCCGTCCAGGCTGATCTCGGCGCGCAGGGTGGTGTTGGACGCGTCCAGCAGCCGACCCTCGAGTTCGAGGGTGCCCTCACGCAGCAGCACGAGGGCGTCCGGCTCAGCGATGCGAAGGCCGCCGGCATCGGTGCTCATCGTCGCTACCGGTGGTATCCGTTGTGTCGCGGGCAGAGGTGCCCCTTCGGGTCGAGCGGTTGCCCGCACAGCGGGCACGGCGGGCGACCGGCGGCCACGACCCGCTTGGCGCGCTCGATGAACGCCCGCGTCTCGGCGAGGGTGAGCCGGACCCGCAGCCGGTCGAGGTCGGAGGTGTCCTCCTCGTCCTCGACGGCGTCCTCGGCGTCCAGCTCGTCCTCGACGTCCCCGACGGCGATCGCCTCGATCACCACTGTGGAGGTGTCGACGTCGAAGGCGAGACCGAGGGTGCCCACCCGGAACTCCTCGTCCACCGGGGTCTCCAGCGGATCGTTGTCACCGGTGGCGCCGGCCTCCGGCAGCGTGATCCCGAACCGGCGCTGTGCCTCGCCGAGCAGCTCGTCGAGCTTCTCCGCGAGCAGCTGTACCTGGACCTTCTCGAGAGCGACGCTGACCAGGCGACCTCCACCGCGCGCCTGGAGGAAGAAGGTGCGCTCGCCGGGCGGACCCACCGTACCGGCCACGAACCGCTCCGGCGGCTCGAACGCGAACACCTGATGGGTCATGGGGGCAACATTAGCCGCCCGCCGCCCGCCACGCTGAATCGTGGTCGAGCCGCGTCGGCCGCCGGGACGTCACCGCCGCTCACACCTGCCCGCCGCAGGCACCGCCGCCGACGGCGGCGTCGGATGCCGCCTTGCGACGCCGCCGACCGCGCCGCTTCGGCGGTACCAGCCCGGCGAGGTCGTCGCCCATGTCGTTGAGCCGGACCACGAACGGGCGCAGCGGGGTGTACCGGATCACGGTGACCGACGCGGGGTCGACCGCGATGCGCTGGAACAGGTCCAGATGCATGCCGAGCGCGTCCGCGACGATCGACTTGATCACGTCGCCGTGGCTGCACGCGAGCCACAGCGCGTCCGCGCCGTGCGCCGCCGTGACCTTGGCGTCCCAGTCGCGGGCGGCGGCGACGGCGCGCGCCGCCATGCCCGCCATCGACTCGCCCTCGGGGAAGCTGACGCTCGCCGGATGGAGTTGGACCGCCTTCCACAGCGGATCCTTCATCAGGGTCTTCAGCGGCTGACCTTCCCACGTGCCGTACCCGCACTCGGTGAACCGCTCGTCGACCGCCGCTTCCCGCCCCGGCAGCGCCAGGTCGACGGTCTGCCGGCAGCGCGGCAGGGGGCTGGTCACCACCTGGGTGATCGGCAGTTTCGCCAGCCGCTGCCCGACCGAAGTCGCCTGGGCGCGCCCGGTCTCGTCCAGTTCGACCGGGCGGCGGCCGGCGAGGGTCCCTTCCGCGTTGGACGTGGTCCGGCCGTGCCGGAGCAGTACGAGGGTCGCCACGCGCCCACCTTATGTCGCGCTGATCACGCCCGCGCCGAGCGCGACCGCGAGCAGGACGCCGAGCGCGACCCGGTACCACACGAACCGGACGATGGAGTGGTGCGCGACGAACTTCAGCAGCCAGGCGATCGACGCGTACGCCACGCCGAAGCTGACCACGGTGCCGACAGCGGTGGCGCCCCAACCGACCGTGGTGGCGACCTGGTGGGCGTTGCTGACCGCCTCCAGCGCGCCGGCGGCGGTCAGCGCCGGGATGCCGAGGAAGAACGACAGCCGGGTCGCGGTGACCCGGTCGAGGTCGAGCAGCAGGCCGGCGGAGATCGTCGCGCCGGACCGGGACACGCCGGGGATCAGCGCGAAACACTGCGCGATCCCGATGAGCAGACCGTCGCGCATCCCGACCTGCTTCTCGTCGCGCTGCTGGGTGGCGGCCCGCTCGGCGAAGACCATGACGCCGCTCCACAGCACCAGACCGGCCGCTACCACCCACAGGCTGCGCAGCGGACCCTCGATGACGTGCTTGCCGAGCAGCCCGACCACCGCGACCGGGATCGAGCCGACCACCACGGCGGTCGACAGCCGCCAGTCGGCGGTGGTCCGTTCCTCACGGCTGAACAGCCCGCGCACGAAACCGACCACGATGCGCACGATGTCGCGCCAGAAGTAGATGATCGCGGCGGCGATCGCGCCGACCTGGATGATCGCGGTGTACGCGGTCACACCGACGTCGTCGACCTCGAGGCCGAGCAACTTCTCGGCGATGGTGAGGTGCCCGGTCGACGACACCGGCAGGAACTCGGTGACGCCTTCGACCACACCGAGGATGATCGCTTTCCAGAACTCCATGACGGACGTGCCTCATTCCACGCGGGGGGTGGCGGGAGTCGGGGTCGTGGGTGCCCGCGGCACCGCCGCGGGCACCCACGAAGTCGGGCACCGAGGGTATCGCGAGCCTCGGTCGCCACGATCGGCGGCCGAGGGCTTCCGGGCGGGCGCGGTCAGGGGTACCGGTTGACGAGCGGATGCCCGAGCGCGCCCCGCGAACGCGCACGGCGCCCCGCCGCCCGCGCTGCAGGGTGTGTCGTGGACGGCGTACTCGTCCGGTGATGTACGCACATCACCGGACGAGTACGGTTCGGGCAGCGCACCGCCGGCGGGCGGTGGAGGCGGCGACGGATGTGCCCGGTTCAGTCGCCGACGCCGGAGCGGTCGAGCGCCTCCGCCACGGCGCGCAGGGTCGCGATACCGCTGTCGCGGTCGCCCGCGAACAGGGTCACCGACAGCGTGGTGACCCCGGCGTCGGCGTACGCGCGCATCCGGTCGGCGATCCGGTCGACCGGTCCGAGCAGCGACGTGCGGTCGATGAACTGCATCGGTACCGCCGCCGCCGCGTCCCGGTGCCGCTTGGCGAGGTACAGCTCCTGCACCTCGCGCGCGGCGTCGCCGTAGCCCATCCGGGTCGCCAACTGGTTGTAGAAGTTCTGCTGGCGGCTGCCCATCCCGCCGACGTACAGCGCGGCGTACCAGCGCACCAGCTCGGCGCAGGTGTCGACGTCGTCGCCGACCACCACCGGCACGCTCGGCACGATGTCGAACCCGTCCAGCTCCATGCCGGCCTTGCGCCGCCCGTCGCGGATCGACGAGGTCTGCTCGTGGGCGTACTCCGGGGCGAAGAAGATCGCCAACCAGCCGTCGGCGATCTCGCCGGCCAGCTCGAGGTTCTTCGGGCCGACCGCGGCGAGATAGATCGGGACGTGCGCGCGGGGCGGCCGGAAGGACAGTTTCAACGCCTTGCCGGGTCCGTCGGGCAGCGGCAGGTCGTAGAACTCGCCGTGGTAGCTGACCTCCTGGCGCGCCAGCGCCATCTTCACGATGTCGACGTACTCCCTGGTGCGCGCCAGCGGTCTGGCGAACCGCACCCCGTGCCAGCCCTCGGAGACCTGCGGCCCGGACACGCCCAGACCGAGGTGGAACCGGCCCTCGGACAGCGCGTCCAGGGTCGCGGCGGTCATCGCGGTCATCGCCGGGCTGCGCGCCGGGATCTGCATGACGGCGCTGCCGATACCGATCCGTTCGGTCTGGCCGGCGATCCACGCGAGCATCGTGGGCGAGTCCGAGCCGTACGCCTCGGCGGCCCACACCACCGCATAGCCCAGGCGATCGGCTTCCTGCGCGAACGCGAGGTGGTCGGCGGGAGTCGTCCACGCCGTCTGGTAGCCGAGGTTCAGTCCGAGCCGCATCCGTAGCCTCCGTCCGCCGGGTCCCGGCATGATCAGGGTACCGGGCGACCGGGCGACCGGGGACGGCGCGGCGCGTCGTGGACCGCCGCGCCGCGCCTGAGATGATCAGCCGAACGGCGACGCGCCGACCCCCGGCGAGGTACTCCCGACACAGCGGCCGCCGCCGGTAGGTTGCGTGCCATGCAGCAACGACCGCTCGGCAGGGCGGGACTCCTGGTGTCCCGGCTCGCCCTCGGCACCATGACGTGGGGCCGGGACACCGACGCGGACGATGCTGCCGCTCAACTGAAGACGTACCTCGACGCGGGCGGCAACCTGATCGACACCGCCGACGTGTACTCCGACGGCGACTCCGAGGCGGTCATCGGCAGCCTGATCGGCACCCTGGTACCCCGCGACGAACTGCTGATCTCGACGAAATCCGGGTTGCGACCGGGCAGCGAACGCCGCCGCGACGCGTCCCGGTCGCACCTGCTGCGCAGCCTCGACGCGTCGCTGCGTCGACTCGGTACCGACTACGTCGACCTGTGGCAGGTGCACGGCTTCGACCCGGACACCCCGCTGGACGAGACGCTCGCCGCGCTCGATCATGCGGTCGGTACCGGTCGCGCCCGGTACGTCGGCGTGTCGAACTTCTCCGGCTGGGAGACGGCGTACGCGGCGACCTGGCAGGCGGCGTGGCCGGGGCGCGCGCCGCTGGTCGCCAGCCAGGTGGAGTACTCGCTGCTGGAACGCGGTATCGAGCGGGAACTGCTGCCCGCCTGCGCCACCCTGGGTCTGGGCGTGCTGGCGTGGTCGCCGCTCGGCAGGGGCGTGCTGACCGGCAAGTACCGCCACGGGCGCCCCGCCGACTCGCGCGCCGCGTCGCCGCACTTCGAACTGTTCGTCACGCCGTACCTCGACCCGCGCTGTTCGGCGATCGTCGAGTCGGTGGTGACCGCAGCGGACGGGCTGCGGGTGTCGCCGGTGGAGGTGGCGCTCGCCTGGGTGCGGGACCGACCCGGGGTGACGTCGGTGATCCTCGGCGCGCGGACCGTCGGGCAGCTGCTCGGCGCGTTGCGCGCCGAGGAGATCACCCTGCCCCCGCAGATCCGCGCCGCCCTGGACGACGTGTCCGCCCCGACGTGCGGGTACCCGGAGCGGCAGACCTGATCGCAGCGGCGCACGGGGTGGTGCGGCCCCGCGCCGACGGAGCAGTATGCAAGGCATGGACTACGAGTACGCGCCGTTACGGCTCCCACCGGATGTCGACCGGTTGACCGCAGCGGCGCAACTGGCGATCCAAGCCGAATTCTCCGGGTGGGAACTGGCCCGGGTGCGACTGCTGCGCAACGGGACCCGACAGGTTCTGCTGCGTCGCAGGGTCGGCTCGGCGACCCAGCCCGGTTTGTCGTACTAGTCGGCGACGACCGTGCCGGACCGCCGGCCGGCGGTCCGGTGGGCGCCGGTGTGCGGACCGCCGGCCGCCGAGCGCGGCGTGGACCGTGCCCCGCGGGCGGTCAGCCCTGCGGCGTGTCGTCCAGGTCGATCAGCGGGTGTTCGTCGAGGCGGCCGAGCAGCCGGTCGCTGCCGCCCATCTGGAACGGACCGGTTCCGTCGTCCTCCGGGTAGGCGTCCAGATCCAGCGGGGTCGCCACCTCGCTGACCGTCACCACGCCGTCGAGCGGCTCCAACTCCGGGATGTCCAGCGCGCCCAGCGAACCGTCGCCGGACTGCAGCAGTTCGATGATCGCCTCGGCGACCGAACCGACGGCCTCCTCCGGCTCCTCGTCGCGCGCCGTCGCGCCGCGCCGGGCCGCCTCGGCGACCCGGACCAGCGCCGCCACGCTCGGCACCCGGTAGTCGCGGCGCTGCCGTACCGAGATCACGTGCGGGTGCGGGTCGGCTGGTTCGCCGCCGTCGACACCGCCCACGCCCACCCCGAACCGCTCGTCCGCCTCGTCCGGGTCGATCGCGTCCACGTCCCACGGCGTGACCTCGCCGAACGCGTCCATCAGCAGTTCGTCGTAGTCGTACGAGGCGTTGTTGAGCTCGACGTAGGCGCGCCACACGTCGTCGTCGTCGACCCGGCCGTCGGCGGCCTTCACCGCCGCCAGGTGCGCGCGGGCGGCCGCGAACACCCGGTCCAGGGCAGCGTCGAGCTCGGCGTAGTCGTCGGTCATGATCGTCCTCTCAGCACCGGGACAGGAAGCGGTCGAGCACCCGCACGCCGAACTGTAGTCCGTCGACCGGAACCCGCTCGTCGATGCCATGGAACAGCGCGGGGAAATTGAGATCGGCGGGCAGCCGCAGCGGGACGAACCCGAAGCAGCGCATGCCCAGGGTGGCGAAGTCCTTCGCGTCGGTGCCGCCGGACAGCATGTACGGCACGGTGCGCGCGCCCGGGTCCTCGGCTCGCAGCGCCGCCGCCATCGCGTCGACCAGGGCGCCGTCGAAGCCGGTTTCCAGCGCGGTGCGGTGGTGTACCGTCTCGATCTCGATGTCGTCGCCGATCACGGCGCGCAGCTGCTGCTGGAACTCGGCGTGCCGGCCGGGCAGGGTACGGCAGTCGATCGTGGCGCTGGCCCGGCTGGGGATGACGTTGTCCTTGTACCCCGCGGACAGCCGGGTGGGGTTCGCGGTGTTGCGTACCGTCGCGCCGATGATCGCGGCGAGCGGGCCGAGCTTGGCGATCGCGGTCTCCGGGTCGTCCGGGTCCAGCGGCAGCCCGAGGATCTCGGAGACCTGCTCCAGGAACGCCCGTACCGTCGGCGTCACCTCGATCGGGAACCGGTGCCGGCCCAGCCGGGCCACCGCCTCGGCCAGCGCGGTGACCGCGTTGTCCTCGTTGATCATGGAGCCGTGGCCGGGGCGCCCCTTGGCGTGCAGCCGCAGCCAGTCGATGCCCTTCTCGGCCGCCTGGATCAGGTACAGCCGCAGGTCGTTGTTCACCGACCAGGAGAAGCCGCCGACCTCGCCGATCGCCTCGGTGCAGCCGTCGAACTCGTCGGCGTGCTCGCGGACCAGGAACTCCGCGCCGTACACGCCGCCGGCCTCCTCGTCGGCGGTGAAGGCGAGGACCAGGTCGCGGGGCGGGACGACGCCGCGGCGCCGCCAGTCCCGGACCACCGCGAGGATCATCGCGTCGAAGTCCTTCATGTCGATCGCGCCGCGCCCCCACAGGTACCCGTCGCGGATCTCCCCGGCGAACGGGTCGACGGACCACTCGGTCGCATCGGCGGGCACCACGTCGAGGTGCCCGTGCAGCAGCAGCGCCCCCCGCGACGGGTCGGAACCCTCGAACCGGGCGACCACGCTGGCACGGCCGGGTGCGGACTCGTAGATGCGCGGCGCGAGACCGACCTCGGCGAGCTTGCCGGCGACGTACTCGGCGGCGGCGCGTTCGCCGGCGCACGTGCTCAGGTCCCCGGTGTTGGTGGTGTCGATGCGGAGCAGGTCGCGGCACAGGTCAACGACTTCGTCGGCGGCGGCTGTCATGGCCCTTTCTTACCAGCAGGCGACAGCCGCCGCCGACGGGCGTCGACTCAGCGCTCAGCATCACCAGTTGTAGCCGGCCGCGTACGAGACGCTGGCGAGCACGGCTTGGCCGCTGGTGTTCGGGTGGAAGTAGTCCCAGGTCGACAGCTGGCTGAGGGTGAACGGGTAGTTGAACACCGCGTTGTTGTCGAACAGGCAGTTCGATCCGTACGCGGTGCACGCCTGGGCGAGCTGGCTGTTGAAGTCGATCACCCGCTGCCGTACCCGCTGACGCCGGTCCACGTCCGTCTGCGCCGTGGAGGTCGCGTTGGCCAGCATCGACTGGCAGATGCCGAACAGGTTCCAGGTGTTCACCGCGCTGGAGCTGGTGTGACCGACGTACCACAGGCGGTAGATGTCCGGGATGCTGATCACGAAGATCCTGGCGTTGGGCAGACCGGACTTCAGCGTGTTCAGCGCGGCGTCGATGTTGGACCGGAACGTGGTCACCGACGTCATCGTGGACTCGGAACTGGTGCAGGCGTCGTTCGCGCCGATCAGCATCGTCACGTAGTCCACGTGCTGCGACACGGCGGTGCTCGCCTGACCGGGCATGTCCGCCGACTTCGCGCCGCTCTTGGCGTCGTTGTAGTTGTACCCGAGGATCGCCGGGTTCACCGAGAGGATGCGCAGGTAGTGACTGTTGACTGAGGAGTCCTCGCCGGTGCTGAACGAGCGGATGGTGCAGTCCTGGTACCACCCGCAGGCGTTGAAGCCACGGGTGATCGAGTCGCCCATGGCCGCCATCGAGTTGGGCGGCGGGGTGGTGGCGGCTGCCGCGGGACTGGCGGCGAGGACCGCGGCCGCCATGGCGGTGGACACAGCGGTGAGGACGCGACGAGCAAGAGACATGGATGGCCTCCGTGCCACGGGAAACCCCTGATCGGGGTCGGTGTGGACGGAGCATATAGACCGTCATGTCTGTCAGGCAACGTTTGTCGCACGCCGGGTACGGGTACTCGCCGGGCCTCACCACGACGGGAGGAGAGTCCGTGAGCGCGTCGGCTCCGCTACCCCCACTGCCCCCGGTACCGGGCGTGTACCGCCCCGCCGGACCGAGCATCGTCGACCTGCTGTACGACGAGCACCGACGACTGGACGAGTTGTGCGCGCGGCTGGAACGAGGCGACGGCGACAGCGACTACCAGGCGAGGGTGCTCGACGTCCTGGTGGCGAGCCTCGCCCGCCACCTGTCCGCCGAGGAACAGTACCTGCACCCGACGGTACGGGCCGTGCTGGCGGACGGGGACCGGCTCGCCGACCGGGAACTCGTCGAGGACGTCGAGATCCAACGCGCCGCCGCCCGGCTGGACGTGATCCGTCCGGACGCGCCCCGGTTCGGCGCTGTATTGACCGAGTTCGCGGTACGGGTACGCGAGCATGTCCGCCGCCTCGACCGGTACCTGCTGCCCCGGCTCGCCGACGTGCTCGACGAGGAGGATCTGGTCCGGCTGGGCAACCGGCTCACCATCGCCGAGGAAGCGGCGCCCACCAGACCGCACCCGGCGACCCCGACGACCCCGCCGTGGAACAAGATCGTCGATCCGGGGGTCGCCGTGGTCGACAAGGTGCGCGACGCGCTCGCCGGCCGCACGACCCGTCCCGAGGACCTGTAGCCGTCGCCGGGGGCGGCACCGCCGACCGGCGCGGACGCGGCGAACGAACGCCGACGAAGCGGCGGCGCCGGGATGATCCCGGCGCCGCCGCTTCGTGTGTGCGACCGGTCCGCCGTCGCGCGCGTCGCTGCCGCGTGGCGAGGTCGACCGGTCGCCCGTCAGGTGAAGATGCTGACACCACCCGGCCCGACCAGCAGACCGACGATGATCAGGACGATCCCCCAGAGGATCTGCCGCCGGAACAGCGCGACGATTCCGGCGACCACCAGAATGACTGCGAGAATCCACAACAGGAAAGCCATGCGCCTCAATTACCCCGGGCGTCATTCCGCAAAACCCGTTCGCGTTTGCTGCGGGCAGGCGGACCGCGCCGCCGGTCGACCCGGCGACGACGGCCAGCCGCTGGCGGGCGGAGCAGCGCAAACACGGCGGCACCGCCGGTACCGGGGACGGCGCTGCCGCTGATCGTTTGCGGCCGAACGCTCCGGGTACGGCGACAGGATGTCCGAGCAGCACACGCCACCGCCCCAGCAGCAGGAGTATCCGGGCAGCACCGAGCAGATGAGCCCGCGCCCGCGCGACGAGATGCGCGGGTACGTCGGTCGCGGGCTGCTCGCCGGACGCCGCGCGCTGGTCACCGGCGGCGACTCCGGCATCGGACGTGCGGTCGCCGTCGCCTTCGCCAAGGAAGGCGCCGACGTCGCGGTCGCGTACCTGTCCGAACACGCCGACGCCGAGCGCACCGCCGAACTCGTCGCCGCTGCCGGACGCCGGTGCGTGACGATGCCCGGCGACCTGGTCGACGCCGACCACTGCCGGGAGGTCGTCGACCGGGCGGCGCAGGAACTGGGCGGCCTCGACCTGTTGGTCAACAACGTGGCGTACCAGAAGCCCGCCGAATCGCTCGAGGAGATCCCCGAAGACCAGTGGATGCACACGTTCGACGTCAACATCCACAGCTACTACCGGGTGACCCGGGCCGCGCTGAAGCATCTGCCCGACGGTTCGTCGATCATCAACACCGCATCGGTCAACGGACTGCGCGGAAACGGGCACCTGATTGACTATTCAGCGACCAAGGGCGCGATCCTGGCGCTGACGTACTCGCTCGCCCAGGCGCTGACCAAGCGACGGATCAGGGTCAACTGCGTCGCGCCGGGTCCGGTGTGGACGCCGCTGATCCCCGGTACGTTCGACGCGGAGCACGTCGGCGAGTTCGGCGGCAACGTGCCGATGGCCCGCCCCGCCCAGCCCGACGAGATCGCCCCGTCGTACGTGTTCTTCGCCTCCGACGAACTGTCGTCGTACTACAGCGGCGAGGTGCTCGCCCCGCTCGGCGGACAGACCCTGCCCGGCTGAGCCGAGCCGCCGTCCACCCCGCGAGGTGTTTGCGACCACCGGCGCGCCGGTGAGTCGTTCACGCCGCCCGCCGCTCCTCGCCGGCGAGCTGGAACACGCTGTACGCCTGCTTGATCACCGGGTGGGCGACGTTGCGCACCCGCACCCCGCACGGCGTGGTGCCGCGCTCGCAGCCCGCGTGCGCGTGCCCGTGGACCGCCAGGTCGGTCGGCGCCGAGTCGATCGCCTGACCGAGCAGGTACGAGCCGAGGAACGGGTAGATCTCCAACGGCTCGCCGGCGAGAGTGTCCGGTACCGGCGCGTAGTGGGTCAACGCCACCAGCACGTCGCAGTCCAGCCCCCGCAGCTGGGCGCCGAGCTTGTCGGCGACCTCGGCGGTGGTGCGGATGAACGCCTTCATCTCCGGCTCGCCGAACGCGCTGGCGCACCTGCCGGCGAACCCGCCGCCGAAGCCCTTGGCGCCCGCCACACCCAGCCGTACCCCGCCGCACGTCAGGACCGTGCTGCTCGCCTCCAGCACGGTGATGCCGGCGTCCTCGAGGACCCGGGTCACCTCCGGTACCTGGTCGCTGTGGTAGTCGTGGTTGCCCAGCACCGCCACGACCGGCACCGCCAGGTCGCCGAACTCCTCGGCGACGCAGCGCGCCTCGTCCTCGGTACCGTGCCGGGTCAGGTCACCGGCCAGCAGCAGCACGTCGGCGTGCTCGGGCAGCCGTTCCAGCGCCGGACGGAACCGGCCCACCACGTCACGTCCCATGTGGACGTCACCCACGGCGGCGATACGAATCACGACAACTCCTCGGCCTCGCTCGGTGGCTGGCTGCGCACGACGCCGATGTCGCAACGCACCCGTACACCCGGAAAATGCTCGGCGACCAGTCGCTCGATCTCGTCGCGGCGCTGCCGGCTCTCCACCTCCCCGCGCAGGATCAGGTCGCGCTCGTGACGCACCACCACGAGCCCCTGCTCCCCCAGGTTCGGATGCTCGGCGAGCAACCGCTGGACCGCGGCCTCCACGTACTCGTCCTGCGGACCACTCATCAGGCCGCCTCCTCGTTCGCGACTGCGGGGCTCCGCTGCGCTGCACTCCTCGCGCTCACGTCAGGCGGCCTCCCTCACCCGGCCCGGTCCCGCGCCGCCGGCGCGACCCGGCTTGTCGTCCCGCGGCTGGCGTACCACGTCCAACCGGTCCAGCAGCAGAAAGAACGCCTCGGCGTACGGCGAGTGCCGGGTCTCCCGCCACACCCTCGGCCAGTCGATCTGCTCGCGCAGCGACCGCGCCATCGGCAGCGCCCGCGCGAAGTCGCAGTAGTGCTGGCAGAACGTGAGCAGCTTGTGCTCCATCAGCGCGGTCGCGGACAGCACCGGCATGCGTACCGCATGCACCGACAGCACGGTGGTGTCGGCGAGCGTGTCGTCGGTGACCGGGCGCTCCACGGGTCGATGGATCAGGTCCACCAGGCGGTCCTCGTCGTACACCTTGACCAGCCAGTCCTCGGGCGGACGCTCGGTGCGGAACCCCTCGGCGGCCAACGCCTCCAACGCCTTGGCGGCGTCCTGCTCACGGATCAGGAAGTCCACGTCGTGATCGGACGTACTGCCGCCCAAGGCGTACACGGCGAAGCTGCCGGCCAGCGCGAACGGGATGTCGGCGGCCTTGAGCGTCGCCGCGACCCGCTTCATGGTGGTGACGAGAGCCTCTTCCGCCTCGCTGCTCATCCGCCCTCCCGCCTGCCTCGCGCGCCGTCGGCGCGCCGTACCCGGAGCACTACCCGCCACCCAGCGTGTTCACACCTGCCCCGGCAGGCGCACCAGCAGCACCTCCTGGGGCGCTTTGATGATGTTTACCTCTACTGCTCACGGGAACCTCCACCTGCGTGTGGCCCAGACGTGACGGACAGCAACCGGAGGTAACACTCGTCGAGGCGGTACTTTTCGACCGCGACGGCACGCTCGTGCGGGACGTTCCCTACAACGGCGACCCCACGGCCGTGGAACCCATGCCCGGCGCACGCGCGGCGCTCGACCGCCTGCGCCGTGCCGGGCTGCGCCTCGGCGTGGTCACGAACCAGTCCGGCGTCGCGCGGGGCATACTCACCCCTACCCAGGTCGACGCGGTCAACGCGCGGATCGAGCGGATTCTCGGACCATTCGACACCTGGCAGGTCTGCCCGCACGACGACGCGGACCGCTGCGGCTGCCGCAAACCGGCGCCCGGACTGATCCAGGCCGCCGCCGAGGCACTGGGCACCCATCCGTCACGCTGCGTAGTCGTCGGCGACATCGGTCGGGACATGGCTGCCGCCGGCGCTGCCGGCTCCGTCGGGCTGCTGGTACCCACCGACGTCACCCGACTGGAGGAAGTCGCCGCCGCCCCCGCGGTCGCCCCGACGCTCGGGGCGGCCGTCGACTGGATTCTCGCCCGGCAGCGGCTGCACGTACCCCCGAAGATCCGCCACGGGCGGCATGTGCTCGCGGTACGCACCGACTCCGCCGGCGACGTCCTGCTCACCGGTCCGGCGATCCGGGCGCTCGCGGCGACCGCGTCGCGGGTCACGATGATCTGCGGCCCGCGCGGGTACGGCGCCGCACGGCTGCTGCCCGGCGTGGACGAACTGGTCGAGTGGCGTACCCCGTGGATCGACCCCACCCCCGGTCAGGTCGTCCCGTCCGAGGTGTACGGGCTCATCGACACGGTCGCCGCGCTCGGCGTGGACGAGGCGGTCGTCTTCACGTCGTTCCACCAGTCCCCGCTGCCGTTCGCGCTGATGCTGCGGCTCGCCGGGGTACAGCGGATCTCCGCGATCAGCCCCGACTATCCGGGCGCGCTGCTGGACATCCGGCACCGGCTGCCCGACGGGCTGCCCGAGCCGGAACGCGCGCTGTCGCTCGCCGCCGCGGCCGGGTACCGGCTGCCCGCCGGTGACGACGGCCGGTTGCGGGTCGTGCTGCCCGAGCGGGACGCCGAGCCCGCCGGCGGCTTCGTCGTGGTCCACCCCGGCGCGAGTGTGCCCGCCCGCGCCTGCCCACCGGAGCGCAGCCGGCGCATCGTACAGGCGATCGCGGCGAGCGGGCGGCAGGTCCTGGTCACCGGAGGTCCGCAGGAGCGGGAGCTGACCCGGTACGTGGCCGGCGACATCGCCCGCGACCTGGGCGGACGTACCCCGCTGGACGAACTCGCCGGTCTGCTGTCCCGGGCGTCCTGCCTGGTCAGCGGCAACACCGGACCCGCGCACCTGGCTGCCGCGGTCGGTACCCCGGTGGTCAGCCTGTTCGCGCCGACCGTCCCGTTCGGGCAGTGGGGACCGTACCGGGTGCCGCACGTGCGGCTCGGCGACCCGCTGGCCGCCTGCCGCGACTCGCGCGCCACGACCTGCCCGGTACCGGGTCACCCCTGTCTGTCCACCGTCGACCCCGAGCGCGTGGTCGCCGCCGTCGAACTGCTGGAGCGGAGGTCGTCGTGAGGATCCTGAAGTGGCACGTGCACGGGGCCTGGAGCACGGCTTTCGTCCAGGGCGGGCACACCTACTTCATCCCGGTCACCCCGGACCGCGGGCCGTTCGGAGGCGGTCGGGCGACCACGTACGACTGGCCGGACAACGCCGTCGAGGTGAGCCCGGAGCAGATGGCGGACCTCGACGTGGACGTGGTCGTCCTGCAACGACCGGAGGAACTCGACCTCGCCGAGCGGTGGCTGCGCCGCCGCCCCGGGCGGGACGTCCCGGCGGTGTACGTCGAACACAACACCGCCAAGGGCGACGTGCCGAACACCCGCCACCCGATGGCGGACCGCGACGACCTGCTCCTGGTACACGTCACCGACTTCAACGACCTGTTCTGGGACGCCGGCAGCACCCCCACCACCGTCGTCGAGCACGGCATCCCCGACCCCGGCCCGCAGTACACCGGCGAACTGCCCCGGTTCGCGGTCGCCACCAACGAGCCGATCCGGCGCTGGCGGGTCACCGGTACCGACCTGATGCCGCGCTTCGCCGCGGTCGCCCCGCTGGACGTGTACGGCATCAAGGTGGCGGACCTGCCGCAGCGGCTCGGCCTGCCCCGCGACGCGGTATGCGGCTACGACGACACCACCCAGGCGCAGATGCACGCGGCGATCGCCCGTCGCCGGGTGTACCTGCACCTGACCCGGTGGACGTCGCTCGGGCTGAGCCTGCTGGAAGCCATGCACCTCGGAATGCCGGTGGTGGCGCCGGCCACCACCGAGGCGGTCCAGGCGGTACCGGCGGACGCCGGGGTGCTGTCCACCCGCGTCGACGACCTCGTCGAAGCCGCCCGATGGCTGATGACCGACGTCGGCGCGGCGCGCCGGCTCGGCGCCGCCGCCCGGTCCGCCGCCCGTCGCCGGTACGGCCTGGAGCGTTTCCTGTCCGACTGGGATCGAGTGTTGAAAGAGGTGAGCCGATGCGGATCGCGATGATCTCTGAGCACGCCAGCCCCCTGGCCACGCTGGGCAGCGTCGACGCTGGCGGCCAGAACCAGCACGTCGCGGAACTGTCCAGCGCGTTGGCTCAGCTCGGGCACGACGTGCGGGTGTACACGCGCCGCGACGACGCGACACTCCCCCCGCAGGTGCCGATGGGTCCCGGCGTCACCGTCGAACACGTACCGGCCGGACCCGCCGAGCCGATCCCCAAGGACGACCTGCTGCCGTACATGGGCGGCTTCGGGCAGTGGCTGGGCCGGCGCTGGTGCGACGGCGACTGGGCGCCGCAGGTCACCCACGCGCACTTCTGGATGAGCGGGCTGGCCGCGCTGACCGCCCGCGCGCAGTACCGGGTGCCGGTCGTGCTGACGTACCACGCCCTCGGCTCGGTCAAGCGCCGCCACCAGGGCGACGCCGACACCAGCCCGCCGCAGCGGGTCGGCTACGAGCGGGTGCTCGGCCGGTACGCCGACCGGGTCGTCGCGCAGTGCTCGGACGAGATCGCCGAACTGGTCGCCCTCGGCGTGCCCCGGGACCGGATCAGCCTGGTCCCGTCCGGTGTCGACGCCGGGCACTTCGCCCCCGAGGGGCTGGTCGCCCCGCGTACCGAGCGACCGCGCATCCTCACCGTCGGTCGCATGGTGGAACGCAAGGGGTACGCCGACGTGGTGCGCGCCCTGCGCTGGGTGCCGGACGCCGAATGCGTCGTGGTGGGCGGCCCGCGCGGCGACGACCTGGCCGGCGATCCGCAGGCCCGGAAGCTGCGCGACCTGGCCCGCCGGCAGGGCGTGGCGGACCGGGTCACGCTGGTCGGCGGTGTCGGGCGGGAGGAGATGCCCCGCTGGTACCGCTCGGCCGACGTGCTGGCGTGCGCGGCGTGGTACGAGCCGTTCGGGTTGACCCCGCTGGAGGCGATGGCGTGCGGGGTGCCGGTCGTGGCGTACAACGTCGGCGGGTTCCGCGACACGGTGGTCGACGGGGTGACCGGGGCGCTGGTACCGCCGCGCGACGAGCGTGCCCTGGGCGGGGCGCTGCGCCGGCTGCTGCGCGACCCGGTGCGCCGGCTGGCGTACGCGACCGCCGCCGTGGACCGCGCCCGTACCTGCTACTCCTGGCGACGCACCGCCGAACAGCTGCAACGCGTGTACACCGCGCTGGTCGACCGGTACGCCCGGTCGGCGGTCCGGGTCCGGGCGGTGACCGCATGACGGGGACCGCGATCATCGACAACCACCTCGGGGCGCTTGCCGGCGCTCTGCTGCCGTTTCGCGCCCAGGCGGGGCAGCTCGCGAACTGGGGAATGCGGCTGGCGTGGGTGCTCGGTACCGGCGGCAGGCTGCTGGTCGCCGGCAACGGCGGCAGCGCAGCCGAAGCCCAGCACCTGACCGCCGAACTGGTCGGCAAGCTGCGCGACGACCGGCGTCCGCTGTCCGCGATCGCGCTGCACGCGGAGACGTCCAGCGTCAGCGCCATCGGCAACGACTACGGGTTCGACGAGGTGTTCGCGCGTCAGGTACGCGCCCACGGCCGGTCCGGCGACGTCCTGCTGCTGCTGTCGACCAGCGGACGCAGCGCGAACCTGCTCGCCGCGGCGGACGCGGCGACCGGGTTGGGCATGGCGACGTGGGCGCTGACCGGACCGGTGCCGAATCCGCTGGCGGAACGGTGCGCCGAGGTGCTGGCGGTACCCAGCGACCAGTCCCAGGTCGTCCAGGAGCTGCACCTGGTGGCGATCCACCTGCTGTGCGAGCACGTCGACGCGGCGCTGCCCACGGTACTGGCGTTGACCGACCGCGGCGCCCTCGACGGGCAGCCGCAGCCGAGCGCGACGACGCTGGGCAAGCGGGCGACCGGAGTGACGTCGGTCGCCGACGGGACGCGTCCGGCGCACCTGACCACCGGGTCGTCGCTGGCCGGTCTCGGCGCGGGAGGCGACTGATGCCGGGGCCGCTGGTCGTCGTCGGGGACACGCTGCTGGACCGGGACCTCACCGGTACCGTCGACCGGCTCTGCCCGGACGCGCCCGCCCCGGTGCTGGACGTGCGGGACAGCCTGGACCGGCCGGGTGGCGCGGGGCTCGCCGCCGCCCTCGCCGCCGAGCTGGGCGTCGAGGTCGCGCTGGTCACCGGGCTGGGTAGCGACGCCGGCGCGGAACGGTTGCGGGAACTGCTGCTCGACGTGGGCGTCAAGGTGTACGCCGTGCCGATGGTGGGACCGACCCCGGAGAAGGTACGGGTCCGCGCCGGCGGGCAGGTGCTGCTGCGCGTCGACCGGGCCGGGGCACGCGACCAGCTGGACGAGGTACCGCCGGAGGCGCTGAGCGTGCTGAACGCCGCGAACGCGGTGCTGGTCAGCGACTACGGGCGGGGCATGACGTCGCTGCCGGCGGTACGCCGGGCGGTGCAGCGCGCCGCGCGGCGCCGGTCGCTGGTGTGGGATCCGCATCCGCGCGGCGCCGACCCGGTACCGGGCGCCGGCCTGGTCACCCCGAACGAGTCCGAGCTCGGGCAGCGGGTACCGGAGGACGGCGGACGCCGCCCCGGGCGGCTCGCCTCGCTCGCGCGCCGCGCCGAACTGCTGCGCGAACGCTGGGACGCCCGCGCCATCGCGGTCACCCTCGGCGGTGACGGCGCGCTGGTGTCGCACGGCGGCACCACCCCCCTGGTGGTACCGGCGCCTGCCCGGCACGGCGGCGACACCTGCGGCGCCGGCGACCGCTTCGCGGCCGCCGCCACCGTCGCCCTGTCACGCGGCGCGGTGGTGTCCGAGGCGGTACAGGCGGCGGTCGTCTCCGCGGCGCAGTTCGTCGCCGCGGGCGGCGCGTCCGGGTGGCGCCCGGACCGTGGCTGGGCCTCGGGCGACCGGGCGACCACCGGACTGCCCCGGTCGCTGGTGGACGGTCGCCCGCCGGTCGGACTCGCCGCGGCGCGCGCCGTGGCCGAGGCGACCCGCTCCCGCGGCGGTACCGTCGTCGCCACCGGCGGCTGCTTCGACCTGTTGCACGCCGGTCACCTGGCGACCCTGCAGGCGGCGCGCGGTCTCGGCGACTGCCTGATCGTCTGCCTGAACTCCGACGCCAGCGTGCGCGAGCTGAAGGGCCCGCAGCGCCCCATCGTCAACCAGCACGACCGGGCCCGGCTGGTCGCCGCGCTCGGCTGCGTGGACGCGGTGGTCACGTTCGACGAGACGACCCCGCACCGGCTGCTGGCGCAGCTGCGCCCGGACATCTGGGTCAAAGGTGGCGACTACTTCCTGGACGGGCCGGACGACCAGCCGGTACTGCCCGAGGCGGACCTGGTCCGCGGCTGGGGCGGGCAGACCGTGGTGGTGCCGTACCTGTCCGGCCGGTCGACGTCAGGACTGATCAGCGCGGCCCGTTCGGGCCGTCTCAACGGCGAAGGAGACGCTTCATGACGAACCCCGGCAACGTGCTGGTCACCGGTGCCGCGAGCGGGCTGGGCGCGGCTGTCGTGGCAGCGGTCACCGAGGCCGGCGGCAAGCCGTACGCGCTGGACCGCCGCCCGGTGGACGGCGTGCCGCACGTGCTGGTCGACCTCGCCGACACCCGCGCCGCCGAGCGTGCCGTCGGCGAACTCGCCGTGCAGGCGGGCGGCTTCGACGCGGTGGTGACCGCCGCCGGGATCGACCGGCCCGGACGCCTGGCGGACGTGCCGGGCGAGGAGTGGGACCGGATCGTCAGCGTCGACCTGCTCGCCCCGGCGGCGGTGATCCGGGCGGCGCTGCCGCACCTGCGTCCCGGCGGGCACATCGTCACCGTCGCCTCGACGCTGGGGTTGCGGGCGCTCAGCGACGCGACCGCGTACTGCGCGGCGAAGTTCGGCATGGTCGGCTTCACCCGGGCGCTCGCCGCCGAACTGGCCGGCGAGTACGGCGTGACGCTGCTGGTACCGGGCGGGATGCGCACCGCGTTCTTCGACGGGCGCACCGAGCAGTACAAGCCGGGGCCGGACGCGGTGCTCAACGATCCCCGCAACGTCGCCGCGGCGGTGCTGTTCGCGATCGGTCAACCCGCCGGCTGCGCGGTACGCGAGATCGTGGTGACGCCGAGCGTGGAGCCGTCGTACCCGTGAGTGTCCTGGTCCTGCGCGCGTTGGGCATCGGCGATCTGGCGACCGCCGTGCCGGCGCTGCGCGGACTGCGCGGCGCGCGGCCCACCGAGGAGATCATGCTCGCCGCGCCGGGCTGGCTCGCCCCGCTCGCCGACCTGACCGGCGCGGTCGACCGGGTGGTACCGGTGGACAGCCTGCGGGTGCGCACGGTGCCGGTCGCGCCCCCGCAACTCGCGGTCAACCTGCACGGACGCGGCCCACAGTCGCACCGGCTGCTGGCCCGGCTGCGTCCCGCCGAGCTGATGGCGTACGCGAACCCGGCTGCCGGGTTCCTCGACGGACCGCGCTGGGAGCAGGACGAACACGAGGTGCACCGGTGGTGCCGGCTGCTCGCCTGGTACGGCATCGCGGCGCACCCGACCGACCTGGACCTGCACACGCCGGTACGGCGCGGCGATCCGATGGGGGCGACGATCGTGCATCCGGGCTCGAAGGACCCGGCGCGGCGCTGGTCGCCGCGCGGCTTCGCCGAGGTCGCCCGGGCGCTGTCGGCGAGCGGACACCATGTGGTGGTCACCGGCGGGCCCGGCGAGCGACCGGTCGCCACGCTGGTCACCCGGCTCGCCGGGCTGCCGGACAGCGCGAACCTGGCGGGCTGTACCGACCTGGGCGAGCTCGCCGCCCTGGTCGCCGACGCCCGCCTGCTGGTCAGCGGGGACACCGGCATCGCGCACCTGGCGACGGGGTACGGCACCCCGTCGGTGGTGCTGTTCGGTCCGGTACCGCCCGCGTGGTGGGGCCCTCCCCCGGGCCGCCCGTGGCACCAGGTCCTCTGGCACGGCGAACACGCCGGTCGACCGGGCGCGTCGACGGCGACGGGTGCCCACCCGGCGCTCGCCGCGGTGACCGTCGACGAGGTGCTCGAGGCGGTCGACCGGGCGCTTGCCGCCGGTGACGAGCAGGTCGCGCAGCTCGCGGCGCCGGGGCGTGACGAGCCGGTCGGGTACCGCCATGCGGCTACGCCGTAGCCGCACCGGTCGCCCCGGGTACACCCGGGTGCGGCGTGGACGGGGATTCAGCTATCGCGACCAGACCGGCGCGCCCCTGACCGACGAGGCGGAACTGACCCGGATCGCGTCGCTGGTCATCCCGCCCGCGTGGAAGGACGTGTGGATCTGCCCGGACCCGCGCGGGCACATCCAGGCGATGGGCACCGACGCGGCGGGACGTCGGCAGTACCTGTACCACAGCGAGTGGCGTCGCCAGCGGGACGAAGCGAAGTTCGACCACGTCCTCGAGGTGGCGCCGCACCTGCCGGAGCTGCGCCGTACCGTCGAGGACGATCTCGCCGGTCGCGGGCTGAACCGCCGCCGGGTGCTGGCGACGGTGACCCGGCTGATCGACCTGGGTCTGTTCCGGGTGGGCAGCGAACAGTACGCCAGCGGCGACGACCCGTCGTACGGCGTGGCGACGCTGCTGCGCGAGCACGTGGAGTTCCAGCGCGGCCGGGTGGTGTTCCGGTACCGCGCCAAGGGCGGCATCGACCAGGTGCGCGTGGTCGACGACCCGGCCGCCGCGGCGGTGCTGCGCAGCCTGCGCCGCCGCGACGGGGACCGGCTGTTCGTGTACCGGGCCGGTCAGCAGTGGCGTGAGGTGCGCAGCGACGACGTCAACGAGTACCTGCGCGAGGCGAGCGGCGTCGAGATGACCGCGAAGGACTTCCGTACCTGGCACGCGACCGTGCTGGCGGCGGTGCTGCTGGCGGAGGCGGGCCCGCGCGGCTCGGACCGGGCGCGGCGCAAGGTGGTGACTGAGGTGATGCGCGGCGTGGCGGAGCAACTCGGCAACACGCCTGCGGTGGCGAAGTCGTCGTATGTGGACCCGCGCGTCGTCGAGTTGTACGAGCAGGGTGTGACGGTACCGCTGCCCGGCGGGGTGGGCGACGAGGATCTGCAGCCGAAGCTGGAGGACGCCGTGCTGCAGATGCTGCGCGCCGTCGCCTGACGTCCCCCGCCCGCTCCCCTGTGCCGATAACGGTGGGCCGGCGCGCCCCCGGCGCGCCGGCCCACACCCCCCAACCCCGGAAAGTCAGTCGTCTTCGCTCAACTGCCCGCGCAAGGTCACCAGCGCCTTGGCGAGCAGGCGCGACACGTGCATCTGCGAGATGCCGACCTGCTCGGCGATCTGCGTCTGGGTCATGTTCCCGAAGAACCGCAGCATGAGGATCTTCTGCTCGCGGGGCGACAGCGCGTTCAGCGCCGGACCCAGGGCGACCCGGAACTCGGCGAGTTCGAGTTCGGCGTCCTCCTCGCCGAACAGGTCGCCCAGTTCGGTGGCGCCGTTACCGGTGCCGACCAGGCTCTGGAACGACAGCGCGCTGTAGGCGCGGGCGCTCTCCAGCCCCTCGAGGATTTCCTCCTCGGTGCGGTTGAGGTGTTCAGCCAGGTCCGCGATCGTCGGCGAACGGCCGAGCTTCTGGGCGAGCACGTCGCTCGCCTCGCCGATGTCCAGCTTCAGCTCCTGCAGCCGGCGCGGCACCCGGACGTCCCAGGTGCGGTCGCGGAAGTGGCGCTTGATCTCGCCGACGATGGTGGGTACCGCGTAGGCGGCGAAGTCGGTGCCGTACGAGACGTCGAACCGGTCCACCGCCTTGATCAGACCGACGGTCGCGATCTGGACCAGGTCCTCGATCGGCTCGCCACGCCCGTTGAACCGGTGCGCGAGGTGGCGGGCGAGCGGCAGCCACGCCTCGATCGCCGCGGCCCGCACCGACGGGCGGGACGGGTGGTCGTCGGGCAGGGCGGCAAGGGTCCGCAGCAGATCTGCCGCCGAGGTGTCGAGTTGGGCGATGTCCTGCTCGTTGGTGGCCCTGGTGGAGCTGACGTGCTGCTCGCCGATGGTCGCGGTCATGGGTGTTTCCTCCTGGCACCTGGCCGCGCCGTGCCGCACATGTGGTGCGCTACAGGAGTCAGAAAGCTCGCAACGGTGCGCACCAGCGGTCACGACACAAGTCGTCTCACCTGGGCACCCGTTGCTTGAGTGCCGAATCGCCGGCCAGCGTGGGCCGGTCACATCGCGAGGGCGTTTCGCGCTCAACCCGCGATGTGACGACCATACAGCCGATTCGGCGGCGAAGGAAAGTCGACACCGCAGCCTCGTGTACCGGCACCTGTCGACCCGGACAGGAGCGCAGTTAACGCAACAATTCGGCGCGCGTGGGCGGCTCGGCGCACGGTCACGCCGGGCCGTGCTCCCCCGGTACCGTCTCGCCGGGCAGCGTCTCGCCGCCCTCCGGACCCTGCCGGGTCGCGTCCCCGGCGTCACCGACATAACTGGTACCCGGCTGCGGCGGCGTGATCGTGTGACCCGGTACCGGCGCCTCGCCCACCGCCGTCGTTCCGCCGCTGGAAGCGGTCGTACCGCTGATCGTGCCGCCGCGCGACACGCTGATCCGCCGCGGCTGCGCCCGGCGCCGCTTCGGCAGTGTGACGGTGAGCAGGCCGTGGTCCATCGTCGCGTCGACGCCCTCCGGGTCGACGTCCGAGGGCAACGTCACCCGGTAGTCGAAGTCCGACGACGAGCTCGCGCCTTCCGCCTCGCCCTTCTCGTGCCGAGCACGGATGTGCAGGTCACGGTCGTCCAGGTCGACCATCACCTCGTCCGGAGCCACGCCGGGCAGCCGCGCCACCACGGTGAACACGTTCTCGTCCTCGTCGACCTCGACGTCCGGATGCCAGCCGCCGGCTCCACCGGGTTGCGTGCCGCCGAGCGCCGAACCGACCCGCCGGAACACCTCCGAGCGCAGGGCTTCGAGTTCCGCGATCGGGTCCCAACCGCCCCGCGACCGTCCGACCGGATAAGACATGGTGTGCCTCCTTCGGTACGTCCGACCCGTCGGGTACCCCGGCTCCGCCGAATGATTCACGTGCTCACAGGATCGCTTGTCCTCACAGGAGCGCCCCGCCGCGGACCGGGACCGTCGCGGGACCGGCACCGGTCGCGTCGGACGTGAACGCGGGAGCCCGTCGCCCCCGCAGAGATCGAACGCGCCGGCCGGGAGAATCCCGGCCGGCGCGAATGGGCGTTACCCGCGGTCAGTCGCGGAAGACGTCCTTCACCTTCTCGCCCGCCTGCTTCAGGTCGGACTTGTCCTGGTCGAGTTGCCCCTCGCCGGCGAGGCGCTCGTTGTCGGTCGCCCGCCCCGCCGCTTCCTTCGCTTTGCCTTCGAGGTTTTCTGCCTGATTGCGAAGCTTGTCGTCGATCCCCATGAATCGCCTCCCTCGCCGGTACCTTCCGCGTACGCTCCTTGCATACCCATCGCCCGCCATGGCAACCCGTCGGTTTGCCGATGTACCTGAAGGGCATGAAAGCCCCATGACAGAACGTCCCGCCGAGCCGTCGACGGCGGATCTGGTACGCCAGGCCGCCACGCAGATCTCTACGCTGGTCCGCGACGAGATACGACTCGCCCGGGCGGAACTGACCGCGAAGGGCAAGCGCCTGGGCATCGGCGCCGGTCTACTCGGCGGCGCCGGGATCATCGCCCTGTACGGCGCGGGAGCCGTCCTCGCCGCCGTGATCCTGGCGATCAACCTGGTCCTGCCCGCCTGGGCGGCCGCACTGATCGTCGGTGGGGCGCTGCTGCTGTTCGCCGGGCTGCTTGCCCTGATCGGCGGAATGGCGACCCGCCGTGCCATGCCGCCGATGCCCGAGGCGACCGTACGCAGCGTCCGCGAGGACATCGATTCGGTCAGCCACGCGATGGCGGAGAGGGGACGGCGATGAGCAACCGGCGCAGCATGGGATCGGAGCCGGCTGACGTCGCCCAGTTGCGCGCCGAGGTCGAGCAGACCCGCGCCGAACTCGCCCAGACCGTGGACGCGCTGGCCGCCAAGGCCGACGTGCGGGCGCGCGCCAACGAGGCAGCCGACCGGATGCTGCGACGTGGCGCGCAGCGGGTGCGGCGGCTGCGCGAACGCGGCGCCGAACGCGCCCTGATGATGCGCGAGCAGGCGGCACGCCGCGCCGACGTGATGCGCGAACAGGCGGCACGCCGCGCCGAGGTGATGCGTGAACAGGCGCAGCAGCTGCGGGAGCAGGGCGGCACCCAGACCGCCCAGCTCACCGAGCGGGGTACCGCCGCGATCGGCGCCACCGGCGAATGGGCGGGCGCGATGGCCGGGCAAACCCGCGAGCAGGCGGGTCGCGCCTCACAGGAGATCGTGGTGTACGTCTCGCGTGCCGCGCGTCGGGAGGACGTGCGGTGGGCCGCCGCCGGAGCGGTCGGCGGCGCCGGGTTCGGCGCGCTCGCCTGGGCGGTGCTGCGCCGATGGATGCGGCGGTAACGCCCAGCCGCCGCCCACGACGCGCCGCGGCGCGGGGACTGGCGGCTCAGCGCGCCTCGACCAGGGCGGGATGCCGCGGATCGTCCATCCGCACCACGACATCCGCGCTCAGGTACGGGTACGCCTCCTCCGCGTACCGCCGGTACGCCGGCAGCGTCCAGCGTTCCGGCTCCGGGGTACGCCGCGCCAGGGCAGCCGGGGACACCGCGAGGTGGACGGTCAACTCGAACGGCAGTCCGGCGCCCAGCAGCAGCGGACCGGCGAGCAGCAGCACCCCGCCCGGCACCAGGGTCAGGTACCCGGCGCGGGTGGCGCGGTCGGTCTCCGGGTTCCACAGGGTCGGCAGCACCCGACCGGTACCCGCCGTACCCGCCGGGTCGAGCACCTCGCGACGCACCGCGTCCAGATCGAACCAGCGCTCGTAGTACGCGTCCGGGTTGGTCCGCCCGAGTTCGAACCGCAGCGACGCCGGGCGCAGGAAGTCCTGTACCCGCACCACCAGCGCGGGGCGCCCGAGCACCGGCAGTTCCGCGGCGACCGCCTCGGCGAGGTCGTCCGGACCGGCGCACGGCGGACCGTCGACGGCGACCCGGACCCGCTCGGTCGCCGGCCACGCCGTGATCCGCTCGACCAGGTCGGTGACCAGCAGGCGGGGCGAGACAGGACGGGCACGCACCGGTCCATCCTGCCCGGCGCGCTACTCGTTGGCGGAGGCGACGGCGCCGGTCGCGCGCCGCTGGCGGTACCACCGGCCCAGCCGCACCGCCCAGCGCAGCTCGGCGGGCTCGTCCGCGCACGGCTGGACGACCCGGTACACCAGCGGCACCCAGCACGCCGCGAGCAGCACGCTGCCGAGCAGGTCGGTGGGGTGGTGCATGCCCCGGTACAGCCGCGCCGCGGCGACCAGCAGCGGCATCAGCACGGCGGCGACCACCGTCAGCCACCGCCACCAGGCGCGGGTGCGCGGGAACACCAGCAGCGCGATCCCGGTGTACAGGCAGATCGTCGCGGCGACGTGACCCGACGGGTAACTCGAGGTGGGCAGGTGGTTCTCCAGATGCGGCACGTCGGGGCGGGGTCGGCTGACGATCGCCACGGCGGACACGAACAGCGTCACCTCGCCGGCCATCAGCACGAACAGGAACACCACCGGTCGCCACCGCCGGATCCACGCCAGCGCCAGCGCGGCGGCCGCCAGACCGACCCCGATGATCAGATGGGTGTTGCCCGCCTCGCTGAACCAGAAGGTGACCTGGTTCAGCGTCGCGGTGCGGTGCGCGGCGAGCCAGTGCGGGACCGTACTGTCGCCCAGCAGGTCGCCCTGGCCGTGACCGTACCGGTCGATCAGCTCCCCCAGGCCGGTGACCAGCCCGAACACGAACACCCAGCCGACCACGAGGACCGAGGTGGCGGCGATCGGGTGCAGCGGTCGCGAGTGCCCGCCTTCCGGGTGCTCCACCTTCAGGTCGGGTGCCGCCTCGGGCTCCAGACCCTCGGACAGCGGCTCGGTCGTCGGGCGACCCGTCTCGCGCCGCCACATCTGGAAGGCGTACCCGGTGACGCCGAGCCACGCCACGCCGAGCAGCCAGCCGCCGACCACGTCGGACACGTAGTGCACGCCGAGCGCGATCCGGCTGAACCCGATCGCCAGGACCAGCAGCGCGACCAGCGCGGTGACCGGGCGGCGCGCGCGGCGCGGCAACGCCGGCAGGAACACCAGCAGCAGCGCGCCGTACGAGACGAGCGAGCCGAGCGCGTGTCCACTGGGGAAGCTGTTGCCCGGTCCGTACGCCACCGGGTCGGCGACCACCGGTCGTACCCGACCCACCACCGTCTTCAGCGCCGGGTCCAGGATCAGCGCGCCGAGCCCGGTGACCGCCAGGTACACCGCCAGCCGGATCCGCCGCCGGATCAGCAGGCTCACGGCGGCCACACCGACCAGCGGGAACAGCACCGTGTGACTACCCAACGAGGTGACCGTGCGCAGCACCGCCAGCAGCGGTCGGTCGTGCGCGACGACGAGGTTCAGGTCCCGCGCCACCCCGTGGTCCACGCCCTCCATCGGCTGCCACTTCAGCCGTACCAGAGCGAGCAGCACACCGAAACCGACGCCGGTCGCCAACACCACGATCAGACCGGCGAGGCTGCGCCCGGTGAAACGTCGCAGTGGCCGCTTGGCAGTCTCGACTGTCGACACACCCGTCCCCTTCCGCCACACGCGTCGCCCCCGGTGCGCGACTGCGATACCCGATCACCGCCGCCGCTACACCCGCGCCGGGCGGCGCCGGGCACGGTGCGAGACTGGCGCCATGTGCTACTCAGACGACGCTCAGCCACCCGCGCCGCCGGTCGTCGGACCGGTCGGCGAGCACGGCGACCTGGTACTCGAATCCGCCGACGGCACCCGCGTCGGCGCGTACCACGCCGATCCCCAGGGTGGGTCGGACCGGGCCGTCGTGCTGCTGCCGGACGTGCGCGGGCTGCACTCCTTCTACAAGGAACTCGCCGTCCGGTTCGCCGAGGCGGGCATGTCGGCGCTCGCGATCGACTACTTCGGGCGTACCGCCGGGGTCGGCGACCGGGGCGAGGAGTTCCCGTACCGCCGGCACATGGACAAGCTGGACTGGGCGTCGGTCGGGGTGGACACCGCCGCCGCGGTGCGCTGGGTGCGCGAGCACAAGGCGGCTCGCTCGGTGTACACGGTCGGGTTCTGCTTCGGCGGCGCGATGTCCTGGCGGCAGTCGGCGATCGACCCCGACCTGAACGGCTGCGTCGGCTTCTACGGCGTGCCGTCGCGGGTCGCCGACCTGATGGACCGGCTGTCCGCGCCGCTGCTGATCCTCGCCGCGGGGCAGGACTTCACCCCGGTCGCCGACGTGGAGGCGTTCGCCGGGCAGGTGCGCGCACGCGGCGTCGAGGCGGAGATGCACGTGTACCCGGACGCTCCGCACAGCTTCTTCGACCGCGCGTTCGCGCAGCACGAGGCGGCGTGCGCGGACGCGTGGCGGCGGATCCTCGACTTCGTCGACCGCCACGCGTCGCCGTGACGGTCAGCCGGTGACGAACTCGGCGAGGTGGCGGGACTGGGCGAGGCGGCTCGGCTCGTGCACGTACATCATGTGACCCGCCTCGAAGTACTCGAACCGGATGTTCCCCCGCAGTTCCGCCGGGATCTGCAGGTGGGCGAAGGTGTGCTCGGCGGCGAAGTACGGGGTGGCCCCGTCGTGGTAGCCGCACGCGACGTACAGCCGCATGTGGGGGTTGGCGCGCAGGGCGGCGGAGAGCATGTCCGCCACGTGCACGTGCTGACCCTCGAACTCGCGGTACGACCAGGGCCGCACCCGCCCGGTGAGCACCTCGTACGGCAGGTCGTTGGCGTACTCCAGTTCGGTGCGCACGTAGTGGTTGATCGCGGCAGTGTACGGGCCGAGGATCGCGTCGTACGACGGGTCCCCCGACCACTGTTCGCGACCGTAGTCGGTGTCCCAGCCAAGGAACCGCCCGTCCAGCCGGCCCACGGTACGCCGCCGCGAACGCAGCAGTTCGGTGAAGAACCGGATGTGCTCGATACGCAGGTCGACGCGGTCCACGTAGTCCTCGGACAAGCCGGTGAGCGCGGCGACCCGGGACACCGCTTCGGCGCGCTCGGCGGCGCTCAGCCGCGACCCGCGCGACAGCGCCCACGGGTAGTCGCGTTCGGCGTACCGCTGCGCCTCGTCCAGCACGTCGCGCAGCGGCCGGTCGCCGTGCAACCCGTGGTAGTGCGCGATCGCGGCGTAGGTCGGCAGGTACAGCGCGTACGGCTCCTCGTTGTGCCCGGTGAACTCCAGGGTGCCGAAGTCCAGCACCGAGGAGATCAGCATCAGCCCGTTGAGGTACATGCCGTACCGCTGCTGCAGGTGGCGGGCCAGACCGGCGGCGCGCATCGTGCCGTACGACTCGCCGCACAGGTACTTCGGCGACATCCACCGCCCGTTGCGCGACGTCCACAGCCGGATGATCTCGCCGACCGACTCGAGGTCGCGGGTGAAGCCGTGGTAGTCGGCGGGCTTCTCGCCCTGCAACGCGCGGGAGTACCCGGTGGAGACCGGGTCGATGAACACGATGTCGGAATGGGCCAGCAGGGTCTGCTCGTTGTCGGCCAGCGCGTACGGCGGGGGCAGCAGGTCACCGGCGTCACCCATGACCACCCGACGGGGTCCGAGCAGCCCGAGGTGCAGCCACACGCTCGACGACCCGGGTCCGCCGTTGAAGGCGAACGTCACCGGGCGTTGCCGGGGGTCGGCGCCGTCCAGCGTGTACGCGGTGACGAACAGTTCCGCCTTGGGCTTGTGGCCGTCGAACGTCTGGTCGTCGTTGTGGATCTCCTCGCGCAGCACGATCCTGCCGGTGCTCGTGGTGTACCGCAGTTCACGGCCGTCCACGGTCATCGTGTGGTGGCGGGTCACCAGGTCGTCGGTGGGTTCGGGCGCGGTCGTCGGGGCGGGGGTGGAGGCGTCCGGGTCGGTCATGTCTGGGCAGCGTACCGGCGCTTACCCGAGGCGACGTTACGGCGTCGGCCCAGCGGGCACCTACCTGGTCATGACCGAAACGGTGACGATGTGGTTCGACCCGACCTGCCCGTACACCTGGCGCACCTCGCGCTGCCCGGGTGACGTGACCCGACGACGCGACAGCCACGAACAGGCGCTGCGGCTGCTGTCGGCGGTACCGGAGTTCAGCGAGATCAAGCGGGCGCGGGCAGAGTAGTGAACGTGGACGACGCCGACCTGACGGTGGTGGACAACCCGGACCGCCGGCGGTTCGAGGCGCGGATCGGCGACCGGGTGGTCGGGTTCAGCGAGTACCGGACCCGGCCGCAGCGGATGACGTTCACCCACACCGAGGTCGAACCGGAGTACGAAGGTCAGGGCGTCGGCAGCCGCCTGGTACGCGGGGCGCTCGACGAGGCGCGCGCACGGGGCGTGTCCGTCGCCCCGCTGTGCCCGTTCGTCGCCGAGTACATCCGCGGCCACCCCGAGTACCTCGATCTCGTCGACTCCGCGCACCGGTCCCGGCTGGACCAGGGCTCCTCGTGACCATGCGCACCGCGCCGGGTCAGCGCATGTTCCCCAGTGGCGCCGTGGCCGGGTCCCGGCAGCCGCGGACGAAGTCCTGCACGACCGGGTTGTCGTCGGCTGCCGGCGGCCACGCCACGCCGACCCGGCTGGGGCTGACGCCCGTGACGGGGCGGTACGTGACGCCGGGGCGTCCG
>DASUXA010000019.1:0-17918 GCA_036378155.1 Micromonosporaceae bacterium | reverse complement strand
GGCCGGTAAGTCGCTCGTGATCATCGCCGAGGACGTCGAGGGCGAGGCCCTCGCGACGCTCGTCGTGAACAAGATCCGCGGCACGTTCAAGGCCGTTGCCGTCAAGGCTCCCGGCTTCGGCGACCGTCGTAAGGCCATGCTCGGCGACATCGCCGTGCTCTCCGGTGGGCAGGTCATCTCCGAGGAGCTCGGGCTGAAGCTCGAGTCCGTCGGTCTCGACATGCTCGGCACCGCCCGCAAGGTGGTCGTCACCAAGGACGACACCACGATCGTCGAGGGCGCCGGCGACGAGGATGAGGTCAAGGGCAGGATCGCACAGATCAAGTCCGAGATCGAGAAGACGGACTCGGACTGGGACCGCGAGAAGCTCCAGGAGCGGCTGGCCAAGCTGGCCGGCGGCGTTGCGGTCATCAAGGTCGGCGCGGCCACCGAGGTCGAGCTCAAGGAGCGCAAGCACCGCATCGAGGACGCCGTTCGCAACGCGAAGGCGGCCGTCGAGGAGGGCATCGTGCCCGGCGGTGGCGTGGCGCTGGTACAGGCCGGCAAGACCGCGTTCGACAAGCTGGACCTGTCCGGCGACGAGGCGACCGGTGCGACGATCGTGAAGACCGCGCTGGACGCTCCGCTGCGCCAGATCGCCGTCAACGCCGGCCTCGAGGGCGGCGTCGTGGTCGAGAAGGTGCGCAACCTGCAGGCCGGCCACGGCCTGGACGCGGCGACCGGCGAGTACGTCGACATGCTGGCCGCGGGCATCATCGACCCGGCGAAGGTGACCCGTTCGGCGCTGCAGAACGCCGCGTCGATCGCGGCCCTGTTCCTCACCACCGAGGCCGTGGTGGCGGACAAGCCGGAGAAGGAGAAGGCTGCCGCGGGCGCGCCCGGCGGCGGCGACATGGACTTCTGAGTCCAACTCCGCGATACACAACCCAGGGGGCGGACCGCGACAGCGGTCCGCCCCCTGGCGCGTAACGTACCCGGTCATGAACGCCTTCACCCGGTTCGGCGAGCAGGCGCCGACCGAACTCGACGAGCGGATCCGCACACTGCTCGACCGGGCTCCCGTCATCGACGGGCACAACGACCTGGCGTGGGAGTTGCGCGGTCGGGTGCGGTACGACCTGGACCGGCTCGACGTGTCCGTGGACCAGTCCGCCACCGGGCTGCACACCGACCTGGTACGGCTTCGCGCCGGCGGGGTCGGCGCCCAGTTCTGGTCGGTCTTCGTGTCCTGCAGGTTGACCGGCGAAGCAGCGGTCGTCGCCACCCTGGAACAGATCGACTTCGTCCATCGGCTGGTCCGCCGGTACCCGGACACCCTCGCCCTCGCGACGACGGCGGACGAGGTGGAGGCGGCGCGCGCCGGCGGTCGCATCGCCTCCCTGCTGGGTGTCGAGGGCGGTCACTCGATCGCGTGTTCGCTCGGCACGCTGCGGATGATGTACGCCCTGGGCGTGCGGTACCTGACGCTGACCCACGTCGAGAACACTCCGTGGGCGGACAGCGCCACCGACGAGCCGAAGGTCGGCGGGCTGTCGGCGTTCGGTCGCGAAGTGGTGCGCGAATGCAACCGGTTGGGCGTGCTGGTCGACCTGTCGCACGTCGCCCCGTCCACCATGGACGCCGCGCTCGACGTGTCCACCGCGCCCGCCTTCTTCTCCCACTCCTCCGCGCGAGCGCTCTGCGACCACCCGCGCAACGTCCCCGACCAGCAACTCGAGCGGGTACGGGACACGAACGGCGTGGTCATGGTCACCTTCGTCCCCGGCTTCCTCAACGACGCCTGTCGACACTGGATCGGCGAACTCGCCGCCGCCGAGGAGGAGATCGCGGGGCGGTGGCCGGAGGACAGCCCGCAGTGGCGGCAGGCGCGCCTCGACTGGGTCCGCGACCACCCCCGCCCACCGTGTTCGGTGTCCGACGTCGCCGACCACATCGAGCACGTACGCGAAGTCGCCGGCGTCGACCACGTCGGGCTCGGCGGCGACTTCGACGGCATCGTGTGTACCCCCGACGGATTATCCGACGTGTCCGGGTACCCGGCGCTACTCGCCGAACTGGCGAAACGCGGCTGGTCCGACCCGGAACTGGCGAAGCTGACCTGGCACAACGCGCTGCGCGTGCTGCGCGACACCGAAGCGGTGGCGCGCCGCGAGCAGGCGGTACGGGACGCGTCGCCGGCGACCTTCGCGGAGCTCGACGGGTGAGGCTGGTCGGTACCGGGGCGGAGCGCGCCTGCGCCCAGCCGGAACGGCTGGGCGCAGGCGCCCGAGCCCGTGTCGGTCTGGTCACCAACCAGACCGGGGTACTGCCGGACCTCACCCCGACCCTGGACGGGCTGCGCTCCGCCGGGGTACACGTCACCGCCCTGTTCGGCCCCGAACACGGGGTACGAGGCACCGCCCAGGCAGGCTTCAGCGAGGCGTCCAGCGTGGACCCGGAGAGCGGGCTGCCGTTCTTCGACACGTACCGGCGCACCGGCTCGGCGCTCGACGAACTGATCGGGCAGGCGGACGTCGACGTGCTCGTCTACGACATCCAGGACATCGGTTGCCGGTGCTACACGTACGTGTGGACCATGGCCGACCTGATGGCCGCCGCCGCCCGCACCGGGCGCGCGTTCACCGTCCTCGACCGTCCCAATCCGATCAGTGGACTGGCGGTCGCCGGTCCACCGCTCGACCCGGCGTACTCCAGCTTCGTCGGTCGCGCCGAGATCCCGTTGCGGCACGGGCTCACCGTCGGCGAACTCGCCCGCTGGCTCGCCCGCCACCTCGACCTGGACCTCGACCTGCGGGTGGTGCCGCTGGTCGGGTGGCGACGCGCGGACTGGTACGACCGGATCGGGCTGCCCTGGGTACCGCCCTCGGTGAACATGCCCACTCTGGACACCGCGCTGGTGTACTCCGGCACCGTGCTGTTCGAAGGCACCAACCTGTCCGAAGGGCGGGGCACCACGCGACCGTTCGAGCTGATCGGCGCGCCGTACGTCGACCGCCGGTGGGCGGCGGCGCTGCGCCGCGTCGACCTGCCCGGCGTCGCGTTCCGGGATGCCTGGTTCACCCCGGCGTGGGGTCCGCACGCCGGGACACCCCAGCGCGGTGTACAGGTGCACATCACCGATCGGCTCACGGTCCTGCCGGTACGCACCGCGCTGGTGATGCTGCGCCTGCTGCGCGAGTTGTACCCGGACGACTTCGCCTGGCGACCGCCGGAGCGCGACGGTCGCCGGTTCGTCGACCTGCTGTGGGGCAGCGACCGGCTGCGCCGCACGGTCGACGCCGGGGCGGACCCGCTCGACCTGCTCGCCGCACAGCCCACGGACGTCACCTGGGCCGGCGACGCCCTGCTGTATGACTAGCGTCCCGGCGGGCGTCGCCGTTGACGTGCGGACCTAGGGCTGCGTGACCGCCTTGCGGAACAGCAGGAACACCCGTTCGACGCGGGCGCCGACCGAGCGCGAGTAGAACCGGATCGGTCCCGCCCAGCCGATCTCGGCGGTACCCAGCCCGAACGCCCGCTGGTCGAGCAGGCAGCGCCGCAGCAGCACCCCGCCGATGCCGGTGCCTTCGGCAGCGGGGTCGGTGCCCATCGGGCCGAACAGGCTCGGTCGGTTCGCGCCCCACGCGGCGAACCCGATCGGCTCGCCGTCGCGCAGCGCCACGTGACAGCCCGCGTCGGAGCGCCCCACCGACTCGGCGACCTCCCACTCCCACGACGCGTTCCAGGTGCGCCGCACCCAGGCGCGTACCGCCGGCAGGTCGTCCCCGGCGAGCCTGCGCACCTCGATACCGGCGGCGGCGAGCCGCGCCTCGCCAGCCTCGGGCGACGGTACCGACGTCAGGTCGGCGCTCATGTTCCATGCCAGGTCGAACCGCTGGTACCCGGCGGCTTCGGCGAGACAGACCGCCGGCGTGTACCGGACGTCGACGCCCGGCCACACGTAGCACGGCGGGTTGCCGGACAGCCGGATCTCGGTGACGCCCAGCCCGGCGAGGTGCTTCTCGGCGGCGTCCAGCAGCGACCGGGCGAGCCCCCGACCCCGCGCCTGCGGGTCGACGGCGAGGAGGTCGACGTGCCCGATCCGGGCGTCCCGCTGGCTGATCGAACCGTTCACCACCCCGACCACGCGCCCGTCGAGGCGCGCCGCGAAACGGGTCCAGGTGCGCGCCTCCGGCGCCGAGTCCAGCCGGGCGACCAGCGCAGGCGCTTCGGCGGCATCCTCGGGCAGGTCGAGCGCTCGGGCGCACAGCGCGGCGACGTCGTCGCGGTCCACCGGTGTGTACTGGGTGATCTCCATGGTCACGGCGGCTTAACCTCCAGCGTGTTCACGCTACGGTGGACGGGTGCGACGTGATCCTTCCGTATCCCGGTTCGCGGCTGGTCGACTGTCCCCCGAGCGGCGCGAGGCCGACCTGCGCCGGCTGCGTTCGGAGCGGTTCGACGTCCTGATCATCGGCGGTGGGGTCACCGGGGTCGGGGCGGCGCTCGACGCCGCGTCGCGGGGCCTGTCGGTCGCGCTGGTCGAGGCGCGCGATCTGGCTGCCGGTACCTCCAGCCGGTCGAGCAAGCTGATCCACGGCGGGCTGCGCTACCTCGAACAACTCGAGTTCAGCCTGGTCCATGAGGCGCTGCGGGAACGCGGGCTGCTGGTCACCCGGATCGCGCCGCACCTGGTCCGACCGGTACCGATCCTGGTACCGCTGACCGCCGACTCGCACGGTCCGCTGCGCGCCCCGGAACGCGCGTGGCAGCGCTTCTACTACGGCGCCGGAGTCGCGCTGTACGACGCGTTCGCCGGGGTCACCCGTGCCGCCGCGCAACTGTTCGGCGGACATGGTCGCGGCATGCCGCTGCACCGGCACCTGTCCCGTAGCGCCGCCCGCCGGCTGTTCCCGTCGTTGCGCGAGGACGTGATCACCGGGGCGATCCGGTACTACGACGGTCAGGTCGACGACGCGCGGTTCGTCGCGGAGATGGCGCGTACCGCGGCGAGCCTCGGCGCCGCCGTGGTGACCAGCGCCCGCGCCGTCGGGCTCACCCGCGACGCGCGGGAGGTCACCGGGGCGCGCATCCGCGACCTGGAAAGCGGCGCCGAGTTCGAGGTCTCCGCGCGTACGGTCGTCGCCGCCACCGGGGTGTGGAGCGACGACATGTCCGAGCTGCTCGGCGAGCGTCCGGGGCTGCGGGTCCGGGCAAGCAAAGGCGTTCACCTGGTGGTACCGCGATCCGCGATCGCCGGCGACGCCGGGCTGATTTTGCGTACCCCGACTTCGGTGCTGTTCGTGCTGCCCTGGGGCGGACACTGGATCATCGGTACCACCGACACCGACTGGCATCTCGACCGCGACCACCCCGCCGCGTCGGCGCGCGACATCCTGTACCTGTTGGACCAGGTCAACTCGTGGCTGGACCGGCCGCTGTCCACGAGCGACATCGAGGGCGTGTACGCGGGTCTGCGCCCGCTGCTGCGCGGCGAGGACGAGGAGACCTCGAAGCTGTCCCGCGAGCACGCGGTGGTCGAGCCGATGCTCGGACTGATCATGGTGGCGGGCGGCAAGTACACCACGTACCGCGTGATGGCCGCCGACGTGGTGGACAAGGCGGCGCGTCGACTGGGTCCGCACGTGGCAGCCTCGCGCACCGACCAGTTGCCGCTGCTCGGCGCGGACGGGTACGGCACCCTGTGGACGAACCGCGCGGATCTCGCGCGGCGGCACGGGCTCGCGGTGGGCGCGGTCGAACACCTGCTGGAACGGTACGGGTCGCTCACCCTCGAACTGCTCGAACTGGTGGACCGCCGACCCGACCTGGCGCGCCCGTTGACCGGCGCGCCCGAGTACCTCGCCGCCGAGGTGGTGTACGCCGCCGCGTACGAAGGCGCGTTGCACCTCGACGACGTGCTCACCAGGCGTACCAGGATCTCGATCGAGACGACGCATCGCGGGGTGTGCAGCGCCGAGGACGCGGCGCGGCTGATGGGCGAGGTGCTCGGTTGGGACGCGGTGACCTGCGAACGCGAGGTGACGTACTACAAGGCGCGGGTCGAGGCGGAGCGGCAGTCCCAGCAGATGCCGGACGACCAGGCGGCTGACGCGGCACGGCTGGGCGCCCCCGACGTGCGGGCGGGCGTACGCCGATCGAACGCCGACGCGATCAGCGAGGCAGGGACAGCGAGTACGTGACCCAGCGGGTGACCGTCGCGAAGCCGACCCGCTCGTAGACGCCGACCGCGCCGGTCGGGCTGTCCGCGTCCACGCCGAGCGAGGCGGTCGCCTTGCCCGCGGCGGCAGCGGCGGCGAGGGCTTCGGCGAGCAGCGCCGCGGCGACGCTGCGACGACGCCACGGGCGGCGTACTCCGACCTGACCGATGTACACCCGGTCCGGGGACGGGTCGCGGTAGGTCAGCCAATGCGCATGGCGTGCTATGGCTAGATGTCGGACTATTCGGTCTCCATAATGCGCGGTCTGTCTCGATGCTTTAGGGTCGCTGACCGGGTTCGACAACGTAAAGACCGGCCGTACTGCCGACCCCCCCAACCGCCCACAGCGGTGTGAGCCGGTCGGATCGGAGCGACGTGGCCTGTTCGCATGCCGAAGGATGCCCCCTGTTTCCCCTGCTGAACGCAAGTCTGCGCGGCTGGCGCGACTATTACTGCGACAGCGCCGACGGGTGGCGGGAATGCGCTCGGTACCAGATGGCGCTGACGGGGGAGCCGGTGCCGATCACGCTGCTCCCCAACGGGGTCACCGCCAACCTCATCAGCGCCCCCGCGACCAGTACCTGGCAGCCCAGGTACGCCCCGCCGCAGCAGCCGACGCGCCCGCCCCAGCAGCCGACGCGCCCGCCCCAGCAACCGATGCGACCGCCCCAGCAGCCCATGCGCCCCCCGCAGCAGCCGACCCGGTCGTATCAGCCGTCCCCGCCCCCGATGTACCCACCGGCGCAGCCGCCGCGCCCCGCGCGACGCCGCTGGTGGACCCGCCTCGCCGATTGGATTTCAGGTCCCGCATGAGCAACTACTGGCCCTGGTGGCTGGGCGCGATCGGACTCGCCGCCGTCACCATCAACTACACCATCACCACCGACCGGTCCTTCGGGGTCTCCTCCGCCTGGGACCGGGTCGTTCACTGGCGCCGCGAACGCCGGTTCGAACGGATGGAGGAGCAGGTCGTCGACAACCACGCGCTGGCGGCGGCGCTCGCCGCCGCCACCGTGGAGCAGTTCGGACCCCAACCCGTCGGTGCCCGCCCCCACGCGTCGGCGCCCTCGTTCGCCTCGTGCGGCGACGAACCGCCGTACCCTGTGGACCCCGAGCCGACAGCCGGCGGGAGCAGCGCCACCGTCTCCACCCTGCGCCAGGCGCCACTGATCAGCCAGGCGGCGCTGCTCCTGTCGATCTTCGTCGGGGGATGGGTCGCCGCGGTCACCAGCGGTCGCTTCAAGATCCGCTTGGACATGGGCGAGGCGTTCAGCTCGATCGTGACGGGCAACCGCCTCCACATGGTCGGCGTGTTGTTCCTCGGCGGCATACTCGTCGGCTTCGGCACCCGCCTCGCCGGAGGGTGCAGCTCCGGCCACGGGCTCAGCGGCTGCGGTCGGCTGCGTCCGGTGAGCCTCGTCGCGACCGCGGTCTTCTTCGGTACCGCCGTCGTCGTGTCGTTCCTGCTGTGGAAGGTGATCTGATGCGTACCCGGGGTGCGATCATATTCGCGAACATCATCGCCGGAGTGGTGCTGGGGTACACCGTCGCCAACATCGGGTTCGGTGACTACGGCGAACTGAACAGGATGTTCACCTTCCAGGACCTGCGGATGCTGTTCGCGTTCGCCGGCGCCGTCGGGATCATCGTGGTCGTCTTCGCCCTGCTCCGGGTGCGGCGTACGCCGGGTCGCATCCACGCCGGCGTGATCCCCGGTGCGGTGCTGTTCGGTACCGGCTGGGCGATCTCCGGCGGCTGCCCGGCGATCCCCATCGTCCAGGTCGCCACCGGGTACGTGCCCGCGCTGGTCACGCTCGTCGGCGTGGTCGTCGGCATGCGGCTCTGCCGCTGGGCGAACGCCCGCTGGTTCCACCTCGACCGCGGTTCCTGCGGGCTGTAGCGACGGGAAACGCCTGCCGCCTCCGTACGCCGGGAACCGGCGTACGGAGGCGGTTCCGTACGCAGACGTCCCGGTACCGAATCGCGCCGGGGTCGGCGACTACTGCGGCAGCACCTTGCCCGGGTTGAGGATGCCGGCGGGGTCCAGCGCTGCCTTGACGGCGCGGTGTACCCGCACCCCGACCGGACCGATCTCCTCGGCGAGCCAGTCCCGCTTGAGCAGTCCGACGCCGTGCTCCCCGGTACACGTGCCGCCCAGGTCCAGACCGAGCCGCATGATCGCGTCGAAGACCACCCGTCCACGCGCCACGCTCTCCGGGTCGGACCGGTCCACCACGATCGTCGGGTGCAGGTTGCCGTCGCCGGCGTGCCCGACGATCCCGACCAGCACGTCGTGTTCGGCGGCGAGCTTCTCGACACCCTCGATCATCTCGGCGAGCCGGGACCGGGGTACCGCGATGTCGTCCACGATCAGCGTGCCGATGCCCGCCGGGAACGTGTCGGCGGCGAGCTTCTCCATTCCCGGGTGCGCGGCGCGCCGCGCCTCGAGCAGCGCGCTCGCCTCGTCGGCGTCGGTCGCCGCGTACACCTCGTCGGCGCCCGCCCCGACGCACAGCGCCTCGATCTTCGCCAGGTCGGCGGCGGCCCGGTCGCCGGTGTCGACCGCTGCCAGCAACAGCGCCTTGGCTTCGGTGTTCAACCCCATCGGCCGGTACGCCTCGACCGCCCGCAGGTGCGTCTGGTCGAGGAGTTCCAGCAGGCTCGGTACGCATCCGGCAGCCACGATCGCGGTCACCGCCGCGCCCGCCGACGCCACCGTCGGGAACACCGCCGCCAGGGTCAACGAGGACTCGGCAGCGGGGCGCAACGCCACGGTGATCTCCGTGATCACGCCGAGGGTGCCTTCGGACCCGACGAACAACCTGGTCAGGTCGTACCCGGCGACGCCCTTGGCGGTCCGCCGCCCGGTGCGCAGCACCTCACCGTCCGCCAGCACCACTTCGAGCCCGAGCACGTATTCCGTAGTGACGCCGTACTTGACGCAGCACATCCCGCCCGCGTTGGTCGCCACGTTCCCGCCGATCGTCGACGACTGCCACGAGCCGGGGTCCGGTGGGTACCGCAGCCCGACCTTCGCCGTTTCGGCGGCGAGCGCGGCGTTGACCACACCCGGCTGTACCACCGCGATCCGGTTCACCGGATCGATCTCCAGAATGCGGTCCATCGCGGCGAGCGACAGCAGCAGCGCCCCGTCGACCGCGTTGGCTGCCCCAGCCAGCCCGGTCAGCGCGCCCTGCGGCACCACCGGTACCCGCCATCGCGAGGCGATCCGCAACGCCGTCGCGACGTGCTCGGTGGAACGCGCCCGGACCAGCACGGCGGGAGTGCCGAAATCGCACAGTCCCGCGTGATCGTGCTGGTACGTGCGCAGCAGGTCGGGATCGGTGAGGACGGCCGACTCGGGCAGTTCGGCGCGGAGCGCGGCGACCAGATCGGACATGGGTCGAGGCTAGCCGTAGCGTGGCGACATGCTGTACGTGGACCGACCTGCCTGGCCGGGTCGGGGCAGGGCGGCCGGGCGGCTCTGGGCGCATCTGGTCTCGGATGTCTCGTTCGCGGAGTTGCATGCGTTCGCGGAGCTGCTCGGCGCGCCCCGGCGCGGCTTCGAACGCGACCACTACGACGTGCCCGAGTCCCTGGTACCGGTCGCGATCTGGCTGGGTGCCCGACAGGTGAGCAGCCGGGAGTTGCTGGACCGGCTCACCGCGGCGGGGCTACGCCGCCCGAAGCGCCGAGGCGGTCGTGCTACGCCCGCCCAGGGTCCAGCCTCGCGAGTTCCCGGCTGAGGTTCGCCCGCGCCCGCTGTTCCCAGCGGGCGCGGTCCGGCACGCTCCGGTACAGCCTGGGCTGTCCGAGCAGGTGCCGCAGCACAGCCGCCCGCCCGGCGCGGAAGTCGTCGTCGGGGACGTGCGCGTACTCCTGGCGGACCGCCGCCGAATACCGGTCGTAGTCGTCCTCGCCTGCGGCGAGGATCGCCAGGTCGGCGTCGCACAGCAGGGCGCCGTCGCGGTCCGCCGGGTCGGGGTCGTGCCCGGCGGTGAGTCGTACCAGCCGCGCCACCTCGGTCGGGTCGACACCCAACGCGGGCAGGGTCGCCTCGGCGAGCGCCGCGCTGCGTTCCTCGTTGTCGGCGCGCGTCGGGTCGTACACCGCGTCGTGGTACCACGCCGCCAACCGCACCCGCGACGGCGCGCCGGACGAGTCCAGAATGGACAGCATCGCGGTCAGGTGGGTCTGGTCGTGGTACCGACGGTGCGGCTCGTTCCACCGGCGCAGCAGGTCCTCCCCGACCCGCCGCGCGGCGGGCGGGTCGACGTCCGCCGGCAGCGCCGGGTACCACTGGTCCAACAGACCCGTCATCCGTGGAACATATCCGCCGATCGGCGCGTCTGACCGGCATGGGTGTTCTTCGTACCGTCGCGATCCTCGCCCTCGCCACGGTCGTCGTCGCCGGGTGCGGCCCTGCCGCGCCGTCGCCCGACACCTCCGGTCGCGCCACGTCCCCGGTGCTGTCCGCCCCGGTCACGCTGACCCGTTCCGGCGGGATCGCCGGGGTGAACGACACGATCACCGTCGATTCGGGCGGCGCGTGGACGTTCCGGGACCGGACCGGCAAGATTTTGGACGGGCACCTCAGCGAGGCGCAACGGGCGGAACTCGCCGCTCTGCTCGCCGACCCGTCGGTCGGTCGCGAAGCGCGCCAGGCACCGGCGAATCCACCCTGCATGGACGCGTTCGTGTACCACCTGTCGGCGGGCGGGCTCGACGTGCAGGGCGCCGACTGCGGGGACCTCGGGCGGCGGTACCCCGGACTCGCCAAGATCGTGACCCTGCTGACTGACGTCACCCCGATGTGAATCCACCGGCGCGCCCGCGCTCAGCTGTACAGCACGTCGTCGGCGTCGACGATGGTGTACGCGTAGCCCTGCTCGGCGAGGAACCGCTGCCGGTGCGCCGCGTACTCGGTGTCGATCGTGTCCCGCGCGACCACCGTGTAGAAGTGCGCCTGCCGACCGTCCGCCTTGGGGCGCAGTACCCGTCCCAGCCGCTGCGCCTCCTCCTGCCGCGAGCCGAACGTGCCGGACACCTGGATCGCCACCGCCGCCTCGGGCAGGTCGATGGAGAAGTTGCCGACCCGCGAGATGACCAGCGTGGACACCTCGCCGGCACGGAACGCGTCGAACAGCCGTTCGCGTTCCTTCGTCGTGGTCGAACCCTGCACCACGGGCGCGTCGAGGTACTCCGACAGTTGGTGCAACTGGTCGATGTACCCGCCGATGATCAGCACCTGGTCGCCCTTGTGCCGGTTGACCAGCGCCTCGACCACCGGCAGCTTCGTGCGCGCGGTCGAGGCGACCCGGTAGCGTTCGTCCGGCTCGGCGGTGGCGTACGCCATCCGTTCGCTCTCGGTCAGCGTGACCCGCACCTCGACGCATTCGGCGGGCGCGATCCAGCCCTGCGCCTCGATGTCTTTCCACGGCGCGTCGTACCGCTTCGGCCCGATCAGCGAGAACACGTCGCCTTCGCGCCCGTCTTCGCGGACCAGCGTGGCGGTCAGCCCGAGCCGCCGGCGCGCCTGCAGGTCGGCGGTGAACCGGAAGATCGGCGCCGGCAGAAGGTGGACCTCGTCGTACACGATCAGCCCCCAGTCGCGCGCCCCGAACAGGTCGAGGTGCGCGAACGCGCCGCCGCGACGGGTGGTGAGCACCTGGTACGTGGCGATGGTGACCGGGCGGATCTCCTTGCGTTCGCCGGAGTATTCGCCGATCTCGTCCTCGGTCAGCGAGGTGCGGGCGATCAGTTCGCGCTTCCACTGCCGCCCGGCGACCGTGTTGGTCACCAGGATCAGCGTGGTCGCCTTCGCCTCCGCCATCGCGGCGGCCCCGACCAGGGTCTTGCCCGCCCCGCAGGGCAGCACCACGACGCCCGACCCGCCGGCCCAGAAGCTGTCCACCGCTTCGCGCTGGTACGACCGCAGGTGCCAGCCGTCTTCGACCAGGTGGATCGGGTGCGCCTCGCCGTCGACGTACCCGGCGAGGTCCTCGGCGGGCCAGCCCAGCTTCAGCAGCGCCTGCTTCAGCCGGCCGCGCTCGGACGGGTGTACCGCGATCAGCTCGTCGTCGATCCGCGCGCCGAGCATCCCGGCGAGTTTCTTCGACTTGGCGACCTCGACCAGTACCGCCTTGTCCAGCCCGCGCAGCACCAGACCGTGTACCGGGTCGTTGAGCAGTTGCAGCCGCCCGTACCGGTCCATCGTCTCGGCGACGTCGACCAGCAGCGCGTGCGGTACCGGGTACCGCGAGAACCGCAGCAGCGAGTCGACCACCGACTCGGCGTCGTGCCCCGCCGCCCGCGCGTTCCACAGCCCGAGCGGGGTGAGGCGGTAGGTGTGTACGTGTTCCGGGGAGCGTTCCAGCTCGGCGAAGGGCGCGATGGCCATCCGGCAGGCGAGCGCGTCAGGATGATCGACTTCCAGAAGCAGGGTCTTGTCCGACTGGACGATCAGCGGCCCACCGGTCACGCCGGCTCCCTCCACGTCAGGCCCGCCGGGCTCGGCGGGCGCCACCAGGGCGACTCTCCAGTCTGGCACGGTCAGCCGCCGACATCCGCCCATGTGGCTGTGGCGGTCGCGCCGGGCGGGGAGGCACTCTTGTGCGTGGAATCGTCGATGGAGCGCACCCATGACTCCGCACACCGACAAGCAACCGGGATGGCCGGCGCCGCGCAACCCGGCGGACGACGCCCTGCGCGGCGCGGATGCGCCGGGTGAGCCCGACGACGCGTCCCGCCGCCTGGACGACGACACCGGCCCGACGGGGCCGTCGTCGTTGGTTCTCGTCCTCGTCCTGGTCGGTGTCGTGATCTTGGCAGGCGGCTGGTTCGCCCTGTCCGCCCTGGTGATGGGCACCAGAGCCGGCGACGCTCTGGGCGAGGCGCTCGGTGTCGGCTTCGCCCTGTTGATCGTGGTGTCGGTGGTGGGCGCCGCGCGCAGCAGGAGCGGCGGTCGCCGCCCGGATTGACCGTCGACCCCGAGACCCCGGGTGCCCCGGCCCGGATTCCACCCGGAATCGCCGATCGCGACCTGTTAACCCGTTGATCCGGGATGCCACGCTGGAAGGCGAGCGACACGGGGAGGGGGCGCATCTTGGCGACCGACAATCCGCCGCGAGCGCGGGGCACGGTGAACAGCGCGCCGGGGGGCACGGCGAACGGCACGCCGGGGGACGCGGCAGCGGAATCCGACGGTCCCGACGGCAGAGAGCCGCCCGCGCCGACAATCTGGCGGGGCCGGCGCGCGGCGTGGATCGGCGGCACGGTCGGTGTCGCGCTCGTCGCCTGGTTCTTCGTGGCGTGGCGGGTGCTGCACCGGGAACTGCCCGACGCCGCAGGCGAGTCGATCGGATCGGCGTTCGCACTGCTGCTCGTGGTGTCGCTGGTCGGCGCGTTCCGCGCCGGGCGCTGAACGGGGTCACTCCTCGGCGAGTTGCGCGGCGGTGATCCGGTGCAGCGCGAACGTGTGTACCGTCTCCGACCGCTCGTCCTCGGCGCGCAGGAAACCCGCGCCCATCGACACGGGCCGTACCAGCCGAGACACGGGGGAGCCGTGCGCGTCGACGTACCCGACCCACACCCGCTTCCGGTCCCGCACCGCCTGTTGCAGGATCGCCAGCGCCTCGCTGTGCGCCTGCGGATCGCGGCTGACGGTACGCACGCTGACCGGCGCGCGCCGGGCCGCGCGGGCGGCGGCGTCGCCGCGACGGATCTCTTCGACGAGACCGGCGAGCCGGGCGCCGGTCAACTTCGGCGCGACCGGGTCCACGACGGGGGTGTCCAGCGCGGGGCGGGCGGCGGCGCGGCGGACCTTCGGACGGGTCAGCACCGCCGCGCCCGACGCGTCCTCGGGGACCGGCGCGTAGCCGGCGTCGCGCAGCGCGGTGAGCATCCGACCCGGGGAGTACGGCGAGATCACCACGGTCGGCGCGAGCCGCCGCAACTGCAGCGGTGCGACGCGGCGGTCGGCGATCAGTTCGGTGAGCAGCGCCTCGTCCTCGCAGCGCAGGTACCCGCCTGCCGACCCGGCACGCAACCCGCCGTGCCGGCGCGCCACGTCGTCGACCAGGTAGCTCAGCGCCTGAGGTACCGGGGTCCGGGACCGGCGCGCGAACAGTTTGTGCAGGTCCGCCGCGAGGTACCCGGCGTCCAGAGCGCGCCGGACGCTGTCCGGCGTCACCCGGTACACGCTCGCCCCGCCCGCCGACTCCGGGTCGGCGACCAGCGCCAACTCGCTCGCCAGGGTGGGCTCGGGCGGTCCCGGTACCACAACGGTCAGGTCGGCCTGGATGAGCACGTGGTCCACCGGGGCGGGTAGCAGCGCGTCCAGCGCGACGACACAGCCGGGTACCCGACGGTCGTCCGGGTCGGCGAGGATGCCCAGCGGGTCGGCGTTCTCGTCGTGCGCGCCGGTCACCTCGGCGAGCAGCAGTCGGGCGTACCCGGTGAGCGCGCCCAGTCCGGTCAGCCCGAGCAGCGCCGCCTCGGCGAGCGCCCAGCGGACCTGTTCGGTGCGCGCCGACTCCGGGCCGCCGGGGTGCCACGGGTACCGCCGAGGCGCGTGCCAGGCGAGCGTGGCGAGCACGTCGTCGCCGCTCACCGCTCCGCCCGGCGGGGCGTCCGCCAGTACCCGCAGCGCGGCGAGCCGGATCCCCGGCGCGTTGATCCGGCGTACCTCCGTGGACAGCGCAGCGATCGGGCGGTCCCGCTCGTCACGCCGACCGACGAGCCCCGGCTGGCGGGGCATCGCGAGGTACGCCCGAGCCAGCCGTACCCACCTGACCGGCAGCGACTCCACCCGCCAGGCGTCGTACGCGACGGTCGGCAGATAACCGGACTCGCCGGTACCCGCCTCGTCGATCGCCAGCAGCCCGGCGGCGACGGCGACCTCCAGCAGTACCGCGACGGTCGAGTCGGGCAGGTTCACCGCCCGGGACAGCCGCTTCAGGTCGCGTACCCCCAGCCCGCCGACGCGCAGCGCGACCGGCGGCTGCGCCGCGATCTCCTCGAGCAGCGCCTCGACCTGCCGGACCACCTCCATCGCCTGCCCGGCGCCAGCCGAGTCGGCGACTTTCGGCTCGCGTACCGCGACTTCCGGCTCGGGCGCGGTCGGGTGCAGGTGACCCAGCGGTCCACCGCCGGATCGCCGGCGCAGCAGCAGACCGACCTCGCGGGGCAGTTCGACCGCGTCGTTGGTGACCGGTACCAGCAGTTGATGGCTGACCAGCCAGCCCACCGGCGAGTCGGGGTCGGCGAGTACGCCGGGGGTGACCGACCCGAGCGGTGGCCCGACCGCCAACCGGTCCAGGACGGCACGTGCCGCCGGCGGCGCGGCGAGTACCGTCCGGCGTAGCCCCGCCGCGTCCGCGCACAACGCGCCGACCCCGGCGTCGAGGCTGGCGGCGGGTCGACCGAGCCCCGCCGGGTACGGCGAGCAGACCTCGTCGACGCCCGGCACGATGTGCATCGCGTCGTCCGGTCCGTACACCACCGCCAGGTCGACCAGCCTGCGCACGGCGGCGCGAACCTGCCCCGCGTCCGGTGCCTTGTCGCCCACGGACGTCATCGACAGCAGCGTGCCCATCGACGCGGTCTGCCCGTCCGCGTCCCGGCTCAGTCGGAGCCCGTCGAGGACCTCCAGGGTGAACCGGTCGAGACCGTCCAGCGCGCGCGCCACGGACAGGCGCGACTGCGCCCGCGCGGCGAGCGTGGAGACATCCGCCGGTACCGGTACGACCAGGTCGGGTCGCTGCCGGAGCAGGGTGCCGAGATCATGGTCGGGCAGTGCCCGCAGGTGGTCGGCGAGTGTGGTGGCCATCGTCGTTCAACGCTAGCGGGCGGCGGGCCGGATAGCCGCATGCGCGATCGTCGGGTACCCGCGCGTCCGGGCCGCCCTCCGTCGATGTGCGAGACTGATCTCAGGTACCCCGACAGTCATCCTCATGGAGGGTCGAGCATGGCGTCCTCGGCATCGCCGGACAAGGCCGGCGCTCAGGCGGAGCGTAGCCGCTCCCAGGTGGTCAAGGCTGGGCGTCTGCCGGTGACCGAATTCGCCTTCGATCGCGCTGGCGCGGCGTCGCCGTTCGGCGACGACCTTCAGTTCCCGCTGCCGTTGTCGCAGATCACATACACCGGGGGCGGCGACCGCACCCCGTCCTCCTCCGGGGCATAGCCCGCTGTCCGGTTCGCCCGCCGCTGTCCCGGTACCGCTGACGGTCGGGTTCGACCTCGACATGACGCTGGTCGACTCCCGCCCCGGGATCGCCGCGACCTATCGGGAGCTGTCGGCGCGTACCGGCGTGCCCATCGACGCCGACGCCGCGGTGACCCGGCTCGGTCCGCCGCTGGAGCAGGAGATCGCCCGGTGGTACCCGGCTGAGCAGGTGCCCGCCATGACCGCGCTGTACCGCGAGCTGTACCCGAGGTACGCGATCGAGCCGACGGTGCCGCTGCCCGGAGCGTACGAAGCGATCAGGACGGTACGGGCAGCCGGCGGGTCGGTGGTGGTGGTCACCGCGAAGCACCCGGCGATGGCGCGGCTGCACCTCGACCATCTCGGGCTGACCGGCATCGAGCTGGTCGGACTGGCGTGGGGCGACGGGAAGGCGGCGGCGCTGCGGCGGTACCGGGCGAGGGCGTACGTCGGCGACCACGTCGCCGACGTCGCGGCTGCCCGCGCCGCGAGCCTGCCCGCCGACCGTGTCGCTGGGCGACCCGAAGTGTCCGCTGTGACGGCGGTCGCGGTGGCGACCGGTCCGTGTACCGCCGGTGAGTTGGCGGCGGCCGGTGCCGAGGTGGTGCTCGGCGACCTGACCGGGTTCGGCGAGTGGTTCGCCCGGTGGGTACCGGGGGAGCGGATCGGAGTTGGGACCGCCGCCACAGATCGTTAGCCTGGTGTGGGTCGCGACGGCGCGACGCGGACAACGTGGACTGGGGATCAGCGTGCCTACGGGTCGAGTCAAGTGGTACGACACGGACAAGGGATTCGGCTTCCTGACCCGTGACGACGGTGGTGACGTCTTCGTACACAAGGCCGCGTTGCCGACCGGGGTGACCGCCCTGAAGCCCGGTCAGCGCGTCGAGTTCGGCGTGGTCGAAAGCCGCAAGGGCAACCAGGCGCTGCAGGTGAAGCTGCTCGAGGCGCCGCCGTCCATCGCGGAGCTGCGCCGACGTCCAGCCGAGGAGTTGCACGGTCTGATCGAGGACATGATCAAGCTCCTCGAGGCGAAGGTCCAGCCCGAGCTGCGGCGCGGTCGCTTCCCCGACAAGAAGACCGCGCGCACGGTCGCCGAGGTCGTCCACGCCGTCGCCCGCGAACTCGAAACCTGACGGACGCCCCGTCCGCCCGCCCCGCCGACCCGCACGTCGAGCCCGTCTGGGCGGCGGGCTCTTCCCGCCCTCGGCGACGACGCGATCTCGCTGAACCGCACAACGCTGGTGATGTGCGTACATCACCACGGTTGTGAAGCCGGAACGCGACCCGCCGTGCGCGCGTGGGGTGAGGCGCATACCTGTCAGGTCGGGGGCGGGCCGCGCCGCGCGGCAGTGAGCTTGACGCTTCGGGTGATTCGCCCGCCTGTCAGGTCGGGGGCGGGCCGCGTCGCGCGGCAGTGAGCTTGACGCTTCGGGTGATTCGCCCGCCTGTCAGGTCGGGGGCGGGCCGCGCCGCGCAGGGATCAAGCGTGACCGCCCGGAGCGGAGCGGGCC
>DASUXA010000018.1:0-9165 GCA_036378155.1 Micromonosporaceae bacterium | reverse complement strand
CGTCCGTGGGCTACGCCGTGTCATAGACCCGACCGACCAGCAGTCCTGAGACGCATACGATCCGGCGAAAGCGGCATCGGCGAGAAGGGCGATCGATATGACGGAACGTCTCACCGCGACCCGATTAGCGGAGTTGAGCGGCGATATCACGCACACCATGAAAGTCGCCGATCAGGCGCTGGCCCGCCTTTCGTCGTCGGTCGCGCCCGATGTCCTCGACGCGATGCGGCGGTTGGCTCGTGCGCATGAGTCGGCATTCATCCGTGGTCTCGGCGAACTGAGCGACGCGCTGGACCTCGGGAAATACGTGGTCGACCCGAAGGACCTGCTGACCGGCACCGACCACGGGAGCCCGTGGCGGGTGCCGAAACCGAGCCGTACCCCGGACTACACCGTCCCGCACGACAGCCTGCTCGGCACCGTTCCGCGCACCTCCGACGGAAAGCCGTTCCGCAACGCCGGCCCGGGGGAAACCGGCGACATACGCGACCTCGGGTCCGCGAGCCGCCCGTCGCCGAACCCGCAGGACTGGGTCGGCGGCGCCGGCAGTCAGGACGGCACCACCTATGAGATGGAGCGGATCGACAGCCACACCGTCCGGATGGTGTGGCGGCTGGACAACGGCAGTTTCGTCGAAGTCGTCAAGAGCCGCGCCGGCGGCTACGAAGTGGAAACCATCTTCACCTACGAAGCCGCGTCGCGGCAGCAACTGGGCGAGACCTCGCTATCCGACGAACACGGGCTGGTCCTGCGGACCACGTACGTCGTCGACGCCGACGGCTCCACCAGAGGAAGCACAACCGTACGAAACGGCGCCACCTACACGACGTACGTGTGGGAAAAGGACCCCGAGGGCCGCCCGGTCGACGACGGCGTCGAAAAGACCTCCGGCGACGACCTCAAAAAGGGAGTCGCCACGTTACCGGGGACGGATTCCGGTCCCGCGTCCGCGCTCGCCCGCGCCCTCGCCCGGAAGTTCGACCACTCGAAGAAGGCCGACCCGCCGGTCGTCACGTACATCGACCCGGCGAGTCCCGAGCACCGCCAGCCGGCCCAGGCTCCACGACTGAAGCCCGGTCCGGGCGTCGTCGATGTACAGCAGGAACACGCCGCCGACGCCGGTCGCGCCCGGATCGAACACTGGCAAGAGGAACTGCGCGACAAGGTCGGAGGCATCGTCGACCCGCCCGGCCCCCAAGTGCCCGGCAAGCCCTGACGTGCCCTCGGTCGCCGACGTACTCGTACAAGATCAAAAGGGTCGTCTCCCTGACGCGGAGACGGCCCCGAGCGTCGCGGGGACCTCCGGTTTCGGGAACCTTCCCCCGACCACCCTTCCGTGCCGTGTCACAGCCGGGCGGGCTGTCTCGTCTCAGCTTCGAGAGACGGACGCGAAACCAGGAAGGGTGATCACCGTGCGGGTGTTCGTGGCAGGCGGAACCGGTGTCGTCGGTCGTCGTCTGGTACCGCAACTCGTGGCGCGCGGCCACCAGGTGACGGCTACGACCACCGACCCCGGCAAGTTGAGTCTGCTGCAGCGGTTGGGCGCGGAAGCCGTCGTGATGGACGGGCTGGACGGGGCATCGGTCGGTGGGGCGGTGGCGGCGGCCCGCCCGGACGCGATCGTGCACCAGATGACGGCGATTTCCGTGGCGCACGCCGGCAAGCCCGACATGAAGCACATGGATCGTTGGTTCGCCGTCACCAACCGGCTGCGCACCGAGGGGACGGATCATTTGCTGGCTGCCGCCGAGGCGACCGGCGTACCGCACGTCGTCGCCCAGAGCTACGCCAGCTGGAACGGAATCCGCCAGGGCGGATGGGTGAAGACCGAGGAGGACCCGCTGGACCTGCACCCGGGGACGGCGGCGCAGCCGGGGATGACGGCGATCCGGTACCTCGAGGACGCGGTCCTCAAGGCTGGCGGCGCGGTCCTGCGGTACGGCGGGCTCTACGGGCCGGGCGCCACCGACGACCAGGTCGAGCTCATCCGCAAGCGGCAGTTCCCGCTGGTCGGCAGCGGCAGCGGGTACTGCTCGTGGATCCACCTCGACGACGCGGCGAGCGCTACCGTCCTCGCTGTGGAGCAGAAGGCGACGGGCGTGTACAACATCGTCGACGACGAACCCGCCCCGGCCAGCGAATGGCTGCCCTACCTCGCCGCGTGCGCGGGCGGGAAGCCGCCGATGCGGGTGCCCAGGTGGCTGGCCCGGCTGCTCGCCGGGGACGTGGCGGTGACGATGATGACCGAGGGGCGCGGCTTCTCCAACGCCAAAGCCAAGCGGGAGCTCGGCTGGCAGTTGCGCTACCCGTCGTGGCGTCAGGGTTTCCGGGAAGGGTTGGCTTGACCCGGACCGAGGAGTTCGAGGAGCTGCGACCGCTGCTGTTCTCCATCGCCTACCGCATCCTCGGCAGCGTGAGCGAAGCCGAGGATGCGGTACAGGAGACCTGGCTGCGCTACCAGACGTCGCCGACCCGACCGACGTCGACGAAGGCGTACCTGTCCGCCACGGTCACCCGGATCTCGATCGACGTGCTGCGCTCGGCGCGCGTGCGACGCGAGGAGTACGTCGGGCCGTGGTTCCCGGAGCCGCTGCTCACCGACCCGTACGAGGACCCGGAGCGCTCGGCGGAGCTCGCCGACTCGGTATCGATGGCGGCCCTGCTCCTGCTCGAACGGCTCAGTCCGCTTGAACGGGCGGTCTTCGTGCTGCGGGAGGTGTTCGGGTTCAGCTTCCCCGAGGTCGCGTCGGCGGTAGGGAGGTCGGAGGCGGCGTGCCGCCAGCTCGCGGTGCGGGCGCGGCGCCACATGGACGCCGGGCGTCCGCGGTTCGCGGCAGACCGGAGGGAACGCGAGGAACTCGCGGAGCGGTTCTTCGACGCCTTCGCCGAAGGCGACGTCGACGGGCTACGGGACCTGCTCGCCGCCGACGTACGGATGGTCGGCGACGGCGGCGGCAAGGGTCCGCAGTGGAAACCGATCATCGGTGCCGACAACGTGGCTCGGGTGCTCGCCGCGATCGCCGAGCCGTTCACCCGGATCGGCGGGGTGGTGCAGCCGCACGAGGTGAACGGCCAGCCGGGCGCCATCTTCCGGGACCGGGACCACAAAGTGGTCAGCACCTTGGCGATCGAGGTCCTCGACGGACAGATCCAGACCATCCGCGCGGTGCTCAACCCGGACAAGCTCGGGCACGTGGGTCCGGTCGCGGACGGCTGGACGGTCCTTCGCGAGGCGAACCGGGCTCGTCGGCCCACCCGCTGACCGGAGTGGCGCATCCCGCCCGGCTGGGCGGGATGCGCCTACGCGCGAGGCGACAGGTCGGCGAATGACATCGTTTCATTCACGTCTTCCCGAATGGGAGACCGCCCTTCCGTGGCTGGAATCGCATTTCTGGAACCCGTCGCCACGCGAAGAGCCGACAGACGGATATCCGACCGCGAAAGTTGGCCGGTACGCGCTTCAGTCGTTCGGGTGACAGCCATCAATTCGTAAGTGGGATACATTTTCCGATGGCCCACCGGTCGGTGACCGCCAACGCCTCAGGACTTCGGAGTCAGGGTTGAGCCACCCACAACAACCACCGCAGTGGCAAAACAACACCCCGCCCTTCGGACAAGCGCCGGTCCCGCCGCCACCACCGCCGTGGGTCGTCCCCGAGGACGTGACACCGAAGAAGACGCGCGCGCTGCCGATCGTGCTCGCAGCCCTCGGCACAGTCCTCTTGCTGTGCTTCGGCACCGCCGTCGCCGGCGCCATCGGCAGCGACGACAACGCCGCCGCGCCACCCCAGTCATCCAGGCGTACGAGCACCGCCGCAGCCGCGAGCACTGCGGCAGCCGTGAGCACGACGGCACCGGCGGCATCCGGCGAAACCGCTTCGCCGAGCCCCACCGCTGTGGTGGAGAAGCGAACCGTTACGGAGACGCAAGCGATTCCGTACGCGACCAAGACGGTGACGGATTCCTCGCTGGCGAAAGGCACCACGCGGGTGCGAACCCGCGGGGTCCCGGGCGTCAAGACCGTCACCTACGAGGTCACCCTCGTCAACGGCGTCCAAACCGCGAAGACGCTGGTACGAAGCGAGGTCACCAAAGCCCCGGTCACCCAGGTCGTAGCCGTCGGCACCAAGGTGACGCAGCAGTGCGACCCCAACTACACCGGCGCGTGCGTCCCCATCGCGAGCGACGTCGACTGCGCTGGTGGCGGCGGCAACGGCCCGGCTTACGTGCAGGGACCTGTCCGCGTGGTCGGAACCGACATTTACGACCTGGATCGTGACGGCGACGGCATCGGCTGCGAGAACTGAGCTCGCCCAGGCAAGCACGCGACGCCACCGCGCCTGCCATCGCACAACAACCGGGATGGCGGGAGAAGCCACCGAGCCGACGCGGCGTCGTACTCCGCTCGATGCGTGACAGTCACCGATCGAGCGGAGTACGACCCGCCGGCAACGGGACCGTCTGCCACTGGCAGAAACCGGGTGGCGTCAGCAAACCATCCGGGTACAGTCGGGCGATGCCCGAGCTGGAGCGGCTGCGTCCTGGTCATGCCCCGGCGGTCCTTGCCTTCGAGTTGGCGAACCGCGCCTACTTCGCCGCCTCGATCTCCGACCGCGGCGACGACTTCTTCGAGCAGTTCACCGACCGGTACAACGCCTTGCTGGCCGAGCAGGAGGCCGGCGTGTGCGCCTTCCACGTGCTCGTCGCCGACGACGGGTCGGTACTCGGCAGGTTCAATCTGGTCGACATCGAAGACCACACTGCGGAACTCGGCTACCGGGTCGCGCAGCATGTTGCGGGCCGTGGCGTCGCAACTGCGACCGTGCGGGAGCTGTGCCGGTTGGCGGCGGCCGAGCACGGGCTGCGCACCCTGCGGGCGGCGACCTCCTGCCAGAATGTCGCGTCGCAGAAGGTGTTGACCAAATCCGGGTTCGTCCCTGTCGGCCCTGCCGACCCGGCGCACCTCGGCGGCAAGCCCGGCACCTGGTATCAGCGCGACCTGATGCTCTAGCCGGGTACCGGTCGACCAGGGGTTCGCCCGGTCTGCCGCAGCACGGCAGCTTGGTCGCGAGCCTCGGCACCGGGCCGGCGCGCCGCGAGGTCCTCGTACCCCTCCCCGGCACTCGCGCCAGGAGGTCCGGACTCCGGCGTCATCCGCTGACCACGAGTTCGTCAAGGTCGACGGCTTGGATCAGCGCGGCGAGGTCGGGTTCGCGGGTGAGGTTGATCGGCTCGAAGCGGCCGTTGCCTCGGTACTGGTTCCAGACCCGCTCGGTCGCGACGGTGTTGACGATCTCCACCGCGTCGGCCGACTGCCACTGGATGCCGGCCAGCGCGGTGCGGTGGAAGGTCGCGGCAAGGAGGCACGACACGTGTGGCTTGCCGTACGCGTCGTGTCCGTCGTTGCGCAGCGCGACCACGCGGGCGGAGCCGATGCCGGGGGCGACCGCGAGTGCTTCGCGAACGGTGACAAGGACCTGGCCGCAGACGAAATGCTTGTAGTAGTCCCCGCGCTCGCGCTGCGTCAGCTTGCGCAGCGACAGGTTGCCCGCGGCGGTCTGGCCGGGCATCCGCTCGGGGACGACCTGCTCCATGCCCGGCAGCAGCACCACAAGGGACACCTCATCGCCGTCGACGTCGATCGCGGCGCTCGGCGCCTCGTTGTCCTCGAACGCCTCGTCCAGCGTTTCGATCACCACCTGGGGATCGTTGCCGCACAACTCGCGCCAGCGCTGGTCGAGTTGCTGCTGCCACTGCGCCTGCTGCTGGCGGAGCTCGGCGGTGCGGCGTTGTATCTCGGCCGCAGCCCACCCGGCGGCGCGCTGCTTGGCCTGCTTCCGCTCGGCGCGATTGAACAGGCTGATGCCGGCCAGGGCGTGCTGTTCGTAGTAGCGGTGGATCCTCGCCGAATCCGGCTGGGGTGGCGGCGGCGCGACCGGCGGCTGGGCCGGCGCGAACTCGGCATGGTGCAGCCGCAGAATGTGCAGGAACACCTCGGCCAGCCGTCGGGCCTCCTCAACCTTCTGCGCCTGGGCCGCCTGCCGCTGCTGGGCGGCCAACTGCCGCTGGTACGCCCCCGCCGACATGCCGCCCGCGCGCTGGCTTCGAGACGACCGCCGCCCGCCCAGCGACGTGTAGAAGCCCACCGGTCCCACACCGGTGGAAAACCCGGTACGACCACCGCCGATATGCACCCGGGCGGCGCGCGGACCGATACTCGTGCGGATCCCCCGCGACGACGCCCGAACCCGAACCCCCGGCGCCAATTTGATCGAAAAGCCCACGCAGGCACGTTAGTCCCGGCGACCGCACTATGTCCCACCACACGACGTCGCCCATTCCCCACGCTTGCTGACGACTATGCGACAGATGTGGACCGTCCGGGAGGCACAGAGCCGGTCGGCGTTCGACCGGCGTTGGCAGACGCATGACGTGCGTTGCTAGCGGAGCCATGAACAAGCTGACCGTCCGCGAGGTGCAGACCTGGCTGAATCGGCTGCGGAACACCTGCCAGTGCTGCGCCCAGGGCAAGGACGCGGCCCGGCCGCCCCGCAAGCGGCGCTGCTGCGCGGTCGATCGCTGCTGCCAGCGCCCGGTCTCCGAGCGCACAGCTCGCGACGCCTGGACGACGCTGCGCGCCGCGCTGAACAACGCCGTCCGCGAGGAACTGATCACCCGTAACCCGGCGGCACTGGTTCGGGTCGCCAAGCCTCGACCCCGCAAGGCCAAGCCGTGGACCGTCGACGAGGTGCGGCAGTTCCTGGAATCCGCACGCGGTGACCACGATCCGCTCTACGCCGCGTACGTGCTGATCCTCGTGCTCGGCCTGCGCCGCGGTGAAGTGTTGGGCCTGCGGTGGGAAGACGTCGACCTGGACGAGGGCGAGTTGGTCGCCTCAGCAAGAGCCACCGGTGCCGCACCCGTGTGCAGGTAGACAGCTTGCGCACCGACCACAACGACTGCCGACAAGTGTTCACCCAGAGCTTCGAGTGCATCGAGCAAGGCGCTGCGCGCAGCTACCAGAAGGTCAGCGTCGCCACGCGGTTTCATTCGTCTCCATCCACTCGATGAGGGCTTGGGCCTCGGCTGGGCTGCGACCCGGTCCGGTAAGCAGATCGACCGCGACCTGGCTCGGTGCCACGTAAGTCAAACCGTCGTCCTCGACAGTCCGCTCGAATACCACGTCATAATCGCCCGCAGCGAGCAGAACATTCGCGCCGCTGTCGACCGGTCGAAGCTTGAGCTGCGAAGCAGCGTCTCCCAGATCGTCAACGTAGACCATCGCGAGACGTGCAGGCGCGTACGGCGCCATCCGATGCGCCGCTAGGGAACCGGTCAACGCATACCGCAGCCCCGACGACGCTCGCAATCCGTCCAACAACGCGGGCAGACCCCGCAGGCTGAGATACCCACCAACGGTATTGCTGCTCTGGAACCCGTAGTCCTTGCTCCAGCGCTCCAAGAGTTTGCGCCAGTTCACATCGGTGACAGGACCCCTAGGATTCCGTGCGAGCAACGCCTCCTGCTCCAGAAAGTCGACAACCCGGTACGTCGCACCAGTGGATGCACCCGACCGGCGTGCCAGCGCGGGCACCGTCATCGGCGGCCGGAAGTCGAGCAAGGCACGGACGACTCGGGCGGCCGGAGGCCCGAGCAGAGTTCCCCGAGGCCGTCCGGGCCCACGCCACGGGTCATGATCGGCGCCTCGATCGCGCACGAACAGCGCTGGGCGGTCACGGAGCACGAACATGTTGCCGGTCGCATCCGCATAGGACACGCCGCGTTCCTCCAGCCATGCACGAGCAGAAGGCCCGAGATACCTCGCCACAACCATGGGTTCCGCCTCGCCAGCCAGGTGCCGACGGAACGACTTCAGTTGATCGAGTATTGCTGGGAGGTTGCTCGTCACCACCGCACGCTTCACCTCAACGAGAAAGCTCGCCTTGGCACCACCGGGTGCTTGGAACTCGGCCACCGCATCGACGCGGCGATCGGCGACCAGGTCCTCCTCAACGAGGGCGACAGACCATCCGGACGGTAGCCGGTCGGAGACCAGCGCGAACGCACTTCTGAGTACGTCGGTCTTCCGCTGTGGTGGCTCGCTCGCGGCGAGCAACTGGGACGGGGATCGCATCCTGCGCCCTCCCCTCCCTTACACGAAATTACGGAGTTCCGCTGCGAACGGAACTAGCATATATCGCGAACTTGGCGGGGCAAGCGACATCGCGTCGCGCTTCGCGTCGGCGCTGGACGCTAGCCGACAAGTACTGCTGTACTTTGCTGCTGTACAAGATCAGAAAAGGCCATCGTCCCGAGCGGGAGATGGCCTTTGACGTGGGTGGCCCTAACGGGAGGTAGTTCAAAGTTCGGGCCGCAGGTCCGACGGTTGGCCGCAGCCCTACCGGCGGTGCTCAGGCGGCGAGTCCCGGCGCAGCGCGTCCGCCAGCGGCAGGCCCAGCGTCGGCTGACGCCCGAGCAAGTCGCGCAGGTGGTCAGTGAGTACCAGGTCGGCGCCAGCATGCGTGAGCTGGCCGCGCGCTGGGACCTGCACCGGACGACCGTGGCTGGACACCTGCGTCGGGCCGGTGTCGAACTCCGGCGACAGGGCGTGCCCGCCGAGCAACTCGCGGAAGCTGTCCAGCTCTACCGCGAGGGCTGGTCCTGTCAGCGCCTGGCCGAGCGCTACGGTTGCGACGATGAGACGGTACGGCAGGCACTGAAGCGGGCCGGCGTCCGGGTAAGGGCGCCTTGGGAACGCTCCACGTAGGCGAAACATCCAATGCCGTTCGTTTAACCCGGTAACCGCCCTTTGCGCGGTTGTCCGGCCGTCTGCCGCAGCGCGCGCGGCGCGTTGCGGCAGACGGGGCTGTGTCTTGGTGATCGCCGGCCGACGATCAAGCCGGGAAACTTGAACCAAGAATAATACGCCACAATCTCTTAGCTTCATCGTGGTCTCCGCGCTGCTCGGCCTCGAGAGCTCGAAGCGCGCGATCAGAGGCTGTCTTGAACGACTGCTTCACATCCTCTTCTTGCGACCATGTCAGGTAGCTATTCAGTAGGCCGCTTTGACCGCCCGGGTCATTCACATACAAATGGCCGCCGCCCCACTCAAAGAATTTTTGGAGAGCCGTACGATAATTGCTCGACAAGGAACTAAATGTCTCC
>DASUXA010000017.1:0-138216 GCA_036378155.1 Micromonosporaceae bacterium | reverse complement strand
ACGATCGCCGCGCCCACCGCCGGCCCCGAGACCAGGTAGTTCCACATCATCCAGCCGGTGGTGGTGAACCAGAAGAACCGGTCGCCGGGACCGAGATCGTGGTGCAGGGCGAGCATCTTCAGGTGTTCGAGCAGGATGCCGCCGTGACCGTGGACGATCGGCTTGGGCAGACCCGTGGTGCCCGACGAGTACAGCACGTACAGCGGGTGGTCGAACGGTACGGCGGTGAAGTCCATCGGCTCGTCGGTCGGCGCGGCGAGATCCGCCCAGGCGATCGCGCCCTGCGCCGGAGCGCCCTGCGGGTCCAGGTAGGACAGTGAGACGACGTGACGCAGCGAGGGCAGCGCGGCACGGATCGCGGCGACCTCCGCCGCCCGGTCGATCGCCTTCTCGCCGTACCGGTACCCGTCCACGGCGACCAGCACCGACGGCTCGATCTGCTGCCACCGGTCGACCACCGAGCGGGTGCCGAACTCCGGCGCGCACGAGGAGAAGATCGCCCCGAGGCTGGCGGTGGCGAGCATCAGGACCAGGGTCTCCGGGATGTTCGGCGCGTACGCGGCGACCCGGTCGCCGCTCGACACGCCCAGCCGGACCAGCCCGGCGCGTACCCGGCGGACCTGCTCGCGCAGGTCCGCCGCGGTCAGGGTCAGCGGGTCGCGGGTCTGCGAATAGCCCAACACCACCGGTTCGTCGTCGCCGATCCCCGGCATCCGCAGGACGTGCTCGGCGTAGTTGAGCGTCGCGCCGGGGAACCAGCGGGCGCCGGGCATGTGCGCGTCCGCCACCGTCGCGGTCGGTTCGGTGTGCGCGACGACGTCGAAGTAGTCCCAGATCGACTGCCAGAACGCGGGCAGGTCGTCCACCGACCACTGCCACAACCGCTGGTAGTCGGCGAACGACAAGCCCCGCTCCCGCGCCAGCCAGCCGAGGTAGTCCCCGATCCGGGTGTGCTGCCGAATGTCGGCCGGCGGCGTCCAGAGCACCTCGCCCGCGGTCATCACTGACTCCTCCCACCCCGCTGTGGTGTGCCGCCATCATCCTGCCGCACAACCAGGTCGGCGCCATTCTCCGGTACCTGTGCGGACGCACGCCTGTGTGCCGACCACACACCGGGGCGGGGCGGTATGGGCTAGGGGTACCGCTTGAGCGTGATCGAGTCGGCGGTGGCGAACACCCTGGCGACCAGCCGGCGCAGCGGACGCGACGTCATCAGCCGCATGGAACGGTTGCGCAGCCAGATCTTGTGCCGGCCGGCGGGCAGGAACCCGCCGATCCCGCCCGGCGGCAGCCTCTGGCACTGCCGCACATAGTCGCGCAGTTCGTCCTGGTACCGCGCGAACGCGACCCGGTGGTCGCCGTCGGCCGCGGCGAGTTCGCCGGCGAGCACGTACGCGCCGACCAGGGCGAGGCTGGTGCCCAGCCCGGTGAGCGGGGACGGGCTGTACCCGGCGTCGCCGAGCAGCGCGGTGCGCCCGGTCGCCCAGCGGTCCATCTGTACCTGGCAGAACGCGTCGAAGTAGAAGTCGGGCGCGTGCCACATCGCGTCGAGCAGCAGCGGGACCCGCCAGCCGGCGCCGGCGAACGTCTCGGCGAGGATCTGCTTCTGTCGTTCGACGTCGCGCCGGTCGTAGTCGAGTTCGGCGGACGCGAAGCTGAACATCGCGGTCGAGCCGTGGGGGTGCGGTCGGTCGGGGTCGCCCGCGCGATCAGAGTCGGTGCGCGCGCCGGGGCGGATCGCTGCCATGCGGCGGCCCGGCAGGCTGTACATCTCGAACCAGCCGCCGGTGTCGACGGGGTGCGGCAGCGTGAAGTAGGCGTGGTAGGCGCCGAGCGGGCGCACGAAACTCGACTCGTCGCCGAACGCCAGCGCGCGCACCCGCGAGTGCACCCCGTCGGCACCGATCACCAGGTCGAACGTGCGCGGGGCGTGCCGGAGGAAGGTCACCTTGACGCCCGCGTCGTCCTGGACGAGTTCGTGGATCGAGTCGTCGAACAGGTACTCGACCTCGTCCCTGGTCGCCTCGTAGAGCACCCGGCTCAGGTCGCCCCGGTTGATCTCGATCTCGGCGACGATGCCCTCGCCGCCGAAGTGGTCGGCGGGCATCCACGCGACCTGGCGGCCGGACTGCTCGACGTACGCGAAGCCCCGCTCGTCCAGGCTGAGCCGCCGCACCTCGGACATGATCCCCATCCGGTCGACCACGTCGCGGGCGGCGCCGCGGACGTCGACCGCCTGCCCGCCGGGTCGGGGCGCGCCGGCGCGTTCCACCACGGTCGGTTCGAAACCGTACCGCCGCAGCCAGAACGCGAGCGCCGGTCCGGCGATCCCGGCGCCGGAGATCAGAACAGTTTTCGTACGGTGTACAGACATGCCGACGACTGTAGGTCGGCGCTGCCCGTACCGTCGCGAACAACGGCTGCTGTACTAGTACTCTGAGCGGCATGAACCAGGGCATCGGCATGCCGCGCCGGGCGGGGCGTACTAGTACGGCGTCGTCGGCGAGCGACCCGGTCGCGCCGCCGTACCAACGGATCGCCGCCGAGATCCGCCGTCGCATCGTCACCGGAGACCTCGCGCCAGGCGACCGGGTACCGTCCGCCCGCCGGATCACCCGCGATCACTCGGTGGCGATCGCGACCGCCACCCGAGCGTTGCGCGCGCTCCGCGAGGAAGGGCTGGTCGAGGCGGTACCCGGGATCGGCACGGTGGTCGCCGGGCGCGCCGGGACGGCGCGCCCGGCGCGCGGGCGCGAGCCTCGCGAGGCAGCACTCGTCCCGGACGTCGACCGCCTCGTGCGCGCCGCGATCGCGATGGCGGACGTCGACGGTCTGCCCGGGGTCTCCATGCGGCGCCTGGCGGCACAGTTCGGGGTACCGACCATGTCGCTGTACCGCCACGTGCGCGGCAAGGACGAACTGGTGATGATGATGGCGGACGCGGCGTTGGCTGAACGCCCGTTGCCGCGGGTACGACCGGCGGGCTGGCGCGCCCAACTGGAACTCGTCGCGCGCCTGCAGTGGGACCTGTACCGGCGGCACCCGTGGCTGGCGCGGGTGATCTCGATCACCCGCCCGCAACTGCTCCCGCACGGCATGGCACACACCGAGTGGGCGTTGCGCGCCGTCCACGGCAGAGGTCTCACCCAGGACGCGATGCTGCACGCCGCGGTCACGCTGTTCGCCTTCGTGCGCGGTACCGCGATGAACCTCGAAGCGCAGCTGGCGGCCGAACAGGACACCGGCATGACCGACGACGAGTGGATCAAGGCGCACGAGGCGACGTTCGCCACCGTCGCCAACCGCGCCCCGTACCCGACGCTGGCCCGGCTCATCGGGTCCGATGTGGATCTGAGCCTGGACTCACTGTTCGAGTTCGGGCTGCGCCGCATGCTCGACGGGTACCAGGTCCTGCTCGGCGACTGACGCGGCGCAGAGCCGCCGAGACGTATCTCAGGCGCCCCGGAACCTCTGGATCGCGGTGCGCTTGGCGAGCCGGTGCGCGCGGCGGATCTCCGCCTCGCGGAACCGGCGCCGGTCGTCGGCGGACTCCGGGAGCACCGGTCGTACCGGTCGCGGGTTGCCGTCCCGATCGACGGCGACGAAGACCAGGTACGCGGTGGCGACGTCGACCGGCTGGGTGTCCGCCTCGTTCCAGCGTTCGGCGATCAGCCGCACGCCGACCTCCATCGAGGTGTTCCCGGTCCAGTTCACCTGGGCGTGCGCGTGCACGAGGTCGCCGACGCGTACCGGGGCGAGGAACGCGATCTCGTCGATCGCCGCGGTCACCGCGTTACCGCCGGAGTGGCGGGCGGCGACCGCGCCCGCCACGTCGTCGGCGAACTTCATGATGACCCCGCCGTGCACGGTACCCAGCAGGTTCACGTCCGCGTTGCTCATGATCCGGCTCAGCGTCACCCGCGAGTACGAGGTCGGTTTGCCGGTCGGATCGGACTTGGCGGTGGCGACGTGCTCGTCCATTCGCCAAACGGTACGGTGCGCGTTATGCGGCACATCGCGAGCCTCGTCGCCGGTCTGCTGATCGCCCCCCTTGCCTGGGTCCTGCTGGCCGCGGGACAGACCGGATCAATCAATGTCGTCGACGCGTGGGGGCACGGCTCGGCGCACCCCGTCGATCTGCTGCGACCCGCATTGTGTCTGGTCGCCGCCGGGCTGCTGCTGGGTCTGATCGTCAGCCTGCGGGTCTCGCCGGTCGGCCCACTGGTCGCCGGCGTCGGGTACGCCGCCGTCTACCTCGCGATGATCTTCAAGTCGTCCGCGGTGCACGACACGATGCCGGGTCAGTTCACCGCGTTCGGCCAACCGGTCGACCCGCAGATCCCGCTGGACAACGGCACGGTACTGCTGCTCGGCACGATCCTGATCATGGCGGTGGTCAGCCCCGGTCGATGGCGGCGCTGGCCGCGCCCCGAGACGGCGGCGAGCGGCGAGGCGGTACCGACCGACGCGGTACCGGCGCAGCGCGCGGACGCCGACGACACGCTCGCGCCGACCAGCCCCGCGCCGACCAGCCCCGCGCCGACCAGCCCGGCACCCGTCAGCCCCGCGCCGACGAGTCCCGCACCGACCAGTCCCGCGCCCGGCGGTCCTGCGCCCGCCGGTCCCGCCCCGGCTCCGGTGAGCGGCGCGCTGACCGGCACCACGCCCAACCCGTTCGCACCCAGGCGGATGCCGACGGTCGCGTCGAAGCTGCCCCGGCGACCGGTGCGCCGCCCGGCTGCCGACAGCCCGGAGACGGTCGCGACGCCCGGTACGGCGCAGGATCCGTCCACCGTCACCCCGCCCGAGTGGCCGCCGCCGTCGACATCCGGCGCCGACCCGGCATCCGGGACCGGGGCGTCCCCCGCCGACCCTGCGTCGACGGCACGCGGCGCGGAGACGGACACCGCCTCGACCGCCACGGTGACGTCCGCGCCGACCCAGCCCACCGCGCCCCGCACCGGCGACGCCGACGCCGACGCCGACGCCCAGGATCCGACGGGTACGCCGCGCCCGCACCGCTCGCCGTGGATCGCGCCGCCCGGCGGTACCGACTCCTGACCGGCGCCCAGGCGAGCCGGCTGACCTGTCGCCTACCGTGCCCGCCCGCCGCTCGGCGGGCGGGCACGGTCGTTCAGCCGCGCAGCAACCGGCGCGCCATCACGATGCGCTGTACCTGGTTGGTGCCCTCGTAGATCTGCGTGATCTTGGCGTCGCGCATCATCCGCTCGACGGGGTAGTCGCGGGTGTAGCCGTACCCGCCCAGCAACTGGACCGCGTTCGTGGTGATCTCCATCGCGGCGTCCGAGGCGAAGCACTTCGCGGCGGCGCCGAAGTACGTGAGGTCGGCGTCGTCCCGCTCGGACTTCGCCGCCGCCGCGTACGTCAACTGGCGGGCGGCTTCCAGCTTCATGCCCATGTCGGCGAGCATGAACTGGATGCCCTGGAACTCGGCGACCGGCTTGCCGAACTGCTGGCGCTCCTGCACGTACGCCTTGGCGAAGTCGAGCGCGCCCTGGGCGATGCCGACCGCCTGCGCGGCGATGGTGACCCGGGTGTGGTCGAGCGTGCGCATCGCGGTGCGGAAGCCCTGCCCTTCGACGCCGATCAGCCGGTCGGCGGGGACGCGGACGTTGTCGAAGTACACCTCGCGGGTCGGCGACCCCTTGATGCCGAGTTTCTTCTCCGGCGCGCCGAAACTCACCCCGGCATCGGACTTCTCGACCACGAACGCGGAGATGCCCTTCGCGCCGATGCCGGGCGTGGTGACCGCGAAGACGGTGTAGTACTCGGAGACCCCGGCGTTCGTGATCCACCGTTTCGCGCCATTGATCACATAGTGATCTCCGTCACGCTCTGCTCGGGTCTTCATCGCCGCCGCGTCGCTGCCCGCCTCGGGTTCCGACAGGCAGTACGAAAACATGGCATCGCCGGCTGCCACGGGCGGCAGGTACCGCCGCTTCAACTCCTCCGAACCGGCGAGCAGCAGCGGCATCGTGCCCAGCTTGTTGACCGCCGGAATCAGGGAACTGGCGGCGCAGGCACGTGCCACCTCCTCGATGACGATCGCGGTGGCGAGCGCGTCGGCGCCCGCCCCGCCGTACTCGGCGGGGATGTGCGGGGCGTGGAAATCCGCGGCGCGCAGCGCGTCGTACGACGCCTGGGGGAACTCGCCGGTCTCGTCCGCGGCGGCAGCGTTCGGGGCGACCTTGCCGTCACACACGGCCCTGACCGCTTCCCGGATCGCCTGGTGCTCCTCCGGCAAGGCGTACACATCGAACGCCATGGCATCCTCATTCCTGACGGGGGGCGTGTCCGTGGGGGTACGCAGGCGAGAATACCGACCGGTAATGTGGCGGCCCTGGGCAGCGAGCCCCAACCGTGGACTATCCTGCCAGCGCAGCCCTCGTCGCAGACCCCCGCGACGAGGCAGATGTCCGGCAAGCGGCGAGGCGCCGCTGAGCAACATCGCCGCGGTCACCGCGGCGGCACGTGCGAGCGGAGAGCAGGCGTGACAATCGCGTACCCGAGCAACCAGCCCCTCCAGGGCCTCACCGCGCCGACCACCCCATCCGGCGCGCAACGACCCCGACTGTCCTTCCTGGGTACCGGGTACCTGGGCGCGACGTACGCCATCTGCTTCGCGGAGATGGGCTACGAGGTGCTCGGCCTCGACGTCGACTCGGCGAAGATCGCCAAGCTCGCCGGCGGCGAGGTGCCGTTCCACGAGCCCGGCCTGGACGAACTGCTGCGCAAGAACCTCGCCGCCGGGCGACTGCGCTTCACCACCTCGTACCAGGAGGTCGCCGACTTCGCCGACGTCCACTTCATCTGCGTGGGCACCCCCCAGCGCCCCGACGGGCTGGCGGCGGACCTGTCCTACGTGGAGAGTTCGGTCATCAGCCTCGCGCAGCACCTCAGCCGCAAGGCGCTGATCGTCGGCAAGTCCACCGTCCCGGTGGGTACCGCCGAGTGGGTCGAGGACCTGGTCTCCCGGCACGCGCCCGACGAGGCCGAGGTCGAGGTCGCCTGGAGCCCGGAGTTCCTCCAGGAGGGCTTCGCGGTCGAGGACGTGCTGCGCCCCAACCGGGTCATCTTCGGTGTGAAGAGCGACTGGGCGCTGAGCATGCTGTACGCGGCGCACAAGGGCGTGTTCGACCTGGCGCAGACCGAGGACCGCGAGGTTCCCGTGGTGGTCACCGACTTCGCCACCGCCGAGCTGGTCAAGGTCGCCGCGAACGCGTTCCTGGCGACGAAGATCTCCTTCATCAACGCGATGGCGGAGGTGTGCGAAGCGGTCGGCGCCGATGTGACGCAGCTCGCCCGGTCGATCGGGTACGACCCGCGGATCGGCAAGAAGTTCCTGCGCGCCGGCATCGGCTTCGGCGGGGCGTGCCTGCCCAAGGACATCCGCGCGTTCCAGGCGCGGGCCCAGGAACTCGGCGTCGGCGAGGCGCTGCGGTTCCTGCACGAGGTCGACCTGATCAACCAGCGCCGCCGGGAGCGGGTCGTCCAGCTCGCCGCCGAACTGCTCGACCGGCCGTACGGCCCCGCCGGACCGAACCTCGCCGGGCTCACCGTCGCGGTACTCGGCGCGACCTTCAAGCCCAACTCCGACGACGTGCGCGACTCGCCCGCCCTGTCGGTGGTCCGCAAGCTGTCCCGGTGCGGCGCGCACGTCACCGTGTACGACCCGGAGGGCATGGCGAACGCCGAGCAACTGGTGCCGCACGTCACCTACGCGAAGGCGCTGACCCAGGCGGTACAGGGCGCCGACCTGCTGTGCGTGCTGACCGAGTGGGAAGAGTTCCGCAACGTCGACCCGTACGCGGTGGGCGAACTCGTCAACGCGCGTAAGGTCATCGACGGGCGGAACTGCCTCGACGCGACACTGTGGACGCGCGCCGGCTGGCGGTACCGGGGCATGGGTCGACCGGCGATCGACTGACCGCGCCGAGCGGCGGTCGCACCGGACAGTCGCGACACGCCGATAACCGGACAGTCGATCAGGGACTTGCGCAGAAGCGGCATCCTTCGGTGAAGTAACCACCAGGAGGCTGCCGTGGCTACGTACCCCTGCTCGAACTGCGGCGCGCGGGCCGACACGGTCACGGGCTGTCCGGACTGCGGGCGCACGCCGGAGGAGGAGATCGAGGCGCTCGATCGCGTCATCTTCTCCATGCAACAGCGCAACCGGGACATGGTCGACTCGCGTGCCGCGCTGATGGCGCGGCTGCAGGGCGCGATCGCGACCCGTACCGTGCTGCAGCGCACCGTCGAGCAGGAACGTCAGCGGGGACGGCTGCCGAAGGCGATCCGGCGGGGCACGGTACGACCCACCGCCGGTCCCGCCCAGCCGCCACCGCCGCGCCCGGTCACACCGCCCCGACAATCCGGACCGGGCGGGACCGGCGCGCCCAACAGCGGCACCGGCGCGACCGGCGACGGCGCCGGGGCGACGACGGGGGCGACCGGCAGCGGTACCGGCGACCCGACCGCCGAAGGCGTGCCCCGGCAGCGCGGCGCCGCCCAGCCGCCACCGACCGCCCCGACCCCACCGGGGACGCGCACCGCAAAGACGACGCCCGCCGCAAAGACGACGTCGACCGCCGACGCGACGCCGACCGCGCCCGCGACGCCCCGCGGCTGGTCGACGCGGTGGTCACGCGCCAGGGCAGCGACCGCGCCCGCCGGCGGCAGCCGACCGCCACGCCCGGCGGTTGCCCCCGACGGGACCGCTCACCCGCCGGAGGGTTCGCCCCGCGAAATGCAGAACGTCCTGCTCGGACTCGGGGCGCTGCTGATCGGCGTGGCAGCGGTGGTGCTCACCCTGTACCTGATCCGCACCCGAGGGGTGGCGTCCGCCGCGCCGATCCTCGCCGTGCTCACCCTGCTCGGGCTGGCTGCGCCGGTACCGGTCGCCGGCAGCCGCCTGCGCCTGACCGCGACCGCGGACACCCTCGCCGGACTCGCGTTGCTGCTGTTCATACCGCTCGACGGGTACGCGGCGTGGGTCGCCGGGCTGCACGGCACGACGTCCTGGCCGACGTACGCGGCGCTGGTGTGCCTCGTCACCGCCGGCGTCGCCGCCGGATACCGCCGGATCGCGGCGCTGCGGGCACCCAGTTTCGCCCTCGTCCTCGCGCTCGAACCGGTGTTCGCGCTGCTCACCTGGGGCTGGTTCAGCGGAGCGGCGGGAGTGGCGGCGGTACTGGCGGCGACCGCCGCGCTGAACCTGGCTGCCGCGCGGTACCTGGGTCGCCGTGCGGCGGGCACCCCGTACCTGCCTGAGACGATCTTCGCGCTGTACGCGCTGGCTCTGGCTGGCGCGGCGGGCTACGGGACAGCGGCGCTGACCGCCGCGCACACGCTGCCGTCCGCGCTCGCCGCGGCGGCTGCCCTGGCGCTGTTCGCCGCGGTCGCGCTCGGCGCCGGGCTGATCCTGCCCCGGTCGCCGGTACCCGACCTGGGCGCGGGCGCCGCCACCCTCGCGGTCATCGTGTCCGCCGGACGGCTGGGCGCGATCGCGCTGCCCGGTCACGGTCTCGCGGTCGCCGCCGCCACCGTGGTGGTCACCGCGTTCGGGGTCCGGCTCGCCCGACCGCTCGCCGCGTTCGGCCCGTACCTCGCCGGAGTCGCGGCAGCCACCACTGTCGGCGTCGTGGTGGTGGTGCGCGGTCTCGCCGCGATCGACGCGCCGGTACGCGCCGCGATGCCGCTCTGGCGCGGCGACCTCGAGGCGTACCCGCGCGCCGTGGCCCACCTCGCCGGCTCCTCAGCCGGCGAACTCGCCCTGACCGCGCTGCTGCTCACCCTCGCCGCCGTGGTGATGGTGCCGACCGACGCCCGCTCCGACGCCGCCGTCGTGGGCCTGACCCTCACCCTGCTGCTCACCCCCGCCGCGCTCGACCTGCCCTGGGCGATGAACCCCGCGCTGCTGTGCTTCGCGGTCGCCGGCTTCGCGATCGCGGCGCTGCTCGCCGGGTCCAGGCGAGCGGCGTGGACCCGGATCGGCGCCGGTTTCCTGCTCGGGATGTACGCCGCGACGATCAGTCTCGCCCAGCCCGCCGGTACCGCCCTGGTCCTGCTCACCCTCGCCGGTATCGCCGCGCTGACCATCAAGGCGCCCGACGTCGTCGCCGTCGGTCCGCAGGCGGCCCTGGTCAGCGACGCTGCCACGGCGGGGCTGCTGTTCGCGCTGCCCGGCGCGATGACCACCACCACGATCGCGTTCATGGACCAGCCCCGCTCGGCGGTACCGGCGGTCACGCTCGGCTCGGTCACCGCCGCCCTGTGCCTCGGGTACGCCGCGTTGACCGACGTCGGACGGCGTACCCCGGCTCCGCTGCCGGTGCTCGGCGCGACCCTGGGCGCGCTGCCGGTCGCGGCAGCCGGGCTGATCGGTCGCGGTACCACCCCGGCGGACAAGGGCCTCGCCGGGCTGCTCCTGCTCAGCGTGGTACTCCTCGGTCTGTCGCCCGGCACCGAGGTACGCCGACTCGGTCCGATCCGGCTGACCCGCCGCGACCTGGCGACCGCTGCGGTGACCGCCACCGTGATCGCCGCGCTCGCCCGGATCGTCGCGCTGCTCGCGCCGGGGCTGGGCCTGGTCACCACGGCGGCGCTGGTGTTGTCGGTGTCCACCGGGGTACGCGCGCTGCCGGTCGCCCGGCGATCGGGACCGATCGTCGGCGCGGGGCTGATCGGCGGGCTGATCGGCGTCGTCGCCGGTGTCGCGGCGGTGTACAGCGGGATCGGCGTGCTCGTCGCGGCACAGCCGATCTGGCACGCGGACGCGTCGCGCTGGGCGGCGACGGTCGCCCGGTTCACGTACTTCGACTGGCAGCCACCGATCGCGCTGGTGCTGCTGGGTGCGGCGGCGGCGGTGCTGCTGCCCCGGCGACTCGCCGAGGTCGCCACCCCGATCTGCCTGGGTCTCGCCGCGCTCGGCGCACCGGCGGCGCTGGCTCTGCCGTCCTGGTCCCCGGTGCTGGTCGGCGGTACCGCCGCCGCGGCGTTCGGACTGGCCGCCGCGCTCAGCGACGACCTGGTCGCCGGGCAGGCGCGGCTCGCGGTCGCCGGCGTGCTGTACGTCCACACCGTCGGGGCGAGCCTGACCCGACCCGGCGACACGGCGCGCATCCTGGTCGGCGGAGTATTGATCAACTCCTTCGTCGCCCTGGTCGCGCGGCTGCGCTCCGGTCGGGTACCGTCCGCCGCGCTCGACCATCTCCGGCAGATCGGGGGCGCGGCGCTGCTCGCCGCGCTGCTGTCGCTACCCGCGCTCACCGGTACCCTGGCCGCCCTGCCGGGGCGGGGCCCCGACATAGCGCTGCCCGCCGCCCTCGCCGGTACCGCCGTCGGTCTCGCCCTGGGCGCGCTCGCCGGCATGTGGGCGCCCGCCTACCTGCCGTACGTCACGGGCGGCGTCGCGGCGGGCGCGACCGGCGCAGCCGTCGTGGCGTTCGCGCTCGACCTGCCCGCCGAGGGGTACGCCTCGGCGGCGGTCCTGCTCACCGTGGTCGCGGAGGCGTTGCGCGGCAACTTCGCCGAGCCTGCTGGGGTGCGTACCGCCGGACGGGGACGTCTCCGGCGAGGCTCCGCCGTCGCGCTCGCGACCGCGCCCGCCGTGGCGCTCGCGGCGATCCCGGTACTGCCGCCGCTGGCTGCCGCCCTGTTCGGTCCGTACCACATGCTCCAGCACATCTGGTCCGGACCGCCCGGCTCGGTGCTCGACGTGCTCGGTCCGCTGGCCGACTGGGCCGGTACCCCGGCGGACGTGGTGAGCGCGGTGGTGCTGACCCTCGCCGCCGCGCTCGGCGCGGTCGGGTTCCCCGGCGCCCAGGACCGCGACCGGCTCGCCAGCCGGGTCGTCGCGGTGGTGATACCGGGCCTCGCCGCGACGCTGCTCATCGCCCCCGCCGCGTTGCGGCTGCCGTGGCCCGCCGAACCGCTGGACGCGCTGGTCGTCGCCGCCGTCGCGGGGCTGGGTCTGGCGCTGACCGTACCGACGGGGCGTCGCGTCGGCGGCTGGGCGACCGCCCGCCATCTGGTCCTCGCCCTGTGCCTGCTGGCGACGGGAGCCGGGTTCGCCGGTAGCCTCGCCACCCGCGAGAAGACCCTGGTCGCACTCGCCATCGCGGTGTCCACCGGGGCGATCGTCGCCGCCGACGGGCGGACCCAGCGGGTACGGGTGGTCGGCTGGCTGGTCACCGCGATCGCCGGGCACCTGCTCGCCCTGGTCGCGGGGCTGGTCGCCGGACTTCCGGCGGTCAGGTCGGCGTTCGGGGTGATGATCGTCGCCGCCACGCTGCTGCTCGCCTCGGCCGCGCTGCCCCGGCTGCGTCGGCAGGAAGCCACCGTGGAAGCGGTGACCGCCGAGGTCAGCGCGTACGGCGGTGCGGTGCTGGCGCTGCTGCTGTCCGCCCAGTCCCTGCCGTACTTCGCTGCGTTCTGCGCCGCCTGGGGCGCGGTCCTGTCGGTCGCCGCGTCCCGCCCGCGCCGGGCGCGGGTGTACCGGACGGCGCTGACCTGGTTCGCGGCGGGACACGAACTGGTCGCCTGGTGGATCTTCATGCATCTGGAACGGGTCGGCGTACCCGAGGCGTACACCCTGGCGTTCGCGGTGGTCGCGCTGTTCCTCGGCTGGCTGGAGTCCCGCCGGCACCCGGAGTTGGGCAGTTGGGCGGTGTACGGGGTGGCGCTGCTGGCCGCGTTCCTGCCCAGCCTCGCGATCGTGTTCGCGACCGGGGAGACGCCGCTGCGGCGCGGTCTGCTCATCGTGGGCGCCGCCGCGACCGTGGTGTACGGGGCGCTGACCCGCCGGCAGGCGCCGCTCATCGTCGGCGGTGCGGTGACCGCCATCGCCGCCCTGCACGAGTTGGCGCTGCTCAGCCGCACCGCCCTACTGTGGACGGTACTGGCGCTGGTCGGTGGCGCCCTGGTGTCGCTCGGGGCGAACTACGAGAAGCGGCGGCGCAACATCGAACGGCTGCGCGGGGCGTTGGGTCGGCTCCGCTGAGCCGACCCAACGACACGGTCCGCTGAGCCGACCCAACGGCACGGTCCACCGTGCCGGCTGACGGCTGACACGCCCTAGAGTTGTGCGGTCTGGAAACGTTCGCGCCTGGAGGTCCGCCCCGTGTCGTTGCTGCCCGAGACAGAGCGCGCGCTGCTGCACGCGATCGCGGTCGCCCAAGCTGAGCAGCGGGTACCGTCGCTGGTCGCGGCGGTGGTGCGGGACGGTCGGACGGTGTGGTTCGGCGCGCGCGGCAGGGTGGACGGGCAGGCGCCGACGACCGACACGCAGTACCGGATCGGCTCGATCACCAAGTCGTTCGTCGCGGTGCTCGTCATGCGGCTGCGCGACGAGGGGCGGCTCGACCTCGACGACCGGCTGGGGGACCACCTGCCCGACGCGCCGCTGGGCGACCGTACGGTCCGGCAGTTGCTGTCGCACAGCGGTGGTGTCGCCGCCGAACCGGCGGGCGAATGGTGGGAGCGCAGCCCCGGTCGCGACTGGGCGGAGCTGACCGACGAGGTACGGGCGTACCGCTCTTCGCGCCGGGGCGGACACCCCTTCCACTACTCGAACGTCGGGTTCGCGCTGCTCGGCCGCCTGGTGTCGGAGCAGCGCGGCACGAGCTGGACCGAGGCGCTGCGCACGGAGATCCTCGCGCCGCTGGAGATGCGGCGTACCACCGGGCGACCGGTACCGCCGCACGCGCGGGGACTCGCCGTGCACCCCTGGGCCGACGTCGTCCTGCCCGAACCGGAACACGACGCCGAGGCGATGGCGCCCGCCGGGCAGTTGTGGTCGACGGCGACCGACCTGTCCCGGTGGGCGGCGTTCCTCGGCGGCGACACCGGCGGGGTACTGAACGCGGACACGCTCGTGGAGATGCGCGCGACGGCGACGGTCGACGACGGGTCGCGGTGGACGTCCGGGTACGGGCTGGGGCTTCAACTGCGCCGCGACCAGGGTCGACAGTTGGCGGGGCACACCGGCTCGATGCCGGGTTTCCGGGCGGTGGTGTGGACCGATCCGGCGGACGGTACCGCCGCGCTGGCGCTCGCCAACTCCACCGCCGGACTGGCGGTGGGCGACCTGGGTGCCACCCTGATCGGGATCGTCGCCGACCGCGAGCCGCGGCTGCCTCGCGAGTGGACCCCGCTGGACGACGTCGATCCGGCTCTGCTCGACCTGACCGGCGAGTGGTACTGGGGTCCGGCTCCATTTGTGCTGCGGCTGCTCCCCGACCGGTGGTTGTCGCTGATGCCCGCCGGTCAGGACAACGGGCCCGGTCGGTTCCGCCCGGAACCGGACGGCACCTGGACCGGTTTGGACGGCTACCACGCGAACGAGACGCTGCGTGTGGTGCGCCGAGCCGACGGCTCCGTCAGCCATCTCGACATCAACACGTTCGTGTTCACCCGACGCCCGTACGACCCCGACGCCCCAGTTCCCGGCGGGCTCGACGCGCACGGCTGGCGCGGCGAGCGGGAACGCTGACAGCGGGCATAGGCCGCCCTGGGGCGGAGACGACTGCCCCGCGAAGGGATCAAGCCTGATCGCCCGGAGCGGGGCAGCCGTCCCCGCCCCCAGCAGCCGGGCCTACCGCTCCAGGCTCGCGCGCAGCGCGGCGTCCTTGTCCGCGACCAGGTCCGCCAGGCTGTTCTGGTACTCGACCATGCGCGCCCGCAGGTCCGGGTCGCCGGTCGCGAGGATGCGCACCGCGAGCAGTCCGGCGTTGCGTGCCCCGCCGATGGACACGGTCGCCACCGGTACGCCTGCCGGCATCTGCACGATGGACAGCAGCGAGTCCATCCCGTCGAGGTGCTTCAGCGGTACCGGTACCCCGATGACCGGCAGCGGCGTCGCCGCCGCCACCATGCCGGGCAGGTGCGCCGCCCCGCCCGCGCCGGCGATGATCACGCGTAGCCCCCGCTCGGCGGCGCCGCCCGCGTAGTCGAGCATCCCGTGCGGCGTGCGGTGCGCGGATACCACGCGCACCTCGTACGCCACGTCGAACTCGGCGAGCGCGTCGGCGGCGCCGCGCATGGTGGGCCAGTCCGAGTCGCTTCCCATGATCACGCCGACCGCGACGTTCACTCGCCCTCCCTCAACCAGCGCGCCGCGCGCCGGGCACGCTCGCGAACCTCGTCCATGTCGGTACCGAGCACCGTCACGTGCCCGATCTTGCGACCCGGTCGCACCTGCTTGCCGTACAGGTGCACCTTCGCTCCGGGGTCCATGGCGAACAGGTGGTGCAGCCGCTCGTCGATACCCATGCCTCCGGGCTCACCGCCGAGGACGTTCGCCATCGCCACAGCCGGCGCGGTGAGCGCCGTCTCGCCCATCGGATAGTCCAGTACCGCCCGCAGATGCTGCTCGAACTGCGAGGTGCGGGCGCCTTCGATGGTCCAGTGCCCGGAGTTGTGCGGTCGCATCGCCAACTCGTTGACGACCAGCCCGTCGTCGGTCTCGAACAGTTCGACGGCGAGCACCCCGACGACGTCGAGCGCGGTCGCGATGTCGATCGCCAGTTGCTGGGCTTGTACCGCGACGTCGTCGTCGAGGTCGGGGGCGGGTGCCAGCACCTCGACGCAGATGCCGTTCTGCTGCACGGTTTCCACCACCGGGTACACCGCGACCTGCCCGAACGGCGAACGTGCCACCAGCGCGGCGAGTTCGCGACGCAGCTGTACGTGCTCCTCCACGATCAGGTCGACGCCGCCGGCGAGCAGGGCGCCCACCGCGTCGACGGTGCCCAGCGACCAGACGCCGCGCCCGTCGTACCCGCCGCGGACCGCCTTGCCGATGACCGGCCAGCCCACCTCTTCGGCGAACTCGGCGACCTCGGACGTGGACCTGACCGGACGCCAGCGTGGTATCGGCAGTCCCAACTGCCCGAGCCGCTCGCGCATCGCGCGCTTGTCCTGCGCGTACCGCAGGGCCTCGGCGCTCGGTCGTACCGTGAAACCGTCCGCCTGCAGGGCTCTGATCAGCGGACCCGGTACGTGCTCGTGGTCGAAGGTGAGCACGTCGCAGCCGTCGGCGAAGGCGCGCAGCGCTTCGAGGTCGGTGTGGTGACCGACCTGGGTTTCGGCGGCGACCAGTGCCGCGCCGTCGTCGGCGCTCACGGCGAGTACATGCAGCGACTGGCCCAGGGCGATGGCCGCCTGGTGGGTCATCCGGGCGAGTTGCCCGCCGCCCACCATGCCGACCACCGGAAGACCGGTACGGGTGTCCATCGGCGACCAGCCTACCGGCACCGATGATCATGTCCGCCCTGGCCACGACCCACGTGACGCCGCCCGCACCGCGGTGATGACCGGCGCGAACATCGTCGGTCACCACCCCGGCGCTCAGGAGACGGCGGTCAGGAGATGTCCGGACCGCGCCGGCGGAGTTCGTCGACGGTGCTCATGGCTTCGCGCAGGTCGCCCAGCCACTGCTCGGCGTGCTGACCGACCAGCCGTACGCACCAGGCCAGCGCCTCGGACCGGGACCGCGCGACCCCGGCGTCGACGAGCGTGTCCAGCACCTGCCGCTCGGGCTGGCGCAGCCGGGTCATGACCGGCGCGGACAGCGTGGTGAACAACTGCCGGGTGGCGCCGCACACCGCGCCCCAGGCGACCTTGCGTCCGTACCGGTGCTCTGCCTGCCGGGCGACCTGGATCCGGCGCTCTCTGGTGGATTCACGGAAGCTGGCGATGCGACCCTGCTCGGCGGCGGCCCGGTCGGCGTCGGTGGCGTCGTCGGCGAGGGTCGGCTCGGCGAGCGTGCCGACGATCAGGATTTCGTCACGGTCGACCACGATCTCCGGCGGACCGGTGAACCAGTCGTCCGGAAGCGCTCCGGAGATCCATGCCGGAGCGTCGTCGGCGGGTGGCGGCTCGGACCGGGCTCCGCCCGGTCCCCGACCGCCGCCGAAGTGGCGGCCGAATTCCCATGGACGCATCTGCTGCCCCCTTGTCAGACGTTGCTGCAGACGTTGCTGTAATTACAGCATTACAACTCTGCACGGGTAGGGCGAGGCGCTTCGCTCAGGGCGAACAGCAGAGTCATCGGCGCGGCGTCGATCGCGCGCCGCGGGGACGAGGTCGCGGGGCGCGGGCAGCGACGCGGGCGGGCGAGGTCAGCGGGCGAGCTGGGCGGCGAGCGCCTCGCGGTCGGTCGCGGGGCGATCACAGACGAAGCCACGACAGACGTACGCCGTCGCGTCCCCGTTCACCATCGGACGCCCGGCGAGCAGCGGCACGCCGGGCTGGTCGGGCTCGCCCGCGACCACCACCGCGCCCGGCGGCGCCAGCCGTACCGCGGTCGCCAGCAGGTCGCCGCCGCCCACCACGGCGATCTCGTACGGTCCGGATACCTGGGCTTCCGCCGCGCTCAGCGCGTACCCGACGAACCGGGGATGCGACCCGAGCAGCGTCGCGACGGTGCCCAGGGCACGCTCGGCCGCCTCGCGGTACCGGGTGCGCCCAGACAGCGCCGCGTACGTGGTCAGCGCCGCGACGGCGGCGGACAAGCCGGACGGGGTGGCGTTGTCGGTCGGGTCCGCCGGGCGGGTGACCAGCGGCTCGGCGAAGTCGGCGGTGTCGTAGAAGCCGCCCCGGTCGTCCGAGAAGTGGTCGAGGACGGTGTCCAGCAGTTGCCCGGCCAGGTCGAGCCAGCGTGCCTCCCCGGTGAACTGGTGCATCGCGCAGAACGCCTCAGCCGTACAGCCGTAGTCGTCCAGCACGCCCAGCGGCTCGCCCACCGCCCCGTCCCGCGACACCCGGCGCAGCGTGCCCTCGACGAGATGGCCGTTGGCGAGCCATTCCGCCGTGGTCAGCGCCTTCCACCCGGCTTCGCTGACCAGCCCCCCGGCGTGCTGGTCGGCGACCATGCAGTACTCGACCAGCGCGGTGACGGCAAGCCCGTTCCACGCGGCGACCACCTTGTCGTCGCGCCCCGGTTGCGGCCGGCGCAGCCGGGCACGCAGCAACTCCTCGCGTACCGCGCGCCACTGCTCGCGCACGGCGGGGTCGGCGGCGTCGATGTCGCGACGCATCCGCAGCACCGAGGTGCCGTGCTCGAAGTTGCCGCCCGGTACCACGCCCAGCAGGTCCGCCGCCCAGGCGCCGCGATCGTCGCCGAGCACCGCGCGCAACTGTTCCGGGGTCCAGACGTACGTCGCGCCTTCCACCCCGGCGGTGTCTGCGTCCAACGACGAGGCGAAGCCGTGCGTGGTCGCGAGGCCGTGCTGATCCAGCAGGAAGGAGACGACCTCGGTGGCGATCCGCCGGGCGAACTCGTCACCGGTCAGCCGCCACAACTGGGTGTACACGCGAAGCAGCAGCGCGTTGTCGTACAGCATCTTCTCAAAGTGCGGCACGGTCCACTCGGCGTCCACCGAGTACCGGGCGAACCCGCCCGCCACCTGGTCGTAGATGCCGCCCCGCGCCATCGCCGCGCAGGTGTCCTCGACCGCCCGCAGCGCGCCCTGGTCGCCGGTGCGTTGGTGGTACCGGAGCAGGAACAGCAGGTTCATGTGCGGCGGAAACTTCGGCGCGCCGCCGAACCCGCCGTGTACCGGGTCGAACTCGCGCAGCAGCCGTTCCGCCGCGGCGTCGAGCGTCTCGGCGGAGACCGGAGCGGGCGGCCCCGCCGGTCCCTGGAAGCCGCTGACCGCCTCGACCACGGCCCCGCCCTGGCGTACCACGGCGTCGCGCTGGTCCCGCCACGCGGCGCTGACCGAGTCGACGAGCCGCACGAAGTTGGCGCGCGGGAAGTAGGTACCGCAGAAGAACGGCTCGCCGTCGGGCGTGGCGAACACCGTCATCGGCCAGCCGCCCTGCCCGGTCATCGCCTGGGTGGCGGCCATGTACACCGCGTCGACGTCGGGCCGCTCCTCGCGGTCCACCTTGATCGCCACGAGGCGCTCGTTGACGAGTTCGGCGACCACCGGGTCTTCGAACGACTCGTGTGCCATCACGTGGCACCAGTGGCAGGCGGCATACCCGACCGAAATCATGACCGGCACGTCCCGCCGCCGCGCTTCCTCGAACGCCTCGGGGCACCAGGGCCACCAGTCGATCGGATTGTCGGCGTGCTGAAGCAGGTACGGCGAGGACGCGTCGGCGAGACGGTTGGCCATACCGTCAAGCTAACCGGGCGCCCGGCGGGCGTCGAGGCACCCGCCGGGCGGACACGCGCCGCCTCGGGGGACGACGTGGTCCAGCCGCGCTCAGGACGCGTCTTCGGTGCGCAGCCTGATCACCCGTGGTCCGCGACCGGCGACCGCCTCGCGTACCGCCGCCAGCGCCTTCTCCGGGCTCATCGGGCTGAAGAAGTGGAAGCCCTGGGCGGCGTCGCAGCCCAGCTCGGTCAGCGCGCGGCGTTGCTCGGTGGTCTCGACGCCCTCGGCGACCACCCGCAGCCCGAGTTCGCGACCCAGCCGTACCGTGGTGCGCACGATCGCGGCGGCCTCGGCGGACTCCACCATCCGGGCCACGAACGTCTGATCGACCTTGACCTCGTCGACCTGTACGCGGGTGAGGAAGGTCAGCGACGAATACCCGGTGCCGAAGTCGTCGACAGCCAGGCGTACCCCTTGCGCCCGCAGCCCGCCCAGCACCTCGGTGACCACGTCGTTCGCCGGGACGACGACCCGCTCGGTGATCTCCAGGATGAGCCGGTTCGCCGGTACCCCGTGCCGACGCAGCAGTTCGGCGACGCGCGTCGGCAGTTGCCGGTCGAGCAGGCTGCGCGGCGAGAGGTTCACCGAGACCGGTACCGCGAACCCCTCGCGGTCCCACTCGGCGGCGATCGCCAGCGCCCGACCGAGCACGTGGCACGTGAACGGAACGATCAGCTCGCTGTTCTCGACGATCTCGATGAACTCGGCGGGGGCGAGTACCCCGCGCCGCGGGTGCTGCCAGCGGACCAGCGCCTCGATGCCGGTCGGGGTACCGTCGCGCAGGTCCACGGTGGGTTGCAGGTCGACGGTGAGCTGGTGGGGACTGTTCAGCGCCTCGCGCAGCTCGGCGAGCAGGGCCAGCCGGTCGGTGCTCGCGCCGTCGGTGCTCGAGTCGTACCACGTGATGCTCGAGCCACCGCGCTTCGCCTGGTACATCGCGATGTCGGCGCGGCGCAGCAGCTCGGTCATGTCGACGGCGCCGGCCGGGGCGACCACCACACCCACCGACGCCTCGACCGCGAGCTGCAGTCCGAACACCTCGGTCGGGGCAGCCACCAGATCGGCGAGTTCGCGGGCGCGGCGGAGCGTGAAGCCGAGCGGCTGGGTGTCGACCAGCGCGCCGTCGTCGCTGACCGGCTCCTCGTCGTACAGCGCGGCGACATGCTCCCCCGCCGGGCGGGGCAGCTCGGTGAGCAGGATCGCGAACTCGTCCCCGCCCAGCCGGGCGAGCAGTTCGCCGGGGCGGCACGCGGAACGCAGTCGCGCCGCGGTCACCTGGAGCAACTCGTCGCCCGCGGCGTGCCCGAGGGTGTCGTTGACTTCGCGGAAGTGGTCGATGTCGAGCAGCAGCAGCCCGGCGGGGGCGTCGCGGTCCAGCGCGCGCAGCGCGGCGTTGCCCTTGGCGGTCAGACCGACCCGGTTCGTGGTACCGGTGAGCGGGTCGTGCAGCGCCGCGTGCGACGACTCCGCCGTCATGGTCGCCAACCGGCGGTGCGCCGCGGCGTCGTGCAGCGCGGCGGCGAGCGCGTCGGCGTACGCGGACAGCGACGACTCGGCGCGCATCGGCGCGGGGTCGGGTGTGGCGAAACCGAGCCGCAGCTCGCCCACCGGTACCCCGCCGAGCAGCAGCACCCGCGAGGTGTGCCGCTCGTCGTCGCGCCACGCGTCGCCGTAGCCGGGCTCGTCCTCGACGACGCCGTCGTCGGTCGGGCCGCGGTACCGCCGGTGGCTGCCGTCGGGGCGCAGGACCAGCACCTCGACCTCGTCGGCGTGGAACAGGCGTACCGCCCCGGTGACGGCGGCCGCCGCCACGTCTCGCTCGTCGAGCTGGTTGAGCGCCCTGGTCGCCTGCGCGAACTCGTCCCAGACCCGGCTCTCCTCACCGGCGCGCATCCGGTACGCGTACGCCTGGTGCTGCAGCCAGAGGATCGGCGGCAGCAGCGCCAGCCAGCGCAGGTCCACCCCGACAATCGCGATGATCACCAGACCGACCGCGACGTTACCGACGATCATGAGGAGCTTGCTGCGCAGCGCGTGGACCACCAGCGCGAGGTACGGCTCGCCGGTGCGCAGCGTGGCGAACCGGGCGACCAGCGCGGCGCCGACCCCGCTGTACACGGCTGCCGCGCCGGTCAGGCTGACCGCCAACGTGGGACTGAAACCCGCCCGGTACGGCGGGTGGATCAGGTACGCCACGCCGGCGGCGGCAGCCGTGGCCAGCGCCAGGGTCGCGCCGTTGCGGGTCATCACGGACAGGCGGGACGACGGGACGCCGTTCGTCGCCGGTACACCGCGCAGCGCCATCGCCGCCGCCACGCCGAGCCCCACCACGCCCGGCGCCCACCCGGCCGGGACCAGGTACAACACGACGATCAGCGCCGACTCGCCCCAGGCGACGCTGAGCTGACTGGAACGCAGTTGGACGGGCAGTCGGGCGACCTGGGCGACGACCACCGTCACGACGGCGGCGAGCACCCAGCCGAATGTGGGCGTCGGCGCCGACCCGCGTACCCCGAACGGCCCCAGCCACCAGCCGGCGACGACGACCAGCGCGCCGACCAGCGAGATGACCAGGGAGGTGCGGCCGAACAGGCGCGACTCACCGGGCGGAACGAGCCGGTCGACCGCCCTGAGCGCGCCGCGAACCAGGACGCGGACCCGATCCACAGTGCGCGCCATGGCTAGCCCCGAGGGGGCTGGCTGTCGCTCGGCACGACCGTCGCCCCCTTCCGTCGCCGACGGGACCAGGAAAGCCCTTCGGCCGGAAGGCTAAGGCACGCGCGCCGTGAACGACAGTGGTGGACGGGAACCAACCTTCGATCAGCGCCGAAATGCGGCGCGTCGGGGTGCCCGGTCCGCGACCGGCTGGGCGGCACCGGGTTCAGTGGCTACCGTCGCGCGCGTCGGTACGCTCGTCCGACTCCTCGACGTCGCCGTCCTTCGGGAACCGATCGGGCAGCCGACGCAGCCGCTGGTTCATGTTGCGGATCAGGAAGACCGTGGCGAGCGCCAAGAGGACGAGGATGAACAGTCCCATCGGACCAGCCATCCCGCCGGTCTCGTTGTCACCGAAGTTGTTCTGCGCGAGGAACTGCAGCGTGGACATGACATCCTCCCGTCGACGACCACCCTACGCCGGAGGCGTCGCGATCCGGGCACGCACCCCGGCGAACAGGTCGTCCTCGGGCAGCGAGCTGTCCACCAGGGATCGCGCCAGCTGGTAGTCCTCAGTGGGCCAGGCCTGCCGCCGGATCTCCAGCGGCGCGCGGAACCAGAAGCCCTCCGGGTCGACCTGCGTGGCGTGCGCGCGCAGGGCGTTGTCGCGGACGTCGAAGTATTCGCCGCACTCCACCCTGGTGGTGATCCGATCCGCCTTGTCCGGGCGGTCACCCCAGTGCTCCAGGACCTCGGCGTACGGCGACTCGATGCCCTTCGCCAGCGATACCTCGTGATGCGCGTTGAACCACGCCTTGGTGAACCCGACGTGGTAGTAGAGCTTCAGCGGCTGCCACGGCTCCCCCATGTCCGGATACCGGTCGGGGTCGCCCGCCGCCTCGAACGCCGCGACCGAGATCTTGTGGCACATCACGTGGTCCGGGTGCGGGTAGCCGCCCTCCTCGTCGTACGTCGTGACGACGTGCGGACGGAACTCGCGCATCAGCCGGACCAGCCGACCCGCCGCGTACTCCACGTCCTGCAGGGCGAAGCAGCCCTCGGGCAGCGGCGGCAGCGGGTCGCCCTCGGGCAGCCCGGAATCGACGAAGCCCAGCCACTCCTGGCGGACGCCGAGAATCCGACGCGCCTCCTCCATCTCCTTGCGCCGCAGGTCAGGCAGTTGCGCCCAGATCTCCGGGCGGTCGAGCTTCGGGTTGAGCACGCTGCCGCGCTCGCCACCGGTACACGTGACGACGAGCACGTCGACCCCTTCGGCGACGTACTTCGCCATGGTCGCCGCACCCTTGCTCGACTCGTCGTCGGGGTGCGCGTGGACCGCCATCAGCCGGAGCTGCTCGACCACGGGATACTCCTCAGGAGGGGACTGCGAGAATGGACCCGCCCATTGTTGCCGACGACTACGACGAGCTGACGAGGACCACCGCGCCGTGACCGAGACCCGTGCCGTACCACCGAACGCGCCGGTGTTCCCGCCGGGTCGCTACGGTCGTCGCCGCGAGCCGCGTCGCGCCCCGCGATGGCTGGTCGCGCTGCTGGTCGCCGTGGTCGTCGCCGCCGGGTTGGCGGTCAGCTACGGGCTGTACGTCAAGTACGGCAGCGACCCGTTCACCGGGCAGGTGACCAGGTACTCCGAGGTCGCGGACGATCACGTGACCGTCGAGTTCCAGGTGCACCGGCCGGCCGGCGCGGCCGGCGTGTGCGGGGTACGGGCGCGCTCGCGCGACGGTCGCGAGGTCGGCTGGGCGGAGGTACCGGTACCGCGCGGCGACCCGGCGCAACGTGATGTAAAGCTCACCTACCGCCTCGCCACCACGGCGCGCGCCTTCGCCGTCGACGTACAGAACTGCCGAGCAGCCTGACCTGCCGCGCCGTCCGGCAGCAGGACGGCAGCCGGACGGCAGCCGGACCGGCACCGCCGGCGAGCCGGTACACCGTGTCGCCGACCCGCCCGCCGTCGCGGGACGGGTGCTACGCGGGGTACCGACTTGGTGGCGCGGCGCTGGTAGCTTGGAGGTTTCCCCACCGTTCGAACCGAGGAGATCGTCAGTGTCCAGCACCGATCGCGGAGCGCCCGCCACCTGGCTGTCGCAGGACGCCCATGAGCGGCTGAAGGCCGAACTGGACGAGCTCATCGCCAACCGCCCCGTGATCGCCGCGGAGATCAACGCCCGGCGCGAAGAGGGCGACCTGCGGGAGAACGGCGGCTACCACGCCGCCCGCGAGGAGCAGGGCAAGCAGGAGGCACGCATCCGCTACCTGCAGGAACTGCTGCGCACCGCCCAGGTGGGCGAGCCGCCCGCAGCGGACACCGTGGCACCGGGCAGCGTGGTCACCATCCAGTTCGACGACGACCCGTCGGACACCGAGACGTTCCTGCTCGGGTCCCGCGAGATCGCGTCGACCACCGACCTGACCGTGTACAGCCCGGAGTCGGCGCTCGGCAAGGCGATCCTCGGCGCGCGCGCCGGTGACACCGTGCGGTACACCGCGCCCAGCGGCGCCGACATCAAGGTCACCGTGGTGCGGCTGGAGCCCTTCGGGGGCTGACCGTCACCGGCGCCCGTCGCCGAAGGTGATGTCGTGCCCGGCGGCGCGGAGCGCTCCGATCAGCCGATCGGAGTGCTCCGCGCCCCGCGTCTCGACGGACAGTTGCACGGCTACCTCACCCAGCCCGAGGTGCCGGTCGTGACGCTGGTGCGCGACGTCGACCACGTTCGCGCCGTGCTCGGCGATCTGGGTGAGCAGGGCGGCGAGTTGCCCGGGACGGTCCGCGCAGCGCACCGTGAACCGCAGGTACCGCCCGGCCGCGGTCAGACCGTGTTCGATGACCTTGACCAGCAGCAACGGGTCGATGTTGCCGCCCGACACGATCGCCACCGCCGGGGTTTCCACCTCGACCCGCCCCGCGAGCAGCGCCGCCACGCCCACGCCGCCGGCCGGTTCGGCGACCAGCTTGCAGCGCTCCATGAGCATCAGCAGCGCCCGCGAGATGTCTTCCTCGGTGACCGTGACGACCTCGTCGACCAGCTTGCTGACGTGGGCGAAGGTCAGCTCTCCGGGGCAGCCGACGGCGATGCCGTCGGCGATCGTGGCGTACGACGGCAGCCGCACCGGACGACCGGCGGCCAGCGAGGGCGGGAACGCGGCCGCACCGGCGGCTTGTACCCCGATCACCCGCACGTCCGGGCGTAACGCCTTGGTGGCGACCGCGACGCCGGAGACCAGACCGCCGCCGCCGACCCCGGTGATGATCGTCTTCACCTCGGGACACTGTTCGAGGATCTCCAGCGCCACGGTGCCCTGCCCGGCGATGACGTCGGGGTGGTCGAACGGGTGGATGAAGACCGCCCCGGTCCGCTCGGCGTGCTGCTTCGCCGCCTCCAACGTTTCGTCGACGGTCGCGCCGACCAGTTCGACCGTCGCGCCGTACCCCTTGGTCGCCGCCACCTTGGGCAGCGGCGCGCCGACCGGCATGAACACCGTCGCCGACGCCCCGAGCAGCCCCGCGGCGAGGGCCACGCCCTGGGCATGGTTGCCGGCGCTGGCCGCGACGACACCGCACGCCCGCTCCTGCGCCGACAGCCGGGAGATCCGCACGTACGCCCCGCGAACCTTGTACGAGCCGGCACGCTGCAAGTTTTCGCACTTCAGCCACGCCGGACCGCCGAGTTTGGCGGCGAGCGGGCGACACGGCTCCAGCGGGGTGTGGCGGATCACCGGCCCGAGCAGGTCACGCGCCGCCATCACATCCGGCAGGGCGACAAGAGCGGACGGATCGGTCCCGGACGACGGGTCCGCGAGGCGGGCAGGCAGTGCGGTCATGCGCTGATCGTCGCACTACCGCTGTGCGCCGGCAGTCTCGGGCAGGCGAGGCCAGCCTGGCGCGTGGCGCAGCCACGGCGATGCCTGCTCGAGTTGACCGGCGACCGCCAGCAGGGTGAGTTCGCTGCCGGGCGGACCGACCAACTGCACAGCGACCGGCAGGTTGTCGGGGCGTACCCCCATCGGCACGGTCACCGCCGGGAAGCCGGCGATGTTCCAGGGCGCGCAGTACGGCGCGTACCGCAGGCAGGTGAGCAGGTTGCTGCGCCAGGCACGCAGCGACCAGTCGGTGGCCGGCGGCGGCGAGGTCGCCAGGGCAGGGGTGAGCAGCACGTCGTACGAGCCGTCGGCGAACCAGTCGCCGACCCGACGCCGCCACGCCGTGCGGTCGTCCTCCCGGATGTACCCGCGTCGCCACGCCCAGCGTCCGAACTCGGCGTGCCGGCGGGTGCGCGGCTGCAGCGCCGTCAGGTCGAGCCCAGCCGCCTGAGCGTCGCGATGCGCCGCGGCGAACCAGGTGAGCAACGCGCGGACGCCGAGCGAGGTCGGGTACGTGGGGTTCGCGTGGAGCGTGTCGTGCCCCGCGCCGACCAGCAGCCGGGCGGCGGAGGCGACCGCGTCGCGCGCCGGTCGGTCCGGCCACACGCCTTGGACCGGGCTGCGGGTGGACACCGCGACGCGCAGGCGGGACGGTTCGGTCAGCGGCGCGGGGTCGCGGCCCGCGAGCACCGAGAATCCGACGGCGGCGTCGGCGACCGTAGTCGCGAGGACGCCGTGCTCGGCGAGGCCGAACCAGTCGTCGGCGGTCAGCCCGCTCGGTACCACGCCGCGACCCGGTTTGATGCCGACCAGTCCGCAGCACGCCGCCGGAATGCGGACCGAGCCGAGCCCGTCGTTGCCGTGCGCGATCGGTACCAGTCCCGCGGCGACCGCCGCCGCCGAGCCGCCCGACGAGCCGCCCGGCGTCCGGTCGGTACGCCACGGGTTGCGGGTGATCGCCGCCTCGTCGTCGGTCGTCGCCCACAACCCGAGTTCCGGCATGCGGGAGGTACCGACGACCACGGCGCCCGCCCCGCGCAGCCGGCGGACCACCTCGTGGTCGCGATCGGCGACCTCCCGCCGGGCCGCGGCCGAGCCGTGCCAGGTCGACAGGCCGGCGACCTCGGTGTTCTCCTTCACCGCGATCGGTACCCCGGCCAGCGGGAGGTTCGCCAGGTCGTCCTGCTCGTCGACCGCCTCGGCCTCGGCGATCGCCTCGCCGTGCCGTACCACGCGGAAGGCGTTGAGCAGGTCGTCATGGGCTCGGATGTAGTCGAGGTGGTCGGCGACGACGTGCGTGGCGGAGGTGTCGCCCCGCCGTACCGCACGGGCGATCTGTCTGGCGGTCGCACCGACCCACGTGCCCTCGGCCAACATGGCCACCTCCCCTGCCGCAGCCTGCCCCGTGGTACAACGAGTCAGCCGAGCGCCTGCTCCAGATCGGCGAGAAGATCTTCCACCGACTCGATGCCGACAGACAACCGCACCAGGTCGCCCGGTACCTCCAACGCCGACCCCGCCGCGCTGGCGTGCGTCATCCGCCCCGGGTGCTCGATCAACGACTCGACACCGCCGAGGGACTCACCGAGTGTGAACAGCTTCGCCCGGTTGCAGATCGCGGTCGCCGCCGCCTCGCCCCCGGCGACCCGGAAGCTGACCATGCCGCCGAACCGGCGCATCTGCTTGGCGGCGACCTCGTGACCGGGGTGCTCGGGCAGCCCCGGGTACAGCACCTTCGCGACCTTCGAATGGGCGGCGAGGTACGACGCGACCCGCTCGGCGTTGTCGCAGTGCCGCTCCATGCGTACCTCGAGGGTCTTCAGCCCGCGCAGGGTGAGCCACGCGTCGAACGGGCCGTTGATCGCCCCCATCGCGTTCTGGTGGAACGCGAGCTCCTGCGCCAGACCCTCGTCGTCGACGACCAGCGCGCCGCCGACGACGTCGGAGTGCCCGCCGATGTACTTGGTGGTCGAGTGCACCACGACGTCGGCACCGAGGGTGAGCGGCTGCTGAAGGTATGGGCTGGCGAAGGTGTTGTCGACCGCGACCAGTACCCTGCGCTCGCTGGCGAGGTTCGCCACGGCGGCGATGTCGACGATGCCGAGCAGCGGATTGGTCGGCGTCTCGACCCAGATCAACCGGGTCTGCGGACGCAGCGCCGCGCGTACCGCGTCGATGTCGGACAGGTGGGCCGCGGTCCAGCTCAGGCCCCACTTTTCGGCGACCTTCGAGAACAGCCGGAAGGTGCCGCCGTACGCGTCGTCGGGAATCACCACGTGGTCGCCGGGCCGGCAGACGGTGCGGAGCAGGGCGTCCTCGGCGGCGAGCCCGCTGGCGAAGGTCAGCGAGGTGCGCCCGCTCTCCAGCGCGGCAAGGCACTCCTGCAGCGCGTCACGCGTGGGGTTGGTGGTACGGCTGTACTCGTAGCCGAGCCTCGGAGCCCCGACCGCGTCCTGCGCGTACGTGCTGGTCTGGTAGATGGGTGGGACGACCGCCCCGGTGCGGGGATCGGGCTCCTGCCCGGCATGGATGGCGAGAGTGCCGAAGCCGTACGTCATGCCGAAAGGCTATCCGTGGGTTGCGTCAGACAAACGTCCGACGGTGGATTACCGCGCGGGCGCGCGCCCGGCTGTGGATGACCGCCGGGCGAATGTCCGACACGGTGCCTAGGGTCGGCGTCGTGACCGACTGTGTGTTCTGTCAGATCATCGCCGGCGGGGTGCCCGCCCTGGTCGTCGCCGACTCGCCCGACGGCGTCGCGTTCCTCGACCAGCGCCCGGTCTTCCCGGGGCACACGCTGGTGGTTCCCCGTGAGCACGTGGTAACCCTGGCGGATCTGCCGGCCTCCGCGATCGGCGGATACTTCGCGCTGGTCCAGCGCGTGACGGTGGCCGTGGAGAAGGGGTGCGCGGCGGGCGGCACGTTCATGGCGATCAACAACAGGGTCAGCCAGAGCGTCCCGCACCTGCACACCCATGTGGTACCGAGGACCAAGGGCGACGGGCTGCGCGGCTTCTTCTGGCCCCGCCACAAATACCCGTCTCAGGAGGAAGCCGAGTCGTACGCGGAACGCATCCGCGCGGCGCTGTAGGGTCGCCGCCCCGGTCGCATCGACCGTTCCCGGTCGCGGCGCGGCAGCGCGTCGCAACCGGGAGTCGGGTGCTGGGCGGAATACCGCGACGGCGCGAGATGCTTGGACGTGACACGTGGAGAGGAGCGACCCGTGTTTCTGCGTCGCAAGAAGCTGGACCTGCCGACCCGTGACGAGGCGCTGCCGGGGCGGGACAATCCGATGCCGGTACCGGCGCGTCACACGGTGCTCGGCACGCCGCTGACCGGACCCTGGCCGGACGGATACCAGATCGCGGTGTTCGGAATGGGCTGCTTCTGGGGTGCCGAGCGGCTGTTCTGGAAGCTGCCGGGGGTGTACTCGACGGCGGTCGGATACGCGGGCGGCGTGACGCCCAACCCGACCTACGAGGAGGTCTGCTCGGGGCTCACCGGGCACGCCGAAGTGGTCCAGGTGGTGTACGACCCGGCGATGATCTCGTACGAGACGCTGCTGAAGACCTTCTGGGAGAACCACGACCCGACCCAGGGCATGCGCCAGGGCAACGACATCGGCACGCAGTACCGCTCGACCATCTACGCCACCACCGATGCGCAGCTCGAGGCGGCGGAGCAGTCGCGCGAGGCGTTCGCCCCGGTCGTATCCGGCGCGGGGTACGGCGAGATCACCACGGAGATCGCCAAGGCGGGACCGTTCTACTACGCCGAGGACTACCACCAGCAGTACCTCGACAAGAATCCGGCCGGATACTGCGGCATCGGCCCGAACGGCATGAGCTGCCCGGTCGGCGTCGCGAGGACATAGCCACCGGTCCCCCGCTGTACGCACGCCTGTCCGTACAGCGGGGGTCAGGACAGCAGCGGCTTCCGCGCGGTTCGCGCGTTCAAACTGCTCGCCGACGCCAAGCGTCGGACCTGGAGGGTACGAGCAGCAGGGCGAGGATGACGAGCAAGGTGACCAGAATGCTGAGGTGGTAGGCGACATCTCCGGTACGGGCGCTGCTCAGTGTGATAGTCAGCCCGAAGCCGGTGCCGAGCAGCGCGAACGATGTCGTCCCCAGCGCGATTCCCCTGCTCCTCGTTCGCCGGGTGAGGACAGCCGTCGCTCCGATCGCCATGACCGCGCCGATGACAGCCTCAGGAACGGCAGCGCCGGAAAAGGGATCGCTGATCGTGGCGAAGCCGATCGGAATGTCGACCCCGAAATGGACGACGGAGACGATGACGAATGTCGCCGCCGCGAGCGCCATCAGTACGCCGGCGACCATGGGTGGCTGGCCTCGCCAGTAGTCGACGCGGCTCGGCGGGTTGGCGGTCATTTCGCCTCCTCGACGAACGCGGCACCCGCCGCCACGGACCGTCGATTTCTCCGGGCGGTGACCAGCAGCGCCAACACCAGGACGGCGAGCGCGATCATGGCGACGTGGAGGTCGCGGGCCGCTCCCTGCACCCGGTCGGACGAGAGTCCGAAGGCTATGCCCAGCACCGACATCACCAACGCCAGCCAGGACAGCCGCCGACCTCCGGTCAGCCCTGCCGCGAGCAGCAGCCCGCCGATGACGGCTTCACCCGTTCCCGCCTGCCAGATCGGATCGGCGAACCGCAAGGTGGCGAAACCCAGCGGGACCTCGAGGCCGAAGTTGAACAGTGCGGCGCCGAAGAACACCGCCGCGTCAATGACCAGCAGGATCCGCAGCAGTCTCGCGCTCGAATCCGAGACAGGGGTAATGGCGCCCATCGGTACCTGCTCTCTTTCGCGTCCAGTCGTGAACCGCAATCCTGCCCGTACCACCCCGGCCCGGTCGTCGGTCGCTGGGAGCAAACCCCGCTACCTCTGCGGGCGAAGAAGAACCGTCGGCTGTACGCCACCTCGCGTACGACGCGAGCGAGATCAGGATGGTCCGACGGGACGCTGTCACAAGGCACAGACCGACGGTCCGCTATCGCCGGGCGGCGCTGAGACCGGGTCTTACGGCCTGTACCGCCTGGTCGTTCGACGCAACCTCGCGCATCCCCCACTGCGGGTGACGCCTTCCCGGCAGAGTCGGACCAAGGATCTATTGGGGCTGTCGGCCTGAGAAGCAGGTCGACGAGTCCGAGGACCGGCGATACGAGGGGGGATCCGGTCATGACAGAGATGCGACCCGAAAGCACACGCAGGCCGCCCGACGGTACCGGACCAGCCTCGATGAGCGGCGCGACGTCCGTTGAAGATCGCGGGTACGCCTCGAAGGAAGCCTTCCAGGAGGCGCCGCCGGCGCCGACCGGCTGGGTCGGCTGGATCGTGTTCGGTGCTGTCGTGCTGATCCTGGTCGGCATCTTCCAGTTCATCGAGGGGCTGGTCGCCGTCGTCAACAGCGGCTGGTACGCGGTCGGCGCGAACGGGCTCACCGTCAACGTCGACTACACCGCGTGGGGCTGGACGCACATGGCGATCGGGGTACTCGCCGCGATCTCCGGCTTCGGGATCCTGGTCGCCCAGACGTGGGCGCGGGTGATCGGCGTCGTGCTCGCCAGCATCAGCGCGATCGTGAACCTGGCGTTCATGCCGGCGTACCCGCTCTGGTCGCTGCTCGTGATCGCTCTCGACGTCGTCGTGATCTACGCGCTCGTCGCGCATGGTCGGGAGATGTCGAGTACCTGACGTGGACCTTGCCCCGGCCGCGCAAGCGGCCGGGGACCCCTTTTGCGGCGCGCGTACGCGCCGAGAGCATGCCATTGCGTCTCACGGAGGTCCGCCATGGACTCGTACCCTGCCATCGAAGACCACGGGCTGATCGGCGACCTGCAGACCGCCGCCCTGGTATCCACCGAGGGCGTCGTCGACTGGTTCTGCGTGCCGCGCTTCGACTCGCCAAGCATCTTCGCCGCCCTGCTGGACAAGGAGAAGGGCGGCTACTTCCGGGTCGCGCCGGAAGGCGCCGGCTACGTGACCAAGCAGCTGTACCTGCCCGGTACGCCGATCCTGATCACGCGTTTCCTGAGCGCCGACGGCGTCGGCGAAGTGATCGACTTCATGCCGGTCGCCGGCGCCGCCGCGACCGACCGGCACCGTCTGGTGCGGATGGTCCGCGTGGTACGCGGGCAGATGCGCTTCCGCATCGAATGCCAGCCGCGGTTCAACTACGGCCGCGACCAGCACGACATCGAACTCACCGAGGACGGCGCGATCTTCCGCGGTCCCACGATGTCGTTCAATGTGACCGCCGCGCGGCACGGCGAGCGGGTCGTCCGCGAACAGGACGTCCACATCGAAGACAACGGGATCACGTTCGCGGCGACCCTGTCCGCCGGCGACGTCGGCGGGATGGTTCTCGAGACGATGCCGGACGGACCGCCGAAGGCGATGGGGCGCGACGCCATCGTGCGGATGTTCGAGCAGACCCGCGACTTCTGGCGAGGCTGGATCGGCCGGTCGCGGTACCAGGGCCGGTGGCGGGAGATGGTCGAGCGCGCGGCGATGACCCTGAAGCTGATGACGTACGCGCCGACCGGCGCGCTGGTTGCCGCGCCCACGGCGGGACTGCCGGAGCAGGTCGGCGGGGAGCGCAACTGGGACTACCGGTTCACCTGGGTGCGCGACTCGTCGTTCTCGGTGTACGCCCTGCTCGGGCTGGGCTTCACCGACGAGGCGCAGGCGTTCCTGCGCTGGTTGAACGGGCGCATCCAACAAGCCGCCGAACGGCAGTCGCCGCTGCAGATCATGTACCGGATCGACGGCTCGTCCGATCTGACCGAGGAGATCCTCGACCATTTCGAGGGGTACAAGGGATCGAGCCCGGTGCGGATCGGCAACGCCGCAGGGACCCAACGCCAGCTCGACATCTACGGCGAGGCGATGGACTCCCTGCACCTCGCCGACGCGCATTCGCTGGAAACCTCGCACGACGCGTGGCGGAACATCGCGTCGATGATCGACTGGCTGTGCGAGCACTGGGACATGCCGGAGGACGGCATCTGGGAGACCCGGGGCGGTCGGCAGGACTTCACGTACGGGCGGCTGATGTCCTGGGTGGCGTTCGACCGGGCGATCCGGCTGTCGCAGCGCCGGGGGCGTCCGGCGGACACGCTGCGGTGGACGAACATGCGCGACATGGTGTACCGGCAGATCATGGAGCGCGGCTTCGACCCGAAGCGGGAGGCGTTCGTCCAGCACTACGACACCGACGTGTTGGACGCGGCGCTGCTGTACATGCCGCTGGTCGGGTTCATCGCGCCGACCGACCCGATGTGGCAGTCCACGCTGCGGGCGATGGACGGCGAACTGGTCTCGGACAGCCTCGTGTACCGGTACGACCCGGCTGCCTCGCCGGACGGGCTGCGCGGATCGGAAGGCACGTTCACGATGTGCACCTTCTGGTACGTCGACGCACTGGCTCGCTCCGGTCGGCTCGACGAAGCCCGGCTCACCTTCGAGAAGATGCTGACCTACAGCAACCACCTGGGGCTGTACTCGGAGGAGATCGCCCCGACCGGGGAGCAGATCGGCAACTTCCCGCAGGCGTTCAGTCACCTCGCGCTGATCAGCTCCGCGATGAACCTGGATTACCAGCTCGACCACGGCGCCGGCTGGGTCGAACCGGTTCTGGCCCAGGGCCTCGCGGTGGGCTGACCGGCACGACAAGCGGATCGGGGGACGGGCGTCACGCCCGTCCCCCGATCGGCTTCCGAGGTCCGTTCCCGGGTCCGGAGTGGTTCACCGGTCAGGAGCCGAGGATGCGCTGCTTCTGCGCCTCGAACTCGGCGTCGGTGAGTACCCCCTGGGCTTTGAGCTCGCCGAGCTGCTTGAGCTGCTCGATCTTGTCGGTCATGTCGCCCCCGGCGGGCTGCGCCGCCGGCTGCTGGTACCCCTGCGGCGGATACGCCTGCTGCTGGTAGTAGGCCTGCTGCTGGTCGTACGCCTGCTGCTGTTCCTGCTGGGCCCAGCGACCCTGCTGCCGCCGGCTGACCCGGTTGGACACGGCAGTGGCGGTACCGGCAACCACGGCCGTGCGCGCCACTCCTCGAATGAGACCCGGCATCGTCCGTCCCTTCCGCTGCGTCACGTTCAGCCGCTGCTCGACGCGGCTGCGGAATTGCCTCAGCCGCTGGTCTAAGCAGCGGCGGACTCGGTGGCGTCGAGCGCGGCGAGGATCGCCTGTACCGGGATGCGACCGCCCGCCACCAACTGACCGCCGCCGCGCCGGATCGCGGTCGCCAGCGGAGCCGCCCACACGTTCTCGTACACCAGAATCCCGGCCACGCTGCCCGGTTCCAGCGCCGCCCCGGCTTCCTCGATGTCGTCCCCGCCGAGCAGACCGGACGACGCTCCCGCGAAGACGGTCACGTTCTGTCCGGCGAGGGCGCCGGCGTCCTCGATGGACATGCCGACGACCGAACCGTCCTGCTCCTTGCGCACGAACGCCACGTCCAGGATCCGGATGATGCCGCGATCGACCAGGTCGACCAGCAGCGGCAGACCCTCCCCGGTCATCCGGCCACCGGGAAACTCGACCACCAGGTAGTCGACGGGTCCCATGCTCTCGATGTCGTCAGTCATGTCACCGCCCCCACGGTTCCGCGCCGGCTGACGACGGGTCCGCCGCCGTGCCGACGCCCCGAACGTAGCCCGGACGTCACCGGGCACGCAGACGAATCGGGGAAGTGGTGCGGGGTCACACCGCCGCGGGCTGCGCGACAGGCTGCTGTGTCTCGCCCGGAATGAACAGTGCCGCGACCAGCCCGAGCAGGGAGATCACCAGGAGGGTGGCGAGGGCGAGCGCGACCGCCTTGCCGCCGGGGTACGGGGAGGCCACCAGCACCGAGCCGGCCAACGCCGTGCCCAGTGACGACCCCAGGTTGGAGACGCTGCGCGACAGACCGGAGATGTCGCCCTGGTCGGACTCGGGGAAGCTGGACTGCACGACGTTCACCGACGAGGTCAGCATCACGCCGATCCCGAGGCCCATCAGGAACAGCCCGGGCACGAACTCGAACACGCCCGACGTTTCCCTGACGAGTATCAGCATCAGCGCCATGCCCGCGGTGGTGACCACGAAACCGGCGCGGATCAGGGTGTTCTGCGCCCGCCGTCGGGCGAGCCGGCCTGCCGCGGCTGAGGACAACAGGATGCCCACGGTGGTGGGCGTCAGCATCAGCCCCGTCTCAATGGCGTTGTAGTTGCGGATCTGTTGGAGGAACACCGAGATCACGAAGAACGAACCCTGCAGTGTGAGCCACTGGATGTTCTGCGTGGCGAGGCCGAAGTTCGACGCCCGGCGTTCGAACAGCCGCAGGCTGATCAGCGGATCGCGCCCCGCCTTCTCGCGGGCACGGATATGCAGGAAGAAACCGATCAGGATCAGTACGCCGATGGCCACGAACAGCCAGATCGGGGAGATCGACCCTCGCGGGATCAGGACGGTACCGCCGATCGAGAAGTCCTCGCGAGCCACCAGCCAGCCGTACTTCGTGGACTGGAGGATGCCGAGCACCACGAAGAACAGACCGGCAGCCGACAGGACCGCGCCGAGCAGGTCGAAGGCCGGCGACCGACCCTGCCTCGGTGGGTCCACGATCCGCCGGGCCAGTAGGGCGATCGCGGCGACCACGAGAACCTGGAGCCCGAACGACGCCCGCCAACTGATCGCGCTGGTGATCAGGCCGCCGACCAGAGGTCCGGCTGCCGCGCCCAGCCCTGCCGCTCCGCTGACCACGCCGAAGTACTTGGCGCGCGACCGGAGGTCCGGGAAGGCGACCGTGATCAGGATGTAGATCGGCGGGATCATCAGCGCGGAGCCGATGCCCTCGAGCAGCGAGTACCCGACGATCATCAAGCCGATGCCCTGGGAGAGCAGGGCCAGCAACGCCCCGGCCCCGTACACCGCCAGACCTGCCGCGAAGCACGTCTTGCGACCCCAGATGTCGGTCAGTTTGCTGCCCGGAATCATCAGGGACGCCATCGTCAGCGTGAACAGCGTGATCGTGGTCTGCATGCCGATGACGGTCGTGCCGATGTCGGTCGCGATCGTGGTGATCGCGACGTTCATGTTGGTACCGGCATAGCTGGCGATGAACTGAGCCAGGGCGAGCGGCAGCACCATCGAGCCGGCGGACACGGCGGGTGCGACAGTCCGGGTACGAGCCATCGGCGAACTCCCCCGCGCCACGGGATCGGTGGCTCCGGGCGAACCCCGCTGCGATCACCGAAATCGCAGCTCACCACGGCACCGATGTCAATGCTAGGTACGCTTCGGGCACCGGTACCGCGGAATCCACGCAGTCGAGCGACGCGAGGCGCGCCGTATCCCGGCGGCGCCCCGGCTGGCGGTGGCACGCTCTGGACGTGACCAGCCCCGCCGAGCTGCTGCGATCGCGCGACTACGTCCGGCTGCTGGCGTTCGCCGCGATCCTCGGCATCCCGATCGCCGCCGTCGCGTACTTCTTCCTGGAACTCGTCCACCTGCTCCAGACCTGGATCTTCACGGACCTGCCCAGGGCGGTCGGGTACGCGACGGAGCCGGCGTGGTGGCCGGTACCGGTGCTCGGGGTCGCCGGCATCCTGGTCGGGTTGGCGATCCACCGCCTGCCGGGGCGCGGCGGGCATTCGCCCGCCGACGGCTTCACCACCGGTACCGTCGCGACTGCTCGCGAATTGCCGGGCATCGCGCTCGCGGCGCTCGCCACGCTCGGGCTGGGGGCGGTACTCGGACCCGAGGCGCCGCTGATCGCGCTGGGCGGCGGCCTCGCCGCCGCGACACTGCGACTCGGCAGGCGGCGCGTCCCGCCGACCGCGACGCCGGTGGTCGCGGCCGCGGGCAGCTTCGCCGCGATCAGCACCCTGCTCGGCTCGCCCGTCACCGGCGCGTTCCTGCTGATGGAGGCGTCCGGGCTGGGCGGGGCGATGCTCGGTCCGGTCCTGGTACCGGGTCTGCTGTCGGCGGGTGTCGGCGCGCTGATCTTCGTCGGGCTGGACGCGTGGACCGGACTCGGCACGATGTCGCTGACCCTGCCGGATCTGCCGCACGCCGCCAGCCCCGACGTCGCCCAGTTCGGCTGGGCGGTCGGCATCGGGGTCGCCGCGGCGTTCGCCGGTACCGGCATCCGGCGGCTGGCGCGGCTGGTCCGTCCGCACGTCGACCGGCGGGTCCTGCTCGTCACGCCGATGGTCGGACTGGTCGTCGGGGCACTGGCTGTGCTGTACACCGTGGTGACCGGCAAGGGCTCGGCGGACGTGTTGTTCTCCGGGCAGAGCGGGCTGGGTCCGCTGATCGACAGCAGCGCCGGCTACGGCGTCGGTGTCCTGCTGCTGCTCATCGCGTGCAAAGGGCTGGCGTACGCGGCGTCGATGAGCGCCTTCCGGGGCGGGCCGGTGTTCCCGGCGATGTACCTCGGCGCGGCCGGCGGGCTGCTGCTGTCCCACCTGCCCGGTCTGCCGCCCGTGACGGCGGCGGCGATGGGCATCGGAGCCATGTGTACCGCGATGCTCAACCTGCCGTTCACCTCGGTGCTGCTGGCGACCCTGCTGCTGGGTAAGGACGGGATCACGCTGATGCCGCTGGTCATCGTCGCGGTCGTGGTCGCGTACGTGGTGTCCGCGAGGATCGCGCCCGCCCCGACACCGGGCCGGTCCGCCGAACCGGCGCCGGCGGTAGCGGTACCCGCCGGTCGGCGCTGATCCTGAGCGGCGCGCGCCACAGGATGATGCGCTACAGGGTGATGCGCGACCCGACGCCGTGTTCGCGTGCGGCGGCGAGCACCAGCGCGGTCGCTGTCGCGTCCTCCTCGGCGACCCCGACCGATTTGTACAGCGTGATCTGGTCGTCGCGGTCCCGCCCGGGGCGGCTGCCGCCGATGATCTCCCCCAGTTCGGACACCCGATCCGCGCTGAGGATGCCGGTACTGATCGGCGCCAGCAGGTCGTTGCTGCCGGACGGGAACGGGGCGAGGGTCGCGCGCCTCGAGTCGACGCAGACCAGGGCGTCCGCCACGGTGGCGTCGTCGAGTTCGCGACCCGCCGGGTTGTACCCGACGGAGGTGACGTGCGCGCCGGGGGTCAGCCACTCCCGACGTACCACCGGGTCGGCGGTGTGCGTGGTCGCCGCGACGATGTCGGCGTCGCGCAGCGCGTCCCGGTACGACGGCATGGCGTGGACGGCGATCTCCCGTTCGTCGTCCAGTTCGGTCGCCAGTTCCTCGGCGAGCGCGCGTACCTTCGCCGGGTCGCGCCCGGCGACCCGGATCTGCCGGATCGGGCGTACCCGGCACATCGCGCGGGCGTGCGACCTCGCCTGGACCCCGGTACCGACGACGGCGAGCACACCGGCGTCGGGTCGGGCGAGCAGCCGCGCCGACAACGCCGAGCAGGCGCCGGTACGGGCGGCGGTGATCGCGGTACCGTCCAGAAACGCGATCGGCGCCCCGTTGTCCGGGTCGAACGCGACGATCACCGCCTGGTGGGTGGGCAGCACCCCGCCCGCGTTGCGGGGGAACAGCGAGACGAGTTTCGCTGCCAGTACCCCGGCTGACGGCACGTAGCCGGGCATCGCGAGCAGCAGCCCGTCCCGCCCTTCGACTTCGGCGGCGGTGCGGGGCGGTACCGATGTGCGTCCGGCGCTCAGATCGACCAGCGTGTCGGCGAGCGCGTCGATCAACGCGTCCAGGTCGAGCAGCGACTCGACCTGGGTCCGGCTCAGTACGAGCATTGCCCCAGGCTAATGCCCCGGCAGCCGGCGGCGGCGCGTCCGGCTTCGACCCGCACCCGGCTGCGCCGACGGCGCGCCGCGACCACTCGTACCGGCCGTGAAGGATAGTGCCGCGATCGCCGAATACATTGAAGACTATTGACATAGCCCTCGGGCATGCGATAGACCGACTTCGAACACTGCGGGCACCCGGCAGCCGCGCGTGCCGCCGGCTCCGGCCGTACGAAGGGAAGGTCCATGCCTGGACTCAGACGATGGCTGGTGGCGGCGGTCGCCGGCTCCCTCAGCTTGTTCGGACTCCAAGCCACCGCGTGGTCGGCGCCGACCCGACCGGCGGTCACCGTGTCCGGAGCGATCAGCGCCGCCGCCGACCGGTTCGGCGTACCGGCACAGGTCCTCACCGCGGTCTGCTACCTGGAAGGTCGGTTCACCGACCACGGTGGCGCGCCGAGCGTCGACGGCGGGTACGGGTGCATGCACCTGGTCCGCAACAGCCACGCCGACACCCTCGACCGCGCCGCCGAGCTGCTCGGCGTGCCGGCGGCGACGGTACAAAGCGACCTGACCAGCAACATCGCGGGGGGTGCCGCGGTGCTTCGCGACGAGGCGCGCTCGCTCGGGATCACGCCCGGCGGACTCGGCGACTGGTACGCCCCGCTCGCCGTGTACAGCGGCGCGCGCACCCGGTCGGTCGCGCTGACCTACGCCGACAGCGTGTACCAGCTCATCCGCACCGGGATCAGCGGACGGGCACAGACCGGTGAGACGATCACGGTCGCGCCGACCGCCGTCCAGCCGGACACCTCCCGCGCGGCGACGCTGCCGGCGGTGACGGCACTGCCCGCCGGCTGCACCTCGGACACCAACGTGGACTACCCGTCCGCGGTCGACTGCATCGTGCCGACCACGTACGACTGCAACGTCTACTCCACCTGCACGTACGCGGGCGCGAACCGACCCAGCGACTACCCGATCAACTTCGTCACCATCCACGACGTGGAAGGCACCGGTACCGACGCGGTCAACGTGTTCTGGGACCAGACCAGCCAGGTCAGCATGCACTACACGGTGGACAGCGACGGGACCGTGTACCAGACGCTCCGCGAACACGACATCGCGTACCAGAACGGCAACTACTGGTACAACCAGCGGGCGATCGGCATCGAGAACGCCGGCTACGACTCGACCGGCTACCAGTGGTACAACGCGACCGAATACCTCAGCTCCGCCAAGCTGGTCGCCTACCTGCTGAAGAAGTACAACATCCCGCTGGACCACGACCACGTCATGAGCCACGGCACCACGCCGCCGCCGACGACCGGCACCTCCCCCAACCACGTCGACCCGGGACCGTACTGGCTGTGGGACTACTACCTGAACCTGATCAACCAGCAGGGCGTGGCGTTCCCGACCGGTACCGGACCTGCCGGCGTGTTCACCCTGAGCCCGAGCACCGACCAGCAGCCGCTCGGCGCGAACGGGACCGAGACGACCGACAACTTCAACTTCTTCTACCTGTACACCGGACCGTCCACGGCGGACCCGAAGATCCCGCGCAAGGGCACCGCGTCGGACATCACCGACGTGACCGACAACGTGGAGCCCGCGATCAGCTACTACTACCTGGCGCACCAGCCGGACGCGGCAGGCAGCGGCATGGAGATGTACGAGATCTGGTACGGCGAGTACACCGGATCGGGCTGGTCGGGAACGGGCACCCTGGCGTGGCTGGCGGTACCGCCCAGCGCGGTCGTCGCCGGTCGCGGCTCCGTCGTCACGCTCAACGTCTCGAAGGGCAAGACCGTCAACATCTACGGACGGCCGGACTCGTCCCGGACGTACATCACCGGCAGCACCCCGGCGAACTCGCAGTACGTGTCGCCGTTCACCGTCGTCGCGTCCGGTGTGACCTGGTACTGCATCAACTACAACCACCGCCAGGCGTGGGTGCCCGCCAGCGAGGTCAGCTCGGTCCTGAGCTGAGGCTGCCCGGGGTCCGGCGGCTGCGCCGCCGGACCCCGCACGGCAGGCTGTCCCACCGCGGGTCCGGCGGCTGCGCCGCCGGACCTTACCCTGCCGGCACTTCCTCGTCGTCGACGTGTGCGCCGAACTCGGCGACCCGCACCTCGGCCGTGCGCTCGTACCGCGCCACCCGGTCCTCCCACTGCGCCTGCACCCCGAACGCGGCCGACGCGAAGTTGACTTCCTTGATCGCCGCCGCCATCACCTCGGTACGGTCCGGCGACACGATCCGCGCCGGCTCGCCGATCGCGACCGTCATCGGCGGTACGAAAACCTCGTCGCCCACCACCGTCCGGGCGTGGACCAGGGCGCCGACCGCGACCACCGCGCCCGCCCCGAGCCGCGCCGCGTGCAGCACGGTGGCGCCCGTCGCCAGGTACGCGCACCGCTCGACGCGACAGCCGAGCAGCGTCGCGTGCGGCCCGACGAAGACGTGGTCGGCGAGCGTCACCGGCTGGTCGACCTCGCCCGTCGCGGTCGCCCGCAGCACCGCCTGCTCGGCGATCACGCATGCCTCGCCGACCTCGATCCGCGAACCCTCGGCGTCGAGTACCGCGCCGTAACTCACCCGGACCCGCGGACCGATCCGGACGTCCCCGACGAGCGTGGCGGTCGGCGCGACCCAGGCGGTGGGATCGACCTGGGGCGCGACTCCGCGGTGGCGAATCAACATGCCCCTATCGTCGCCGCCTCGACGCGCTCGTGCCTGCCGGTCCGGATTTCGGTGCACCGAAGGCGCATCCGGGCGGTACCGTCGCCGGGTGTCGCCCCGCGAGCTCGTCGTCCTCGGTACCGCCAGCCAGGCGCCCACCCGACGCCGCAACCACAACGGATACCTGCTGCGGTGGGACGCCGAAGGCATCCTGTTCGACCCGGGCGAAGGTACCCAGCGGCAGATGGTGCACGCCGGGATCGCCGCCACCGACACGAACCGGATCTGTGTCACCCACTTCCACGGCGACCACTGCCTCGGGCTGCCCGGCATCATCCAGCGGCTGTCGCTGGACCGGGTACCGCACCCGGTCACCGCGCACTATCCCGCCAGCGGCGCGCAGTACTTCGCCCGGCTCCGGCACGCCAGCCTGTTCCACGAGACCGCCCAGGTGATCGAGGCGCCCATCGAGCACGACGGGGTGATCGCCTCGGGCGAGTTCGGTGTCCTCGAAACGCGGCGGCTGGAGCACCTCGTCGAGTCGTACGGGTACCGGCTGGTGGAACCGGATGCCCGGCGGATGCTCCCGGACCGGCTCGCGGCAGCCGGGATCAGCGGACCCGCGGTGGGTCGGCTGCGACGCGACGGATGGATCGAGATCGACGGACGTACCGTGCGGCTCGACGAGATGAGCGAACCCAGACCCGGACAGAAGTTCGCGTTCGTGATGGACACCCGCGAGTGCGACGGGGCGTACGCGCTCGCCGAGGGCGTCGACCTGCTCGTCATCGAGGCGACGTTCCTGTCCAGCGAGTCCGACCTCGCCGGACCGTACGGACACCTGACCGCCGCCCAGGCGGGCAAGATCGCTGCGGCGGGCGGGGTGCGGACGCTGGTCCTGACGCACTTCTCCCAGCGGTACGACGACCCACGGCGGTTCGAGGACGAAGCCGCGACGACGTTCTCGGGTCACATCGTGGTCGCCGAGGACCTGACCCGGGTCCCGGTACCGCCCCGGACCTGACGGGCGGATCGTCAGGACGGGCGGTCGAGTCGGCGCGCCTCGTTTCGCGCCCACAACGGCGGTGGTGTACGCACATCTTCGGCAGGGTGAGCGTCCTGGGATGCTCACCGCGCTCGGGATGTACCTACATCCCGAGCGCGGTAGACCATGGCCGGCGTACCTCTCCGACCGAAAAACGTGTCGCGGTCGTCCAGAAACCGGGTGCGCGACAGCCACGGAGACAGCGAAACGGGCGAGGGTACGAAACCGCGTCGAGCGACGCGTCAGCCGGGTGTTTCGTACCCTCGCCCGCTCGGGCCCACCCGGGTCACGATCCGCCAGGCGGGTGGCGCCGGACCGGTTGGAGGCTCCCGGGCCGGTCGGGGCGCGGGTGGGTAGCGCGGCAAGTGACGGCATTGGCGGGGGACAGCCGCGACGTGCCGCGGAACAACGACCGTATTGTCGAGTCAGTCGAAGGGCACCGAGGCGCGCCAGACGCTGTCCACGCGCTGCTCAGGTACGTCCAGCCGGTCGATGCCGGCCGACCAGGCGTCGCTCGGCACCGCGCCGAACGCCACCGCTTCGGCGCGCTCGGCGAGCCGACGCGCCGCGCACGGCCACAGCCGGCCGCACCACACGCACATCCCGTCGTCGTCCGGCGCGCTGTGCCGGTCGAGGGTGTACTTCGCGTCCCGCCACAACAGGCGGTCCATCACATCGACCGGCGCGGCTCGATCCACGTCTGCCACACGATCCTCCCCCCATCGCGACGTCACACGCGAAGCTGAGCTCCAGCGGTACCGCCGTCGTATGTTCCAACCCCCACGGGCGAGGTTAGGCAACGTCCAGCCGGCGGTACCGGACAGCGAGTGCGATACCGCTGGTCACGGCGGCAGCGGGGCTTCGCCCACGGCGTAACGGGTACCGGCATCGAACCGGCGACACGGGGCGTTGCCCTGCGCATGGAAGCGGAACGCAATCCCGACTCCGCCGCCCTGGACGCCTACAGCCAGGTCGTCTCGTCGGTCGCCGCGACCCTGCTGCCGAGCGTGGCGAGCCTCGAGGTACGGACCATGCGCGGCCAGGGCGCCGGCTCCGGCGTGGTCTTCACCGAGGACGGATTTCTGCTGACCAGCGCGCACGTGGTCGCCGGGTCGAACGGCGGGGTCGCCGAGTTCACCGGCGGTACCGACAGCCGCTTCGACGTGGTCGGCGCCGACCCGCTGTCCGACCTCGCGGTCCTGCGGCTGCGCGAAGGCGCGCCGCCCCCGGCACGGCTCGGCGACGCCGACACGCTGCGCATCGGTCAACTCGTGGTGGCGGTCGGCAACCCGATGGGGCTCGCCGGTTCGGTGACCGCCGGGGTGATCAGCGCGCTCGGCCGGTCGCTGCCGGTACGCGACGGTCGGCGGATGCGCCTGATCGACGACGTGATCCAGACCGACGCCGCGCTCAACCCCGGCAACTCCGGCGGGGCGTTGGCGGACTCCAGCGGTCGGGTGGTCGGGATCAACACGGCGGTCGCCGGGATCGGCCTCGGTCTCGCCGTACCGATCAACAGCACGACCCGCTCGATCGTGTCGGAACTGATCTCCACGGGTCGGGTACGCCGCGCCTGGCTGGGTGTCGCCGGGGCGCCCGCTCCGTTGCCGCCGCCACTGGCGGAACGGCTCGGTCAGCGGCGCGGGCTCCGGCTGATCGAGGTGGTACCGGGCAGCCCCGCCGCGCAATCCGGGCTGTTCCTCGGGGACATCCTGGTCAGCGCAGGCGGTCGACCGGTCAACGGGGTACAGGACATTCAGCGGCTGATGCTCGGCTCGGCGATCGGCACCCGGCTACCGATCACCGTGTTCCGCCGTGGCGCCCTGGTCGACGTCGTCGCGGTCCCCGCCCCGCTCGACTGACCCCAGCTGTACCGCCCTGCGCGAAGGCGGCGGGCACTGCCCTGAGCAGGGGCGGCGGGGCGGCGCGACCGGCTCCGGGCGATCAAGCTTGATCCCTTCGCCGGCCGCGCCGCCCCGCCGCCAACCCGTACCGCACCGACCCCATCAGGAAAGCCGACCCGGCAGCGCGCCTGTCGGGACTGTTCGCCTCGCGAACGGTCCGCCCGCCGGAGTCCGCGCCACTTCGCCCGCGCGAGCCGGGACAGGTCGCCCCCGACCCCCACAGCGCCGTCCGGCGACTCAGTGTCCGCCGAGGTACGCGAGCAGGTCCTGGCGCGTGATCACGCCCTTCGGCTTGCCGTCGACCAGGACCACCGCCGCTCCCGACTTCTCCAGCAGCGCGACCGCCTCGGACACCGGCTGCCCGCCGCCGATCAACGGCAACGGCGGCGCGATGTGCCGCTCGATGGTGTCGTGCAGGTGGGCGTGCCCGGTGAACAGCGCGTCGAGCAGGTCCTTCTCGTCGATCGACCCGGCGATCTCACCGGTGACGACCGGCGGTTCCGCCTTGAGCACCGGCACCTGGGACACGCCGTACTCCCGCATCACGTCGATCGCTTCGCGAACCGTCTCGGTCGGGTGGACGTGTACCAGTTCCGGCAGCGAACTGCTCTTGCCGGCGAGCACGTCCGCGACGGTCGACTCGGCGGAGGTGGTCAGGAAGCCGTACCGGGCCATCCAGTCGTCGTTGAAGATCTTCGAAAGGTATCCGCGACCGTTGTCGGGCAGCAGCACGACGACCACGTCGTCGGGGTCGGCACGACGAGCCGCCTCGAGCGCGGCGACCGCCGCCATCCCGCACGATCCGCCGACCAGCAACCCTTCTTCGCGGGCGAGCCGCCGGGTCATCTCGAACGAGTCCTTGTCGGAGACCTTGATGATCTCGTCGCAGATGTCCTTGTCGTACGTCTCCGGCCAGAAGTCCTCGCCGACGCCCTCGACCAGGTAGGGACGCCCGGTCCCGCCGGAGTACACCGAGCCTTCCGGGTCGGCGCCGACGATGCGTACCCGACCGTCGGAGACCTCCTTGAGGTACTTCCCGATGCCCGAGATCGTGCCGCCGGTGCCGACACCGGCGACGAAGTGCGTGATCCGTCCCTCGGTCTGCTGCCACAGCTCGGGGCCGGTGGACTCGTAGTGCGACAGCGGGTTGTTCGGGTTGGCGTACTGGTTGGGTTTCCACGCGCCGGGGATCTCGCGGGCCAGCCGGTCGGACACGCTGTAGTAGGAGCGCGGGTCCTCGGGGGCGACCGCGGTCGGGCAGACGACCACTTCCGCGCCGTACGCGCGCAGCACGTTCTGCTTGTCCTCGGACACCTTGTCAGGGCAGACGAAGACGCACTTGTACCCCTTGAGCTGGGCGACGAGAGCCAGTCCGACGCCGGTGTTTCCCGAGGTCGGCTCGACGATGGTGCCGCCCGGTCGGAGCAGCCCCTCCTTCTCGGCCTCCTCGACCATGCGCAGCGCGATGCGGTCCTTGACGCTGCCGCCGGGGTTGAAGTACTCGACTTTCGCCAGCACCAGGGCGGAAACGCCCTCGGTGACGCTGCGCAGCCGGACCAGCGGTGTGTTGCCGATGAGCTGCACGACGTTCTCGTAGTACCGCACCGCGGTCGTCCTCCTCCCGGTGCCCGCCACGCCGCGGGCGACAAGGCCTCAGCGTAGACGCCGGCCTATCCGACTACACGGCCCGGCACCGCCAACCCGCGTCCCTGCTCCCACTCCAGGAAGCGTTCGGTCTCGGAGAGCACCGCGCCGGCGAGCCAGGCGACCACCATGGCGTCGTCCACCAGCCCCACCACGAACAGCAGCGCCTCCGGTACCAGGTCGACCGGCGAGACGATGTACAGCGTCGCGAGCGCCATCATGGCGAGCCGGCGACCGCCGTCGTACTCGCCGCGCAGGCTTGCCATGATCATCCTGGGCAGCGCGACCAGCCGGCGCCCGAGCGAGGGTCCGCCCTTTGCCGCGCGCAGCGCGGTGAACAGCGCGGTGAACGCGGCCTTGCGCCGCAGAGTGACGCCCATGGCATCCGCCTTCCGAGTCCCTCGACGTGGTGTCCGGCACGGATGTCCGCGCCGGACGATCGTCCACACGGCGCGGGTGCGCCGCCGCTGTCCATGGTGTGATGCTGCGTCAATGGTGCCCGGTGGTGGACGATTCAGCCATGGATCTCGACGAGGCACGCGACGTCGTCCGCCGGCAGCACCGCGCGGTGCTCGCCACCCGGCGCGGTGACGGCACCATCCAGATGAGTCCGGTGACGGCGAACGTCGACGACGCCGGGCTGGTCGTCATCAGCAGCCGGCAGACCGCGTACAAGGTACGTAACCTGCGCCGTGACCCGCGCGCCTCGCTGTGCGTGATGCCGGACGGGTTCTTCGGCGGCCGGTGGATCCAGGTGGACGGCACGGCGAGCGTGCTCGATCTGCCGGAGGCGATGGAACCGCTGGTCGAGTACTACCGGACCACCGCCGGCGAGCATCCGGACTGGACCGAGTACCGCGAGGCGATGCGGCGCGAACAGCGGGTGCTGATCCGGATCGCGATCGAGCGGGCCGGACCGGACCGGGCCGGATAGGGCGCGCCCCGCGACCGGGCGTCCCGCGACGGCGGGGCGCCGTCGCCCGAAATCGGGGCGGTCGCAGCTGTACCACTGGGGCTAGCGTGGGCATCGGGACGGGTGTGCACGGAGGCGGGATGAGTCGGATTGATCGCGCGCGGCGGATCGCCATGACCGCCGCGTACGGGGGCGGTGGTATCGGGCTGGCGGGCGCGTTCGCCGCCGGTCTGCTGTACGCGCAGGCGAAGCTGGCGCGGCACGCCATTCCGATCACCGACGCGCCGCCGCCCCGCTGTGACGGCAGGTACGGCACCGAACAGCCGGGTGAGCCGTTGACGCTGCTCGTCTTCGGCGACTCGTCCGCCGCCGGGTACGGCGTCGAGCTGCCCCAGCAGACGCCAGGCGCGCTGCTCGCCAGCGGGCTCGCCGAGCGCCTGCGCCGTCCGGTCGACGTACACAGCTTCGCGGTCGTCGGCGCGACCTCGTCGGACCTGCCGGGGCAGTTGGCGCGCGCCGGCGGGGTACGCGCCGACCTCGCCGTGATCCTGATCGGCGCGAACGACGTGACGCACCTGGTCAAGGCGCCGATCGCGGTGCGGCACCTGGCGGACGCGGTACGCGACCTGCGCGCCGACGGCGCGGAGGTGGTCGTCGGCACCTGCCCGGACCTCGGCACCATCGGACCGATTCAGCCGCCGCTGCGGTGGCTGGCGCGCCGGATGAGCCGCCAGATGGCGGCCGTGCAGACCATCGCCGTGGTCGAGGCCGGTGGTCGCACGGTGTCCCTCGGCGACCTGCTCGGTCCACGGTTCGCGGCGGCACCGGACCGGATGTTCAGCGCGGACCGCTTCCACCCGTCCGCCGCCGGGTACGCCGCCGCCGTCGAGGCGATCCTGCCCACCGCGGTCGCCGCCCTCGCCCCGGTCGAGGACCAGCGCCCCAGCGCCGCGCGTGGCGAGCACGTCCGTTCGCTGCCGCAGGCGGCGGTCGAGGCGGTGGACCGGGCCGGTACCGAGGTCAGCGGCGCCGAGGTCGCGGGGCGCGAGCGGGGTCCCGCCGGGCGTTGGGCGCAGCTGCGGCACCGCGTACGGATGGTGGTGGCTCGCCCGACCGGGCCTGCTACCAGCGACAATGCCGCCGTACCCTCTAGGGGAAGCACGCCCACCACCCCCGTGGAGCAGACATGACCATGGCCCGACGCGTTGGAAAAGCCGCGGCCGTCACCCTGATAGCAGCGACCGCCGGCGGCGCCGCCCTCCTCGCCGCCGAAGCGATCGCCGCGAAGACCCGCCGGTACGCGGCACCCGACCTGCGACTGGCGATCCGTACCACGGTCGGCGACGCCGCCGCGCCACCGCTGCGCCTGGTCCTCATGGGTGACTCCGGCGCGCTGGGCGTGGGTGTCGACCGGGTCGCGGACACGGTCGGCGGTCACCTCGCCGAGATGCTGGCGAACGACGCCGGACCGGGTACCCCCGCCCGCCGGGTCGAACTGTCCAGCGTCGCCGTGCTCGGCTCCCGGTCCGCGGACCTGAGCACCCAGGTGGCGCGTGCCCTGCTCGGCGACCGCCCGGACGTCGCGGTGATCGTGGTCGGCGCGCACGACGCGCTCCGGCTGCGCCGTCCGTCCGACGCGGCCCGCGAGTTGGGCGAGGCGGTCCGCCGGCTGCGCGACGCCGGTGTCGCCGTGGTCGTCGGCACCTGCCCCGACCTGGGCGCGGTACGCGCCTTCGCGCCGCCGCTGCGGCAGATCGCCGGTTGGCTCGGCGAACAGTTGGCGAAGGCGCAGACCGAGGCGGTGGTCGAGGCGGGCGGTACCCCGGTCGACCTGGCGAGCCGGACCGGTCCGGTGTTCCGCGCCGACGCCGGGACGCTGTGCGCCGACCGGTACCACCCGTCCGCCGACGGGTACCGGGTCTGGGCGCATGCCCTGCTGCCGGCGGTACTCGACGCGGCGGGCGCCGCGAACCCGCACTGACCTGGATCACATGGAGCCGAGCGGCTACCGGGCGGTAGCGTGTTCCCATGCCAGAAGCTGTCATCGTCGCCACGGCGCGTTCGCCGATCGGGCGCGCGCACAAGGGATCGCTGCGCGAGCTGCGCCCGGACGACCTCGCCGCCACCATCGTGCGGGCGGCCCTGGACAAGGTCCCGCAACTCGACCCGCGCGACATCGACGACCTGTACCTGGGGTGCGGTCTGCCCGGCGGTGAGCAGGGCTTCAACATGGCGCGGGTGGTCGCCGTCCTGATGGGCTTCGACCACCTGCCGGGTGCCACGCTGACCCGGTACTGCGCGTCGTCGCTGCAGACCACCCGGATGGCGTTCCACGCGATCAAGGCGGGCGAGGGCGACGTGTTCGTCTCGGCGGGCGTGGAGTGCGTCTCGCGGTACGCGCGGGGCAACTCCGACACCCTGCCGCCCGAGGCGCAGGCGCTGGTCGGGGGCGGCTGGCAGAATCCGGTGTTCGACGCCGCCCGGGCGCGCTCGCAGGCGCGCGCCGCGGGTGGCGCGGAGGTCTGGCAGGACCCTCGCGAGGACGGCGAACTGCCGGACATCTACCTGGCGATGGGGCAGACCGCGGAGAACCTCGCCCAGGTGTACGGCGTGACCCGCGAGGAGATGGACGAGTTCGGGGTACGCAGCCAGAACCTCGCCGAGAAGGCGATCGCCGACGGCTTCTGGGCGCGCGAGATCACCCCGGTGACGCTGCCCGACGGTACGGTCGTGTCCACGGACGACGGCCCCCGACCTGGCGTGACGATGGAGGGCGTCGCCGCGCTGAAGCCGGTCTTCCGACCGGACGGTCGGATCACCGCCGGGAACTGCTGCCCGCTCAACGACGGCGCGGCGGCGGTAGTGATCATGAGCGATACCAAGGCGCGTGAACTCGGCATCACGCCGCTGGCCAGGATCGTGTCGACCGGCGTGACGGCGCTGTCCCCCGAGATCATGGGGCTCGGCCCGGTCGAGGCGACCCGGCAGGCGTTGCGCCGCGCCGGCATGACGATCGACGACATCGACCTGGTCGAGATCAACGAGGCGTTCGCCGCGCAGGTCATCCCGTCGTACCGGGATCTGGAGATCCCGATCGAGAAGCTGAACGTCAACGGCGGCGCGATCGCGGTGGGGCACCCGTTCGGCATGACCGGCGCGCGGATCAGCGGGACGCTGCTGAACAGCCTGGACTGGCACGACAAGACGATCGGCCTGGAGACCATGTGCGTCGGCGGCGGTCAGGGCATGGCGATGATCGTCGAGCGGCTGTCCTGACGTCGAGCACGGCTCAGCCGCCCGGAGGTGTACCGGCCGGGGTTGACACCGGGCGGCGCGACGTGCCCCGACTTGCCGGGGCGGCGTTGTCGTCGACCCGACCGGTGCGCCGATGCAACCTTTTCCTGGCGCGAACTGTCCTCGGGTCGTGAGGCTGTGGGACGCTCCGGCGTCATTCGACGAGTACGTGCGTGACAGGCATGCCGACCTGCTGCGGTTCGCGCACGTCCTGAGCGGCGACCGGTACCTGGCCGAAGACCTGGTCCAGGATGCCCTGGAGCGGGCGGGGATGCATTGGCGGCGGATCCGCCGGCACGACGACCCCGAGGGGTACCTGCGCCGGATCATCGTCAACCAGCACGTCAACGGGGTACGCCGGCGGCGGCGGGAACGGCTCGTGGCCAGCCCGCCCGAGCAGCCCACGCCGGTCGGCGAACGCCGTGACGACGCGGTGTGGCAACTGCTCGCCACGCTGCCCCGCAAGCAGCGCGCCGTGGTCGTGCTGCGCTACTACGAGGACCTCAGCGAGGCGCAGATCGCCGACCTGCTGGGCTGCTCGGTGGGCACGGTGAAGAGCAACGGCTCACGTGCCATGGCGAAACTGCGTGCCGCGCTGGCTCCCTCTCCTTCTGCCGTGGACGGTGGTACGCGATGAACCTGGAAGAGCGTCTGCGCGACGCGCTCACCGACGACCACCTCGCGCTGCCGCCCTGGCCGGATGCGACGGTACGGGTCCGCGCCGGGATCCGGCGGCGTCGGCGTCGAACCGCGACGGTCGCCGCGTCGGTCGTGGCGGTCGCGGCGATCGTGTCGACGGCGCCGGTACTGCTGCGCGGCGGCGGCACCGCCCCGCCCGGCGGACAGCCGGGCGCGACGCCGACCCTGTCGGCGGTTCCGTGGCTCGACGAACCCGTCGATCCGGCTGCCCCGACGTCGACCCCGTCCGGGGCGCGCGCCGAGTCGGCGCGCCCCTGTACCGCCGCCGACCTGTCGCGAACCGCGAAAGGGGAGCCGGCGAACGCCGCCGGCGGGCACGTGCAGAACGTGGTACGGCTGACCAATGTGTCGTCGTCGACGTGTTCGCTGGTCGGTTTCGTGGACCTGATCGCCACCGACGTCGGCACCGGTACCCGCGCCACGCTGCGGACCGGGTACGGCTCCACCTTCTTCGACGGGGGACCAGGCAAGCGGTACCCGGCGACGATCGCGCCCGGCGAGGACGCCCGGATCGACATCGTCACCGGTAACGGCTGCTACGGCGGGCTCGGCGAACCCCACCGGTACCGCGACGTCGCCCTGGTCGTGGCGGGTCGGCAGTACCCGGTCCCCGGTCTGACCCTGCAGACGTGGTGTCCGCTCCAGGTCGGCGCGTGGTACACCCTGGTCGACGAGCCGACCGCCGCGCCCAGCCCACGGTTCGCGACGCTGTCCGTCGACGTCGTCGCGCCCGCCTCGGTCGCGCGTGGCGCGACGCTGGACTACGTCGTCACGCTGGTGAATTCGGGACCGGTGGCGGTGCCGCTCGACCCGTGCCCGGTGTACCAGCAGGAACTGTGGAGGAACACCGGGACGTACCGGCTGAACTGCTCGCCGGGAGAGATCCCGGCGGGCGGGTCGGTACGGTTCGCGATGCGCCTGGCGGTCGCCAGCGGTACCCCGCTCGGACCGACGCCGCTGCGGTGGGACATGGGGGCCACCGCTGACTTCACCGTGCCGGGGTCGACCACGGTCACCGTGACCGGTTGACGGTCAGGGCAGCACCGCTCGGCGTACCGCGTCGACCTCGGCGGCGGCGGACGCCAGCAACGCCTCGTCCGCACCCGCCCGGACCAGGTCGTGCGCGACCACCCGCAACTGGTCCGGCAGGGCGAGGTCGTTGTCCAGGCGCGGTACCGGTCGCCGGGGCAGCCCCTCGACCTCGGCGTCCAGGTCGGCGAGTAGTTGCACGAGGGCGTGCACCCGGGGTGCGGCACTGGACGCCGCCCATCGGGACGGCGTCCAGTGTGCTATCTGATCGACGAGCCGGTCGACGGCTCGCAGCAACGTCATCGGCGCAGGTAGCCGAGCAGCCGCAGGATGTACCAGTACAGGTAGATCAGCCCGACGAGGATGCCGAACGCGCAGTACCACGCGTACTTCTCCGGCAGCCCGTACCGGATGCCCTGCTCGATCGCGTCGAAGTCGAGGATGAAGGTGAGCGCGCCGATCGCGATGCAGGCGATCGCGAACACGATCGCCAGGCCGCTGCTCTGCCCCGGGCCGTAGTACACCAGACCGGGGTTGTGCCCGAACATCGCGAGCACCCAGTTGACCAGTCCGAGCGCGACGACGCCGATGAGCGCGCCGAGGACGAACCGGGCGAACTTCGGGGTGGCGCGCAGCACCCGGAACTTGTACAGCGCAGCCATGCCGAAGAACACCCCGAAGGTGCCGACCACCGCCTGGATGACGATGCCCGAGTAGGCGTCCTCGAAGACCCGGCTGACCACGCCGAGCAGGATCCCCTCGACCGCCGCGTACGCGCTGATCACGGCCGGGTTGGTGATCCGCTTGAAGGAGATGACCAGGACCAGGACGAGCCCGGCGATCGACGAGCCGATCGTCGCCAGCGCCGTGATCGGGCCGGTGAGGAAGATCCAGGAGAAAGCGGCGAAAACGCCGGTGACGAGGAGCAGCGCGACCGAACGCGTCACCACGTCGTCGATCGTCATCGGCCGGGCGACCGCCGGCTGCACGACCGGGGATTGCGGGTAGCCGTACTGGTCGTACCCCGTGGGCTGCTGCGCCGGGTAGATGCCGTACCGCTCCTGACGCGCCGCGTCGCGGAGCCGGCCGAGCACCGGGTTGGAACTCTGCACCGCCTGCCTCCCATGCAGGAGATCATGTGTTGCCTCAAGGGTAGCGGTACAGCGCGAACCCCTCAGGGTGCCCGGAGCGGGACTCGAACCCGCACGCCTTTCGGCCGCCGCTTTTAAGGCGGCTGTGTCTGCCATTCCACCATCCGGGCGGGCCGCGACATGGGCGCGGTTGCCGTCACCGTAGTCCTCACCATGACCGCACGCACCAGCGAAACGGTGAGGCTAGGGTCATCCGCGTGAGCGATCCGAGTGGCAGCGTGGAGCTCGAGGCGACGGTCCCGGGCTCCGATACGGCGGCGACCGACCGGACGGTCGAATCGACGACGCGTGCGCGCCGCCCCCGACCGAACCCGGTGGACCTGCTCGTCGTGCTCGGCTTCTGGGCGGTCGCGGTGTGGCTGTTGCACGGGCTGTGGGCGTCGCCGTCCCGCCGCGGTCTGGCGCACAACCTGTCCGACCAGGCGCTCGACGAATGGTTCCTGGCGCTCGGCCCGCGCCTGTGGCACGGCGACACCGCCCTGGTGACCCATCTGATCAACATGCCGGACGGGATCAACCTGGTCAGCAACGCCTCACTCATCCTGCCGGGTCTGCTGCTCGCCCCGGTGACCGTCCTGTTCGGCGCGCCGGTGAGCTTCGCGCTCACCGCGACCGGCAACCTGGCGCTCACCGGGATCGCCTGGTACCTGCTCTTCTCCCGGACGCTTGGGCTGCGCCGGGCGCTCGCCGCGACCGGGGCGGGCCTGTGCGCCTTCGCCCCCGGCATGGTGTCGCAGACCAACAGCCACCTGCACATCACCGCGCAGTGGCTGGTACCGGCGATCGCCTGGTGCGTGCTGACGCTGGTCCGCGCGGCGCGGGAACCGGCGACCGCCGCCAACCGACGTACCGTCGTCGCCTCCGGTGCCGGACTCGGCGCGCTGGTGGTCGCCCAGTACTTCCTGGGCGAGGAGGTTCTCTTCCTGACCGCGTTGACGCTCGCCCTGGTGACGGTGTGCTATGCCGCGCGCCGCCCCGCCGAGGCGTTCGCCGCGCTGCCGCGCTTCGCCGGGGGTCTGCTGCTGGCGACCGGGGTCGCCGTCGTGGCGCTGGCGTACCCGCTGTGGTTGCAGTTCGCCGGTCCGCAGCACGTACCGAACGGGCCGTTCAGCCCCGCGTACTTCTACGCCGACCTGGCGAGCTTCCCGGCGATCTCACGGTTCTCGCTGGCCGGCGGTCCGGCAAGCGACACGTTGACCACCGGACCGGCGGAGTTCAACACGTTCTTCGGCTGGCCGCTGATCGTCGCGGTGCTCGGCGCGGCGGTGGCGCTGCGCCGGCAGACGGTCGCGGTGGTGTGCGGGGTACCGGCGTTGGTCATGTGCTGGCTGGCGCTGGGGCCGCACGTCACCGTCGCGGGAACGCGGGTGCCGGCTCCGGCGCCGTACCAGTTGCTGCGCGGGCTGCCGGTGGTCGACGGCGCGCTGCCGTCCCGGTTCGCGCTCGCCGCCGTGCCGCTGATGGCGATCCTGCTGATGTACGCCGCGCAGCAGGCGTGGGCGCTCGGCGGTCGGGTGCGCGCGCTGGTACCCGCCGCGCTGGCGGTTGCCCTGGTGCCGATCGTGCCGCTGCCGCTGCCGACCGCGTCCCGACCGCCGGTACCGACGTTCATCACGGGCGGGCACTGGCGCACCTGTGTGCGACCGGGCGGCGTGCTGGTACCGGTACCGCTGCCCACGCCGACCGACCCGGACACCATGCGTTGGGCTGCCGCGACCAGCGACGCGTTCGCCATGCCGGAAGGGTTCTTCATCGCCCCGTACGCGCCCGGCGGTCGCGCCTCGGTCGGCACGTACCAGCAGCCCACCTCGCGGCTGCTCGCGGACGTGGCGCGGACCGGACAGGTACCGCGACTGGGCCCCGCCGAACGCGCGCAGGCAGCCGCCGACCTGCGGTTCTGGCGCGCTTCCTGTCTGGCGCTGGTACCCGGACCGCACGCCGACGCGGTCCGGGTCGCGGTCGAGCGGCTGATCGGTCCCGGCGAGCGGGTCGCCGACCTGTGGGTGTGGCGGGTGTCGACCTGACCGTTACCGGCGCACCGCCGAGCCGACCGGCGCCCTGCGGGGCTCTTCGCGCGGCGGGACGTACGGGGTGACCTCGGTGAAGCTTTCCCGAGGCTGGTGCAGTTCGGCGAGCGCGACGACCTCGCGCCGCAGGAACAGCGCCAGCGTCCAGTCCACGATCACCCGGATCTTGCGGTTCAGGCTGGGGATGCGGCTCATGTGGTACGTGCGGTGCATGAACCAGGCGGGCCAGCCCTTCAGCTTGATCCCGTACACCTGGGCGACGCCCTTGTGCAGCCCGAGGCTCGCCACCGACCCGGCGTACTTGTGCTTGTACTCCACCGGTCGCTGACCGCGCAGCACCCGCACGATGTTGTCGGCTGCCTGCCGCGCCTGCCGTACCGCGTGCTGGGCGCTCGGCGCGCAGTACGCCGGTTGGGGCTTGGTCAGGTCGGGGACCCGCGCGCAGTCGCCGGCGCTCCAGGCGCCCTCGACGACCCTGCCGTCGGCGTCCACCACCTGCAGCGTCGCCAGGCAGGTGAGCCGCCCGCGTTCGTCGCGGGGCAGGTCGGTGCGCTCCAGCATCGGGTTCGCCTTGACGCCCGCGGTCCACACGATGGTGTCCGCGTCGAACGCGTCGCCGTCGGAGAGCACCACATGCCCGTCGACGCACGACTCCAGCCGGGTGCCGAGCCGGATGTCCAACCCGCGCCTGAGCAGTTGGCGCACGGTGTACGCGCCCATGTCGGGATCGACCTCGGGCAGGATGCGGTTGGTCGCCTCGACCAGCACCCAGCGCATGTCCTCGGGCTTGAGTTCCTCGTAGTACTTCAGCGCGTCGCGCGCCATGTCCTCCATCTCGGCGAGCGCCTCGATACCGGCGTACCCGCCGCCGATGAACACGAAGGTGAGCGCCCGCTGCCGGGTCGCCGGGTCGGTGGTGGTCGCCGCCACGTCCAACTGGTCGAGCACCTTGTTGCGCAGGTAGATGGCCTCGCCCACGTTCTTGAACCCGATCGCCTGCTCGCGCAGCCCCGGGATGGGCAGGCTGCGGGACACGCTGCCGGGCGCGACGAGGATCTGGTCGTACCGCACCTCGCGCGGCGGACCGACGATCGGTTGGACCATCGCGCACCTGCGGCTGTGGTCGATCCGGGTCACCTCGCCGGACAGCACGCGAGCGTGCCGCAGTTCGCGGCGCAGCGGCACCACGGAATGCCGGGGCGAGATGTTGCCCGCCGCGACCTCGGGAAGGAACGGCTGGTAGGTCATGTGGGGAGACGGGTCGACCACGGTCACTTCGAACCGACGGCCCCGCATCTTCCTGCCGAGCCGCAGGGCGGTGTACAGGCCGACGTGACCGGCGCCCACGATGAGGATGCGCTGCGGATTCACACGTCCATCATTACCGACCGTCACGGACGGCGCACCGTGTCGCCGCCGTGAGCCCCGGCACCCCACCGCCGCGCCGAACGCGCAACCCCGTGCCGTACCTGCTGGTGCAGCCCTGCTAGCGGCGGGCGAGACCGAGCAGGGTGAGCAGTACCACGACCCCGACCGCGATGCCGCCCAGGGCTGCGCTGAGCGACGGGTGGGCGCCGAGCACCGCCGGTACCACGGCGATCACCGCCCCGACCAGCGCCGTCCCGCCGACCACCACACCGGCGCGGGCGGACCAGCGCAGCAACACCGAGGGGTCGACCACGGTGTCGTACGGCAGCGCGGCGGACAGCGCCGCGAAGGTGTGGGTCAGGTACAGCGCCGCCGCGAGGGCGACGACCCGCCAGTAGGTGACCGGCGTGCCGACGGCGACCGAGGTGACGTACCACGCCAGCGCCGCGACCACGATCAGCAGCGTGGTCCACGGTCCGCGCGGCGCGAGCGCGGGCAGCAGGGCGAGGAGGACCGCGAAGCCCGTGTACCGCCCGGACAGCACCAGGTCGGGGGCGGCGAGCGTCAACCCGACCAGTGCGCACACCGCCACGGCGAGTCGGACCGACACCACACCGGGCGAGGTGCGGCGCGTCCGGTTCCCGAGGTCGCGCACCCACTCGGCGACCGGGTTGCGGCTGCGCACAGCTCGACGGCTCATCGCGGTACCGCCTTCGGACCCGACGCCATCCGGGCGACGTCCCGCAGCACCGCGTCGAGGCTGCCCGCCCCGGCCCACGCCACCACCGGTACCCCGTGCTCACGCAGTTGCCCGAGGACGTTGTCCCGTTCCAGCCGCCACAGCCGGGCGGGTACCGCACCCCAGTGTCCCCATCCGGGCAGTCGGATGCCCGGCGGCAGGGTGTCCACGGCGACGACGAACCGCCCCGCCCGGGCGAGGTTCGCGACCATCGCCGCCGAACGCGGCTCGAGCAGCGGCGACAGGACCACCACGAGCGCGTTGCCGGACAGCAGGTGGGGGCCGAACACGTACGGCGAGGGCTCGCCCGCCCCGACCGTCGGCGCGCAGTCCAGCAGCCATTCCAGCACGGCGAGGTACTGCCGCCGCCCGGTCGCCGGGCGTAGTCGGCGGGCGCGCAGCCCGTACTCCAGCAGCGCCACCCGGTCGCCCCGGTCCAGGTAGTGCTCGGCGATCCCGGCGGCGGCGCGGACCGTGGTGTCGAGCACCGACGGCTCGCCGTGCACACCGCCGGATCGTCCCGCCTCGTACAGCACGTCGACCAGCAGGACGACCTCGGCGTCGCGGTCGGAGAACGTCGCCGCGACGTGCAACTGGCGCTCGCGCAGCGACACCCGCCAGTCGACGCGGCGCAGCCGGTCGCCGGGCGCGAAGACGCGTACCCCGGCGAGTTCCCCGTCCTCGCCGAGCCGGCGGGACCGGTGCGCGCCGACCAGACCCGCGGCGCGAGGCATCGCGTCGTCCGCGTCGAACGGCTCGGTCCTCGGGTACACGGTGATCTTCACAGCCGACCCGGTGACCGGGGCGCTGACCAGCAACGCGTCCGACGCGAACGCCGTCGCCGACGCGGGTCCGATCGGGTGGCGACCCCAGCGCAGCGCCGGTCCGACCAGCGGCACCCGCGCGTCGGAACCGGGCGGTACCGCCACCGCGTACGGTCGGTCGGCGTGCCGAAGCGCCAGCCAGCTCGCCACCCTGGCACGCAACACGACCAGGTCGTACCCGGCGCGGTCGGGGCTGGCGACGTCGACCGCCGAGGACACCTCGTCGCCCTCGGCGAGGGACGAGCGCTCGACGCCGATCCGCACGCGAGGAGGGTCAGCCGGGCGGCGCAGCAGCGACACGGCGGTACCGAGGACGAACGGCGCGGCGAGCACCACCAGGTCGGCGCGCCCCAGCAGTACCGCGATGACGATCAGCAGCCCGGACACCAGGACGGCGCGTCCCAGCGCGCGGGTCGGTACCCATCGCTGCTCCGGCTCGGACACGGTCAGCCTCGCGGCGGCGCGGTGTACCGGTACGGATCGGCGAGCGCATGCTCCCCGCCGGCGTGGCTGGGCACCGCGCCGTAGCTGGGCAGGGCGCCGCTGGCGGGCGCCGGGGTGGCGGCGAGTACCTCGGCGACCACGGACGCCGGGTCGACCCGGCGCAGCCACATCTCCGGTCGCAGCGTGATCCGGTGACCGAGGGCGGGGCCGGCGACCTCCTTGACGTCCTCCGGGATCACGAAGTCCCGCCCCGCGAGAGCCGCCCGCGCCCGGCTGAGCAGCAGCAGCGCGAGCGACCCGCGGGGGGACGCGCCGACCAGCACCGACGGGTGGGCGCGGGTGGCGGCGGTGAGGTCGACCATGTACCGGCCGATCGAGTCCTCGACCGCCACGTCCTCCAGCGCTTCCTGCATCGCGAGCAGGGTGTCCGCGTCCACGACCGGGGCCAGCTGCGCCTCCTCGCGGCGCCGGTCGACCCGGCGACGCAGCACGTCCCACTCCTCCTCGCGGCTGGGGTACCCGAACGACACGCGCAGCAGGAACCGGTCCAGCTGCGCCTCGGGCAGCGGATAGGTGCCCTCGTACTCGATCGGGTTGGCGGTGGCGAGCACGTGGAACGGGGCTTCCAGCCGGTACGTGGTGCCCTCGACCGACACCTGCTTTTCCTGCATCGCCTCGAGCAGCGCCGCCTGCGTCTTCGGCGGCGTCCGGTTGATCTCGTCGGCGAGCAGCAGATTCGTGAAGATCGGTCCGGCTCGGAAGGTGAAGTCGTGGTTGCGCTGGTCGTACAGGAACGAGCCGGTCACGTCCGCCGGCAGCAGGTCGGGAGTGAACTGCAGCCGCCGGAATCCGAGACCCAGCGCCTGCGCGAACGACCGCGCGGTCAGGGTCTTGCCCAGTCCGGGCAGGTCCTCCAGCAGGACGTGCCCACCCGCCAGGATGCCGGCGAGCACGAGTTCGAGGGTCTCGCGCTTGCCGACCACGACGGTACCGACCTCGTCCAGGACAGCCTGGCCGAGTCTGCCCACCTCGTGCGGCGGCAGCGACTGGCGGTGCGGGACAGTCACAGTTCCTCCATCCGGGACACCAGGTCCGCTAGCTGTCTCGGGGTCGGCATCTTCGCCACCGGACCGGCGAGCAGCCCCCACAGTGGATCACCCAACAGCTGCCGGGCGCGCGCCGGGTCGGCGTCCCGGCTGACACCGTGACGCAGCCGTAACCGCTCGTCGACGATCTCCACGAGTACCGGGCGGACCGTCTGGTTGAACCGGTCCGCCTCGTCGCGCGTCCACTCCAGCCGGTTGTTCCAGCGCAGCGTCGCGGTGTGCAGCCCGTCCGACGGGGCGACCCGGTACGACACCTCGTCGTCCACGGCACTGCCCGGATCGACCAGTTTCGGCGGCGCGACCGCGACCACCGCCCGGCGCAGTACCGCCAGCGCCAGGAACACCATGAACGCCAGCGCGAACGGCACCGCGTACCCGGAGGCGCGCAGCACCACGTCGAGCAGCGCGGCAGCCAACGCGGAGAACAGCAGCGTGGTGACGACCCAGCGGCGCAGCGACTTCGGGCGTGCCGGCGAGGGTACCGGCTCGTCGTCGCCGCTGAGGAGATCGTCGATGCTGGTCATGCTGGGGTGCTCCGGGGTTCGGCAGACGTGGACGGGTTCGTCGGTACCGTATCGGTCACCAGTTCCGCCCGCAGGTGCCGCAGCGCGGTACGGGCACGGTCGCGCATCGACGGGTCGACGGTGTGCGTGGCGTACCGGGCGAGCCGGTAGACGCCCGCGAGGTCGTCGAGCACCCCGGCGCTCACCTGGTGCGCGGCGAGCAGCCGGCGGACCAGGTCGGTCGAGGTGTCGCCGGGTTGGCGCGGGGTACCGGCGGCGGCCGCCGCCTGCTCCAGCCGTACCCAGCACGCGATCACCGCGCGCCTCGGGTCGGCGTCGTCGTCACGCAGGTCGGACAGCCCCGCGTCGACCGCGGCGACCACCTCGTCGCGGTGGCGCGCCTGCGGCGCCTGCGGGTTCTGCTCGAACCGCAGCGCCGACCGGCGTACCGACAACCGGTCCCGCAGCAATGCCCAGATCAGCAGCCCGACGACGACCACCACGACCGTCACGCAGAGCGCGCTCAACGCGGTACCGACCCAGTGCGGCAACGCGACGGTGTGTTCCGGACCGGGATCGCGCGGCGGCGGGGGCTGGCTGGACAGCGTCGCGCTGCCGCCGTCGGGGGCGGGCTCGGACGCGCCGAGCTGCGGTACCGGTACCTCGGTGACGCTCGGCGAGGAGTTCGCCGCGCCCACCCCGACGACGGCGAGCAGCAGCACCATCCCGCCCAGCGGCCACCATCGTCGCAGCGTCCGATTCAGGTCGGCCACTCAGGCATCATCCTTCCGGGCGGTAGTGACAGGGCACGGACGGCGGCTAGGGGTGCGTCGGAGAGTCGATGCCGGCGAGGTCGCGGGCACGGGCGAAGACCTCGTCGAGCATGTCGGGCGTCAACCGTCCGGTGAAGGTGTTCTGTTGGCTGACGTGGTAGCAGCCCAGCAGTACCGGCAGGTCCGGACCGGCGGTCCACTCGACGCCGTGACCGAACGCGGGTCGCGGCGACGGTACGGGTTGCCGGTACACCGCGCGCATCGCCGGCCACCAGTTCGCCCAGGCGAACGCCCCGAGCGCGACCACCACCCGCAGCGTCGGTCGCAGCAGCGCCACCTCGCGGTGCAGCCACGGGGCGCACGCGTCCCGCTCCGCCGGGGTCGGCTTGTTGCCCGGCGGGGCACACCGTACCGAGGCGAACACCCGGGTGTGCCGCAACTCGAGTCCGTCGTCTTCGCTCACGCTGGTCGGCTGGTTCGCCAAGCCGGCGCGGTACAGCGCGGCGAACAGCACGTCGCCGGAGCGGTCGCCGGTGAAGATCCGACCGGTACGGTTGCCGCCGTGCGCGGCCGGGGCGAGCCCGAGGATGCCGATCGGGGCGTCCGACGGACCGAAGCCGGGCACCGGACGACCCCAGTACACCTGGTCGCGGAACGCCGCGCGCCTGGTCGCCGCGACCTGTTCCCGCCACGCCACGAGCCGTGGGCAGGCGAAGCAGTCCGAGATCGCGGCGTCCAGGGCGGACAGGTCGTCGACGGCGGCGGCTTGGGCGACCACGTCCGACGGGGTGCGGGCGGTCACCGCGTCGTACCCCCTACCGCAGGCGCCTGCGGAGCAGTTCCAGGGTGCGCGCCCACGCGGCGGTCGCCGCGTCCCCGTCGTACGCCTCGGGACGGTCGTCGTTGAAGAAGGCGTGCTGCGTGCCCGGGTAGTCGTAGAGCGTGCACTCGCCCCCTGCCTCCTCAATCGCCCGCCTCGCCGCCTGGATGTCCGGCGCCTGCGAGGTGCCGTCCGCCTCGGAACAGTGGATGACCGCGGCCTTGCCAGCGTAGTGGGACCACTCGGGGTGCAGACGCGCCCAGGGCAGCGACGGATAGAAGGCGACCGCCGCGACGATCCGGTCGGACAGCGTCGCCGACCAGAGCGCGAGGCTGCCGGCCAGGCAGAAGCCGACACAGGCGACCGGCCCGGTCACCTCGGCGCGACGGGCGAGATGATCGACGACCGCGACGAGATCGTGCGCCAGAGCGGCCGGGTCGATGTCGGGCTCGTCGTGGTCCGACCCGTCGCCGGTGACGCCATGGCGGCGGTCATCGCCGGTGACGCCAACGCGACCGCCGTCGCCGGTGACGCCGTGGCGAAGATCGGGCGCGAACGCGACGAAGCCCTCGGCGGCGAACCGGTCGACCACCGTCGTAATGTGCCCGCCCAAGCTGCGGTCCGGCAGCACGACGACCGCCGGTCCGGTACCCGTGGCGGGTAGCGCGAGGTAACCCTTGTTGGAACCGGCGGTGCCGGCGTAGCTGGCCGTGGCGCCCATCTCGGCCGCCTCCTGTCGATCAGTCGTGGTTGGCGTGACGCAGGGGTCAGGTGGGCTGTACTCAATCATGGCTAAAGGCGCGAGGGAAGCGGTGACGGGCGTGGCGGACATCCCACATGGACCGGACGTTGCCGGTGTTTCGCGTGCCCGGGCGGAGAGACAGCGCGGCGCCTCAACGCGGCGCGAGACTCCAGGCGATGCCGTCGAGGATGTCATGCTCGCTGGCGACCACCGACCCCGCACCGACCTTGCGCATCACGGTACGCAGGATGAGCGACCCGGCGCCGATGACGTCGGCGCGACCCGGATGCATGACCGGGATCGCCAGGCGCTGCTCGTGCGTCATCGCGAGCAGTTGCGCGGTGACCTTGGCCACCTCGTCCTCGGACACCCGCGCGTGGTGGATGCGATCCGGGTCGTACCCGGTGAGCCCGAGCGCGATCGCGGTGACCGTGGTGACCGTACCCGCCAGACCGATCAGGGTGCGCGCGCGCCGACCCGGTACCGCCGACAACGCCCGTTCGACCGCCGCCTCGATGTCCGCCTGCGCCGCCGCCACCTGCGCCGTCGTCGGCGGGTCGTCGTGCAGGTGCCGCTCGGTCATCCGGACGCAGCCGATGTCCACCGATATCGCCGCGTCCACTGTGGCGGTACCGACGACGAATTCGGTCGACCCCCCGCCGATGTCGACGACCAGGTACGGCGGCTCGGCGTCGGCGGGCAGTCCGCGTACCGCGCCGGTGAACGACAGCCTCGCCTCCTCGTCCCCCGTCACCACCTCGGGGTCGGTGCCGAGCGTGGCGCGCACCATCGCGCGGAAGTCGTCGGCGTTGCGCGCGTCGCGGCTCGCCGACGTGGCGACCATCCGCACCCGGGTCGCGCCCAGGTCGCGGATCTGCGCGGCGTACTCCGCGAGCGCCACCCGGGTGCGCTCGATCGCCTCGGGCGACAGCGCTCCGGTCCGGTCGACGCCCTGACCGAGGCGGACGATCTCCATCCGGCGTACCACGTCGGTGAGCGGCTCGCCCGACGCGGCTCCGATCGCGCCGCCCGGCGCGGCACCGCCCGGCGCGGCACCGTCCGGTGCCGCGCCGGGCTCCGGCAGGTCGGCGATGAGCAGCCGGATGGAGTTGGTACCGCAGTCGATCGCCGCGACCCGGGTCATGGGCCCTCCCCGTCGAGGTACAGCAGCATCCGTGTGTTGCCCAGGGTGTTGGGCTTGACCCGCTCCAGGTCGAGGAACTCCGCCACGCCCTCGTCGTACGAGCGCAGCAACTCCTCGTACACACGGGGCGGTACCGGCGCCCCGTCGATCGGTCGGAACCCGAACGACGAGAAGAACCCGGTCTCGAAGGTGAGCACGAAGACCCGGCGTACCCCGAGCAGACGCGCCTGGTCGAGCAGCTCGGACACCAGGCGGTACCCGATCTTCTGACCCCGGCACCGCGGATCCACCGCCACGGTGCGGACCTCGGCGAGGTCCTCCCACATGACGTGCAGCGCGCCGCAGCCGACCACCGCGCGGTCGGCGACCCGTTCGGCGACCCAGAACTCCTGGACGTCTTCGTACAGCGCCACCGTCGCCTTGGACAGCAGCCGCCGCTCGATCGCGTACCGGTCGATCAGGCTGCGGATCGCGCGCACGTCGCCGGTACGGGCGCGGCGGACGATGACCTCCATGCGGCCGAGATTATCCGTCGCTCGGCGGCTGTTCGCCGGTCGGTACGGGTACGCACGGCCCGTCGGTCCACCACGGCGCGATCGCGCGTACCGCCTCGTCGCCGAACGGGTTGACGCCGGGCCCGACCGCGAGCGCGTGCCCCACGAGCGAGTGCAGGCACTTGACCCGACCGGGCATGCCGCCCGCGGACACCCCGGCGATCTCCGGTACGTCCTCGATCGCGGTGCGCCGGGCGAGGTAGTCGTCGTGCGCGACGCGGTACCGGGCAGCCAGCTCGGGGTCCTCGGCGAGCCGCGCGTTCATTTCCTTCATCAGCCCGGCGGATTCGAGTCGGCTGCACGCCGCGGTGGCTCGCGGGCAGGTCAGGTAGTACAGGGTGGGGAACGGCGAACCGTCGGCGAGGCGTGGCGTGGTCTCCACGACGTCGGGCAGCCCGCACGGGCAGCGGTGCGCGACGGCTCGGGTGCCGCGCGGCGGTCGCCCGAGTTGGGCGGCGACGGCGGTGCGGTCGGCGGGGGTCGCCGGTTCCCGCCGCGGGGGCGGTACCTCGTCGGTCATCCGCTCGACCGTGGCTGATCGGCTGCCTGGACGCTGGACCACAACTGGCCGTACCAGGGGCGGGTGTCTGTCGGCTGACCCGCCGTCGCGTTCGTCGCGGTCGAGTCACCGGCACCCGCGTCGGGGTCCTCCGTGATGATGTACAGCACCTCGCCCGGCTTGGACATCTGCAGCCGGCGGCGGGCCTGGGTGATGACGTACTCGTCGTCGTTCCACTTCGCCCGTTCCTCCGTCAGCGACGCGATACGCCGCCGCTGGGCCGCCTGGTCGGCTTCCATGGTGGCGATCTGCGCCTGCTGGGACAGGTAGATGCGCACCGGATAGGCGTATGTGAGCAGGAGTCCCAGCAGGACCAGACCGAGCACGGTGGCGCGCCCGGTGACCTGACGCGGCTGTGGCGCCCGCGTCCGCTTCACCGCGCCGCCGCCGGCGGGACGCCGCGCCGCCGCCGGTCGCGCTCCCGGTCGCCCCTCGGCGGACCAGCCGCGGCGGGGCGCCGGTACGCGTGCCGAACCGCCGCGCGCCGTCACCCGGACCGGTTCCGTGCGCACGGCGGTATCCCGAACGACCGCACGCGGTCGACCCGTGGTGCGGGTCGCCCGCGACCGGCCGCCCGGCCCCTGCCCGCTCGGCAAGCGGCGCTGCATCACGTCCTCCCCCCGCCACGCGCCCGATCGACCCCCGACGACCGTTGTGGCGCCCGGGTTCAGCGTAAGCAGGGCGGTCGGGCGCCACAACTCAAGATCCGTTGATTACCGCGACCGGTACCTCGGGAACGCCGCCGCTCCCGCGTACCGGGCGGCGTCGTCCAACTCGTCCTCGATGCGCAGCAACTGGTTGTACTTGGCGACCCGTTCCGAGCGCGCCGGGGCGCCGGTCTTGATCTGCCCGCACCCGGTCGCCACGGCGAGGTCGGCGATCGTGGTGTCCTCGGTCTCGCCCGACCGGTGGCTCATCATGCAGCGGTACCCGGCACGGTGCGCCAGGTCCACGGCGTCCAGCGTCTCGGTGAGCGACCCGATCTGGTTGACCTTGACCAGTACCGCGTTCGCCGCGCCCTCGTCGATGCCCCGCTGGATGCGGGTCGGGTTCGTGACGAACAGGTCGTCGCCGACGATCTGGATGCGCCCGCCGAGCTGCCCGGTGAGCGTGGTCCAGCCGGCCCAGTCCTCCTCCGCCAGCGGGTCCTCGATCGACACGATCGGGTACTCGTCGACCAGGCGCGCGTAGTACTCGGTCATCTGCTCCGCGGACTTGCCGACGCCTTCGAAGCGGTACGAACCGTCCTCGTAGAACTCGGTCGCGGCGACGTCGAGGGCGAGGACGATGTCGGTACCGAGCTGGAAGCCGGCGGTCGCCACGGCGTCGGCGATGAAGTCGAGCGCGGCGGCGTTGGCGGGCAGGTTCGGCGCGAAGCCGCCCTCGTCGCCGAGACCGGTCGCCAAGCCCTTCGTCTTCAGCACCGACTTGAGCGCGTGGTACGTCTCGGCGCCCCAGCGCAGCGCGTCGCGGAACGTCGGCGCGCCGATCGGCGCGATCATGAACTCCTGGATGTCCACGTTGGAGTCCGCGTGCGCGCCGCCGTTGAGGATGTTCATCATCGGTACCGGCAGCAGGTGCGCGTTCGGACCGCCGAGGTAGCGGAACAGCGACAGCCCGCACGAGGCGGCAGCGGCCTTGGCGACCGCGAGCGACACGCCCAGGATCGCGTTCGCCCCCAGGTCGGACTTGTCCGGGGTGCCGTCCAGGTCGAGCATGCGCTGGTCGACGGCGCGCTGGTCGGTCGCGTCGTACCCGACCAGCTCGGGGAAGATGCGGTCCTCGATGTTGCTGACCGCGCGCTCGACGCCCTTGCCGTTGTACCGGTCGGTGTCGCCGTCGCGCAGCTCGATCGCCTCGAACGCGCCGGTGGACGCGCCGGACGGTACCGCCGCCCGCGCCGTCGTCCCGTCGTCCAGGCCGATCTCGACCTCGACGGTCGGGTTGCCTCGCGAGTCGAGGATCTCCCGCGCGACGATTCCCTCAATGGTGGCCACTGTGGTCTCGCTCCTTCACCCTCTGCCCCGACCGGGAGCGCGGCTCCCCGCCGACGGCGTATCGCCCAGGCGCGGGCGGCGCTGCCCATCGTCCGTTGGCAGCCTAGCGAGTTGACCGACACGAGCCGCTGGCAACCTCACAACCTCGCGGGTCGCACCGGTGATCCACGGGGACCGGCGGCGGCTGACGCGGACGGCGCCGGTGGCGGGCACCGTCGACGGCGGCGGGACCGCTGACGTCGCGGTGTCCGGCACGGTTTGAGGTGTACCGGTGGGGGAAGGTGGCCGCCATGTCTCACCGACCCGGGCTGGACAACACCTTCCCGCTGGCGCTGCAGGGGTACGCCTGGCTGCCCAGCCTGCGCCGTCAGGCGGGCAGCGACATCGTGGTCACCCGACTGCTCGGCAAGCCGACGCTCGGCCTGTGCGGACCCGACCAGGCGCGGTTCTTCTACGACGAGGATCACGTCCGGCGGCACGGCGCGATCCCCGGACCGGTGCTGAGCACGCTGTTCGGTCACGGCGCGGTACACACGCTGGACGGCGAGGCGCACCGGGTGCGCAAGGCGCTGTTCATGTCGCTGATGACGGACGACGGGATCGCCGCGCTGGTGGAGCGCGTCGACCGGGCGTGGCTCGACGCGACGCGGGTATGGTCGCATGCCGACCGCCTCGTCCTGTTCGACGAGGTCAGCCGGGTGATCACGCGTGGCGTGACGGAGTGGGCGGGAGTGCCGGTATCCGACTCCGAGATCCCGGACCTCGCCGCCGACCTGATCTCGCTGGTCGACGGGTTCGCCACGGTCGGGCCTCGGCACTGGCGGGCGCGCCGCGCCCGTACCCGGCGCGAGGCGTGGCTCGCCGACCTGGTCCAGGCGGTACGCGGCGGCGAGGCGCTCGCGCCGCCCGGCTCCGCGCTCGACGCCGTCGCGACCCATCGCGACGCCGACGGTCAGCCGCTCAGCCCGCAGGTCGCCGCCGTGGAACTGCTCAACGTCGTCCGCCCGACGGTCGCGGTCACCTGGTTCGTGGTGTTCGCCGCGCACGCCCTGTACCGCTGGCCGTCGAACCGGGAACGGCTGCGCTCGGGCGACCGCGCGTACACCGAAGCCTTCGCCCAGGAGGTACGGCGCTTCTACCCGTTCGCCCCGTTCGTCGGCGGACAGGCGGTCCGCGACCTGTCGCTGGCCGGCGAGCATGTGCCGGCCGGGTCGATGGTGCTGCTCGACCTGTACGGGCAGGACCATGACGGTCGGCTGTGGGACGAACCGTACCGGTTCCGACCGGACCGTTTCGTCGGCCGCGAGATCGGCGGGTACGACCTGATCCCGCAGGGCGGCGGCGACCCGTACACCGGACACCGCTGCCCCGGCGAGGCGATCACGGTGGCGCTGCTGGAAGCCCTGTCGCTGCGACTGGCGCTGCTCGACTACGCGGTACCGGACCAGAACCTGGCGATTCCGCTGGACCGGGTTCCGACCCGCCCGGACAGCGGGTTCGTCGTCACCGGGGTACACGCTGCCGTGGAGCCGGTGCGGCGCGGCGACAGCGGCGCGCTCTGACCGCGCCGACCGGACCTACACCCCCAGCAGCGAGCGGACGTGGCGGGGCGACGGCGAGCCGTGCGCGAGCATCGCGTCGTGCCAGTCCCGCAGGGACGTGCCCGCCGGACGCGCCCGACCGATGCCGCCCACCTCGACGTACCCGACGAAGTACGTGGACAACTGGGTGGAGGTGAGCAGCGCCCGCCGCCACTTGCCGGCCGCCTCGCCCTCTTCCTGGAAGCCGGGTCCGGTCATCAGCGCCATGGCGTCCTGCTCGGTCATGCCGGCGCAGTGCACCTGCTGGTCGAGGATCGCGTTGATGCTCATCCGCAGCTGCATCTTCAGTTGCTGCAACCGGATCGGCAGACCGCCGAAGCCGTGTTCGGCCATGACCTCCTCGGCGTACACCGCCCAGCCCTCCACGAACGGGCTGGAGAAGCCGAGGGCGCGGGCCCGCGTGGTACCCCGGAACCGGCGGGCGTGGGCGAGTTGCAGGAAGTGACCCGGCATCGCCTCGTGCACCGTCAGGTTGCGGATCATGTGGTTGTTGTACTCGCGGTAGAACGACTCGACGCGCTCCGGCGACCAGTTCGCCGGGGTCGGGGCGATGCAGTAGAAGGTGGGTACGTCGGCGGTCTCCAACGGTCCCGGCGGGTCGCAGTAGGCGACCGCGACGCCGCGCGCGAATTCCGGCATCTCGAGGATCTCGCACGGATCGTCGAGCAGCGAGACGAGGTCCCGGTCGCGGACGAACTCGGTGGTCTCGCCGAACGTGAGCTTCGCCAGGTCGACGATGGTCGCGTCGTCGGGGTGCTGGTCGGCGAGCCGGTCCAGCGCGGCGCGTACCGTCTCGTCGGTCGCCGGTCCACCGACCAGTTCGGCGGCTGCCTCGCGCAGTTCGCCGGTGACCCGCTCCAGGTTCGCCTCGGCGCGGGCGAGCACCTCGGCCGCGGACAGTTCGGTGTCCAGGGTGTGCCACAGTCGGGCTTCCCACAGCCGGCGTCCCAGCCGGGGGTCGCGGGCGTCGTCACCGGCGTCGGCGACGCGCTCGCGCAGCCACCCGGTGAACTCGTCGATCGCGGCGAGCGCGCCGTCCACCGCGCCGCGTACCGTCTTCTCGAACGCGGGAGCCTGGGTGATCATGCCGGGCAGTTCGGCGCGGATCAGCCCGGCGGTACCGGCGAACTGCCCGAGCGCGGTTTCCAGATGGATGCGCGGGCAGCCGCTGAGCACCCGGCGCGCGGTCGCCAGGGCGTCCGGGATCGCGGACAGCCGACCGGTCAGGCTGTCCAGCCGCGCCTCGACCGGGGCGAAGGGCCGGGCGATCAGGGCGTACAGCAGCGGTCCCGGGTTGTGTTCCAGCGGGTTCCACTCGTGTTCGCGCACCTCGGTGTACTCGAACAGGCGCCGCTCGACAAGCGCGGACAGTACCGCGTGGTCGACCTGTTCCTCCGGGTCGAGCAGGTCGACGTCCACGGTGGACAGCGCGGCGGACGCGTCGCGCAGCATGGCGACGTCGGCGGCGACCCCGTCGGCGGACAGATCGGGCAGTCGGTGGTCGAACCGGTGGTCGCCGGCCCATGAGGCGAGTTCCGGTGACGACTCCAGCAGCGCGTCGATGATGTGCTCGGCGAGCGGGGCGAACTGCATCGGCATTACCGCAACGTACCTGACCTGCGACCATCCGTCGCGGACCGGCACCGGCGGCGACGCGCCCGCGTCGACCGGGCGGGTGCCGCCGGGAACTGGTACCCCGATAGCTCTTGAACTGGTAGCGCTCCCAATGTTTAACCTGCCCTGCACAACCCCTCGTCGGCAGGAGCGAGCATGAGACGGACGCACCCCCGGTCGTCACGCCTCGCCCGCATCGCCGTCGCCGTCGCGTGCGCCGTCACGCCGCTGCTCGCCGCCCATCCCGCCGCCGCCTCCTCGCCGGGCGACTGGCGGGTCGCCGACTTCCTGCTCCGCTCCCCCGTCACCTGGTACGTCGACCCCGGCAGCCCCGCCGCCCGCCAGGCGGACCTGGACGCCGCGCACGGCGACCCGACGGGTGCGGCGCGGATGCGCGCCCTGGCGGCGGTACCGACCGCCGTCTGGTTCACCGGCGGCACCCCCGACGAGGTGCGCCGGCAGGTCGGCGCCACGATGGCGGAAGCCGCCCGGCAGCGGGGGGTACCGGTCCTGGTCGCGTACAACATTCCGGGACGTGACTGCGGGCAGTACCACGCGGGCGGCGCCGCCGACGAGGCGTCGTACCGCGCCTGGATCGACGCGTTCGCCGAGGCGATCGGAGCCCAACCGGCGGTGGTCGTCGTCGAGCCCGACAGCCTGGCGATGCTGCCCAGCGAGCCGTGGTGCGACACGGGCGGCGGCGGGTCGACCGGGCAGCCGGAAGACACCGCCCGGACCGACGAGCGGTTCCGCGAGATCCGGTACGCGGTCGACCGGTTCCGGCAAGACCGGCTGACCGCGGTGTACCTCGACGCCGGGCACTCGGCGTGGCAGCCGCTCAACGACTACGACTCCGGGTACGGCCAGCCCCGGCAGCAACTCGGCATGGCGAGCCGCCTGCTGCGCGCCGGCATCGACCGGGCCACCGGCTTCTTCCTCAACGTGGCGAACTTCCGGCGTACCGACGAACTCGTCGACTACGGCACCCGGCTGTCCAAGTGCCTGTACTACCGCGAGTACTCCGGCGCCACCGGATGCAGTGACGCCGACCTCGCCGGAGTGGACGTCGATCCGCTGTTCATGACCCATTTCGTCGTGGACACCAGTCGCAACGGGCAGGGGCCGTGGCAGCCGCCGCAGGACGCGTACCCCGACCCGCAGAGCTGGTGCAACCCGCCCGGGCGGGGTCTCGGGGCGCGACCGACCACGCAGACCGGGCATCCGCTGGTCGACGCGTACCTGTGGATCAAGCGACCCGGTGTGTCGGACGGGCCGTGCAGCCGAGGTACCGACGGACCGGGCGACCCGGAGAACAACGGCACGGTCGACCCCGACCCGCAGACCTTCTGGCCGGAGTACGCGGACGGTCTGATCGACCGCGCCGATCCCCCGCTGCCGGTGTCCTGACCCGATGCTCGATCCGACCGCCCGACCGCAGGTGCGGCTCGTACCGCTGGTCCGGTTCCTCGCCGAACGCGAGATCGAATGGGTGCTCACCGGATCCACCGTGCTGGCGCTCCACGGCGGCAGGCTGGTGCCCAACGACCTCGACGTGGCACCGCGACTGGACGGCGACAACCTGCAGCGCCTGGCAGAAGCGCTGGACGACCTCGACGCGGTACCCGCGTTCGTTCCCGAGTGGGGCGACATGTCGGGCCCGGAGGAGTGCCGTTCGTGGACGCCGCGACCGGCGACCGAGCAGAACCTCGACCACATGTACGTGACGCGGCTCGGCATGGTCGACGTGGTGCCCCGGATCTGTGGTCGGTACGACGAGCTGGTCGAACACGCGACCACCGTGGACATCGCCGGCGTACCGGTCGCCGTGTGCGCGCTGTCCGCGGTGCTGGACCGGCTCCGGGGACGGGGACGCGCGAAGGACGTCCAGCGCGCCGCGATCTACGCGGATCTGGAGCAGCGGTCGACCGCCGGTCCGACGCCCGACGCCCTCGGCTGGCTGCTTGATCAACTCCCCGGGTAGCCGGAACCTGCCTCCCGCGCGGCGTCGGGCGGGAACGGAACTCCGCCGTCGCGGATCGCGGCGAGCGCGGCAAGCAGGGGCGGCTGCGACGCCCGGTACAACCGACCGCCGAAGCTGATCCTGGCGACCCCCAGCGCCGCCAACTCGGCGATCGACGTGGTCGGCGGAAGAGCCGGGTACAGCACGTTGACCGGCCCGTCGATCCGCGCCACCAGCTCACCGACCGCGTCGCGATCGGCGACGCCGATCGGATAGACGCAGTCCACGCCCGCGTCCAGGTACCGCCGGGCGCGGCGCACGGTTTCCGCGAGCCGTTCGCCGGGGGTACCGCCGCCTCGCAGGTACGTGTCGATCCGGGCGTTGACCACCAGGTCGATGTCGCGGTCGCGAGCCGCCTCGCGGACCGCCGCCAGGAACTCCGACTGCCGACCCGGGTCGATCAACGTGCCGGTACGCGGGTCGGAGTCCTCCAGGTTGCAGCCGACCGCCCCGGCGGCCGCGATCCGCTCGACCAGTTCCGCCGGCGGCAGTGCGTACCCGCGCTCGAGGTCGGCGGTGACCGGCACCGGTACCGCCCGGACGATCCGGGCGACCGCGTCGAGCATCTCGCCGACCGGGGTGACTTCGTGGTCGGCGTACCCGAGCACGTCGGCGACCGCCGCACTACTGGTCGCGACCGCCGGGAACCCGGCAGCTTCGACCAGGCGGGCGGACGCCGCGTCCCAGACGTTCGGCAACAGCAGGGGCTCGCCGGGGCGGTGCAGCGAGCGCAGCGCCGCCGCGCTCATGACAGCGGCCACGGCCGGGCGGTGGCGCCGAGGGTGTTCCACGCCTTGATCACCGCGACGGTCCAGACCAACTCGGCGAGTTCGACGTCGGTGAACTGCGCCGCGGCGCGCGCGAAGACGTCGTCGGGGACCGGTCCTTCGGTCAGCCGGGTGGCGGCCTCGGTCAGTTCGAGCGCGGCGCGCTCACGCGCGGTGAAGTACGGCGTCTCGCGCCACACCGGCAGCGCGTACAGTCGCCGCTCGCTCTCCCCGGCGGCACGGGCGTCGCGGCTGTGCATGTCGACGCAGTACGCGCAGCCGTTGAGCTGGGACGCGCGGGCGCGCACCAGTTCCAGCAGCGACGCCTCCAGCCGGGTCTGCCGCGACGCCGCGTCCAGCGCGTTCATCGCCTTGGCGATGTGCGGGGCGAGGTCGTCGACGGCCAGCCGGACGCTCGGAGGCGTGGATAGCGCGGTCTCAGCGGTCATGCGAAAACCGTAGACCCGAACTGGTCTTACGCTAAGGTCCAACGTCGTGCCGACAGATTGGTCCACTTTCGGGGTCGACCTGCACGTGGAGTTCGACCCGGCGAACGGTCGCCGCGCCGGGCTCGAACACGCGCTGCGCGACGCGATCCGGCGCGGCAGGTTGGCGCCCGGTACCCGGCTGCCGTCCACCCGCGCGCTGGCCGCCGAACTGCGCCTGGCCCGAGGCACGGTCGCCGCCGCCTACGACCAACTCGTCGCGGAGGGGTACCTGCGGTCGCGAGCCGGCTCGGGCACCGTGGTCGCCGACCTGGCACCGGCGGCCTCCGTCGGGGCATGGCGTTCGCCCGAGCCGTCCCGACCCCGGTACGACCTGCGCCCGGGGAGCCCGGACGTGACCGCGTTTCCCGTCGACGGCTGGCTGCGCGCGGCGCGTCGGGCGCTGACCCGCGCCCCCGCGTCGGTGTACCACTACGGCGACCCCCGCGGTCGACCCGAACTGCGCGCCGCGGTCGCCGAGTACCTGGGGCGGGCGCGTGGCGTGCTCGCCAGCCCGGAACGCATCGTGATCACCTCGGGGTACGTACAGGCACTCGCGCTGCTGGCGAGCGTGATCGGCGGTACCGGAGCGGCGATCGCGATGGAGGACCCCGGTCTGCCGTTCCACCGCGACGTGGTACGCCGCAACGGCACGCGCGTCGAGGCGCTGCCGGTCGACGACCGTGGCGCGCGCACCGACCTGCTCGGCGACCTCCCGGCGGTACGGGCTGCCGTGCTGACGCCCGCGCACCAGTACCCGACCGGGGCGACGTTGCACGCCGAGCGCCGGCACGCCGCCACCCGGTGGGCGCGCCGCCGTGACGCGCTGCTCGTCGAGGACGACTACGACGGGGAGTTCCGGTACGACCGGCAGCCTGTCGGCGCGCTGCAGGGCATGGCGCCCGACCACGTCGTCTACGTCGGTACCGCCGCCAAGACGCTCGGCCCTGCGCTCCGGCTGGCGTGGATGGTCCTGCCGGAACGGATGCTGGAACCGGTCCTGGACGCCAAGCGGCACGCGGATCTGCACACCGGGTCGCTCGGGCAGCTCACCCTCGCAGAGTTCATCTCCTCACATGGGTACGACCGGCACATCCGCGCCTGCCGACTGCGCTACCGCCGCCGTCGCGACCTGCTGGTCGAGCGCCTCGGGCACGGGTACGGCGGAAGGTTCACGGTCCACGGCGTCGCCGCCGGTCTGCACGCGATGATCCAGTTCCCGGCGAGCGGACCGGGCGAAGCCGAGGTGCTGGGGTACGCCGCGAGGCAGGGCCTCGCCCTGTCCGGGCTCGCCAGCCACGCGCACGGCACCGGCGATCAGCTCAGCGGCATCATCGTCGGGTACGGCACACCCAGCGAGAGCGCCTACCCTGCCGCGCTCGACACCCTGGTCCGGGTGCTACGCGAGGTCCGGGCGGTCACCTGACCGTTCGGCGTCGCCTGAGCGTTCGGCGGCGTCTGACCGTCCCGCCTCGCCTGAGCGCTCGGCGGCGCGTACCCGCTCCGCGTACCCGAGCGCCGCCCGGCGCAGCGCCGCCTCCGGGTCCAGCCCACGGGCGCGGGCGTCGGCGACCATCGCGAGCAGTACCGCACCCAGCCCCGCCTCGTCGCGCGTCGGCGCAGGCGCCGGCGGTACCGGCGGCTCGACACCGGCGCGCCGGGCCCGCGACAGGATCTTCGCGGCGAGCGACAGGGCAGGCTGGGACAGCGCGATGCCGTCCATCGCCGAGTCGCGACCCTTCTCCGCCTTCTTGATCTGCTCCCAGTTCTCGGTGATCTCGTCGAGATCCGCCACGGTCAACCCGGCGAACACGTGCGGGTTGCGCCGGATCAGCTTCTCGACCAGCCCACCGGCGACGTCGTCGATCGTCCACGCCCGACCGTCCGGCAGCTGCTCGGCAAGTCGGGCGTGCAGGACGACCTGGAGCAGCACGTCCCCGAGTTCCTCCCGCAGCGCGTCGGTGTCGCCCGCCTCGATCGCGTCGTACGCCTCGTACGCCTCTTCGAGCATGAACTGGGCGAGCGTCTGATGGGTCTGCTGGCGCTTCCACGGGTCACCGCCCGGCGACAGCAGCCGGTCCATCACGGTCACCGCGTCCAGCAGACGCGCGCCCGGCGGATCCCACGACCCGTACAGCAACTCCAGGTCGGCGACGCCCGGCTCGCGCGCCAGACGCAGCCCCAGGTCCCGCGCGAACTCCTCGTCACCGCCCGGCGCGGCGAGCCACACCACGGTGCCGTCCCGGCGCGCCTGCCCGATCAGCGCCGCAGCGTCCGTGTCGCCGACGGTGACCTGCGCACCCGCCGCTCGCAGCGCCTCGACCTGCGACCCGTCCGCCGCCGTGAACACCGGATGGGTGCGTACCACATCCCAGGCTGCGGCGCTGAGCAGTCCCGCGGGCAGGCGGGGCGAGGTCACCAGCAGGATGATCCGCGCGGGCGGCGTGCCGCCCGCGCCCGCCTCGCCGCCGCCGGTCACTGCGCCGGGATCACCGCCGGGCTCGCGGCGGACGCCCCGAACGGCAGGACGACCGCGTCGAAGCCCTGACCCTGCCCGGTCTGCAACTGCAGCAGCGAGAACTCCGACGGCTGGTAACGCGGGTTGACCGTCACGTGGTACCGCCGCACCGCGTCGGTCAGCGCGCGCTTGACGGCGACCGCCTGCGCCACCCCGTCGATGGCGAGGATCTGCGGCTTGATCGCGTCGAACGCGTTGGGGTCGGCGAGGTGCGCCGCCACCGCCCGGTCGTAGATGTCGCGCAGTTCCGCGTCGGTCGGCGTGACCTTGTCGGCGTGCTGCAGCAGAAGTTGCCGGTACGCGTCCGCCTCGGCGGTCAGCTTCGCCCACGCGTTGTCCGGCGGCAGCTTGTACTGCGCCGTCACGGCGTCCACGTGCACCGTCGGAGCCGGGTAGTCGTGCTCCTTCGCGTACCGCTTGGCGATGTCGACGAAGACCTCGTCCGCGACGATCTGCTGGCGGACGTTGCCGGTCGCGCCTTCGGCGATCAGATGCTGGACGCTGGCGGTCATCTGCTCCACCGACGCGTCGGTGTAGCGGGTGTCGTCGACGTACGCCGCCACGCCGGGCTGCGACCGGCAGCCGGTCAGTACGACGGCGGCGAGGACGCTCAGGGCGACGACGATCATTGTCCGGGCGGCTGCCGGACGCCGATGGGCGGTACGAGCACGCTGCATGGCCGCTACTTTCTCACGCGCCGGTCGATCGCCCGGCGCGAGGGTCAGCCGGCAGCGCCGTCGCGCGGGTCGGCCCGCGCGACGGCGCCCGGTCAACTGGCGGCGACCGGTACCGGCTTGGCTGCCGGTTCGCCGAGCACGTCCCGGATCACCTGCGCACACCAGTCCAGCAGAGCGACGTCGCGCAGCGGCTCGCCACCCACCCGTCGGGTCGACGGTCGGGGTAGCGACACGGTGTCGGTAGCCGCCTTGTACACCGCCTCCGGGTACAGCCGCTTCAGCCGCATCTGCTTCGAATCGGGCAGCGCCATCGGCGCGAACCGGATGTGCCGCCCCTGCATCGACACGTCGGTCAGACCGTACCGGCGCGCCAGCAGCCGGAACCGCGCCACCGCGACCAGGTTCGCCACCGGCCCGGTCGGCTCGCCGTACCGGTCGCGCATCTCGGCGACCACCTCGTCGAGCGCGGTCGTGTCGCGCGCCTCGGCGAGTTTGCGGTACATCTCCAGCCGCAGCCGCTCCACGCCGATGTAGTCCAGCGGCAGGTGCGCGTCGACCGGCAGGTCGATCTTGACTTCCGGCTCCTCCTCGGGCCGCTCCCCCTTGAACTGCTGCACCGCCTCGCCGACCATCCGCACGTACAGGTCGAAGCCGACGCCTTCGATGTGCCCGGACTGTTCGCCGCCGAGCAGGTTACCGGCGCCCCGGATCTCCAGGTCCTTCATCGCCACGTACATGCCCGCGCCCAGTTCGGTGTGCTGGGCGATGGTCGCCAGCCGCTCGTGGGCGTGCTCGGTCAGCGGCCGGTCCGCCGGGTACAGGAAGTACGCGTACGCCCGCTCCCGACCGCGACCGACCCGACCCCGGATCTGGTGCAGTTGGGCGAGACCGAGCAGGTCGGCGCGCTCCACGATGAGGGTGTTCGCGTTCGGGATGTCGATGCCGGACTCCACGATCGTGGTACAGACCAGGACGTCGTACTCCTTCTCCCAGAAGCCGACCATGATCTTTTCGAGGGCGTCCTCGCCCATCTGACCGTGCGCGACCGCCACCCGCGCCTCGGGTACCAGTTCGCGCAGCCGGCGCGCCGCCCGCTCGATCGACTCGACCCGGTTGTGCAGGTAGAAGACCTGACCGTCGCGCAGCAGTTCGCGGTGGATCGCGGCGGCGACCTGCTTGTCGTCGTACGCCCCGACGAAGGTCAGCACCGGATGGCGTTCCTCCGGCGGGGTGGCGATCGTCGACATCTCCCGGATGCCGGTGATCGCCATTTCCAGGGTGCGCGGGATCGGCGTCGCCGACATGGTGAGCACGTCGACGTGGGTACGCAGCCGCTTGAGGTACTCCTTGTGCTCCACCCCGAAACGCTGCTCCTCGTCCACGACGACCAGCCCCAGGTTGCGGAACCGGGTGGTGGTCTGCAGCAGCCGGTGGGTGCCGATCACGATGTCCACCGTCCCGTCGGCGATCATCGCGACGGTCTGCTCGGTCTCCTTCGGGGTCTGGAACCGCGACAGTTGCCGGATCTCGACCGGGAACTGCCCCATCCGCTCGGTGAACGTGTTGAAGTGCTGCTGGGCGAGCAGGGTCGTCGGTACCAGCACGGCGACCTGCTTGCCGTCCTGTACCGCCTTGAACGCCGCGCGCACCGCGATCTCGGTCTTGCCGTAGCCGACGTCGCCGCAGATCAGCCGGTCCATCGGTACCGGCCGCTCCATGTCGATCTTGACTTCCTCGATCGCGGACAACTGGTCCGGCGTCTCGGTGTACGGGAAAGCGTCCTCGAGTTCGCGCTGCCACGGGGTGTCCGGACCGAACGCGTGCCCCTTCGAGTTCTGCCTCGCCGCGTACAACTGGATCAGCTGCGCGGCGATCTCCCGTACCGCCTTGCGCGCCCGCGACTTCGCCTTCTGCCACTCCGAGCCGCCCATGCGGTGCAGGGTCGGCGTCTCGCCGCCCACGTACCGGGACAGCTGGTCCAACTGGTCGGTCGGCATGAACAGCCGGTCGCCGGGCTGACCGCGCTTGCTCGGCGCGTACTCGATGACCAGGTACTCCCGGTCGGCGCCGTTGACCGTGCGCTGCACCATCTCCACGTACCGACCGATGCCGTGCTGCTCGTGGACGACGTAGTCGCCCGGACGCAACTCCAGCGGGTCGATGGTGTTGCGCCGCCGGCTGGGCATCTTGCGCATGTCCCGGGTGGACGAACCACGCCCGCCGGAGATGTCGTTGCCGGTGACGACCGCCAACCGTGACGCCTCGTCCAACAGCCCGTGGTTGAGCACGCCGGTGGTGACCAGCGGAATCCCCGGCTGCGGCGGCTCGTCGATCCGGTCCGCCAGGTTGACGCCGAGCCCGGCGTCGCGCAGCACCTCGACCGCCCGCTGGGCGGGGCCGTGCCCCTCGAAGACCAGCGCGACCCGCCAGCCGTCACCCGCCCAACGCTTCAGGTCGTCGAGGACGCGCGCGGTCTCCCCGTGGTACAGCGGTACCGGCTGCGCGCCGAGCACCAGCGAGATCCCGCTGTCCTCGGTCACCGTGATCTCCGGCAGCGGCTCGGCCCACGGCTCGTCCTCGACCGGCGGGGCGGGTGCCTCGGTCAGCCCGAACGGCGAGATCGACCACCACGGCTGACCCAGGTCCCGAGCCACGGCGCGGACCTCGGCGAGGGTACGGAACGACGACGCGCCCAGGTCGACCGGCGCCTTCCCGCCGACGGCAGCCGCCGCCCAGCTCGCCGCCAGGAACTCCTCGTTGGTGCGGACCAGGTCGTGCGCGCGGGTGCGGATGCGCTCCGGGTCGCACAGCACCACGTGGGTACCGGCGGGCATCGCGTTGAGCAGTAGCTCCAGCTTCCCGCTGCCGTCCAGCAGCGCCGGGATCAGCGACTCCATGCCCTCGACCGGGATGCCTTCGGCGAGCTTGCCGGCGATCTCGGCGAGACCGGGATGCTCCTCGGCGAGCGCCGCCGCACGCCGGCGTACCGCGGGGCTGAGCAGCAACTCCCGACACGGCGGCGCCCACAGCCGGTCCACCGCCGCGATGGTGCGCTGGTCCGCGACCGAGAAGCTGCGGATCTCCTCGATCTCGTCGCCCCAGAACTCGACCCGTACCGGGTGCTCCTCGGTGGGCGGGAAGACGTCCAGGATGCCGCCGCGGACGGCGAACTCGCCCCGCTTGGTGACCAGGTCGACGCGGGCGTATGCGATGTCGGCGAGGCGGCGCACCACCTCGTCGAGGTCCGCTTCGGTACCCGGTCGCAACTCCACCGGCTCCAGGTCGCCGAGGCCGGACAGTTGCGGTTGCAGTACCGACCGGACCGGCGCGACCACGACGCGCAGGGGACCACGCGCCGGGTCGGTCGGGTCGGGGTGCGCCAGCCGGCGCAGTACCGCGAGCCGCCGACCCACCGTGTCGGAGCGCGGCGACAGCCGCTCGTGCGGCAGGGTCTCCCAGGACGGGTACACCGCGACCTCGTCGGCGGGCAGCAGCCCGGCGAGTGCCGCGGCGAGGTCTTCCGCCTCGCGGCTCGTCGCGGTCACCGCGAGTACGGGACGACCGGCGCCGGTCCCGGCGGGCGAGCCTGGACCCGCGGCTTCGGTGCCCGAGCCTGGACGCGGAGCCTCGGCGGGCGCGGCGATGGCGGCGACCACGAACGGTCGCAGCGCTGCCGGCGCGGTGAGGTCGACCTGCTCGGCGTCGGGCCCACCGGCGCGTGCGAGATCCCGAGCCCGGGCGAGAGCCGGGTCGGCGAGGGCGGCGGTGAGCAGACCGGCGAGCTTCATCCTCGGTCACTTTCCGTAGTCGGGCGGGCGCACGCGGATGCACCCCGATCCGGGTCGCGGACGGGGTGTGCCCGTCCAGACTACGGCGGCGCCCCGGTTCTCCGCACCGCGCGCGGGGCTGCGCCAAGCGAGGGGCGCGCCCGGGCTCGGGCATGCCGCCACAGGTGCGCGTCCCAGACCGGGGCACGTCACGAGAGGCGACACCGCCCGCGATGTGGGCACACCACCGCAGCGGTAAGCATCCTGGGATGCCTACCCGCGTCGAGATGTGCGTACACCCCCGGCGTTGTGGACCTCGACCGGCACACCCCGCCATGCCCACGGACGCCCCCACCGCGCCCCCGCGCGCACCGCCACCACGGTCGCGGGTGCCGATGACGCGCCCAGTCGGTACCATCCAGACAACACCGGACAGCGCCGTCCCGACGGTCGTCGACCCTGGGAAGGTGACGCACGGTGAGTGAACTCTCCGTTCAGCTCGATCCGGACGCCGCGCTGCGCGCCGACATCCGACGGTTGGGCACACTGCTCGGACACACCCTGGTACGCCAGGAAGGTCAGGCGCTGCTGGATCTCGTCGAGCAGGTGCGCGCGCTGGTGCGTACCGACGCCGACGAGGCGGAACGCGTGCTCACCACGGTCGACATCGCGACCGCGACCCGGCTGGCGCGCGCCTTCTCCACGTACTTCCATCTGGCGAACATCACCGAGCAGGTACACCGTGGCCGCGAGCTGCGGCGTCGCCGCGCGATCGAGGGCGGCTGGCTGGACCAGGCGGCGAGGCTGATCGCCGAGCGCGGGGTACCGGCGGACGAGGTGGCCGCCGTGGCGCGCCGGCTCGCAGTACGTCCGGTGTTCACCGCCCACCCGACCGAGGCGGCGCGCCGGTCGATCCTGGTCAAGCTCCGGGCGATCGCCGACGAACTGGATCGCGAGGCGGCGACCGCCGCACTGTACGGCGGGGCGGTCGCCGACGCCGACGGTACCGCCGCACGCCGCACCGACCGACGGCTGGCGGAGCTGATCGACCTGCTCTGGCAGACCGACGAGCTGCGACAGGCGCGCCCCGAGCCGACCGACGAAGCCCGCAACGCGGTGTACTACCTCGCCGACCTGTACGCCGACGCCGCGCCGCAGGTACTCACCGACCTGGCGGACACGCTGCGCTCGCTCGGCGTGGAGACGGCGCCGACCGGACGTCCGCTCAGCTTCGGCAGCTGGATCGGCGGCGACCGGGACGGCAACCCGTACGTGACCCCGGCCGTCACCCGCGACGTGCTGCTGATCCAGTCGGAGTACGGCATCCGCGCCGCCGAACGGGTCATGGACGAGCTGATCAACGAGCTGTCGGTGTCCCGGCGGCTGCGCTCGGTATCCCTGGACCTCGCCGCCAGCCTCGCCACCGACCTGGACAACCTGCCCGAGTTGGCGGAGCGGTTCCGGCGGGTCAACGCCGAGGAGCCGTACCGGCTGAAGGCGCGCTGCGTGCAGGTGAAGCTCGCGAACACCCGGCAGCGGCTCGCCAGCGGGGCGGGGCACACGCCGGGGCGGGACTACCTCGGTACCGCCGAACTCGTCGCCGACCTGGAATTGATGCGCGCCTCGCTGGCCCGCAACGCGGGGCAGTTGTCGGCGACCGGGCGGCTCGCCGAGGCGATCCGTACCGTCCGCGCCTTCGGGCTGCACCTGGCGACCCTGGACGTCCGGGAGCACGCCGACGCCCACCACGGCGTGCTCGCCCAACTGTTCGCCAGGGTCGGCGAGGTCACCGACTACGTGTCGCTCACCCGTGAGCAGCGCACCGACCTGCTGATCCGGGAACTGTCCGGACGTCGCCCGCTGTCCACCACGGACACCCTGCTGTCCCCGGCGGCGCGCCGCACGTTCGACGTGTTCGGCACCATCCGCGAGACGCAGGACCGGTTCGGGCAGGAAGTCATCGAGTCGTACATCATCTCGATGACGCGCGGCATCGACGACGTCCTCGCCCCGGTGATCCTCGCCCGTGAGGCGGGTCTGCTGGATGTCCACGAGGGTCGCGCCCGCATCGGTTTCGTGCCGCTGCTGGAGTCGATCGCCGAACTGGAACAGGCGGGACCGCTGCTGGACCGGCTGCTGTCGGTCGAGGCGTACCGCGCCGTCGTCCGCGCCCGCGACGACGTGCAGGAAGTCATGCTCGGGTACTCCGACTCCAACAAGGAGGCGGGCATCACCACGTCGCAGTGGTCGATCCACCGGGCGCAACGGGCACTGCGCGACGTCGCCGCGAAGCACGGGGTACGGCTGCGGCTGTTCCATGGGCGAGGCGGGACCGTCGGGCGCGGCGGCGGGCCCACGCACGAGGCGATCCTCGCCCAGCCGTGGGGCACCCTGGACGGCGCGATCAAGGTCACCGAGCAGGGTGAAGTGATCTCCGACAAGTACACGGTCCCCGCGCTGGCCAGGGAAAACCTCGAGCTGACCGTCGCCGCGGTGCTCCAGGCGACCCTGCTGCACACCGCGCCCCGGCAGTCGGCGTCCGCCCTCGCCGGGTGGGACGCCGCGATGGACGTGGTGTCGGGCGCGGCGTTCCGGGCGTACCGCGACCTCGTCGAGGACGACAACCTGCCGGAGTACTTCTGGGCGTCCACCCCGACGGAACTGCTGGGGGCGTTGAACATCGGCTCGCGACCGGCGAAGCGACCCGACTCCGACGCCGGGCTCGGCGGGCTGCGGGCGATCCCGTGGGTGTTCGGGTGGACCCAGTCGCGGCAGATCGTGCCCGGCTGGTTCGGGGTCGGTACCGGGCTCGCCGCCGCGCGCGCGGCGGGGCTGGGCGACACGCTGTCCGAGATGTACCAGCGCTGGCACTTCTTCCAGACGTTCCTGTCGAACGTCGCGATGATGCTCACCAAGACCGACCTGACGATCGCGGCGCGGTACGTGGAGACCCTGGTACCGGAGAAACTCCAGCCGATCTTCGACACGATCCGCGACGAGTACCAGCGGACGGTCTCCGAGGTGCTCGCGATCACCGGAGAGAGCGACCTGCTGGGCAACCAGCCGGTCCTGCGCCGCACGCTCGCGGTTCGCGACACGTACCTCGAGCCGCTGCATCACCTGCAGGTCGCGCTGCTCGCCCAGTACCGCGCCGCGCGGGTCGCCGCCAATCGCCCGGTGACCGTCGACCCGGCCCTGGAACGCGCCCTGCTCACCACGATCAACGGTATCGCCGCCGGTATGCGCAACACCGGCTGAGCCCTCGCGACCCGCGCTGTTCGGTCGCGCCGACGTCACGTCGAGGTCGCCTCGCCTGGCAAGCGGACGACTGAAGATCATCCGACCGTCGGTCGACCTATCGCCCGCGTAGATGTGAAACTGTTGGCCTGGCGCGAGGGGGTTCCATGAGCAACGGTTGGGCGTTGCCCGACGAGGTGCTGCGAGACGCACCGACGTACACTCCACGGCCGCGTGAACTGGCCGACCTGGAGATGCTGCTGTCCGGCGCGTACGCCCCGCTGACCGGCTTTCTGGGCCGCACCGACGTGGTGAGCCTCGCCCGCACCGGCCGCCTCGCCGACGGCACGCGCTGGCCGGTACCGGTCACCCTCGAAGTGCCCACCTCGCTGGTCGACACGCTGGACACCAACAACCCGCTGCACCGGGCGATCGTCCTCACCGATACCGAGGGCGCCCCGATCGCCGCGGTCGACGTCACCGAGACGTGGCCCACGGCGGACGGTCTATCGGCGGTCGCCGGTCCGGTACGACGCGCCGGCGACGGCGGTCACCACCCGTTCGCGCGGCTGCGCCGCACCCCCGCCGAGATCCGCGACCTGCTGCCGCCCGGTCGGGTCCTCGGCGTGATCGCCGACCGACCGCTGCACCGCCCGCAACTCGCCCAGATCGCGCTCGCCGCCAAGACGCTGTCCGGCGCCCTGGTGGTGCTCATCCCGGTCGCCGGACCCACCGTCGACGGGCTCGCCCCCGAAGCCCTGGTCCGTACCGTGCTCGCCGCGCGGGACCGGATGCCGCCCGCCGCGATCGTCGCGGTCCCCCTCGCCTCGCACGGCGACGAGATCCGCGACGCGCTGCTGCGCGCCACCGTCGCCAAGGCGTACGGGGTGACGCACCTGCTGTCGACCGGCGAGATGCCGATCTCCGGCGGCGGGCTGCGCGTGCTGATCCCCCGGGAACTGGCGTACGACAGCCGGGACGGGCAGTGGCGCAGCCGGGACGGCATCCCACCCCGGTACCGTCGCGCCGCGCTCACCACCGCGGAGGTCGACGACCTGCTCGACCACGGCGTGGCGCTGCCGGAGTGGCACACCCCGCCGGCGGTCGCGCGGGAACTGGCGCGGGCCCGCCCGCCGCGCCGGCTGCGCGGCCTCGTCGTGTTCCTCACCGGGCTGTCCGGCTCGGGCAAGTCGACGATCGCCCGAGCCGTGGCGGACACCCTGCTGGAGTCCGGGGAACGGACGGTCACCCTGCTCGACGGCGACGTGGTACGCCGTGAGCTGTCCAAGGGGCTGACCTTCAGCAAGGAGGACCGGGACACCAACATCCGGCGGATCGGCTGGGTGGCGGCCGAGATCGCGCGCCACGGCGGGCTGGTGCTGTGCTGCCCGATCGCGCCGTACCACCAGGCGCGGCAGCAGGCGCGCGAGATGGCGCACCGGGCCGGCGCCGGGTTCGTCCTGGTACACGTCGCGACCCCGCTCGAGGTGTGCGAACGGCGGGACCGCAAGGGGCTGTACGCGCGGGCCAGGGCTGGACAGCTCACCGGGATGACCGGCGTCGACGACCCGTACGAGGAACCGACCGACGCCGACCTGGTGGTGGACACGTCGTCGATGACGGTCGACGACGCCGCGGCGGTCGTGCTGCGCCATCTCGCCGAGCACGGCTGGACCGACCCGCGCCACTCCGCCTGAGTCCGCGCTCCGGCACCCGCCCGGAGGTACACCGGTCCACGTTCACACCGCTGGCGGTGTAGCCACACCGCGAGCGGTGCACCCGTGTCGCGACGGTCGCCGCGTCGCCACCCGGAGCGCCTACCACGACTGCGACCGGCTCAGCCGGCGTTGCCCCATTACGTGCGAAGCGGATCGACGTTTACCCCACCAGGGGTGCCTACCCCCTGACCGGTACCCGTTCCGCACGCTCACCGAAGGGGCCGCCCAGCATGGATGCCACCCGTCCGGTGTCCGCCCACTCCGTCGACCGTCCATGGCTGACGCGCAACTGGTGGCTGGTGGCGGCGGCGCTCGCGACCGGCGTCGCGGTCGGCGCGCTGATCGCGCAGAGCCGACCGCAGGTGTACGAGTCGACCGCCGTCGTCCTGGTCGCACCGGTCGGCTCCGACCCGGTCAGCCTCGACACCGAGGCCCAGCTCGTACGCTCCGAGGCGGTCGCCGAACTCGCCGGTACCCTGCTGCGCACCGACCTGCCCGCCGACGACCTGGCGAACCGGGTACGCGTCACCGCCCCCGCCGACTCGTCCGTCCTGCGCATCGCGTACCGGGCGGGTTCGCCGCACAGCGCGCAGGCGGGAGCGCACGCGTTCGCGGCCGCCTACCTGCGGTACCGGGGCGACCAGGCGCAAGCCGACCTGGCTGCCCGTACCGCGGCGGTGCGCGGGAACCTGCGCGACCTGCAGACCCAGTTGGCGAAGGCGAACGCCCGCGCCGAGGTGATCAGCCGTACCAGCACCGAACGCGCCGCCCTGGACAGCCAGCGCAGCGCGCTCACCGAGCAGATCGCCGAACTCACCTCGCGGCTGAACGACCTGACCGCGACCCGGATCAACCCCGGTACGGTGATCGCCGACGCGGCACCGCCCCGGCAGCCGGTCAGCCCGCGCACCACGCTGTACCTCGTGGTCGCAGCGCTGGTCGGGCTGCTCGTCGGGGTGCTCGCCGCGCTCGGCCGGGAACGGTTGGACCCACGGGTACGTCGCCCCGGTCAGGTGCCCCGGCTCAGCGGGCTGCCGGTGCTGACCCATCTCGCCCGGTCGGTGCGAGGCGACCTGGACGACCTGCTGCCGGAGTACTCGGCGGGCGGGCAACTGTTCAACCGGCTCCGCAACGAGGTGATCGCCAGCCTCGACAACGACGAACGGGTGGTCCTGGTCACCGGCGCGAGCGCCGGGCTCGGGTCGACCGTCGTCGCCGCGAACCTGGCGACCGCGCTCGCCCGTACCGGCTGCGACGTGGTGCTGATCTGCGCGTACCAGCCCGAGACGCGGCACGCCGCGACCGCCGGCTCCCGGCTGTTCGGCGTCGCGGCGGTACCGGGCCTGTCCGACCTGCTCGCCGGTCGGGTCGGGTTGGCGGCGGCGCTGCAACGCACCCCGCGTCAGCCGTGGCTGCGCGTCGTCACGACAGGCGGTACCGCGACCGCCGCCGGGCTCGCCAGCCACTCCCCGCTGCTCCGGGACATCCTGCGTACCCTGCGCCGGCAGGCCGAGTTCGTGGTCGTCGCCGGACCGTCGACCGCGACCAGCGCGGACGCCCAGACGCTGGCGAGCCTCGCGGACGCCGCGATCGTCACGATCGAACTGGGCGGTACCAGGCGGCGCGAGGTGACCGACGCGGCGGACCAGTTGCGCCGGGTCGGTACCCCGGTACTCGGCGCGGTCGTGCTGGACCGGCTGCCGCGCGTACCCGGGTCGGGCGGCGCGCCGGTACCGACGCCGCCGTCGACACCCGCCACAGCGACGTACCGCACCCGCCCGCCGCGCGTCGACACGGCGGACAACGTGACCACGCCCCCGGCTCTCGTCTACGTCAACCCCCCGCCGCCGCGTGCGGTCACCGGGAAGGTGTACCGCGCGAGCCGGCTCACCGACATGATCCCCCCTACGGAGGCGGTATGAGTCTCGTACCCACCGCGCCCGCCCCGCACGACGAGGTGCTGCCGGCGCGACAGGTCGCCGAGGTGCTCCGGTTGCTCTACCCGGAGCCGTGCGAGGTGTCCAGCGAACTCGCCGGGGACGTGGTCGCCGACTACGTCCTCGTGCCCAACACCCGCCGACCCCGGCTGCTGGTACCGGCGAACTCGGCGCGGGTCGCGTCGGCGGCGGTGCGCCGGTACGCCGAGGTACGCACCCGTACCGGCAGGTTCAAGCGCGGCGCGGCGGCGGCGGCGCTGCGCACCGGCGCCTCGCACATGCTGATGCGCGACCGGATCCGGATCGTCGCCCCGCCCGCCGACGACGGGCAGCCGGTCGACACCGTCGACCGGTACCTGCGCCGGTCGCTCGGTCGACCCGTCTCCCTCGCCGTCCACATCGGTCCCGCCCGGACCCGTCGTACCCCCGTGCTGCACGTGCTCGCCCAGAACGGCGACACGCTCGGGTACGCCAAACTGGGCAGCGGTGAGCTGACCCGCCGGCTGGTACGCACCGAGACGGTCGCCCTGACCGCGCTGAGCAGGGTTCCGCTGCGCGGCGTCACCGTGCCCGGTGTGGTGCACACCGGCGTGTGGCGGGGCAACACCGTGCTCGTCCAGTCCGGGCTGCCGGTGGACCGCCCGCACGTACCGCTGTCCCGCGACCGGTTGACGGACGCGATGCGCGAGGTGTCGCGGTGCCTGGGCACCACCGTCGCGCCGGTCGCCGCCAGCGAGTACTGGTCGGGGCTGCGCGCCCGGCTCGCCGAGGTCGGCGACCATCCGGACGGGCGGACCCTCGGCATGGCGGCGGATCTGCTGGTCGCCGCGCGCGGCGACACCCGGCTGACGTTCGGCTCGTGGCACGGCGACTGGACGCCGTGGAACATGATCGCGCTGGACGACACGCTGCTGGTGTGGGACTGGGAGCGGTTCGCGTCCGCGGTACCGCTCGGCTTCGACGCGCTCCACCACGACCTGCAGGTACGGCTGACCACGGTGGACGCGAACGAGGCGGTCGAGGTGAGCCTCGCGCGAGCCGCCGAGGCGCTGCGTCCGTTCGGGGTACCCGCCGACGCCGCCGACCTGACCGCGACGCTGCACCTGATCGAGCTCGCCGCCCGGTATCTGGCGGACCGGCAGTCACCCGAGGCCGGTCAGCTCGGCCTGCTCGGTACCTGGCTGCTGCCGGTCCTGCTGCGCCGGGTGGAGGTGTTGTGCGGCTGACACCGTCGTTTCTCATCTGCGGCGGACGGCGCTGCGGCGCGGGTGTGCTGTACCGGGCGCTCGCCGCGCACCCGGCGCTGCTCGCCGCCGGCACACTCGACTACTTCGACCTCTGGTACGGGCTGGGTCCGCGCTGGTACCGGTCGCGTTTCCCGACCGCCCGGGTGGGTCCGGCACGCGCGGCGCGTCTCGCGGCTGCCGTCGCGCCGACCGACGCCCCGGTTCCGCTCGCCACGTTCGAGGCGAGCGCCGGGTACCTGTACCACCCGCACGCGCCCGCCCGGATCGCCGCCGCGCTGCCCGACGTGAAGCTGCTGGTGGTGGTCCGCGACCCGGTGACGCGTGCCTGGTCGCAGCACGCCCACGAGGTCGCGGTGGGGCACGAGTGGGAGCGGGACTTCGGCGCCGCCCTGGACCTGGAGGCGGTGCGCCTGGACGGCGAGGTGGAACGCCTGGTCACCGACGGGAACTACGACAGCTTCGCGCACCGCCACCACGCGTACCGCGCGAACGGCGAGTACGTCGTGTACCTCGACGCCCTCGCCACCTGCGTCGACCGCGACCGGATCCTCGTCGTGGACGCCGGGCGGCTGCGGGTCGAGCCGCAGCCGGTGTACGACCGGGTGCTCGAGTTCCTCGGACTGCCGAACCTCGGCTACCCGACGGTTCCGCGACGGCTGGCGCGGTACCGGGGCGCGGCGATGGACCCGGCGGTGCGCCGCGACCTGACCGACCACTACGAGAAGTACGACGCCCGGCTGGTCGCCTGGCTGGGACACCAGCCGTCCTGGCGCGCCGAACCGAGCGGGCACGTGGAGCCCAGCGGGCACGCGGAGCCGACCTCGCAGCGGGAGCTGACCTCGCAGCCGGAGCCGATCCGATCCGGCGTCGACACCGACCGGGAGGACGTGACGTCGTGAGTACCGACCTGACCCGCGTGCTGCCCCGCGTCGTGGTGCCGCCCGTCGACGCTCCGGAGGACGCGTACGCCGCCGCGCTGTTCCGTCGCCAGCGCCGCTACCTGCGCGCAGTGCTCCGCCGCGCGTTCCCGTACCGACGTCCCGTGCAGCACGACGTCGCCTGTGCCGACGGGCGGGCGGTACGACTGTTGAACGGGCTGGTCCGCGAGGCACACGGGTACGACCGGAGTCCGGCGCGGCTCGCCGTGGCGAGCCGCGCCGGACTGTTCGCGTCCTGGCATCTGGTGACCGAGGCGGTACCGGTGCCGGCGACCGACGACGGTCCCGCCGTGGTCACGGCGTTCGGGCTGCTGCCCGAGGGTCGCGGCGAGGACCCGGAGCGCGCCGTGGCGTTCGCGGCGCGGGTACTGCCGCATCACGGGGCCGGGCTGTTGGTCGTCGAGAACACCGGCAACTCGCGCGCCCTGGGTCACCTGCGTCGCCCGTCGCGCGGCGGCGGCTGGGCGCCGGAGTGCGCCCACGAACAGGTCGCGGCGCTGCTGCGGTGGTACGGGTTCGAAATCGTGGAACTCGCCGGGTTCGGGGTGCTGCCGCCGGCGCGGTACCGGGGACGGCTGGGCGTGGCGGCCAGCCGCGTCGACGACACGCTCTCGGGTGCCGCCCCGCTCGGACGGTACGCCCGCGAAGTCGTCTACATCGCTCGCCGCGTCACCGGCGCGCCGTGACACCGCACGCGCCCTGACACCGCACGCACCCTGACACCGCACGTGCCGCGCACCGGCGCGGCGACGAGGGTCACAGCTCCTGGATGATCCGCAGAGCGCGGGACACCTTGCGCATGGTCTCGGTATCGGCGACGTCGACGCACTCGACGAACCACTTCTTCATCGGAGCGGACAGCCGGTCGGGCATCACGACGTAGTCGTCGAACTCGACAGCGAGCGGCGAGTCGCGCAGGTGCTTGGCGTCCACCACCTCGGCGACCAGCACGACCGGGATGTCGGTGCCGTTGTACACATCGGAACTGATCACGAGTCCGAGCCGTTCGCGGGCGGCCCGGATGCGCCACACCTCACCGCGACGCAGCACGGCCATAGAGTTCCGCGTCCACCATCTCGATTTCGCGCTCGTCCGCCAGCGCGTCCGCCTCGTCCGGGATGCCGGCGCGCCGCAACGCCTCGGCATGGGCGGTGAACACCTCGCGCAGCGCCTTTTCGCGGGCTGCCTGGTCGATCCACGCCGACAGGGACATCCCGTCGCGCTTGGCGTACATGCGCGCCTCTTCGATCGTCTCGTCGGAGAACGACAACGTCACCTTCGCGGTCATGCCGGTGAGCATACCTTCGGTATGACTAGGAGTCATCTTGCCGATCGACTCACCGACCAGGTGCCTGCGTCGTTAGGCGTACCGGAGGTGTCCCCCGGACCGGAAGGTGATGATGATCTGGCCGTCGATCGGGGTGGTGATCCCGACCCGTACCCGCCCACGCCTGCTCGCCCACGCCCTGAACTCGGTGCTCGCCCAGGACTATCCCGGTCCGCTGCGGGTGGTCGTCGTGTACGACCAGGTACCCCCGGATCGCGGGCTGGCGCGCGGCGGAGACCGTCCGGTGACCGTGATCGCGAACTGGCGGCGACCGGGGCTGATCGGTGCCCGCGACACCGGCATCCTCGCCCTGGACACCGACCTGGTCGCGTTCTGCGACGACGACGACCGGTGGCTGCCCGGCAAGCTGTCCGCCCAGGTCCGGGCGCTGGAAGACGAGCCGGGCGCGGAGTTCTCGACCTGCGCGATCGAAGTCCAGTACCGCGGTCGACGCAGCATCCGCCTCGCCGGTCGGACCCGGATCACCCGCGACCAGTTGCTCGTGTCGCGCCGCGCCATGCTGCACCCGTCCGGGTTCCTGGTCCGGCGCGCCAGCCTCATCGAGATCGGTCCGGACGGCATCGGACCGGACGGCATCGGACTGTTCGCCGAGGACGCGCCGAGCGAAGACGCCGCCGACTGGGACCTGCTGCTGCGCGCCGCGAACCGCACCCCGATCGTGCACGTCGACGAGCCCCTGGTCCGCGTGCTGTGGTCGCACACGTCGCGGTTCAGCTACGAGTACGACTCGAAGATCGACTCGCTGGAGTGGCTGCTCGACCGGCACCCGGAGATCGCCGAGTGCGCGCCGGGCGCGGCTCGGGTGTACGGGCAGATGGCGTGCTGGTCCGCCGCGCGTGGCGACCGCCGCGCGGCGCTGCGGTTCACCCGGCAGGCGGTACGCCACAACTGGCGCGAGCCTCGCGCCGCGATCGCCCTGGCCGCCGCCTCGCGTGTGGTCCGCGTCGAGTCGGTCCTGGAGGCGCTGCACCGGCACGGGCACGGCATCTGACGGGGCGAAGCGTCCGGGCGGACCCGTCGCGGACCCCGCGATCGTCCACCGATATGCGATCGTGCACCAGAACGTGAAGGACCCTCCCGGAAATGAGCGCCCATGGTCCCGGTCACCCCCGCCGCCGTACCGCTGCGCCGCAACCTGCGCTTCCAACTGCTCTGGGTCGGTTCCACCATCGGCTTCCTCGGCATCGAAGCCGCCGACATCGGATACCCGCTGACCATCCTCGCGTTGACCGGGTCGCCCGCCCGCGCCGGACTGTTCGGCTTCGTCCAGTCGCTCGCCGGCGTGCTGCTTGCGGTACCGGCAGGTCAGGTGGTCGACCGACACGACCGACGGCGCGTGCTGCTGTGCGCCGAGGGCGGGCGCGCGCTCGCGGCGGCGTCGGTGGCGGTCGCGCTCGCCGCGCACCACCTCACGTTGACGCACCTGCTGGTGGTCGCCGCGATCCTGGGCGCCGGGTCCGCGTTCGGCGGACCCGCGCGGATGCTCGTGGTCCGCGCGGTCGTGCCGTCGGAGCAGCTCACGGCGGCGCTCACCCAGGAGGAGGTACGCGAAGGGACCGCTGTCCTCGTCGGACCGCCCCTCGGTGGTCTGCTCTACGCCGTGCGGCAGGCGCTGCCGTTCCTGTTCTCCGCCGTGACGTTCACCGTGTCCTGGCTGTGTGTCCTGGTCGTACGGATTCCGCCGCGAACCGGGGCGGCGGCGCAGGACGAGGCGGGCGCCGCCGCGCCCGGCGGGCGGTTCGAAGGACTCCGCATCCTGCTCAGGGATCCGGTACTGCGCACCAGCACGCTGCTGATCGCGGTGCTCAACGCGGTGGGGGTACCGCTCACGCTGGTCGCCGTGGTCCTGCTGCGCGACCAGGGCGCGTCACCGCGCGCCATCGGACTGGCGATGGCGGGGCTCGCGATCGGTACCCTCGCCGGCACGCCCCTGGTCCGACCGCTGCACCGCGCGCTGCGTCCCGGCGTCCTGCTGATCGCGTTCTTCCTGGTCGAGACGCCGATCCTCGCGCTGCTGGGGGTACCGCTGGGACCGTGGTGGGTCGGTGGGCTGCTGATCCTCGCCACGGTGGCGATGCCCGCGCTGCGGGTACTCATCGATGTGCTGATCTTCCGACAGGTACCGGACGAGGTGCGCGGACGGGTCATCTCCGCCGCGATCCTGCTGTTCGGCATCGGCTCGCCGGTGGGCGTCGGGGTGGCAGGACTCCTCCTGGAGCACCTCGGTCCGCAGGGCGCCACCCTCGCGCTGGCGGCGGTGCTGGCGCTGGGCGGCGGGTACGCACTGAGCCGGCGCACCATCCGCGCCGCGCAGTGGCCCGCCGAGTCGTAGCCGGGCGCGCCGAGACGAACGTGCTGCCGGGATGACGACGCCAACTGCTGGAAACGACCTGAGGTCAGCGGCGTGAGTCACGCAAACAGCGGGGCCCGCGGCTGACGCCGCGGGCCCCTCAAGACACCACCGACTCAGGCGGACAGCTTCTTCGCCAGGTTGTCGGTCAGCGCGTTCATGAACTCGTCGGTGGTCAGCCACGGGGTGTCGCGACCGACCAGCAGCGCCAGGTCCTTGGTCATCTGACCGCCCTCGACGGTTTCGACGCACACCTGCTCGAGCTTCTCGGCGAAGTCGGTGACCTCCGGCGTGTTGTCCAGCTTGCCGCGGTGCGCCAGCCCCCGGGTCCAGGCGAAGATCGACGCGATCGGGTTGGTCGACGTCTTCTCGCCCTTCTGCCACTGCCGGTAGTGCCGGGTGACGGTGCCGTGCGCGGCCTCGGCCTCGACGGTACGACCGTCCGGCGTCATCAGCACCGAGGTCATCAGCCCCAGCGAGCCGAAGCCCTGGGCGACCACGTCGGACTGCACGTCGCCGTCGTAGTTCTTGCAGGCCCACACGAACCCGCCGTCCCACTTGAGCGCCTGGGCGACCATGTCGTCGATGAGCCGGTGCTCGTACGTCAGACCAGCCTTGGCGAACTCGTCCTTGAACTCGTTCTCGAACACCTCGGCGAACAGGTCCTTGAACCGACCGTCGTACGCCTTGAGGATGGTGTTCTTCGTCGACAGGTACACCGGGTAGTTGCGGGCCAGCCCGTAGCGGAACGAGGCGCGGGCGAAGTCGCGGATCGACTCGTCGAAGTTGTACATGCCCATGGCGACGCCGCCGCCGGGGAACTTCGCCACCTCGAACTCCATCGGCTCCCCGCCGTCGTCCGGCTGGAACGTGATGGTCACCGTGCCCGGGCCGGGCACCACGAAGTCGGTCGCCTTGTACTGGTCGCCGTGCGCGTGACGGCCGATGATGATCGGCTTGGTCCAGCCCGGTACCAGCCGGGGCACGTTGGACATGATGATCGGCTCACGGAACACGACGCCGCCGAGGATGTTCCGGATCGTTCCGTTCGGCGACTTCCACATCTTCTTCAGCCCGAACTCGGCGACCCGCGCCTCGTCGGGGGTGATGGTGGCGCACTTGACACCGACGCCGTACCGCTTGATCGCGTTCGCCGCGTCGACGGTGACCTGGTCGTCGGTCGCGTCGCGGTGCTGGATCGACAGGTCGTGGTAGTCCAGCTCGACGTCGAGGTACGGCAGGATCAGCTGGTCACGGATCTGCTTCCAGATGATCCGGGTCATCTCGTCGCCGTCGAGCTCGACGACCGGATTCGTTACCTTGATCTTCGCCATCGGCTCGCCTGCTCCTCTCGGGGTGCTAACAGTACGAGCGTACTGGAGCCGTCTGGGCGGGCCGCGCCGGGTCCGGTAGCACCGGGAACAGGCGACTTCACCCGCCTCGGGGGATCGCGGGCAGCCGGTCGCGCCCTAGCGTGAAGGTCACGACCACCGGATCGGAGGTTCGTGATGTCCGCCGCACCTGCCAGCGCCCCGCCTCGCGCGGTCGCCGCCCCGGAACCGGATGTGCTGTCGATCCGCGACGGACGGCTGTACATCGACGAGTTGAGCGCGTCGGACCTCGTGTCCCGGTTCGGTTCGCCGATCTTCGTGTACTCCGAACAGCGGCTGCGCCACAACGTGCGGCGCGTCCGGGACGCCTTCCGGCGCGGCTGGCCGGACGGTCCGGTCGACGTGCTGCCGGCGTTCAAAGCCAACCCGATGCTCGCCACCCGGCGCATCCTCAGCGAGGAGGGCGCGGGCGCGGACATCTACTCCGCCGAGGAGTTGCACGGCGTCCTGCGCACCGACGTGAACCCCGAGCGGGTGTCGGTCAACGGCGGCGGCAAGTCGCGCGAGCACCTGCGCACCTGCGTCGCCGCCGGGGTGCGGATCACGGTCGAGGACGTCCAGGAGATCGACCTGATCCAGCAGGTCGCCGCCGAACTGGGTACCGTCGCCCAGATCCGGTTCCGGGTGAAGCCCGCCTTTCCGAACCTGTGGCGGCGCACCGACTTCAGTCAGCTCAGCGCCCCGATCGACCTGGGCATCCAGGTGTACAAGTCGGGCGTCCCCGAGGAGTACCTGGTCGAGATGGGTCGACGGGTGTTCGGCATGCCGAACGTCCAACTCATCGGGCTGCACTTCCATGCCGGTCGGCACCACCCGACACCGTGGTACTGGCGGGGACTGATGCGCCGGTACGGGCGACTGATCGGGCAACTGTCGCACGCCTGGGACGGCTGGCAACCCGCCGAGATCGACATCGGCGGCGGCTTCCCGAGCCCCCGCGACCCGATGAACAAGGAAGCCCGGCGCAGCGAGTTCGTGCTGACCGCCGCCGGGTACCCGGCGATGGTGGCGCTGCGCGGGCTGGGCGAGCGCGCGTACCACGCGATCATGGCGAAGGTGGTACCGACGCTGCTCAGCGGGCCGAGCCCGGTGTACCCGCCGACCATCGAGGAGTTCGCGGCGACCGCGACCCGCGCCCTTCGTACCGAGCTGGACGCGTGGGGTGTCGAGACGTCGGGCGTCCGGTTGCAGGTGGAGCCGGGTCGGTGGCTGTACGGGGACGCGGCAGTGCACCTGGCGCGGGTGAAGACGGTCAAGCGGCAGACCCGTCCCATCCCGTACACCTGGGTGCTCACCGACACCACGGCGTTCTTCCTGGCGGGCGGGGTGTTCGAGCACAACCGGCATCCGGTGCTGGTCGCCGACCGCGCCGACGCGCCGGCGGTGCTGACGGCGGACGTCGTCGGACACTCCTGCTTCGCGGACATGATCGTGCCCGCCGCGCGACTGCCCGAAGTCGACGCCGGCGACGTGGTGGCGTTCCTGGAGACCGGCGCGTACCAGGAGATCTCGGCGTCGAACTTCAACGCGTTGCCGCGCCCGGCGACGGTACTGGTCGACGGGGACGTCGCGGAGATCGTCAAACGCGCCGAGACCGTCGACGACGTGTGGAGCCGGGACATCGTGCCGGAGCGGCTGCGAGCGCCGCGACCGCTGACGGTGGGCGCGCCGTGACCAGCGCCGGCGTGCGCGCGATCGGCTCCGGGCGTGCGATGGGCTCCGGGCGCGCGACGGGCGGCGGACCCGCGATCGGCGACGGCGGAACCGGTGCGCGTGACGACGGACCCGCGTCGAGCCGGGCGTCGGCGTGACCGACGACGTCGCGACCTGGCTGATCGCGGCGTGGCAGGTGCTCACCGCGCTGGGCATCGCGGTGTTCTGGACGACCTGGTTCCGGCAGCCGCACGTCGAGACCTGGCAACCGCCCGGGTACGTGGAGCACGAGCGGGTGTTCGTGTTCCCGGATTCGGTGCTCGCCACGCTGCTGGTCGTCTCGGCGGTACTGCTGGTCCTGGACCGGGGTCCGGGCGGTTCGCTCGCCCTGGTCTGCGCGGGGATGCTCGCGTTTCTCGGCATCATCGACGCCGCCTATTTCGCCCAGCACGGCATGTTCGCGCCCGCCCGCGACGGACTGCTCAACGCGTTCCTGGTGATGGCGGTGCTGGCGCTGGCCGCGGTACTGGCGCTGCGTTACGCGTGACGCGGCGGCGAATCCGACTACGCCCGAAGGAGGTCGGCATGGCAGCGGCATCAGACCTGGTACGAGGGCGGCACGCGATCGTGACGGGCGGGTCGAGCGGCATCGGTCTGGCGCTGGTGCGCCGGCTGGTACGCCTCGGCGCGACCGTGTCCGTCATCGCGCTGCCCGACATCGACCTGGCTCGGGTGCGCCGCGAGCAGCCGTCGGTCGGCTGCGTCGCCGCCGACGTCGCCGACCGGACCCAGACGTACCGGGCGGTCGACGCCTGCGTTGCCGCCCGTGGACCGTGCGACCTGCTGGTCACCTGCGCCGGTGTGGTGCTGCCCGGGTACTTCCCGGCGCTGCCGGACGGCGAGTTCGAGCGGGAGATGGCGGTGAACTACTTCGGCACGTTGTGGCCGATCCGCGCGGTGGTACCGGACATGACGGCCCGCCGCCGGGGCGCGATCGTCGCGATCTCCTCGTTCGGCGGGCTGATGGGGGTGTACGGGATGGGCGCGTACTCGCCGACGAAGTACGCGGTGCGTGGACTGTGCGAGACGCTGCGCCTGGAGCTCAAGCCGTACGGTGTGCACGTCGCGGCGGTCTATCCGACCGACGTGGACACCCCGATGCTGGCTCGCGAGGTACCCCTGCACCCGCCGGAGCAGGACGCGATGCAGGGCACGGTGGAACCGGTCGCGCCCGAGGTGGTGGTCGACGCGATCCTGGACGGGCTGCGTCGCGGGCGGACGCGGATCTACCCCGGTCGCGGCGTGGGTCTGCTCGCCCGCCTGGCGGGCGCGGCGCCCGGCTTCGCGACGTGGTACGCGGACCGGAAGATCGCCAACGCGCTCACTCCCGCCGGCGGCGCGGCGCCGCGCCGTCCTCGCCTTCCCCGGCGAGAGGCGGGACACCGTACGACGCACCTCGCCCAAGCCGGTCGGGGGACCGGAGCCACGCACCGGGATCAAGCCTGATCGCCCGGAGCGGAGCGCCGGTCCCCCGACCGCCGACGACTCGTCGAAGCCCGACGGTCAGAGGTTGGCGATGTCGGACTGCTTCGCCCGTACCGCCTCGGCGGCTTCCTTGAGCGCGGCGAGTTCGGAGTCGCTCAGCGGCGTCTCGACGACCTTCTTGACGCCCTGCGCACCGAGTTCCGCCCGCACACCCAGGTACACGCCGGAGATGCCGTACTCGCCGTCGACCCAGGCGCAGACCGGGAACACCTCGCCCGAGTCCTCGGCGACCGCCTTCGCCATCCGGGCCGCGGCGGCGGACGGCGCGTAGTACGCGGAACCGGTCTTCAGCAGCGCGACCACCTCGGCGCCGCCGTTACGGGTGCGCTGTACCAGCTCCTCGATCTTCTCCGCCGGCATGACCTCAGACAGCGGCTTGCCGTCGACCGTGCACTGGCTCGGCACCGGCACCATGGTGTCGCCGTGCGAGCCGAGCGTCAGGGTGCGCACGGACCGCACCGGTACCCCGAGCTCCTCGGCGACGAAGTGGGTGAACCGCGCCGTGTCGAGGATGCCCGCCTGACCGAGCACCCGGTTCTTCGGGAAGCCGGTGGCGATCTGAGCTAGCGCGGTCATCTCGTCCAGCGGGTTGGACACCACGATGACGACGGCGTTCGGGGCGTACTTCGCGACGTTCTCCGCCACCTGGCGGACGATCTTCGCGTTGACCCCGAGCAGGTCCATCCGGCTCATACCCGGCTTGCGGGGCAAACCGGCGGTGATCACGACGATGTCCGAGCCCTCGATGACGTCGTAGCCCTCACCGTTGGGCCCGGTGGTCCGGCCCACGACCTTGGTCTCGAAGCCTTCGATCGGGCGCGACTGGTTGAGGTCCAGGGCCAGCCCTTCCGGCTTGCCCTCGACGATGTCGGTCAGCACGACGGTGTCGAAGATGTCGTACTCGGCCAGGCGCTGCGCGGTCGTCGAGCCGTAGAAGCCGGCGCCGACGACGGTGACCTTCTTGCCCATTGGATTAGCTCTCCCCGGTGAGAACGGATGATCGCACCATAACCCGGACCGTGTGCCGCGACCGGAGCGCCCCGGCAGGGCGTGGTCAGCGTCGCTCGGCGAACTCCACGACGTTCGCCAGCAGCATCGCGCGGGTCATCGGACCGATGCCGCCGGGCACCGGGGCGAGGTGACCGGCGACCTCACGCACCTCGGGGGCGGCGTCCCCGGCGTACACGGCCGTGCCGTCCGGGCGGATCACCCGGGTGATGCCGACGTCGACCACGGTCGCGCCGGGGCGGACCATGTCGGCGGTCAGCATCCCGGGGGTACCGGCGGCGGCGACCACGATGTCGGCGCGTCGGGTGTGGTCCGCCAGGTCGCGGGTGCCGGTGTGGCACACGGTGACGGTGGCGTTCTCCGAGCGCCGGGTGAGCAGCAGGCTCAGCGGTCGCCCGGCGGTGGTGCCGCGACCGACGACGACCACGTCGGCGCCGGCGATCGGCACCCGGTACCGGCGCAGCAGTTCGACGATGCCGCGCGGGGTGCACGGCAGCGGGCCCGGATGCCCCAGTACCAGCCGACCGAGGTTGACCGGGTGCAGCCCGTCGGCGTCCTTGTCCGGGTCCATCCGCTCGAGCACCCGCTGAGCGTCGAGGTGCCGGGGCAGCGGGAGCTGGACGATGTACCCGTGGCAGGCGGGATCGCCGTTCAGCTCGTCGACCACGGCTTCCACGTCGTCCTGGGTGGCGTGGACCGGCAGTTCGCGTCGGATGGACGCGATGCCGACCTCGGCGCAGTCGCGGTGCTTGCCGTCGACGTACGCCCGTGACGCCGGGTCGTCGCCGACCAGCACGGTGCCGAGTCCCGGTACCGTGCCCCGCTCCGCCAACGCTTTGACCCGTCGACGCAGGTCGTCTCTGATCGCCGCCGCGGTCGCCTTGCCGTCCAGAATCGTCGCGGTCACGCTCCCGATCCTGCCACCGCCGCCGGTACCGGACCGGGCAACCGCTGTGGGGGTCGGTGCTGGTGGAGGTCGGCACCGACGGTGACGTCCCGTCCGGGGACCGCCCGGCACCCGTACCCACCGTTAGTTCGGGCTGTCGTACATCTTCATCGCGCACGACCCGTCCGTAGTCCGGCACATCTCCGAGGCACGCGAGCACCGCGACATCATCCGGCTGGACAGCGACGTACCGTCACCCGCCAATCCGCCGTCCGGCTGCCGGTTCCGTACCCGCTGATGGAAGGCGCGGGAGAAGTGCGCCGTCGAGGTGCCGCCGCTGATCGACCGCGAGGCGGACCCGCACCCGTCCGCGTGCCACGTCGCCGAACTGCGCGAGAACGTGGTGGTCTGAGCCTCAGGGTTCGACGCGGGCGCCGTACGCGGACGCCACCAGCGCGGCTTGACCGAGGTCGATGCGTACCCCGGTCAGGTCGAGTCCGCGCAGCGGTACCGCCTCCAGATTCGCCCCGCGCAGGTCGGCGTCGGCGAGTTTGGCGTTGTGCAACTTGGCGTACCCGAGGTCGGCGCGGCTCAGGTCGGCACGGCGCAGGTCCGCCTCGGTGAGATCCGCCTCGCGCAGGCGCAGCCCGGACAGATCCGCCCCGGACAGGTCCTGACCGCGCAGACTCACGTACGACCAGTCGCCGCCGACGATGCGGACCGGTCGCAGCTCACATTCCAGGAAGGCGGTACCGGTCAGCTTGCAGTCGTCGAACGTGACGCCGAAGAACCGGCAGCGGCGCACGACGCACTGCAGGATCGCGCAGCGCCGCAGCGTGGCGGCGTTGAGCGTGCAGCCGGCGAGCACGCAGTTGCGGAAGGTACACCCGGCGAGCACCGCCTCCGTCAGGTCGACCTCGAGGAACTCGCACCGGTCGAAGACCTGGCGTTCCACTTCGGTCAGCGCCCAGTCCTCGTGCGCGATCCGCTCCTCGACCCGCTCGACCGTGTCCGGAGGGTTCACGTCATCTCCTCGATCGGTGGTGGCTTCGCCGACCCGTCGCGGTCACGCTGCCTCTGGGCGAGGCGCTTGACCGGATTCAGCGCACGGGTCAGGCGACCTTGCCGCCCGCCGCGGCATCAGCGCAGCGTAGTCCGCTCCGGCTGACCCGGCAGCGACACGAGGGACGACACCGCCGGACCCGCCCACGAGCCGCAGGGGCGCAGCAGCATCCTGCAGCAGTCAACTGATGCAGCAATCTGCAGCATGAGATAAGTTCTTGCCATGACGCGCATCTCGGTCTCGCTCGATGATCCACTTGCCGAAGCGGTGAAGCACGCGGCTGGCGGTGACGGCAAGGTCAGTAGGTGGGTGGCGAACCTCATCCGAGAAAGGCTCCTCGCCGAAGCGGCTGCCGCCGCGGCAGCGTTCGACCGCTCGGTGAGCGACCAGACCTGGGAAGCTGAACGCCTGGCAGGGCGTGCGTGAGTGACCTGAGTCCGGTTCGCGGCGGGATCTACACATACCAGGGCATCCGCCGGAGCGACTTCGTGGTGGTCTCCATCAACGCATTGAACGACGCGGGCACGGTCATCGTCTGCGAGGTGTCCGACCGGGCTCCGGGCGACGTGCGTGGCTTGCTTGCCGTGGAACTGAACGAGAAGGATCCGTCACCCGGCCGGTGGGTGCTGTGCTGGCGCGTCAACTACGCGTCCGCGGATCGCTTCGAGATGCCCGGTCACGGGGTGGTCTCCGACGAAACCATGGGCAAGGTCGTCGCCGGTCTGCGGTCGGCGATCGAACCCCTGTAACCACACGGTCAGCCGCGCCCGTTCAGCGATCTCATCTGTCGGATACTGGGGCTGATGCTGGCGACGGCCGCAGCGCCCACCATCACCGCGGCGAACGCCGCGATCGCCCAGCGACCGCCGGTGTTCCGATTCGTGCGATGACGGAACGTGCGGCCACCGCCCCGGCAGGCATGCCCACTCGGATGCGTACACCGCTGGTGATGTGCGTACATCACCAGCGGTGTACGCCGGAAAGGACACACCCCGGCTGGCGGCCCAAGCGCGACCGCCGGCGACGTCAGTGGAAGAAGTGCCGGGTACCGGTCAGGTACAGGGTGACGCCGGATGCCGCGGCAGCGGCGACGACCTCCTCGTCGCGCACCGACCCGCCCGGCTGGACCACCGCTCGTACCCCCGCCTCGATCAGCACCTGGAGACCGTCCGGGAACGGGAAGAACGCGTCGGACGCCGCGACCGACCCGAACGCCCGTTCCCCGGCGCGGGACACCGCGAGGCGCGCCGAGTCGACCCGGTTGACCTGACCCATGCCGACGCCGACCGTGGCGCGGTCGGTCGCCAGCAGGATCGCGTTCGACTTCACCGCGCGTACCGCCCGCCACGCGAACGCCAGGTCGGCGAGGGTGGCGTCGTCCGCCGGGGCGCCGGCGACCAGCCGCCAGTTCGCCGGGTCGTCGCCGTCGGCGTCGATCCGGTCGGCGGTCTGCACCAGTACCCCGCCGGAGACCTGCCGCCACTCCACCCGCTCCGGACGCCACGCCGGCGCGACCAGGATGCGCAGGTTCTTCTTGGCGGCGAGCACGTCCACCACGCCGTCCTCGTAGGACGGCGCCACGATCACCTCGGTGAACACCTCGCTGACCTGCTTCGCCATGTCGACGGTGACCGGTCGGTTCACCGCGATGACCCCGCCGTACGCGGACACCGGGTCGCAGGCGTGCGCCTTGCGGTGCGCCTCGGCGACGTCGCCGCCGACCGCGATACCGCACGGGTTGGCGTGCTTGATGATCGCCACGCAGGGCTCGGCGAAGTCGTTCGCCGCGCGCCACGCCGCGTCGGCGTCGACGTAGTTGTTGTACGACATCTCCTTGCCGTGCACCTGGCGCGCCTGCGCGAGCCCGGGCGCGCGGTCCGGGTCGACGTACAGCGCGGCGCGCTGGTGCGGGTTCTCCCCGTACCGCAGCACCGACGAGCGTCGCAGCGCCAGCCCCTCGAACTCCGGCCACCAGCCGCCCGCGTCCACCGCCTCGCGGACGGCGAACCAGTGCGCCACCGCCACGTCGTACTCGGCGATGTCGGCGAACGCCTTCGCCGCCAGCGCGCGCCGCTGCGCCAGGGTGGTACCGCCCGCCGACAGCGCGTCGACGACCAGCGGGTACGCCTCGGGCGAGGTGACCACCGCGACGCTGGCGAAGTTCTTCGCGGCGGCTCGTACCATCGTCGGTCCGCCGATGTCGATCTGCTCGATGCAGGCGTCCGGGTCGGCGCCCGAGGCGACCGTCTCGCGGAACGGGTACAGGTTGGACACCAGCAGGTCGAACGGTTCGATATCGAGCTGGGCGAGCTGCTCCGCGTGGGAGTCGAGGCGCAGGTCGGCGAGCAGCCCGGCGTGTACCCGAGGATGCAGCGTCTTCACCCGCCCGCCGAGGCACTCCGGAAAGCCGGTCAGGTCCTCCACCCGGGTCACCGGCGCACCCGCCGCCTCGACCCGTGCCGCCGTCGACCCGGTCGAGACGATCTCCACCCCGTTCGCGTGCAGCGCCCGGACCAGATCGTCCAGCCCTGTCTTGTCGTACACGCTGACCAGCGCGCGCTTGATCGGCCGCAACTCGCTCACTCCGATGGTGACCTTTCTTCCGGTGATCGTCCAACCGTCGCGGACCAGTCGACCGACGTACTCGACCAGTTGGCGCCGCTCGGCGTGCTTGATGCGCTCGGTGAGGCTGTCCTCGGTGTCGTCGTCGAGCACCGGTACCGCGACCTGCGCGATGATCGGTCCGGTGTCCACTCCGGCGTCGACGAAGTGCAGCGTCGCGCCGGCGATCTTCACGCCGTAGGCGAGCGCGTCGCGGGGACCGTGCATGCCGGGGAACGCCGGCAGCAGAGCGTTGTGCGTGTTGACGTACCGCCCGCCGAACCGCTCCAGGAACGCCGGCCCGACCAGCTTCAGGAAGCCGGCCGAGACGATCAGGTCGGGTCGGTACGCGGCGCACGACGCGGTGAGCGCGGCGTCCCAGGCGGCACGGTCCGGGTAGTCGGACACCCGGTGGACGAAGGTCGGCACGTCGTGCTTCGCGGCTCGGGTCAGACCCTCGACGCCGTCGCGATCGGCGCCGACGGCGACCACCGCGGCGCCGTAGGCGGGGTCGGCGCACGCGTCGAGCAGCGCCTGCAGGTTGGTACCGGAACCCGAGACCAGGACGACGAGGCGGGCGGTCACGTCACGACCCTATCCGTTGGCACGGACCGGTCGGCCCGCACCCGTCGTTCATTGATGACGCCTAGTACCCTGCCGTCGTCGCACCCCAGCGGCGGGTGGAGAGGAGCGCGATGCAGCCGTCGTCGGACCCGTGGGCAGCCGGGCAGGACCAGCCCGTACCGGCCGACCCGCCGCCCCCGTATCCGGGGTACAACCCGCCGCCCGCCTACCCGGCGAGCCCGCCGCCCGGATACGCGGGTCCCCCGCCCGGATACGCCGGTCCGCCGCCCGGATACGCCGGTCCGCCGCCCGGATATCCGGGGGGACCGCCGCCGCTGCCGCCGTCGGGCGGCACCCAGTACGGTCTGCTGTCGATGATCTTCGGGATCGTCTCGATCCCGTTGGTGCTCTGCTGCTCGCTCGGCGTCGCCCTCGGGGTCGCCGGCGTGGTCCTCGGAGTACTCGCGCTGCGCACCCCCAATCCGACCCGACCGTCGGACCGGAACCAGGGGATCGCCGGGCTCGCCTGCGGCGGCGTCGCGATCGTGCTGACTATCGGAAGGGTCGTGCTGCTGTCGTCGGCGCTGGTACCGGGCTGGCTGCACCACTGACCGGGGTCAGCGGCCGCGTCGGCGCACCACGGCACCCATGATCGCGCGGGTGGCGGCGGCCGCGATCACCGCGCCCACCGCGATCACGCCGGACGCGACCAGCGCCAGCGGTACCGGAAACGGTCCGATCTCGGCGAGCCTGCCGCGACCCAGCCCCCCGCTGGACACCAGCGCGGCAAGCGCGAGCAGTACCCCGGCAGCCGGTCCAGCCAGCAGCGCCGCCCCGATCAGCCCACCCCATCCCCACGCGCCGGGTTCGGTCGCCTCGCGCGACCGGCGTCGCGCCAGCAGCCATCCGGCTGTCATGCCGGCAGCCAACGGCAGACCGAGCAGCAGGGCGCCGAGCGCCGAGGCGGGACGGGCGGGCAGCGCGGCGAACGCCGGGATCGCGGGCAGCGCGCCGAGCCGTACCGCCCCTGCGCTGACCACGGTGCCGACGCCGACGGCGAAACCTGGTCCGGCGAGGTAGCTCGCCGCCCAGACCGCCAGGTTCGGCGCGTACACGAGGGACAGCAGTACCAGCCCCGCCTGCCCGGTCAGCCCGGCGTGGTACGCGGCGATCATGTCGGCGGCGTCCGCCCCGGCGACCGCGATCGCCACGCCGGTGACGCCGGCGCCGGCGCCCAGCAGGAGCAGCGTGGCGACGGTACCGGTGCGCGACACGTCGCGCAGCAACCCAGGGACGTGCGCGGTGACCCGTGCCAGGACCCCGCTGGCGGACGCCGCGCCCAGCAGCCCCGCGAGTACCCCGAACCCGGCGAGCGTCAGCCCGGCGCGCAACGGCGCGACCCGCGCCGCGGGGCTGCTCGCCACGCCCGCGGTGACCGCCCCGAGCACCCCGTACACCAGCCCGACGGCGCCCGCCGCGAGCAGCGCGTGCCGGGCGGTACCGCGACGTCGACGCCGGATCGCCCGCACGGTGTGTACCCCTGCCCGCGTGATCCGCCAGGCGGCGAGCACGCTGACCGCGAGCGGCGCGAGGCTGATCGCGCCCGCGCCGGTCGACACCGGTACCCCGTGGGCGAGCAGCCAGGCGAGCGTGGCGAACCGGGTGACGTCGCCCAGCCGGGGACCGGCGTGCGGCTTGAACGCGACCAGCGCCACGACCAGGAACAGCGGCACGTACCCGACGATCGCGGCCCAGAGCGTGTTCACGGTCGCGGCGAGCAGTACCGGCGGGGGCCGGCGAAGCGCCGTGCGATCCCTACGTGTGTCGGCGCTCCGGGCGACCGGCGGCGCAACGGCCGGGTGGTCGACCGGCGCGTCGGTGGGCGGGTCAGCCATGACGCGCGCCGACCCGCCCGCGTCGAGCGGGCCGGGGGCGTCGTCGTCTCCGGTGGTGGCGGCCATCGTCGCCACTCTGCCAAAAGGAGGACGGCCGGTCATCTCGACCGGCCGTCCGTACCGCGGATTGCGAGGTGCTACTGGGACTTCATGACCTCACGCATGAGCCGGGCGGTCTCGCTCGGGGTCTTGCCCACCTTGACGCCGGCCGCCTCGAGCGCGACCTTCTTCGCCTCGGCGGTACCGGACGAGCCCGAGATGATCGCGCCCGCATGCCCCATCGTCTTGCCGGGCGGCGCCGTGAAGCCGGCGATGTACCCGACCACGGGCTTGGTGACGTTCGCCTTGATGAACTCGGCGGCCCGCTCCTCGGCGTCGCCGCCGATCTCGCCGATCATCACGATCGCGTCGGTGTCGGGGTCGTCCTGGAAGGCGGCGAGCGCATCGATGTGCGTGGTACCGATGATCGGGTCGCCGCCGATACCGACGCAGGTCGAGAAGCCGATGTCGCGCAACTCGTACATCATCTGGTACGTCAGCGTGCCGGACTTCGAGACCAGCCCGATCCGCCCCGCGCCGGTGATGTCCGCCGGGATGATGCCCGCGTTGGACTGCCCCGGCGAGGCGATGCCCGGGCAGTTCGGGCCGACGATCCGGGTGCGGTTGCCGGTCGCGACGGCGTGAGCCCAGAAGGCGGCGGTGTCGTGTACCGGGATCCCCTCGGTGATCACCACAGCCAGCCCGATGCCCGCGTCGATCGCCTCGATCACGGCGCTCTTGGTGGCGCCCGCCGGTACGAAGATCACGGTGGTGTCCGCGCCGGTCTCCGCCATCGCCTCGGCGACGCTCGCGTACACCGCTACCTTCGTACCGTCGAAGTCGACCTCCTGCCCCGCCTTGCGCGGGTTGACGCCGCCGACGATGTTGGTACCGGCGCGCAGCATCCGCCGGGTGTGCTTGGAGCCCTCGGAGCCGGTCACGCCCTGAACGATGACCTTGGAGTCCTTGGTCAGCCAGATAGCCATTTCTCGATCACTTCCCCGCCGCGGCGAGTTCGGCCGCGCGCGTGGCGGCACCGTCCATCGTGTCGACCCGCTCGACGAGCGGGTTGTTGGCCGAGTCGAGGATGTGCCGGCCGGCCTCGGCGTTGTTGCCGTCCAGCCGTACCACCAGCGGCTTGTTCACGTCCTCGCCACGCTCGTGCAGCAAGGCGAGCGCCTGCACGATGCCGTTGGCGACCTCGTCGCACGCGGTGATGCCGCCGAACACGTTGACGAACACACTGCGTACGCTCGGGTCGGACAGCACGATCTCCAGACCGTTGGCCATCACCGCCGCGCTCGCGCCGCCGCCGATGTCGAGGAAGTTCGCGGGGCGTACCCCGCCGAACCGCTCGCCCGCGTACGCGACCACGTCGAGCGTGGACATCACCAGGCCCGCACCGTTGCCGATGATCCCGACCTCGCCGTCCAGCTTGACGTAGTTGAGGTCGCGCTCCTTGGCACGCTGCTCGAGCGGGTCGACCGCCGACCTGTCCGCCATCGCCTCGTGGTCGGGGTGGCGGAACGTCGCGTTGTCGTCGAAGGTGACCTTGGCGTCGAGCAGCAGCACCCGACCGTCGGCGACCTTGGCCAGCGGGTTGACCTCGACGAGCGTGGCGTCCTCGGCGACGAACGTCTGCCACAGCTTCACCGCGATGTCGGCGACCTGGTCGGCGACCTCCGCAGGGAAGCCCGCCTTCGCCACGATCTCGCGCGCCTTCGCCTCGTCGACGCCGAGGTTCGCGTCGATCGGCTCCTTGACCACCTTCTCCGGCGTCTCCGCCGCGACCTGCTCGATCTCCATGCCGCCGGCGACGCTGGCGATGCACAGGAAGCTCCGGTTGGCCCGGTCGAGCAGGTAGGAGAAGTAGTACTCCTCGGCGATGTCCGCGGTCTGGGTGACCATCACCTTGTGTACCGTGTGGCCCTTGATGTCCATGCCGAGGATGTCCCGGGCACGCGCCTCGGCCTCCTCGACCCCGTCGGCGAGCTTCACGCCGCCGGCCTTACCGCGGCCCCCGGTCTTCACCTGGGCCTTCACGACGACCCGCCCGCCGAGTCGCTCGGCGATGGCGCGGGCCTCCTCAGGAGTGGCGGCGACGCCCCCGTCCAGCACCGGCAGCCCGTGCCGGGCGAACAGTTCGCGCCCCTGGTACTCGTACAGGTCCACGTATACCTCTTCGCTCGCGGCCGCAGGGCTCGCCCCGGCTGTCTCGGACCGTCGCGGCTCGGCGCGTGCGACGCCGTGGACCCGCAACGGTCGCCGGCGTGCCCCGCCTGCCCCGTTCCGTCATTCCGCTCGTCTTCCACAAGACGGGCCCTTCCGGCGCAGCCTAACCATGCGTTCAGGCGCCGGCTCGGGCACGGGTACCCCCTGTGCCATACCGCACACAGACGGCGAACGATGTGTCCGGGTCAGGGCGTGCCGCCGGGCGGCGCGAGCCGCCCTGCGAACGAAAAATCTCAGCGGGAAAAGTTTCGCCACACGCGTAACCGCGTCTGCGGCGTGTCGTTGGGCACAGCGACGGATCCTCCAGCGGATCCGCGAAGCGGCCGATGCCCTGTCGGTCGAGGGGTGGCGGCGGGGCGTCGTGCATAGAGAGGCCGGACGTGTGAGGGGTGCGTCCGGCCTCTCAACGTGTCCGGAAGCTACCCGACGGTCGACCCGACGTTGGCGCGCACCCAGTCGACGATGGACTGGGTAGTCGCGCCGGGCGTGAAGACCTTCGCGACGCCCAACTTCTCCAACTCGGGGATGTCCGCGTCCGGGATGATCCCGCCGCCGAACACCACGATGTCGTCGGCGCCGCGCTCGCGCAGCAGTTCGACCACGCGCCGACACAGCGTCATGTGCGCCCCGGACAGGATGGACAGCCCGATGCCGTCGGCGTCCTCCTGGATCGCGGTCTCCACGATCTGCTCCGGTGTCTGATGCAGGCCGGTGTAGATGACCTCCATACCGGCATCGCGCAGGGCTCGGGCGACGACCTTCGCGCCCCGGTCGTGCCCGTCCAGACCGGGCTTCGCCACCACGACCCGAATCCGAGAACTCATCTGGCCCTCTACCTTTCCTGCCGGCTCTCGCCTTTCCCCGCCGGCTGACGCCCGGCCGCGAACCTGCTGAACGAACGGTAACCCTGAGGTTGGTCGAGACGCGACGCGGGTGGACAGGTGTGTCGAAAGATGCACGGAGCGTTATCACCATCGACTGGGCACGACAGCGCGATAACGAAGAGCTGTGCACTTGGTTACGTTGCGTCGCACAGTCGCACGCTTTCTCATCGGAAACATCGTCACCGCTTGTAACCCTGGTAACGAATTGGCTACGGTGTCCGGCAGCTGCCCGCAAGAGCGATCTGTAACGGGCACCGACCCTCGGAGGAATGCGTGGACGATCGGCCGCCGCCCGGGCATTACCGTGGACGTCGCCGGGTGCCGTCTCCTCCTCGCGCCAGGTATGCCGCCGTCGTCACCACCGCCTTTGTGGGTGCCGGCGCGGTCGCCCTCGGCGCCGGGCACGCGGTACCGGACCTCAAGGCACCCGACCCGGCCGTACTAGCCGCGGCTGAAGCCGCCGGCAACGACACGGCGGCTACCGCGGACCGGGCAGCCGCAGTCGACCGGGCGAGCCGCGGCAACGAGCGCGGACTCATGTCGACGGTGGGACAGCCCGCACCCGACGTGTGGTTGCTGCCGCTCAAGCAGTACGCCGTGTCCTCGCCGTTCGGGATGCGCTGGGGTGTGCTGCATCCCGGCGTCGACCTCGCGGTGCCGGAAGGGACCCCGTACTACGCGGCACACGCGGGCACCATCAAGATCGCCCGTTGGTACGGCGGGTACGGATACTGCGTGATGATCGACGCCGGAAACGGCGTCGACATCGTGTACGGGCACTCGTCGAAGCTGCTGGTCAAGGAAGGGCAGCACGTCGAGGCCGGTGACCTGCTGGCGCTCGCCGGCAACACCGGGTACTCGTACGGGCCGCACGTGCACTTCGAGATCCGGATCAACGGCAAGGCGGTCGACCCGGTCCCGTTCATGAAGGAGCACGGCGTCGACATTCCGCAGCACATCGAGGCGATCTACGGCGGGACCGTCACTCCGTAGCGGGGGTCGCAGGCGGCGTGTGCGCGGCATCCCCGGCGAGCGCCGGCGCGTGGGCGCAGGCGGGCAGCGCGTGCGGCGACGGCGCGTGCGTGCCGCGCCGCGGGCCGCTGGGGCGCCGGGTCAGAGTTTCTCGATCGGCGCGTGGCGCAGGACCAGCCAGATCGTCTGGTCGCCGAAGTCGATCTGAGCCTGCGCCCGTGGTCCGTGTCCCTCGACCGCGACCACCCTGCCCAGCCCGTACCGCTGATGGTTGACCCGGTCGCCGGGCGCCACGCTCGGCCCCTTGGGCAGCTCGGCGGCGGTGGTCAGGCCCGCTGCGGACACTCCGAGCCGCTCGGCGATCCGGCTCGCGCGCGGGGTACCGCCGATCGCCCCGCCACGCCCGCCCACACCGCCGGACCAGCTCGTGTACGCCGCGCCGGTGCGCTCCCACCGGGTCAGATCCTCGGGCAACTCGTCGAGGAACCGTGACGCCGGGTTGTACTGCGGCTGACCCCACGCCGATCGGGTCACGGCGCGGGACAGGTACAGCCGTCGTCGCGCACGGGTGATGCCGACGTACGCCAGCCGGCGCTCCTCCTCCAACTCGCGCTGGTCGCCGAGCGAGCGCAGGTGCGGGAAGACGCCGTCCTCCAGCCCGGTCAGGAACACCACCGGAAATTCGAGGCCCTTCGCCGTGTGCAGGGTCATCAGCGTGACCACACCCTGCTGGTCGCGGTTGTCCCCGCCCGGCTGGGCGGGGATCTCGTCGGCGTCCGCGACGAGCGACACCTGCTCGAGGAATCCCGCCAGGGTCGGCGGCGGGGTGAGCGCGGCAGCGGGCGCCTCGGGTCCCTCGGCGACGTTCTCGGCAGCGGCCAGCGCGGCCAGCGCGCGTTCGGTGTATTCACGCGCCACGCTCACCAGTTCCTGCAGGTTCTCCACCCGTCCGGCGTCCTGCGGGTCGAGGCTGTCCTCCAACTCCGTCAGGTATCCCGAGCGTTGCAGGACCGCCTCGAGCACCTCCTCCGGCGGCGCGGTCCGGGCGAGTTCCCGCGCCTCGTCGAGCAGCGCGACGAAGTCCGCGATCGAGTTCACCGCGCGGGACGGGATGCCGGGCGCGTCGGCGGCGCGACGCAGCGCCGCGCCGAAGGACATGCGTTCGCGTGCCGCGAGCGCCTCGACACATGCCTCGGCACGATCGCCGATCCCGCGTTTCGGGGTGTTCAGAATCCGCCGGACACTGACGGTGTCGTCCTCGTTGACCACGGCACGCAGGTACGCCAGCGCGTCGCGGACCTCCTTGCGCTCGTAGAAGCGGACCCCGCCGACCACCTTGTACGGCAGTCCGACCCGGATGAACACCTCTTCGAACACCCGCGACTGGGCGTTGGTGCGGTAGAACACCGCCACGTCGCCGGGGCGCGCCTCGCCCGCGTCGCACAACCGGTCGATCTCGTGGGCGACCCAGTCGGCTTCGGCGTGCTCGGTGTCGGCGACGTACCCGACGATCTTCTCGCCCGGCCCGGCGTCGCTCCACAGCCGCTTCGGCTTGCGCTGGGTGTTGCGGTCGATCACCGCGTTCGCCGCGGACAGGATGGTCTGGGTGGAGCGGTAGTTCTGTTCGAGCAGGATGGTGCGGGCGTCGGTGAAGTCGCGCTCGAACTCCAGAATGTTGCGGATCGTCGCGCCACGGAACGCGTAGATCGATTGGTCGGCGTCGCCCACCACACACAACTCGGCGGGCTCGGGATCGCCGCCCGACGGTCCGACCAGCTCCTTGATCAGCACGTACTGCGCGTGGTTGGTGTCCTGGTATTCGTCGACCAGTACGTGCCGGAAGCGCCGACGGTATTTCTCCGCGACCGACGGGAACGCCTGGAGCAGATGTACCGTCGTCATGATCAGGTCGTCGAAGTCGAGCGCGTGCGCCTCGCGCAGCCGGCGCTGGTACAGCGTGTACGCCTCGGCGACCGCCCGCTCCGCCGGACCCTTGGCACGCGCCGCGAACGACTCCTCGTCGACCAGTTCGTTTTTCAGGTTGGACACCTGCGCCGCGAGTGAGCGTGCCGGGTAGCGCTTGGGGTCGAGGTCGAGTTCGCGACCCACCAGCTGCATCAGCCGGCGCGAGTCGTCCGCGTCGTAGATCGAGAAGGTGGACTTCAGTCCGGCGTGCTCATGCTCGGCGCGCAGGATGCGTACACACGCCGAATGGAACGTGGACACCCACATCAGCCGGGCGCGCGGACCGACCAGGGCGGCGACCCGCTCCTTCATCTCGCCGGCTGCCTTGTTGGTGAAGGTGATCGCGAGGATCTCGCCGGGATGCACGTCGCGGGCGGCGAGCAGGTACGCGATGCGATGGGTGAGCACGCGGGTCTTCCCGGACCCGGCGCCCGCGACGATCAGCAGCGGCGAACCGCTGTGCGTGACCGCCGCGCGCTGCGGCGGGTTGAGCCCGTCGAGCAGCGCGTCGACATCGGCGTGCCGGCCGGGGCGCGGCGCGACCGGGCCGGACGTAGGGGAATTGGACGTCGGGCCGGCTGGGGTTTCGGAGAGAGCACGCATCGCACGCCGAGTCTATGCCGCCGCCCCGACACCACCGGTCAGGCTGACCGTCGCCCGACACCCTTCCATTCCGCGAAAGTGGGAACGCATCAGCGCGTCGCCCCACCGCCCGCCGGTGATCGACGGGCTGACGGCAGCGACGGCGAAGGTGCACCGGCTGACCTTGGTCACGCGTAACGTGAAGGACGTCGAGGTGATCCGCTGTACCGGTGGTGAACCCGTTCGACTCGACTGCCTGAGTCGCTCGAGAGGTCATGACCCGCACCAGATTCGCATTCCTCAACCATGTTGCGGGGCGGCGAGCACCCCGCCTCGTCGCGCTCGGGCTCGCGGTCCTGCTGGCGCTCGTGGCGTGCAGTCCGAGCGACGCCGGTACCGGGGTGCCGGCGCCCGCGCTGCCGAGCGGCGTCGCCGCCGGCGGTAGACCGACTCCGCCGCCGGGCGCGACCACGTCGACCGGGTGGCTGGTGACCGTGTACTACAACGCGGTCGAACAGTTCCACCACGGGCCGCCGGTACCGGTCACCGGATGTCCGGCGGTCAACTGTGTGCAGGGCCACGACGATCTGGGCAGCCACCCGAAGGACTTCGTCGACGCGGTGCGTACCGAGGGCACCGGACGACTGCTCGACGGCAGGTACCTGAACTGGGCGTACGACACCGGGTTCTGGCTGGACCAGGTGCCGCGCGGCGCGAACGGGGCGGCCCTGCGACCGTTCGAGTCGGCTGCCGCCGACCCGAGCACGCTGGCTCCCGGTACCCCGTTCGTGATCACCAACTGCGGGCATGCCGAGCAGGGCAGACGGGTCGACCCGACCGGCTGCCGCCTGCTGTCGGCGGGGCGGTGGACGGTCGCCGACGAGCTGACGCCGGGCCTCGGCGGACCACACCACGTCGACCTGTACGTCGGGGACGAGACCGGGCAGGGCTTCACCGACAGCCGGTGGTACCTCACGCTGTTCGACGCCACGCTCGCGATCGGGCACGCGCGGGCGGGCTGACCCCGGTGCCCTACAGTGGGGAGCCATGACCCTCGATCGTGGCCCCGGGTCCCGCCGTGCCTAGCTGGCCCGGTACCGCCGTCGTCGTCGCGTCCCTGCTGCTCGCCGCGTGGGCGCTGGTCGCGACGGTACGCAAGCGTCCACCCGACCGCGCCCAGCTGATCGGCGTCGCGGTCGTCGAACTGCTCGCCGTCGGGTACGTCGCGACGGCGATCGTCGAGATGGCGGGCGGCGCTCGCCCCAGCGCCCTGGCGGTCTACATCGGGTACCTGTTCGCGTTCGTGCTCATCCCGGCGCTCGCCGCGGTGCTCGCCCGACTGGAGCCGTCCCGGTGGGGATCGCTCATCGTGATGATCGCCGGGCTGGTCATGTCGGTACTGGTGGTCCGGCTGCACCAGGTGTGGACCGGTGGCTGACCGTCCCGCCGCCGGGACGACGGCGATGAACAGCGGCCCCGGTCGGGTGCTGATCGGGCTGTACGGGCTGTTCGCGCTCGCCGCGAGCGCCCGCGCCGGAGTCCAGATCGCCACCAAGTTCCACGAGGCGCCGCTGGCGTACCTGCTGTCCGCGTTCGCCGCGGTGGTGTACATCGTGGCGACCGTGTGCCTCGCGGTCGCCGGGCGTACCGCCTGGCGGGTGGCGGTGGTGTCGTGCTCGGTGGAACTCGTCGGGGTGCTGGTCGTCGGTACCGCGAGCCTCGTCGACCGGGCCGCGTTCCCGGACGAGACAGTGTGGTCCGGGTACGGGCAGGGATACGGGTTCGTCCCGCTGGTGCTGCCCGTCGTCGGGCTGCTCTGGCTACGCCGGACGCGCCCGGTACCAGTCGGTCGTCCCACATCGTGAAGTGGCAGGTCGCATCGGGTCGTACGGGTGGCATACTCGACGGCGTGGTTCGACACCCGCGATTTTTCTACTACGGCTCCGGAGTCCGGCAGCCGTAGGTCGCGCCTCGAACCGAAGACCTACCGAAGGCCCCGGGCTCCACGAGCCCGGGGCCTTCTCGGCTCCCGGCGCGTGGACCCGACCACACCAGGGAGTACGACATGCCTGCCACCACCGTCAAGGACTCGCAGCCCGGAGCGGACGCCCGGATCGCCGAACTGCGGGCGCGCATCGACGAGATCGACGCCACGCTCATCGAACTGTGGCGCGAGCGCGCCGCCATCTCGCAGGAGGTCGGGGCGACCCGGATGGCGTCCGGCGGCACCCGGCTCGTCCTGTCCCGCGAGCGGGAGATCCTGGAGCGCTTCCGCTCCGCGCTCGGCGCCGACGGAACCCAACTCGCGCTGCTGATCCTGCGCGCCGGCCGAGGACCGCTGTAACTACGATCGGCGTCCGTGAGCTTTCCACCGTCCGTTACACCGCTGTCCGACGTCCAGCGCGTCCTGTGCGTCGCGGCTCACCCAGACGACATCGACTTCGGCGCGGCAGGGACCGTCGCGCGCTGGGTCGACGACGGTCTCGACGTCCGGTACCTGCTGGTCACCCGCGGTGACGCGGGCGGCTTCGACGACACGCCGCGCGACCAGATGCCGATCCTGCGCGAGGCGGAGCAGCGGGCGGCGGCAGCCGCCGTCGGCGTCACGCACGTGGAGTTCCTGGACGGGTACCCGGACGGCGCGGTGACCCCGTCCCTCGACCTGCGCCGCGACATCACCCGCGCGATCAGGCGGTTCCGGCCGGACCGCGTCCTGACCAACTCCCCGCTGCGCAACTGGGCGCGCATCGCCGGTCCCAGCCACCCCGACCACCTCGCCGTGGGCGAGGCGACCACCTGCGCGATCTACCCGGATGCCCGCAACCCGTTCGCCTACCCGGAACTGCTGCTCGACGAGAGGTTGGAGCCGTGGGTGGTTCGGGAGGTGTGGTACCACGGCGGTCCCAACCCGGACCACGTTGTGGACGTCACCGAGACGTACCCGCGCAAGCTCGCCGCCCTGATGGCGCACAGCACCCAGACCAGCCACGTCGAGATCGACTCGTTCATCCGGGAGCGCCTGGCGACGACCGCCTCGGCGGCTGGGCTGCCCGAGGGCCGACTTGCCGAGGCGTTCACGGTGCTCCGCACCGCCTGAGGGTTGTCGACGCAGCGCCGACGTCATTAGCGCCGGTCGTCCAGTACGCATCGAGCGGTGTCGAAAATCGGGTTTCGAATCGTCTTGAGCAGCCGTTGGGACGGTCGGTAATCCGGGTCCACATGCCGGCCGAGGACGACGATCGTGACCGTCGTAGCGCCAGCCGCCCTCAAGGCGTACGCGAGCGACCGCGCGCGCGAACCGGTGGTCCACGTGTCGTCCAGGATCAGCGCGTGGACGGGTCCGTGGTGCGACGGGATAGCCGGCTGGAACCAGTCCGGGTGGAACTCGCGATCATCCGGCCCGTAGCGGGTGTAGTACGCCCCGCTGCTAGACCAGCCGGCGGTCAGCCGCCCAGCGGGACAACTCGTACCGGTTGGACATCTGCAACTTGCGCAGCACGTTGGAGACGTGCGTCTCGACCGTCTTGATCGAGATGTACAGCTCCTTGGCGATCTCCTTGTACGCGTAGCCGCGCGCGAGCAGCCGCAGCACCTCGCGTTCCCGGTTGGTCAACTGGTCCAGTTCGGGGTCGGCGACGGGGGCGTCCGGGCGGGCGGCGAAGGCGTCCAGGACGAACCCGGCGAGTCGCGGGCTGAACACGGCGTCGCCGTCGGCGACCCGACGGATCGCGTCCGTCAACTCCTGCGACGAGATCGTCTTGGTGACGTACCCCCGCGCCCCGGCGCGGATCAGCCCGATGACGTCCTCAGCCGCATCGGAGACGGACAGCGCCAGGAACCTGACCTGCGGGTGGGTACGCCGGATCGCGTCGAGCACGGCGCGCCCGCCACCGTCCGGCATGTGTACGTCCAGCAGCACGACATCCGGCTGGGTCGCCGCGATCGCGGTGATCGCCTGGGCGACGGTGCTCGCCTCGCCCACCACGTCGACCCGACCGCCGAGTTCGGCGCGTACCCCGGCTCGGAACATCGCGTGGTCGTCGACCAGGAACACCCGCAGCCGCCTCGGCTCATCCATCGTCTCTCCTTCCGGGTGTCGGCATGATCAGCCGCACCTCGGTACCCTCGCCGGGCGCGCTGACGATCTCAGCGCGCCCGCCGTGCCGCTCCATCCGACCGATGATCGACCCGCGTACCCCGTGCCGGTCGTCCTCGACGGTGGACACGTCGAAACCGACGCCCCGGTCGCGCACGAACACGCTGCACTGATCCGGCTCGACCTCGGCGTACAGCGACACGGTCTGCACCTTCGCGTGCCGGGCCGCGTTCACCACCGCCTCGCGAGCCGCCGCGATCAGCGGCGCGAGCCGCTCGTCGACGGTACGGTCGCCAACCACCACCGCCTCGACCGTGATCGCGTACGTGTCCTCGACCTCAGCCGCGATCTCCTCGAGCGCCGCCGCGAACCGCTCGGTCGGCGAGCCGACCGGCTTGTACAGCCAGTTGCGCAGGCTGCGTTCCTGACCGCGGGCCAGCCGCTGGACGGTCTTGGTATCGCTCGCGTTGCGCTGGATCAGGGCGAGAGTGTGCAGTACCTGGTCGTGCACCATCGCCGCCAGTTCGGCGCGCTCCTGCTCGCGGATGCGCGCCTCGCGTTCGGCACGCAACTGACCGACCATCCGCCACAGCATCGGGGCGGTGACCAGGGCGACCCCGGCGAGCGCGACCAGCGCGTACAGCAGCCCGTTGACCATCGAGGAGAAGCCGGCGCTGGACAGCGGCGAGAACACGGCGATGATGCCGATCACCCCGACCACCACGAGCCCGCCGCCGCCGATCACCCGCAGCAGCGACGAGCGGCTGTCGGTCTCCGCCATCACCGCGCCGGTCCACCGCCGACGCCGGTCCGGGTCCGCCTGGTGCCAGATGATCCCGGCGCCGACCGCGACGACCGCGACCAGCCAGCCGAGCGAGGCGTCCACCCCGGCGAGCCCGGTGACCACGGACAACAGCAGGACGCCGGCGCCGAGGGCGAGGTACGGCAGGATCTGACGGGTGTCCCGTCGGGGCGGTTCCCCGGTCGTCGGAGCCACCGGCAGGACCGCCCAGAACGCCGCGTACAGCAGCGCGCCGAGCCCCTGGACGGGCAGCAGCACCACGAAGGCGACCCGTACCGCGATGACCGGCAGACCGAGGTGCGCGGCGATACCGGACGCGACACCGGCGACGACCCGCTGTCGGGTGTCGCGGTACAGACGGCGGGTCGGAACGGTCATCGGCCTCTCCATGACGGGTCGTACCGATCGTCACACGCGCCGCGGACGACAGACCACCGGGACCACCCGGACATCGGTACCTGCTGAAGTCAGGGTGGTGTCAGGGTCGCCGCCTGAGGCGACTCGGGCGGATCGCGGGCGACGATCACCTCATGACCAGTGTGCCTGTCCCCGGCGAGCCGGAGCGCGATCCTCGCGACGACCCGGCTCGCGAACCGGACGACGCGCCCCCCGCCGCGGATGAGCAGCCGACGATTCCGCTGGGCGCGACGCCTGCCTCAGAAGTGACGCCTCCGTCAGAAGTCGAGACGCCGACGGCGTCGGAAGGCGACGCGCCGACCGCGCCCGAGCCGTCGTCGCCGAGCGACACGACACCGTCCCCGCCGCCCGGCGGTGCCACGCCTCCGCCACCACCCGGCGGCGCGCCGCCACCTCCTCCGCCGCCTGGCTTCCCGCCGCCGGGAGCGGGATTCCCGCCGCCCGGCGGGTTTCCGCCGCCGCCGCCCGGCACCGCCGGCTTCGCCACCCGGTACGGACTGGTACGACCCCGGAACGGGCGGTACTTCGCGGGCGTGTGCGCCGCCGTCGCGCGCGCCACGAACACCGACCCGGTGCTGTGGCGGGTCCTCACGGTCGTGCTCACCTTCGTCGGCGGCATCGGTCTGCTCGCGTACCTGATCGGCTGGCTGCTGATCCCGTCCGAGGGCGACAGCGCCTCGCCGGTCGAGGCGCTGGTCTGGAAGGGACGTTCCAGCACGTCCGCGGTGACGACCGTGGTGCTGCTCATCCTCGCCGCCATCACCTTCGGCGCCGTCGTCGACCGGGGGTTCCACCCCGGACTGGTGGTCCTCGCCGCCCTACTCGCCGCGGTACTGCTGATCACGCGGCACGAGGGCGGGCGCGGACCGGGCGGGGCTGGGCAGCCGCCGGTACCGCCGGGCGAGGCGCGACCGATGGGCGGGGCGGGACCGCTCGGCGGCACGGAACCGCCGACCACGCCCATGGCGACAGCACCGACCGCCGAGTCCGGCGCCGCGACGGCGGGCTATCCGACGCCGCCCGCCGGGTACCGGCCGCCGTTCGCGCCGCGCGGTCCGTACGCCGGACCAGGCGGCTATCCGGGACCCGCGCCCGGTGCCGGTCCCAGCCCGTACCCGTACCCGGGTCTCACCCCGCCCGGGCAACCTCCGATGCCGCCCACCCCGCCGATGCCCCCGGCGCCGTCCGGGCCGCGCGGGTCGTCCCTGCTCGGTCGGCTCACCGTGTCCGTGGCGCTGCTGGTCACCGGTGTGCTGGGGCTGCTGGACATCACCGGGATGTGGGTACCGGCGTCGGCGTACGTCGCCGCGGCGCTCGCGGTCGTCGGGCTCGGTCTGCTCGTCGGCACCTGGTGGGGCCGGTCGCGGGCGCTGATCGCGGTCGGGCTGGCGCTCACCATCGCGCTCGGCGCGCTGACCCTGGTCGAGCAGCATCCGAGACCGCTGGCACCCAGAGGCGGGAACGTGACGTGGATACCGAGCAGCGTGTCCGACCTCGCTCCGCGCTACGACAACCAGTTCGGCAACTCGACCCTCGACCTGCGCCGGGTCGACTTCACCGGGCGCGACGAGACGGTCGACGTACGGGTCGCGTTCGGTCGGCTCGACGTGCTGCTGCCGCCCACCGTCGACACCAGTGTCGAGGCGGACCTGTTCGCGGGTGACGCGGTCGTGTTCGGCGACTCGTGGGGCGGGCTGAACAGCGGCGTCCACGCGGTCACCGACAACGGGGTGGACGGACCGGGCGGCGGACACCTGCGCCTGCTCGTCCACGTGAACGCGGGGAACCTGGAGGTACACCGATGAGACGGCACCACCGCGACGGGCTTTCGCTCCTGTTCGGCGTGATCTTCCTGCTGGTGGTCGTCTGGTGGGCGGTCGGTCGCACGGTCGACGTCACGCTGCCCACGTTCGGCTGGTTCGCCGCGCTGGCGCTGATCGTGGTCGGCGCGCTGGGTCTGGTCGGCGCGTTGCGCGGACACCGGCACGGCGACGACGAGGATCGCCACGGATAGTGACCAGGATCAGAGCGGCTCGACAGGTCGCCGAGAGGTTCGGGCGCATATGCTGGCCGGCGGGAATCACCCCGCCGGCTGGCGCGTCCGCGCCGCCCCTCGGCCACACCCGCGAGGAGCCAGACCGAGATGAGCTCGTACTCCCCCGTCCCCGCCTCAGACCGGGCACCCCGCATCGGTGACCGCGCCGCGCGCGTGCTCACCACGGAACTCGCCCGGCATGCCGGACCGAAGAAGGGCGTACTGGTCGACGTGGCAGCCGGCTCCACCGTGCTCGCCGCCGCGCTCGACACGCTGCTGCCGGGCGACACCCTGACGGTGGTACCCGAACCGGGCGCCGCCGCCGCGGTCCGGCAGCGCGTGCAGGCGCGCGGCGACTGGGTGGCGGACCGGGTACGGGTGGTGGACTCGGTCGCCGACGCCGACCCGGCGGACGTGGTCGTCGTCGCCGAACCGTTGACCGGCTCCGGCGAGGCGGCCCGCGCCCGGATCGACGAACTGGCGAAGCGGCTCGCGGACGGCGGGGTGCTCGCGGTGGCGGGGCGGTACGGGCCGGGCTGGGCGGACTCCGCCGCCGACGAGTTGTCCCGCCAAGCGGCGTTCTACGGCGTCGGCAGCGACGTCGTCCTGCGCAACCAGCCGCCGGTCCATGTACACCGGCTGCGGTTCAACGCCGCCGACCCGGCGGTCGCGGACCGGCTCGCCCCCGCGTTCCGGACGTCGAGCGTGCCGCTGACCCGCGACATGCACATCGACTCCAACGGTGTCGCCGCCGCCGGTATCGCGCTCGGGTTGGCGGCGTTCGCGAAGCTCACCCGACCGAAGTCGAAGATGTGGCTGCTGCCCGCGCTCGCCGCCGCCCCGGTCGCCGCGTTCTTCCGGGACCCGCAGCGGGACGTACCGAGCGACGCCCGTGACGTGCTCGCCGCCAGCGACGGTCGGGTGCTGTCCGTGCAACGGGTGCGCGACGAGCGTTTCGGTCCGGACGAGTTCCTGCGGGTCGCGGTCTTCCTGTCGGTACTCGACGTGCACGTCAACCGGTCGCCGGTGGCGGGACGGGTCGCCGACTACTTCGTCGAGACCGGTGGGTACGCGCCGGCGATGAAGCCCGAGGCGGAACACAACGTCGCGGCGTACACCGTGCTGGACACCGCGCACGGTCGGGTGGTGGTCGTGCAGCGCACCGGTCTGCTGGCGCGGCGCATCGTGCACCGCGCCCCTCTCGGCTCGCTGCTGGCGCGTGGCGAGCGGTTCGGGCTGATCCGGTTCGGGTCGCGGACCGACGTGTACCTGCCGGCGAGCGCGGCGCAGGCGCTCGTGGCGCCGGGCGACCGGGTGCTCGGCGGGGTGAGCGTCATCGCCCGCTGGAACGACTGAGCGAGCCGGCGCTCAGGGTGCGTGCACCCTGAGCGCCGGCTCGTGCGAGGCGCGGGTCAGGCGGCGAGGCGTCCGGTGGACTGGCGCTGCCGCAGCCACAGCAGCGGCCCGCTGACCAGGTACGCGCCGACCAGCACGGCGAACGTGTTCCGGTAGTCGATCAGCAGCCCGACCGCGGGGAGTACCCAAACCCAGGCGGGCAGTTTCACGATCCGGGCGAGCTTCGCGTACGGGAAGCTGGACACCATCGCGAGCGCGAGCAGTCCGATGGCGACCACGGCGACCACGCCGGGCAGTCGCAGACCGATCAGCGTCGCCACGCTCAGCACCGCCGCCGCCATGGTGGTCGGTACCCCGGTGAAGAACCTGCCGTCCTTCGGCGACACGTTAAACCGTGCCAGCCGGATCGCGGCGCACGAGGCGACCAGGGCGCAGACCGCGGCGACCGCCGCGGTGGGCGCGCTGGCGTGCAGGGACGCGTACACCACGACCGGGGCGGCGACGCCGAACGCGACCATGTCGGCGAGCGAGTCCATCTGGGCGCCGAACGGGCTCGCCACCCCGAACCGACGGGCCAGCGCCCCGTCGAGACCGTCGAAGGTCACGCAGCCGACGAGGCATGCCGCGCCGACCCGTACTTCCCCCCGCATGCACAGGAAGATCGCGATGACGCCGAGAAGCAGGCTGGCGAGGGTGCAGGCGTTGGCGACGGCGAACTTGACCCGGCGCGCGGTGGTCCGTTCGCCGGGCAGCAGCGGAATCGTGATGGGACCGCTCGGCGCCCCGCCCGGTGGCAGGGGCACTGCCGGGCTCACCGGCGCGGTGTCGGTCGACCGGTATCCGCGCTGGCCGATCAGTCTGGCGCGGCGGGGCTGCGCCTCCGCGTCTCCAACGCCGGGCGGGTACACCATGGTCGTGGCGCCCGCGACCGGTGCGACACCTGCTCTGCGCTTGGCGACCTGGACCAACAGTACGTCCCGGGCCAGCGAGCCGCTGCGACGCAGCCGGCGGGTCCATTGACGCCCAGCGGGGCGGGGGCTGTCAGTCGTGCGGCGCCGGCGCCAGGGGGCTCTCGGCACGGTCCCTCCAGTGCGGGAACGGGGCTACCCGTTCCGGGTCGATGATTCGCCCGCCACATTTCTCGGGCGGGTCCGGCTGTGCGGCATATAACGATCGCACACAGACCCATCCGTTGGCGATGCCCAGGTCAGGAACTTTCTTCGCAAACCTCTGTCGCGACCATTAATCAGACAAATTACTGATTACACGCCGTAATCGCAGGCGTGCTTCACGTCAGATGTACCCACTGGAGGGGATTTCGAAAGCGCCGATCGCGGCTAGCGGTAGTGCCGACGCAGGATCGTGACCGCGAACGAGTTGAGCGGCAGGGCGTACGCCTCCTCGGCAGTGCACCACCGCGCGGCGGCGGTCGACCCGTCGCGCTCCGCGACGACCGGCGGCGTCGGATCGTCGACCGCCACCCGGTACACCACGCGCACCGAGTGCCAGTCGATCGGGCGGCGCTCCGGTCCGATCGCCGCCGGATTGTGCAGATGGTCGACGTCGAGCAGGTCGAGTACCCGTCCCCGCTGCCCGGTCTCCTCGGCGAGCTCCCGCAGCAGACCCTCGACCGGCTGCTCGCCGTGCTCGGTACCCCCGCCCGGCAGGTGCCAGCGTCGGGCACCCGGGTACCCGTCGGCGATCAGGGTCAACAGGACCCGCCCCGCCGGGTCGGTCACCAGCCCGTACGCCGCGAACCGCTGACGCCGGTCGGTGGCGGACGCCTCCTCGTCGCCGTCCGGAAGGTCGCCGAGGGTGACGGCGGCGTCGGGTACCCCGAGCACCCGCGCGGTGAACGGCAGCAACGGCAGGGTGACCAGTTGCTCGGGCTCGACCCATCGGGCGAGGTCGGTCGTGCCGACGGTCTCGTTACGCAGGCTGCCGCCGACCACCCGTACGTCGTAGATCAGCCGATCCGTATGCAAGGCGACGGTGCCGCCGTACCCCGGTCCGACGTCCGCCATCGCGCTGCGCAGCGTCACGATGTCGACGGTGAGCCCGGTCTCCTCGGCGAACTCCCGGCGTACCGCGTCGGACGGGTGCTCGCCCTGGTCGACGCCGCCGCCCGGCAGCGACCACACGCCCGGCGCGTCCGCCTGCGACGAGCCACGGGTCAGCAGGACCCGCCCTGATCCGTCCTGACACACCCCGTACGCCGTGATCCGCCGTCGCCGCACCCCGGTACACCCCCAGTCGCCCAGACGTTCTTAGCACGTCCGCGGTCGGCGATCTCGAACTGCCGGCGGGTCGTCGCGCGGCGGCACGTCCGGGCGCTATGCAGCGGCATCGCTCGCCGACGCCCGTATCGCTCGCCGGGGCCGCGGTCGGCGGCGTCGCGAGCAGGTGCCGTCAGCGCTGGTCGAGGGCGGCGAGCGCCTCGGCGGTCACCTCGGTCAGGGCGATCGAGGCGACCCCCTCGCGGGCGAACCAGCGCGCCTCGGCGGTCGAGCCGCCGACGTCGTGTACCACGGGCTCGGTCGGCTCGTCGACCACGACCCGGTAGAAGGCGCGTACCCCGTGCCAGTCGATCGGGTACCCCTCCGGGCCGAGCGACGCCGCGTCCCGGTGGCTCGCCACCCCGAGCAGTTCGACGAGCCTGCCGTTCTGCCCGGTCTCCTCGACCAACTCGCGCAGCAGCGCCGCGCCGGGCTGTTCGCCGAAGTCGGTACCGCCGCCCGGCAGGTGCCACCGTCCGGCGTTCGGGTACCCGTCGGCGATCCTGGTCAGCAGGACGCGTCCGGCGCGGTCGGTGGCGACCGCGTACGCGGCGAACCGCTGTGCCCGGTGCAGCCCGTCCGGTCCCGGGTACGCGTAGAACGACGGGAAGTCGGGCGTCTCCTCCGGGCGCAGGTCGACCGGGGCGGCGGGCAGTCCGAGCGCGGTCGCGGTGAACGGCCGCAGCGGCAGCGCGGCGGCGGCGTCGAGGGTGTGCCAGCGGGCGAGGTCCGTGGGGCGACCCACCCGGTCGACCAGGGTGCCGCCGCGTACCGAGACCTCGTAGATCAGCCGGTCGGTGTGGATGGTGACGCCCCGGTGCGGCAGCGCCCGCATGTCGGACAGCACGTCGGACAGGCGGAGCACGGCGACCGACAGCCCGGTCTCGGCGGCGGTTTCCCGTACCGCCGTGTGGTTCGGGTCCTCCCCGTGGTCGACCGCGCCGCCCGGCAGCGACCAGACGCCGGGGGTACCGGACATCGGCGACGCGCGCACCAGGAGTACCCGGTCCCCCGAATCCCGGCAGATGACGTAGGCGGCGATTCGGCGGATGGGTTGGAGCGCGGGGGTCACGGCGGACATTCTGTCCGGTTCGCGACAAGTACGCGGGGGGAGTGTCGGATTCCTGACAGGTCGGCGACGGCGGCGGTACGGCTCAGGGGCGGCTGCTCCGGGGCGGCTCAGGGGCGGCTGCTCCGGGGCGGCTCAGGGTCGCGATCCGGGCGGTTCCCGAGGCACACGACCGCCCGGTGGCGGACCGTGGAGACATGGACGGTTACCGGGAACTGAGGCGGTCGCGAGACGACCGGATGATCGGCGGCGTGTGTGCGGGACTCGCCCGCTACCTGGGCGTCGATCCGACAGTGGTACGTGTGTTGGCGGTGGTGCTCACCGTGGTCACCGGCGGCGGACTGGCTCTGGCGTACCTCGTGGTGTGGATGATCATGCCGCAGGAGTCCGCCACGGGGGCGTGGCCGAGCTCGCCGCCCGGCGGCTACCCGACCGACACCGGGTACCCGCCGGCGGGCTCGACCGGTCCCACCGAGGCTGGGACGGCGGCAGGGTACCCGCCGCCGGGCGGCGCGCAGGCGCCGCCCATGAACCCGCGCAGCGGCCCCACGCCGCCGCTCGGCTGAGAAACCTCCGATCGTCGCCGCCGCGACGCGGCGGCGACGATCACTCCCACTCGATGGTGCCGGGCGGTTTGCTCGTCACGTCGAGGACCACCCGGTTCACCTCGGGTACCTCGTTGGTGATGCGCGTCGAGATCCGGGCGATCACGTCGTACGGCAGACGCGACCAGTCCGCCGTCATCGCGTCCTCGCTGGACACCGGGCGCAGCACCACCGGGTGCCCGTAGCTGCGCTCGTCGCCCTGCACCCCGACCGAGCGCACGTCGGCGAGCAGGACCACCGGGAACTGCCACACGTCGCGGTCCAGCCCGGCGGCGGTCAGTTCCTCGCGGGCGATCAGGTCGGCGGCGCGCAGCACCTCCAACCGGTCGCGGGTGACCTCGCCGATGACCCGGATCGCGAGTCCCGGACCGGGGAACGGGTGCCGCCACACCATCGCCGGGGGCAGCCCGAGCGCCTCGCCCAGCGCGCGTACCTCGTCCTTGAACAGGGTGCGCAGCGGCTCGATCAGGGTGAACCGCAGGTCGTCGGGGAGCCCGCCCACGTTGTGGTGCGACTTGATGTTGGCGGTACCGGTGCCGCCACCGGACTCGACGACGTCCGGGTACAGGGTGCCCTGTACCAGGAACTCGACGTCCCCGCTGGCCGCCACCTCGCGTGCGGCCCGCTCGAAGACCCGGATGAACTCGCGACCGATGATCTTGCGCTTCTGTTCCGGGTCGGTAACCCCCGCCAGGGCGTCGAGGAAGCGGTCGGCGGCGTCGACGACCTTGAGCTTGATGCCGGTAGCCGCCACGTAGTCCTGTTCGACCTGCTCCGCCTCGCCCGCGCGCAGCAGCCCGTGGTCGACGAAGACGCAGGTCAGCCGGTCGCCGACCGCCTTGTGCACGAGCGCCGCCGCGACCGCCGAGTCCACTCCCCCGGACAGCCCGCAGATCACCTCGGCATCGCCGACCCGTTCCCGGATCGCCGCGACCTGCTCGTCGATGATCGCGCCCATCGTCCAGTTCGGCGTGATCCCGGCGACGCCGTACAGGAACCGCTCCAGCACCGCCTGACCGTGCGGGGTGTGTACCACCTCGGGATGGAACTGGACGCCGGCGCGGCGACCGTCGAGGTCCTCGAACGCGGCGACCGGGGTACCGACGGTACCGGCGGTGACCGCGAAGCCCGGCGGGGCGAGCGTGACGCTGTCGCCGTGGCTCATCCACACGTTCTGCTCCGTCGGCAGACCCGCGAACAGCACGGACTCGGACCGGGCGGACAGGGCGGTCGGACCGAACTCGCGCCCGCCGGTGCGCTCGACCGTACCGCCGAGCGCGACCGCCATCGCCTGGAAGCCGTAGCAGATGCCGAAGACCGGTACCCCTGCCTCGAACAGGTCCCGATCGACCTGCGGTGCGCCCGGCGCGTACACGCTGGCGGGGCCGCCGGACAGGATGATCGCCGCGGGCTTCTTCGCGAGCATGTCCGCGACCGGCATGGAGTGCGGCACGATCTCGGAGTAGATCTTCGCTTCGCGGACCCGACGGGCGATCAACTGGGCGTACTGAGCGCCGTAGTCGACAACCAGGACCGGCGACGGGGAACTCATGCGGCAAGCGTAGTGGCCGCCCGGACCGGCACCGACGCCCACCGGTCGACAACTCTGATGTCGACAACCCTGGTGGGTACACCCCGCCCCGTGTGAGCGTCCTGGGACGCTCACCTCGCTCGTGATGTGCGTACACCCCGAGCGGTGTGCGGTTCGACCCACACACCTGCGCCCGCGAGCGCCGCCCGTCGCTGTCGCGTGCCGCGCCGCACGGTGCCCTGCCGCGCCGCACGGTGCCGTGCCGTGCCGCTACGCCGGGTCCGTGACCGGCGGACGGGACGCGATCCGCAGCGCCGCCGGGGCGTGCGCCGGTACCGCCGGATGCCGGGGCGGTACCGGCGTCAGCCGCCGGTACCGCTCGCCCAGCGGCGGTCTCGGGTCGGCGTCGCCCTTGTTCGGCCACAGCGACATCGCCCGCTCCGCCTGCGCCGTGATCGTCAGCGACGGGTTGACGCCCAGGTTGGCGGAGACCGCCGCGCCGTCGACCACGTGCAGCCCCGGGTGCCCGTACACCCGGTGGTACGCGTCGACCACGCCCTCGTCGGGACTCGCCCCGATCACCGCGCCGCCCAGGATGTGCGCGGTGATCGGCATGTTCGCGATGTCCGCCCAGGACCCACCCGGTACCCCGTCGATCTCCTCGGCGAGCAGCCGCACCGCCTCGTTCCCCTTGGGGATCCAACGCGGGTTCGGCGCGCCGTGCCCCTGGGTCGTGGTCAGCCGGCGCCGCCCGTACCAGGCGCGTCGGTAGTGCACGTTGAGCGAGTTGTCCAACGACTGCATGACCAGCGCGATCACGGTGCGTTCGGACCAGTTGCGGATCGACAGCACCCGCAGGTTGGTACGAAGGTCGCGGAACAGCACCGTCCAGAACCGCAGCGGTCGCCAGGTGTCGCCGTCGACGAGGACGGTCTGCAGCAGCCCCATCGCGTTCGAGCCCTTGCCGTACCGGACCGGTTCGACGTGGGTGTTCTCGTCCGGGTGGAACGAACTGGTGATGGCGACCCCGTCGGTGAAGTCGGCGTCGTCGCGCAGCGTCCGCGCGCCCAGGATCGACTCCGAGTTCGTCCTGGTCAGGGCGCCGAGCCGGGCGGACAGGTGGGGCAGGGCGCCGGTCGCCTTCATCCGGTGCAGCAGGCGTTGGGTACCGAGCGCGCCCGCGGCGAACACCACGTGCTCGGCGTGGAAGGTACGGCGGTCGCGACGGCGGCGACCGGTGCGTACCGTGCGCACCTCGTACCCGCCTTCGGCAGCCGGACGCACCTCGGTGACCGTGGTCAACGGGTACACCTGCGCGCCCAGCTTCTCCGCCAGGTACAGGTAGTTCTTGACCAGCGTGTTCTTCGCGCCGTGCCGGCAGCCGGTCATGCACGCGCCGCAGTCGAGGCAGCCGGTCCGAGCCGGTCCGACTCCACCGAAGTACGGGTCGGGCACGTCGCGACCGGGTTCGTCGAAGTACACCCCGACCGGGGTCGGGTGGAACGTGTCGCCCACGCCCATGCGCTCGGCGACCGCCCGCATCGCCGTGTCGGCGCGGGTCATCCGCCCGTACGTGGTCACGCCCAGCATCCGCTCCGCCTGGTCGTACCAGGGACGAAGCTCGTCCGCCCAGTCGGTGATGTCGCGCCACTGCGGATCGGCGTAGAACGGCGCGAGCGGTCGGTACAGGGTGTTCGCGTACACCAGCGACCCGCCGCCGACCCCGGCGCCGGACAGGACCAGGACGTCCTTGAGCAGGTTGATCCGCTGGATGCCGTACCAGCCGAGGGCGGGCGCCCACAGAAAGCGTTTGGCGTCCCAGGAGGTCTCGGGGAACTCGTCGTCGGCGAAGCGCCGCCCCGCCTCCAGTACCGCCACCGAATAGCCCTTTTCGACCAGGCGCAGCGCGCTCACGCTGCCGCCGAATCCGGAGCCGATCACCACCACGTCGTACCGCGTCACGGCGGCCTCCTGTTACCCGCTGGTAACCGCGACGCTAGGAGGGCCCGGTCGCCTACGTCAACCCCCTCGCGTGGCCGCCCGAACGCGACCAGATCGGGCGGGCGGGGAGCACCACGGCGACAAGCAGTCAGACCTTGAGCACGTCCACGTCGTACAGTGCGATCGACGCGTCGCGGGACACCAACGTCAAGCCTTCCGTGACCGCTTGCGCCACCAACATCCGGTCGAACGGATCACGGTGGTGGAACGGCAGCCGCCCCGCCGCGATGGCATGGGCGTGGGTGACGGGAAGCTCCAGGAAACCCATACCCCGCACCCGGTCGGCGAGATCGGGCGGGCCCACGAGCTTCCCCGTCGCCTGTTTCATGGTGATCTCCCACAGACTGACGGGAGACAGGAAAATGTCCGGGTCGTGGCGCAACCGGTCGAGGAACTCCTCGCCGAGGGTGGCGTCGCCGGTGATGGCCCACAGCGCGATGTGAGTGTCCAGCAGCAGACTCATTCGCCCAGACCGAAATCCGCAGCGATTTCGGCGTTCGTCTGCGGCGAGTCCCAGTCGCCCGACAGATCCACCTGTCCGGCAAGAGACCCGACGGTGGTGCGGTCGACCCGGCGCACCAGTGGTACCACCCGCGCGACAGGCGTACCCGCCCGATCGATGATGATCTCCTCGCCGCGTTCCACCCGCTCGATGATGCGAGACAAGTGCGTCTTCGCGTCATGCATGTTGTAGTGCACCGCGTCCGCCGACATTCCCCCACCCCTTCGGTTAGCTAACAGCTTAGTCCACTGGACCCAGCCGCGTCGCACCTACGAGTGGCTACGCCGCTTTGCGTCAGCGGTCGAGGACCAGGCCGACCTTCTGGAACTCCTTGACGTCGCGGTACCCGCACTTCGCCATCGCGCGACGCAGCCCGCCGAACAGGTTCAACACGCCGTCCGGGTCGTCGGACGGTCCGTACAGCAGCTTCTCGAGCGAGCCGAGCCGGTCGACGGCGGGCGCGAACGCCCCGCGCGGCAGCTTCGGGTGGCTCGCCGCCGAGTGCCACCACGCGCCCTCGGCGGGCGCCTCGTCGCACTGCGCGAGCGGCTCGCCCAGCATCACCGCGTCCGCGCCGCAGCCGATCGCCTTGGCGATGTCGCCCGAGGTGCGGATGTCGCCGTCGGCGATCAGGTGCACGTACCGCCCGCCGGTCTCGTCGAGGTAGTCGCGGCGGGCGGCGGCGGCGTCGGCGATCGCGGTCGCCATCGGGACCTTGATGCCGAGCACCGTGTCCGTGGTCGACCACTCGTCGGCGCCCACGCCGACGATCACGCCCGCCGCGCCGGTGCGCATCAGGTGCAGCGCGGTCTGGTAGTTGGTGCAGCCGCCCACCACGACCGGTACGTCCAGGTCGGCGATGAACTCCTTCAGGTTGAGCGGCTGCTCGGTGCTGGACACGTGCTCGGCGGAGACCAGGGTGCCCTGGATGACCAGGATGTCCACGCCGGCGTCCAGGATCACCGGGGCGAGCGACACGGTGTGCTGCGGCGATACCCGTACCGCCACGGTCACGCCGGCATCCCGGATGGTCTTGACCCGGTCGCCGATGAGTTCCGGGCGGATCGGCTCGGCGTACGCCGCCTGCAGGCGCGCGGTCGCCCGCTCGTCGCCGTCGAGCGCGGCGAGTTCGGCGAGCACCCGGGTCGGGTCCTCGTACCGGGTCCACAGTCCCTCGACGTTCAGCACGCCGAGCCCGCCCAGCCGACCGAGCGTGATCACGGTGTCGGGGCTCATCGTGGCGTCCGACGGATGCGCCACGCACGGGATGGTGAACCGGTACGCGTCCAGCTGCCAGCCGGTCGACACGTCGTCCACGTCGCGGGTGCGCCGGCTCGGCACCAGCGCGATGTCGTCCAGGTGGTATCCGCGCTGCGCGGTCTTGCCCAGCCCGATCTCGACCACGTCACGCATCTGTCGCTCCAAACTCGACCACCACCGCGGCTACGGTAGCCGCGCCGGTCACCGTGAGGTGTAGTTGGGTGCCTCGACGGTCATCTGGATGTCGTGCGGGTGGCTCTCCTTCAACCCGGCGGCGGTGATCCGGATCAGTTGACCGCGCTCCTGCATCACCGGGATGGTGGGCGCGCCGACGAAACCCATCGCCGAGCGCAGCCCGCCGACCAGCTGGTGCGCCACCGCCGCCAGCGGTCCGCGGTACGGCACCTGCCCCTCGACGCCCTCCGGCACCAGCTTGTCGTCGGAGAGCACGTCGTCCTGGAAGTACCGGTCCTTGGAGAAGGACCGCGCCTGTCCCCGGGACTGCATCGCGCCCAGCGACCCCATGCCCCGGTAGGACTTGTACTGCTTGCCGTTGATGAAGATCAGCTCGCCGGGGCTCTCGTCACACCCGGCGAGCAGCGAACCGAGCATGACGGTCTCGGCGCCCGCCACGATCGCCTTGGCGATGTCGCCGGAGTACTGCATGCCGCCGTCGCCGATCACCGGTACGCCGGCGGGTCGGCACGCCCGAGCCGCCTCCATGATCGCGGTGATCTGCGGTACCCCCACCCCGGCGACCACCCGGGTGGTACAGATCGAGCCCGGTCCCACGCCCACCTTCACCGCGTCCGCGCCCGCCTCCACCAGCGCCTTGGCCCCGGCGTACGTGGCGATGTTGCCGCCCACCACGTCGACGTCGGTGTCCCGCTTCAGCCGCGCGACCATGTCGAGCACCTGCCGGTTGTGACCGTGCGCGGTGTCCACCATGAGCACGTCCACGCCCGCGTCGACCAGGGTGCGGGCACGCTTGTACGCGTCGTCGCCCACGCCGATCGCGGCGGCGACCCGCAGTCGACCGGCGTCGTCCTTGGTGGCGTGCGGGAACTGTTCGCTCTTGGCGAAGTCCTTGACGGTGATCAGTCCGCGCAGCCGTCCGGCGTCGTCGACCAGCGGCAGCTTCTCGATCTTGTGCCGACGCAGCAGGTCGAGCGCGTCCGTCTTGCTCACCCCGACCGGGGCGGTGACCAGCGGCATCTTGGTCATCACGTCGCGGACCAGGGTGTTCTTGTCCGCCAACCAGCGCATGTCGCGGTTGGTGACGATGCCCACCAGGTATCCACCCTCGTCGACGACCGGGGCACCGGAGATGCGGTACTTCGCGCACAGATTGTCGACGTCACGCAGCGTGTCGTTCGGCGAGCAGGTCACCGGGTTGGTGATCATGCCGGCTTCGGAACGCTTGACCAGATCGACCTGTACCGCCTGGTCCTCGATCGACAGATTGCGGTGCAGCACGCCGATGCCGCCCTGCCGCGCCATGGCGATCGCCATGCGCGCCTCGGTCACCGTGTCCATCGCGCTGGACACCAGCGGGATGCGCAGGCTGACCCGCCGGGTCAGTCGGGTCGTCGTGTCGACGGCGCTGGGCACCACGTCCGATTCGGCGGGGAGCAGCAGCACGTCGTCGAAGGTCAGGCCGAGCGGCAACGGGTGCTCGGCGGTGGCGATCCGGTGGTCGGCAACGGGCAGATGATCCACGGCAGGTCCCCTCGGCAGCGCGTGGCACCCATGGTACCCATGGAATTGATCAACACCGAGGGTAGTGGGGCAGCGTGACGCCGCTCTCCCGCCCCCTGTCGACAGGTTCGTCGGGGGCGGGCGACAGGCGGGCACGGCGGGGATACGGTGGAGTCGTGCACGACGAGCCCATCGATCCGTTCGCGGGCGACCCCGCCGACCCGGCCGCCGACCTGAGCGAACTCGACGACGCCGACGACGAGGTCGGCGGCGAGCTGACGGATGCCGAGCGGGAGGACGTCCTGGAGGACCTCGCCGACCTGGAGATCTACCAGGCCCTGCTCGCGCCGACCGGGATCCGTGGGCTGGTCGTCGACTGCGAGGACTGCCGCGAGCCGCACTACTTCGACTGGGACCTGCTCCGTGGCAACCTGCGCCACCTGCTGGAGTCGGGACGCCCCCGGGTCCACGAACCCGCTTACGACCCCGACCCGGACCACTACGTGACCTGGGAGTACGCGCGGGGCTACGCCGACGGCGTGCACGACACGCTGGCCGAGGCGACCGACGAGTAGGCGACCCGGTCGCGGGCGGCGCCGGACGCCGTAGCCGCGCCCAGGTCAGGACACCAGCCCGGCGCGGAACGCGGACGCCACCGCGTGTGCCCGGTCGCGCGCGCCCAGCTTGCGGAACAGCCGCCGGGCGTGAGTCTTCACAGTGTCCTCGCTCACGTACAGGTCGCGACCGATCTCCGCGTTGCTCTTGCCGTCCGCCATGCCGCGCAGCACCTGAAGCTCCCGCTCGGTGAGTCCGCTGCGCCGACCGCGTTCGGTCACCGTCACCGGTATCCGGTCGACCCGCTGCAACGGGACGACCGTAGCCGCCTGGACCGCCGTCGCCGTGCCGCACCCGGCTCCGCCGGGCGAACCCGACGCCGCAGGAGCATCGCCCAACTGTTCGGACGCGACCAGCAGCAGCGTCTTCGTCACCGCGGTGACCAGGTCGGACCCCCGGATCACGCCACGCGCGCCGGCTGCCACCGCCGCCATCGCCGCCTGCGGATCCTCAGCGCCGAACAGCACCACGAGCGCGCCGGGCGAGGCGGCGAGCGCGCGGCGGGTGAACCCGGGCGTATCCGGTCGGGTCACCGCGACGTCGGCGAGGATCACGTCGGCCGGCTGCTCGGCGAGGCGGGCCAGCGCGTCCGCCGAGGTCGTCACGGCACGGACAGCCGAGGCGATGCCAAGCTGGTGGGCGCAGGCGGTGATCGCCTGGGTGGCAAGCGACGTTCGGACACAAGCGAGCACGTTTCGCACTGTTCTTCCCCTCTCTACCAAAAGGGGATCACGAAACCATCCCGGTCATGGGGATTTTCGACAGAACAATCGGGCAGATAGTTGACACAACTCGCGATGATGTGGCGAAGACGATGCTTAGAACGTCACGCGTACGGGTAAGTACCGGCCCGAGGTCACCGACTGACCGCGAGGAAGGTGCGCGATGGCGAACGTACGACGGCTGCCCGGGCCTATTGCCGATATCTGGGAGTGGCAGCTGAAGGGGCTGTGCCGAGGCCGGGACAGTGCCCAGTTCTTCCACCCTGACGGCGAACGCGGCTCATCCCGGGACCGTCGCGAGGCGCTCGCCAAGTCCCTGTGCCGCCGGTGCCCGGTCCGCTCGGAGTGCGCCGCGCAGGCGCTGGTCACCCGCGAGCCGTACGGCGTCTGGGGTGGGTTCACCGAGTCGGAACGGCTGCGGCTGCTCGCGATCGGGTGGGAGGACACCGCCGACCGGTACCGCCACCGGGTCGACGTGAACGCCCTGGAAATGCGGCTCAGCCGCAGCGCGACGTCGGTACCGAGCCAGCGCCAGGAGGCAGTCAGTCAACGGTAACGGTGATCATGAGCCACCCGGTGGCGCCGCCCGGTTCGGGCGGCGCCACCGTCGTCGACTGCGACCGTCCAGCGGGCGACGGGAACGGGTGAACCGGCGAGAAACAGCTCGCGAACGACTGAACGGGCGTGCGGTGACCGCACGCCCGTTCAGTGTGTGAGTACCGGTCAGAAGCCGGGACCGTGCTGGTGGCTGTGCCCGTGACCGTGGCTGTGCCCGTGCCCGTTCGCCGCCGGCTCCGGCGCCTTGGGCTTGTCCACGACCAGGGTCTCGGTGGTGAGCAGCAGCCCGGCGATGGACGCCGCGTTGGCGACCGCGTTCCGGGTCACCTTCACCGGGTCGATGATGCCGGCCTTGAGCAGGTCGACGTACTCGCCGGTGGCGGCGTTGAGGCCCTCGCCCCAGCTCGCCTCGCGCACCCGGTCGACCACCACGTATCCGTCGTGGCCGGCGTTCTGCGCGATCCAGCGCAGCGGCTCGACCAGCGCCTTGCGCACGATCGAGACGCCGACCGCCTCGTCGCCGGTACGCCCGAGGTCGCCGTCGAGCGCGGACAGCGCCTGGACGAGCGCCGCGCCGCCACCCGGTACGACGCCCTCCTCCACCGCTGCCCTGGTCGCCGCGATGGCGTCCTCGATGCGGTGCTTCTTCTCCTTCATCTCGACCTCGGTCGCGGCACCGACCTTGATCACCGCGACGCCGCCGGACAGCTTCGCGAGCCGCTCGGACAGCTTCTCCCGGTCCCAGTCGGAGTCGGACGCCTCGATCTCCTTGCGGATCTGCTCGATCCGCGCGTCGACCTCGGTCTGGTCCCCGCCGCCGTCGACGATCGTGGTGGTGTCCTTGGCGACCACCACGCGCCGCGCCCGACCGAGCTGCTCCAGACCGATGCTGTCGAGCTTGTACCCGAGCTCGGGGGCGATCAGGTCGGCACCGGTCAGGATCGAGATGTCCTGCAGGATCGCCTTGCGCCGGTCACCGAACGCGGGCGCCTTGACGGCGCAGACCCGCAGCGTCTTGCGGATCGCGTTGACGACGAGGGTGGACAGCGCCTGCCCCTCGACGTCCTCGGCGATGATCAGCAGCGGCTTGTTCGCCTCGACGATCTTCTCCAGCAGCGGGAGCAGCTCCTCGATGGCGCTGATCTTCTGCGTGGTGACCAGCACGTACGGGTCGTCGAGGACGGCTTCCTGCTCCTGCGCGTCGGTGACGAACTGCGGGGAGATGAAGCCCTTGTCGAACTGCATCCCCTCGGTGACCTCGAGTTCGGTGGCCAGGGTCGAGCCTTCCTCGACCGTGATCACACCGTCCCGGCCGACCTTGTCCATCGCCTCCGAGATCAGGTCGCCGACCGAGGCGTCCTGGGCCGAGATCGTCGCGACCTGGGCCACGTCCTGCTTGCTCGCGACCTCGGCGGCCTTGTCCAGCAGCGCCTCGTTGACGGCGGCGACTGCGGCGTCGATGCCGCGCTTGAGCGCGGTCGGGTTGGCGCCGGCGGCGACGTTGCGCAGGCCCTCGCGGACCATCGCCTGCGCGAGCACGGTCGCGGTGGTGGTTCCGTCACCGGCGACGTCGTTGGTCTTGGTGGCTACCTCCTTGACCAACTGCGCGCCGAGGTTCTCATACGGGTTGGAAAGCTCGATCTCCTTGGCGATGGTCACGCCGTCGTTGGTGATCGTGGGTACGCCGAACTTCTTGTCGAGGACGACGTTGCGGCCCTTCGGTCCCAGGGTCACCTTGACCGTGTCGGCCAGGCTGTTCACCCCGTGCTCGAGCAGGTGCCGGGCGTCGTCGGAGAAGCTCAGGATCTTCGCCATGTACGTCTCCTCCACACGACCGCCCTGGTCGGCACGGGCCGAGCCAGGGCGGTCGCACTGTCAGTTGGTCACTTTTCGATGACCGCGAGCACGTCGCGCGCGGAGAGCACCAGGTACTCCTCGCCGGCGTACTTCACCTCGGTGCCGCCGTACTTCGAGAAGATGACCGTGTCGCCGACCTTCACGTCGACCGGGATGCGGTTGCCCTTGTCATCGAAGCGGCCCGGACCGACGGCGATCACCGTGCCCTCCTGGGGCTTCTCCTTCGCGGTGTCGGGAATGACGATCCCCGACGCCGTGGTCGTCTCAGCCTCGTTGGCCTGGACGACGATCCGGTCCTCGAGCGGCTTGATCGCAACCTTCGTCGCGGTAGTCACGGGCATACCCTCCTGGGGTACTTGATCTGCTGCCTCATGCCACCTGGCGGCTCCGTCGTCGCGGGTGCCGGCACCGCCGGGCTTGGCACCCTCAGTCCGAGAGTGCTAACCGAAGGCTATGCCGACGCCTAGCACTCCGTCAAGGAGAGTGCCAAAACCGGGGGTCGCGTCGGTTGCCGCCCCGATTCGGAGCGACGACCCGTGGTTACCGCGAGCGACCGTGACCGCGCGGTACGTTGCGGAATTGTTACCGGCCACAACAAACTTCCTCTTGTGCGCGGGCTTTCCCCGGAATACGTTGCCGGGCACAACAATCACCGCCGCTCCCGCGGCACCCTTCCCCCGAAAGGACCCGAGCATGCGCAAAGGGCTCCTCACGCTCACCGCGGTCGGCCTCGTGGCCGTCGGCGGCTTGAGCGGCTGTGGCGGCAAGTCGAACGACAACGCAGGTGCCGCCAAGAAACCGAAGATCGGCGTGATCCTTCCGGACAGCAAGACGTCCGCCCGCTGGGAGACCGCCGACCGCAAGTACCTCACCGAGGCGTTCAAGGCGGCCGGCGTCGACTACGACATCCAGAACGCCGAGGGCGACAAGAACCAGTTCCAGACCATCGCCGACCAGATGATCACCAACGGGGTCACCGTCCTGATGATCGTCAACCTGGACAGCGGTACCGGCAAGGCGGTGCTGGACAAGGCGAAGTCGCAGGGCGTCGCGACGATCGACTACGACCGGCTGACCCTCGGCGGCAGCGCGTCGTACTACGTCAGCTTCGACAACGTCGAAGTCGGCAAGCTGCAGGGCGAGGGCCTGGTCAAGTGCCTCGCCGACAAGGGCGTACAGAAGCCGGTCGTCGCCGAACTGAACGGCGGTCCCACCGACAACAACGCGACCCTGTTCAAGAACGGCTACGACTCGGTGCTGAAGCCGAAGTACGACTCCGGTGAGTTCGTCAAGGGACCGGACGAGTGGGTACCCGACTGGGACAACACCAAGGCCGGCACCATCTTCGAACAGATGCTGACCAAGAACCCGAAGATCGCCGGTGTGCTCGCCGCCAACGACGGCCTCGGCAACGCGGCGATCAGCATCCTGAAGAAGAACGGTCTCAACGGCAAGGTGCCGGTCACCGGGCAGGACGCCACGGTGCAGGGACTGCAGAACATCCTCAACGGTGACCAGTGCATGACCGTGTACAAGGCGGTCAAGCAGGAAGCCGACGCCGCCGCCCAGCTCGCCATCTCGCTGGCGAAGGGCGAGAAGAAGACGGTCGACCAGAAGGTGACCGACCCCGAGGGCAAGCGCGACGTCCCCGCCGTCCTGCTCACCCCGAAGGCGATCTACAAGGACAACGTCAAGGACGTGGTGGCCGACGGCTACGTCACCAAGGACGAACTCTGCTCCGGTGACTACGCCGCCAAGTGCGCCGCGGCCGGCATCAGCTAGTCGGTACCGGCAGGTCCCGGCGTCACGGCACGTGACGCCGGGACCTCGCCACGATCGCCCGAAGGAGCAGCGTGACCGGGTCCCCCCTGCTGGAACTGCGCCGGATCAACAAGAGCTTCGGCCCCGTACAGGTGCTGCGCGACGTCGACTTCTCGGTGTACCCGGGACAGGTGACCGCGCTGGTCGGCGACAACGGCGCCGGCAAGTCCACCCTCGTCAAGTGCATCGGCGGGATCTACCCCATCGATGCCGGCGAGTACTACTTCGACGGCGTCCCGGTCCACGTACACGGGCCCCGCGACGCCAGCGCGCTGGGCGTGGAGATCGTGTACCAGGATCTCGCGCTCTGCGACAACCTCGACGTCGTCCAGAACATGTTTCTCGGCCGCGAGGTGCGCGACATCCTCTTCCGGCTCAAGGAACCGGTCATGGAGCAGAAATCCTCCGAGACGCTCAAGGGTCTGCGGGTGACCACGATCAAGTCGATCCGGCAGGCCGTGGCGACCCTCTCGGGCGGGCAGCGCCAGTCCGTGGCGGTTGCGCGGGCGGTGATGTGGAACTCGAGGCTCGTCATCCTCGACGAGCCGACCGCCGCGCTCGGCGTCGCGCAGACCGAGCAGGTGCTCGAGCTCGTCAGGCGCTTGGCCGACCAGGGGCTCGCAGTCGTCCTCATCTCGCACAACCTGCACGACATCTTCGAGACGGCGACGCGAATCACCGTCCTCCGCCTCGGGCGCAACGTCGGCGTCTATGAGCGCGCCAAGACGACGCAGCAGGAGGTCGTCCACGCGATCACCGCCGGGATCCCGACGAAGGTCGCGGGTATCGCGGAGCCCGCGCCGGAGACCGTCTCGTGAGCACAGACGCCGAGATCGTCGCGCCGGGCATCGGGTTGCCGGAGGGGGACGCGGAGGAGAACCAAACCGTCTGGCAGCGCGCGCTCGGCAACGTCAAGTCGGGGAACCTAGGCGTCCTGCCGGTCGTCGTCGGTGAGGTCCTCATCGTGGCGTACTTCAGCTTCACCGCGACGAACTTCTTCACGGCGTCCAACTTCGTGAACGTCATCCTCCAGATGGCGGGCGTGACGATGATCGCGTTCGG